>NZ_LZLJ01000074.1 GCF_001668625.1 Mycobacterium sp. 1274756.6
GCCGGGCGCAAGGGCCAGAAGGGCATCGAATGGTGAGGCCGGTCCGCGCCGCGACCGGCCCGCGGTAGGGCGGGGCAGTGGCGCCCACCCCGGCCGTGGTGATCGCCGCGCCCGCCTCCGGATCCGGAAAGACCACGGTCGCAACGGGTCTGATGGGGGCGCTGCGTGCGGCCGGGCACCGGGTGGCCGGGTTCAAGGTCGGGCCGGATTTCATCGACCCCGGCTATCACGCGCTGGCCACCGGCCGGCCCGGCCGCAACCTCGACCCGATCCTGGTGGGGGAGAACCGGATCGGCCCGCTGTACCGGCACGGCGCCGCCGGCGCCGACATCGCCGTCGTCGAGGGCGTGATGGGCCTGTTCGACGGCCGCATCGACCCGGCGGCCACCGGCGTGGCGGCCGGCTCCACCGCGCGGGTCGCCGCGCTGCTCGGGGCGCCGGTGCTGCTGGTCGTCGACGCGCGCGGCCAAAGCCACAGCATCGCCGCCCTGCTGCACGGCTTCACCACGTTCGACCCGGCCACCCGCATCGCCGGGGTGATCCTCAACCGGGTCGGCTCACCGCGGCACCGGGCGGTGCTGGAGTCGGCCTGCGAGCAGGCCGGTGTGCCGGTGCTCGGCGCCATCCCCCGCGACACCGAACTCGCCGTCCCCAGCAGGCATCTGGGCCTGGTCACCGCCGCCGAACACGGCCGCGCCGCCGCCGCCGCGGTCGCCGCGATGACCGCGCTGACCGCCCGCCACGTCGACCTGGCCGCGGTGGCGGCGCTCGCCGCCGCCGCACCGGCCGGCCCGGCCTGGGACCCGCACACCGAGGTCGGCCCGGCGGCGGGCCGCCCGGTCGTCGCGCTCGCCGCCGGCAAGGCGTTCAGCTTCGGCTACCCCGAACACGGTGAGCTGCTGCGCGCGGCCGGCGCGCAGACCACCGAGTTCGACCCGCTGGCCGAGCCGCTGCCGGCCGGCGCCGCCGCGCTGGTGCTGCCCGGCGGCTTCCCCGAGCAGTACGCCGCGGAGCTGTCGGCCAACACCGGGCTGCGCCAGCAGGTCGCGACCCTGGCCGGGCGCGCCCCGATCCACGCCGAATGCGCCGGGCTGACCTACCTGCTCAGCGAGCTGGACGGGGCACCGATGTGCGGGGTGCTGGCCGGGGCGGCGCACTTCACCGACCGGCTCACCCTGGGCTACCGCGACGCGGTCGCCGCCACCGACTCCCCGGCGCACCCGGCCGGCGCGCGGGTGGTCGGCCACGAGTTCCACCGCACCGCGGTGACGTTCGCCGACGCCCCGGCGCCGGCCTGGCTGTACCGCGGCGCCGACGGGGCCACCGTCGCCGACGGGGCCGCCGGGCCCCGGCTGCACGCGGCATACCTGCACACCCATCCGGCCGGCGCGCCGCAGGCGGTGGCGCGCTTCGTCGCGCACGCGGTTAGGTTGGCCGGGTGAGCGAGCAACCGAGTGAGAACGCCTACCTGGTCGGGCTGCGGCTGGCCGGCCGCAAGGTCGTCGTGGTCGGCGGCGGCAACGTCGCCCAGCGGCGCCTCGGGCTGCTGGCCGCCAGCGGCGCCGACGTGCACGTCATCACCCGCGCGGCCACCCCGGCGGTCGAGGCCATGCCCGGCATCACGCTGACACTGCGCGACTACCGCGACGGGGACCTCGACGGCGCCTGGTACGCGCTGGCCGCCACCGACGACCCGGCGGTCAACGCCGCCGTTGTCGCCGAGGCCGACCGCAGGCAGATCTTCTGTGTGCGCGCCGACATCGCCGTGGCCGGCAGCGCGGTCACCCCGGCCACCGTCGACCACGCCGGCCTGCTGATCGGGGTGCTCGCCGGTGGGGAGCACCGCCGCTCGGCGGCGATCCGCTCGGCGATCGCCGAGGCGCTGCAGACCGGCGCGGTCAGCGTGCACAGCGCCGACGCCGCCCCCGGCGGGGTGGCGCTGGTCGGGGCCGGCCCGGGCGACCCGGAGCTGATCACGGTGCGCGGGCGGCGGCTGCTCGCCGAGGCCGACGTGGTGGTGGCCGACCGGCTGGCCCCGCCGCAGCTGCTCGGCGAGCTGGGTGCCCACGTGGAGGTCATCGACGCCGCCAAGATCCCCTACGGGCGGGCGATGGCCCAGGACGCCATCAACGCGGTGCTCATCGAGCGGGCCCGGGCCGGCAAGTTCGTGGTGCGGCTCAAAGGCGGGGACCCGTTCGTGTTCGCCCGCGGCTACGAGGAGGTGCAGGCCTGCGCCGAGGCCGGGATCCCGGTCACCGTGGTGCCCGGTGTGACCAGCGCCATAGCGGTGCCCGCGCTGGCCGGGGTGCCGGTCACCCACCGCGCGGTCAACCACGAATTCGTGGTGGTCAGCGGCCATGTGCCGCCCGGCTCGCCCGAATCGTTAGTGAATTGGGACGCATTGGCGAAGATGTCCGGCACGATCGTGCTGCTGATGGCGGTCGAACGCATCGAGCAGTTCAGCGCGGCGCTGCTGGCGGGCGGTCGACCTGCGGAAACCCCGGTGCTGGTGGTGCAGCACGGCACCACCGCCGCCGAATACACGCTGCGGGCGACGCTGGCCGAGGCGCCGGAAAAGATCCGCGCCGAGGGGATTCGGCCCCCGGCGATCATCGTGATCGGACCGGTCGCCGGCTTCGGCGCTTAAACTCTTCTTAATATTACTGTAGGGTAGCCCGCTATGACGGCTCTCAACGATGCGGAGCGGGTAGCCCGGATGAACGATGTGAGCAGGTTCTACCCGGCCTGGCTGCCCTCCTACCGGTTCGTGGCCGCGGTCATCGCCATCGGCGGGATGCAGCTGCTGGCCACCATGGACAGCACGGTCGCGATCGTGGCGCTGCCCCGCATCCAGGACGACCTGGGGTTGTCCGACGCCGGGCGCAGCTGGGTGATCACC
>NZ_LZLJ01000075.1 GCF_001668625.1 Mycobacterium sp. 1274756.6
GGTCACCGACGTTGACGACCGCGTACTCGGTGCGGAACCGGTTGCGGAAGCCCTTGAGCTTGGGCAGCCGCATGTGGATCGGCATCTGGCCACCCTCGAAGGTGACCGGCACGTTCTTGCGGGCCTTGGTGCCCTTGGTGCCGCGCCCGGCGGTCTTGCCCCGGTTGGAGCCGTCACCGCGGCCGACGCGGGTCCGGGCGGTCTTGGACCCGGGCGCGGGGCTCAGGTCATGCAGTTTGATGGTCATCAGGCATCCTCCACCTGGACGAGATGGTGCACGGCCGCGATGAGCCCGCGGGTCTGCGGGTTGTCATCGCGGATCACCGACTGCCGGATCTTGCGCAGTCCGAGGGTGCGCAGGCTCTCCCGCTGCCGCCACCGGGCACCGATGGTGCTGCGCACCTGGGTGATCTTGAGCTGCTTGGTCTTCGCTTCGGCCATGGCTACGCGGTTCCTTCTTGCGCGGTGGCGGCCAGGGCTTCACTCTCCCGGCGGGCCTGGAGCATCCGGGCCGGCGCCACATCCTCGATCGGCAGACCGCGGCGCGCGGCGACTTCCTCGGGCCGCTGCAGCATCTTCAGCGCGGTCACCGTGGCGTGCACCACGTTGATCGCGTTGTCGCTGCCCAGCGACTTCGACAGGACGTCGCGCACCCCGGCGCATTCCAGCACGGCACGCACCGCGCCGCCGGCGATCACACCGGTACCGGCGCTGGCCGGGCGCAGCAGCACCACGCCTGCGGCCTCCTCGCCCTGCACCGGATGGGTGATGGTGCCACCGATCAGCGGCACCCGGAAGAAGTTCTTGCGGGCTTCCTCGACGCCCTTGGCGATCGCGGCGGGCACTTCCTTGGCCTTGCCGTAGCCGACACCGACCATGCCGTTGCCGTCACCGACGATGACCAGGGCGGTGAAGCTGAAGCGCCGACCACCCTTGACCACCTTGGAAACCCGGTTGATCGCGACCACGCGCTCCAGGTAGTTGCTCTTGTCGTCGCGGTCCCGGCCGCGACCGCCGTCGCGGCGGCGGCCGCGCGTGTCCGCGCCGCCCTGGGCAGTCGCGCCACCCGGCTGTTCCGCCATCATGCGGTCCTCTCGTTGCTGTCCGTCATCAGAAGGTCAATCCGTTCTCGCGCGCGGCGTCGGCCAGCGCGGCGATCCGTCCGCCGTAGGTGTAGCCCCCGCGGTCGAAGACCACGGTGTCGATCCCGACGGCCTTGGCCCGCTCGGCGATGAGCTGGCCGACCCGCACACTGTGGGCTTTCTTGTCGCCCTCCACGGCCCGCACGTCGGCTTCGATCGACGACGCGGCGGCCAGGGTGGTGCCGTTGAGGTCGTTGACCAACTGCACGTGGATGTGCCGCGAGGAGCGGTGCACCACCAGGCGCGGCCGCTCGGCGGTGCCGGAGATGTGCTTGCGCAGCCGGGCGTGCCGACGCTTGCGGGCGATCCGCCGGGTTGCGGAGATGTTCTGCCCCACCGGCTTCCGCTCGGTGGCGGCGGGAGGTGTCTGCGCCATGACTACTTACCTGTCTTTCCGACCTTGCGGCGAATCTGCTCACCCCGGTAGCGCACGCCCTTGCCCTTGTAGGGGTCGGGGCGGCGCAGCCGGCGGATGTTCGCCGAGATCTGACCGACCTTTTGCTTGTCGATGCCCGAGATCGAGAACTTCGTCGGGCTTTCCACCGCGAAGCTGATCCCGTCGGGCGGCTCGACCACGACGGGGTGGCTGAACCCGAGCGCGAACTCCAGGTTGGAGCCCTTCAGCTGCACGCGGTAGCCGACCCCGTGGATCTCCATGTTGGTGGTGTAGCCCTCGGTGACGCCGGTGATCAGGTTGGCCACCAGGGTGCGGTTCAGCCCGTGCAGGGCCCGGTTCTCCCGGTGGTCGTCGGGCCGGCTGACCACGATCTGGCCGTCGTCGTTGCGGCTGACCCCGAGCGGCTCGGAGACCATGAGCTCGAGGGTTCCCTTGGGGCCCTTGACCGAGACGTGGCGGCCGTCGATGTTGACGTCCACCCCGTTCGGGACGGGGACCGGTTCTTTACCAATTCGTGACATTGTTCTCCGCCCCTCTCACCACACGTAGGCGAGGACTTCGCCGCCCACGCGCTGTCTGGCGGCCTGCCGGTCGGTGACCAGGCCCGAGGACGTGGAGATGATCGCCACGCCCAGACCGCCGAGCACCCGGGGCAGGCTGGTCGATTTCGCGTACACCCGCAGGCCCGGCTTGGAGATGCGCCGCAGCCCGGCGAGGCTGCGCTCCCGGTTGGGGCCGTACTTCAGCTCGACCACCAGCGTCTTGCCCACCCGGGCGTCCTCGACGCGGAAGTCGGTGATGTAGCCCTCCTGCTTGAGGATCTCGGCGATGTTGGCCTTGAGCTTCGAGTGCGGCAGGCTCACCTCGTCGTGGTACGCCGAGTTGGCGTTGCGCAGACGGGTCAGAAAGTCTGCGATCGGATCCGACATCGTCATGACAGCCGGTTCCCCTTCCTTGCGGCGGTTCCCGGTCGGGCCTGCCGCAGCTGTGCGGTACGGGTCGTGGGCGCTGGGTTCATCGGGTCACCAGCTGGCCTTCTGCACGCCGGGCAGTTCGCCGGCGTGCGCCATGTCGCGCAGGCAGATCCGGCACAGCCCGAACTTGCGGTAGACCGAGCGCGGCCGGCCGCACTTGTTGCATCGGGTGTAACCGCGCACCGCGAACTTGGGCTTGCGCTGCGCCTTGTTGATCAGTGCTTTCTTCGCCATCTGTTCAGTTCTCCTTGAACGGAAAGCCGAGGGCCCGCAGCAGCGCTCGTCCTTCTTCGTCGGTTGTCGCCGAGGTGACGACGGAAATGTTCATGCCGCGGGGACGGTCGATGGAGTCGACGTCGATCTCGTGGAACACCGACTGCTCGGAGAGCCCGAAGGTGTAGTTGCCGGTCCCGTCGAACTGCTTGGGCGACAGGCCGCGGAAGTCGCGGATACGCGGCAGCGCGATCGAGGTGAGCCGGTCGAGGAACTCCCACATCCGGTCGCCGCGCAGGGTGGCGCGCGCCCCGATCGGCATGCCCTCGCGCAGCTTGAACTGCGCGATCGACTTGCGGGCGCGGCGGATCTCCGGGCGCTGCCCGGTGATCAGCGACAGGTCGTTGACCGCGCCGTTGATCAGCTTGCCGTCGCGGGCGGCGTCGCCGACGCCCATGTTCACCACGACCTTGACCACGGTCGGGATCTGCATGACGTTGGCGTAGCCGAACTCCTTGTTCAGGGCGTCGCGGATCTCCTCGCGGTAACGCACCTTCAGCCGGGGCTGCACCTTGGTGGTCTCGGTAGTGGTCATCAGATGTCCTCGCCGTTGCGCTTGGAGACCCGGACCTTCTTGCCGGTCTCCTCGTCGATGCGGTAGCCCACGCGGGTCGGTTTGCCGTCGGAGTCGACGACCATCACGTTGGAGACGTGGATCGAGGCCTCCTGGGTGACGATGCCGCCGGACTGCGCGCCCCGCTCGTTGGTCGAGACCGCGGTGTGCTTCTTGATCCGGTTGACACCCTCGACCAGGACCCGGTTGCGGGCCGGGTAGGCCTGGATGACCTTGCCCTTGGCGCCCTTGTCCTTACCGGCGATCACCAGCACCGTGTCGCCCTTGTGCACCTTCATTTACAGCACCTCCGGGGCCAGCGAGATGATCTTCATGAAGCGCTTCTCCCGCAGCTCGCGGCCGACCGGGCCGAAGATGCGGGTACCGCGCGGGTCGTTGTCGCCTTTGATGATGACCGCGGCGTTCTCGTCGAACTTGATGTAGCTGCCGTCGGGCCGGCGGCGCTCCTTGGCGGTCCGCACGATCACCGCTTTGACGATATCGCCGCGGCTGACGTTGCCGCCGGGGATGGCGTCTTTGACGGTGGCGACGATGACGTCACCGATGCCGGCGTAGCGCCGCCCGGAGCCGCCCAGCACGCGGATGCACAAGATCTCCTTGGCGCCGGTGTTGTCGGCAACCTTGAGCCGCGATTCCTGCTGAATCACTCGATCTCCTGACCTGGTTTTACGGGCACGCCAGATACCGACCTGGTCGTGCACGGTCTTGCGTTCACCCGGGGCACGCGGGGCCGACGCGGACGCCGGCCGAGGTCTGCCCTAGGCAACCCCTACATACTAGGTGAGCAGCGGCGGGGGACCAAATTCGCGGCGAACACCGCGGTGACCCGCACCGGTCACGACGCGGTGTAGCCCTCCTCGGCCGCCAGCGGCGGCGGCAGCGGTGTCGACGGCGTCGGGGTGTCGGCGGGGGTGGCCGCCGGCGTTTCGGTCGCCGGCGCGTCGGTGTCGCCATGCACGTCGAGCATCGGCTCGCTGCGCAGCACCGTGCTGCCCGCGCTGATGCGCAGCGTTTTGGCCGAGACCGTGTAGGTCACCCCGTCGTTGGTGGCGGTGTAGGCGCCGGAGTCCGACGCGGTGGCCGGCAGGGTCAGCGCGGCCCCGTCGGACAGCCGAACCCCGCGGTACTCGTAGCCGGCGTCGGCGTCGCCGCAGATCGCCACCCGCGATGACGCGGTGCTGCCGAACAGCACCGCCGGGCCGTCGCAGCGCGCCGAGGAGTTGACGTAGCCGCGAGCGTCGGTGGTGGGGGCGGCGCCCACCGGCGGGGTCTCGGACAGCAGCGGCAGCGCCACCGCCGCGGCGATGGCCGGTGCCCACAACATGACGCGCTTCATCGCAACCACCAGACCACGCCGGGACGCCGGCGCCGACGCGGCCACGCCGTCGCGACGGGATCGTTAGGGATTCGAGACGCCCCCAACCGCGCCCGAAGACACGAATCGCACCGGTCCGGTTGCGGACGGTGCGATTCGTCGAGACGCCCCGCGGGCGGTCGCGGGTCGGGCTACTTGGCCTTCTCCAGGATCTCGACCAGCCGCCAGCGCTTGGTGGCCGACAGCGGACGGGTCTCCATCAGCGACACCCGGTCGCCGACGCCGGCGGTGCTGTTCTCGTCGTGCGCCTTCACCTTGGTGGTGGTGCGGATGATCTTGCCGTAGAGCGGGTGCCGCACCCGATCCTCGAGCTCGACCACGATGGTCTTCTGCATCTTGTCGCTGACCACGTAGCCGATGCGGGTCTTGCGCCGGCCCCGCGGCTTCTCGGTGCGCGGAGTGTGCTTGGGCCCCTTGGCCTTCGGGTCCTGCTTCGACTCTGCCATTACGACTCCTCACCATCCGGGCCGGAAGCCAGGCCCAGCTCACGTTCACGCAGCACGGTGTGGACCCGCGCGATCTCCCGACGCACGACCCGCAGCCGGCGGTTGTTGCTCAACTGCCCGGTGGCCAGCTGGAAGCGCAGGTTGAACAGCTCTTCCTTGGCCTCGCGCAGCCGTTCGGTCAGCTCGTCGTCGGTGAGCTCACGCAGTTCACCGGCGGAGACTCCCACTGCCATCAGAACTGCTCCTCTCGGGTGACGATGCGCGCCTTGAGCGGCAGCTTGTGCATCGCCCTGGTCAGCGCGGCCCGGGCGACCGCTTCGTTGGGGTAGCTGAGTTCGAACAGCACCCGGCCCGGCTTGACGTTGGCCACCCACCATTCCGGGGAGCCCTTACCGGACCCCATCCGGGTCTCGGCGGGCTTCTTGGTCAGCGGGCGGTCCGGGAAGATGTTGATCCACACCTTGCCGCCACGCTTGATGTGCCGGTTGATCGCGATACGCGCCGACTCGATCTGACGGTTGGTCACGTAGGCGTGGGTCAGCGCCTGGATGCCGTAGTCACCGAAGGTCACCTCGGTGCCGCCGCTGGCGAGGCCACGCTGGCGGGGGTGGTGCTGCTTGCGGTGTTTGACCCTGCGGGGAAACAACATGGTTTCAGCTCTCCGTGCTCTGCGGTTCGGCCGCCGGTTCGGTGGCCACCGCGGTGGCCGGCGCCTCTTCGGCGCCGGTGGCGGCGCGGCCAGCGTCGGTGCTGGTCGCTGTGGTGCCCGAGGCGCCGCTGCGCCGCGGCCGGGAGCCCGCCGGGCCCCGGCGGGGACGCTCGGCGCCGGCCGGGGCGGCAGCCAGCTCACGCTTGCCGCCCACGACGTCGCCCTTGTAGATCCAGACCTTCACCCCGATGCGCCCGAAGGTGGTCCGGGCCTCGTACAGGCCGTAGTCGATGTCGGCCCGCAGCGTGTGCAGCGGAACCCGGCCCTCGCGGTAGAACTCCGAGCGGCTCATCTCCGCGCCGCCGAGGCGGCCCGAGCACTGCACCCGGATGCCCTTGACGTTGGGCTGGCGCATCGCCGACTGGATGGCCTTGCGCATCGCGCGACGGAACGCGACGCGGTTGCTCAGCTGCTCGGCGACGCCCTGCGCCACCAGTTGGGCGCGCGACTCGGGGTTCTTGACCTCGAGGATGTTCAGCTGCACCTGCTTGCCGGTGAGCTTCTCCAGGTCACCGCGGATGCGTTCGGCCTCGGTGCCGCGCCGGCCGATGACGATGCCCGGGCGCGCGGTGTGGATGTCGACGCGGACCCGGTCGCGGGTGCGCTCGATCTCGACGTCGGCGATGCCGGCGCGCTCCAGACCGGTGGACAGCAGCCGCCGGATCGCGACGTCCTCCTTGACGTAGTCGGCGTACTGCTTGTCGGCGTACCAGCGGGACTTCCAGTCGGTGGTGATGCCCAGCCGGAAACCGTGCGGGTTGATCTTCTGGCCCACTACTGCGAGCCTCCCTTCGCGTCAGGGGTCTCGGAAGTTTCGGCCGGCGCCGAATCAGCCTTGGCGGCCTTGGTCGCCGCCTTCTTCGCGGGCGCCTTCTTGGCGGCGTCCTTGCTGGCCTGGGCGCGGCGTGCCCGCGCGCTGCTGGCCGACTGGCCGCCGCGGCCCTTCTGGCTCGGCCGGCTCTCCACCAGCACCGTGATGTGGCTGGTGCGGCGACGGATCCGGAACGCCCGGCCCTGCGCGCGGGGGCGGATCCGCTTGGCGGTCGGCCCCTCGTCGGCGTAGATCTCGGCGACCACCAGGGTGTCGGGGTCCAGGCCGTCGTTGTTCTGCGCGTTGGCGGCGGCGCTGGCGATGACCTTGGCCACCGGCTCGGCGGCGGCCTGCGGCGCCCAGCGCAGGATGTTCAGCGCCTCGGTCACCGACTTGCCGCGCACCAGGTCGATCACCCGGCGGGCCTTGGTCGCCGACACCCGCACGAAGCGGGCCTTGGCGACCGCGGAGGGATATTCAGTGGAAACACTCATCGGCGCTTGCTCTTCCGGTCGTCCTTGATGTGGCCCTTGAACGTGCGGGTCGGCGCGAACTCACCGAGCTTGTGGCCCACCATCGACTCGGTGACGAACACCGGGATGTGCTTGCGACCGTCGTGCACGGCGAAGGTGTGGCCGATGAAGTCCGGGATGATCGTCGATCGGCGCGACCAGGTCTTGATGACCTGCTTGGTGTTCTTCTCGTTCTGGACGTCCACCTTCTTGAGCAGGTGGTCGTCGACGAACGGACCCTTCTTCAGGCTGCGTGGCATCGCTTTCTCTCCGCTTCCTAGCGCTTCTTGCCGGTGCGCCGGCGTCGGACGATGAGCTTGTCGCTCGGCTTGTTGGGTTTGCGGGTACGGCCCTCGAGTTGGCCCCAAGGGCTGACCGGGTGCCGACCGCCGGAGGTCTTGCCCTCACCACCACCGTGCGGGTGGTCGACCGGGTTCATCACCACACCGCGCACGGACGGGCGCTTGCCCTTCCAGCGCATGCGGCCGGCCTTGCCCCAGTTGATGTTGATCTGCTCGGCGTTGCCGACCTCGCCGACGGTGGCGCGGCAGCGCACGTCGACGCGCCGGATCTCCCCCGACGGCATGCGCAGCGAAGCGTAGGTGCCTTCCTTGCCCAGCAGCTGGATGCTGGAACCGGCTGAGCGGGCCAGCTTGGCGCCGCCGCCGGGCCGCAGCTCCACCGCGTGGACGACGGTACCGGCCGGGATGTTGCGCAGCGGCAGGTTGTTGCCGGGCTTGATGTCGGCGTTGGGGCCGGACTCGATCACCGTGCCCTGCTTGAGGCCCTGCGGGGCGATGATGTAGCGCTTCTCCCCGTCCAGGTAGTGCAGCAGCGCGATGTTCGCGGTCCGGTTCGGGTCGTACTCGATGTGCGCGACCTTGGCGTTGACGCCGTCCTTGTCGTGGCGGCGGAAGTCGATCACACGGTAGGCCCGCTTGTGCCCGCCACCCTTGTGCCGGGTGGTGATGCGGCCGTGCGCGTTCCGCCCGCCGGTGTTGTGCAGCGGACGGACCAGCGACTTCTCCGGGTGGGTGCGGGTGATCTCGGAGAAGTCCGAGACGCTGGCACCGCGGCGACCGGGGGTCGTCGGCTTGTACTTGCGAATTGCCATAACTGTTGGGTCTTCCTCTATCCGCGGCTAGGCCGGCGCTCCGAACAGGTCGATCGGCTTGCTGCCCTCGGCCAGCGTGACGATCGCGCGCTTGGTGTTCTTGCGTTTGCCGAACCCGGCCCGGGTGCGCTTGCGCTTGCCCTGACGGTTGGCGGTGTTCACCGACGCCACCTTGACGTCGAAGATCTTCTCGACGGCGATCTTGATCTGCGTCTTGTTGGAGTCCGGGTGCACCACGAACGTGTACACGTTGTCGTCGATGAGGCCGTAGGCCTTCTCCGAGATGACCGGCGCGACGATGATGTCGCGGGGGTCGCTGACGGTTGCCATCAGGCCGAAACCTCCTCGGAGTTGGCGCCCTTGGCGGCGTGGCCGGCGATGAAGGCGTTGAGCGCCTCCACCGAGAACACCACGTCATCGGAGCGCAGCACGTCGTAGGTGTTGAGCTGGTCGGCGGCGAGGATGTGCACACCAGGCAGGTTGCGCACGCTCTTGGTGCCGACCTCGTCGGTGCGCCCGATGACCACCAGCACCCGCTTGCGGTCGGTCAGGGTGCCCAGGAACGCCTTGGCGCTCTTGGTCGACGGGGTCTGGCCGCTGACCAGTTCGGTGACCGCGTGGATCCGGCCGTTGCGCGCCCGGTCCGACAGCGCCCCGCGCAGTGCGGCGGCGATCATCTTCTTCGGGGTGCGCTGGCTGTAGTCGCGCGGCTTGGGGCCGTGCACCACGCCGCCGCCGGTGAACTGCGGGGCGCGGATCGAGCCCTGCCGGGCGCGGCCGGTGCCCTTCTGCCGGTACGGCTTGCGGCCACCGCCGCGGACCTCGCCGCGGCTCTTGGTCGAGTGGGTGCCCTGCCGGGCGGCCGCCCGCTGCGCGGTCACCACCTGGTGCATCAGCGCGATGTTGGCGGGCGCGTCGAACAGCTCGGCGGGCAGCTCGACGGTGCCTTCCTTCTTGCCGGCCGGCGAGTGGACGTCAATCTTCAACGAGGCCATTACTTCTCACCCTTTTTGATCGCGGTGCGGACCATGACCAGCCCTCCGGCGCGGCCGGGGACGGCGCCTTTGATCAGCAGCACGCCGTTCTCGGCGTCCACCTGGTGGACCAGCAGGTTCTGCGTGGTCACCCGGTCGTTGCCCATGCGGCCGGCCATCCGGGTGCCCTTGAAGACCCGGCCCGGGGTGGCGCAGCCGCCGATCGAGCCGGGGCGGCGGTGCACCGCCTGGGTGCCGTGGCTGGCGCCCTGGCCGGCGAAGCCGTGCCGCTTCATGACGCCGGCGAAACCCTTGCCCTTGGAGGTGCCGGTGACGTCGACGTAGCTGCCGGGCTCGAAGATCTCCGCGGTCAGCTCCTGGCCGACCTCGTAGTCGGCGCTCGCCCCGTCCTCGAGCCGCAGCTCGGCGAGGTGGCGGCGCGGGTTGACCCCGGCGGCGGCGTACTGGCCGGTGACCGGCTTGTTCACCTTGCGGGGGCTGATCTCGCCGTAGGCCAGCTGCACGGCGGCGTAGCCGTCGCGCTCGGGGGTACGGATGCGGGTCACCACGTTCGGACCGGCTTTGACCACGGTCACCGGGACGACCCGGTTGTTCTCGTCGAACACCTGCGTCATTCCCAGCTTGGTGCCCAGAATGCCTTTGCGTGCCATAGTTCTTCGGAGCTCCTACCGGGTGCCTATTGGATGTTGACGTCGACGCTGGCCGGCAGGTCGATACGCATCAGCGCGTCAACCGTTTTCGGGGTCGGGTCGAGGATGTCGATCAGCCGCTTGTGGGTGCGCATCTCGAAGTGCTCCCGCGAGTCCTTGTACTTGTGCGGGGAGCGGATGACGCAGTAGATGTTCTTCTCGGTCGGCAGCGGCACCGGGCCAACCACGTTGGCTCCCGTACGGGTGACCGTCTCGACGATCTTGCGCGCCGAAGCATCAATGGCCTCATGGTCGTAGGCCTTGAGCCTGATGCGGATCTTCTGTCCCGCCACGCTGTTCCTACCTCACTCCTCGAACGTCCCGGGTGTCCCCCACGCCTACGTGGGGCCGTTGCCGCCGCTGTTTACCTGTCCTGGTACACCGATCCCGCGGTCGGGCGCGTCGCGCGCACCCGGGCGTGGCACGCGCCGGAAGGACCGTCGCGTTCCGAGGTGGGACCGGAGGCGCCCTGGTGGGCGCCGGTCGGATGCCCGGCCGGACGGGGTCCGACGCAAGGCAACCTGAACAGTATGCCCCAGATCGGGGTGTGCGCCAAATCCTGGCCCACACTCTCGCCCACCCGGCTGACCGGCGGGTTTCCCCACGATACCGGCCTCCGCGATCGGACGGGGCACCGCCGGTGCCCAACGTCACACCCGGCGTTGCCCCGCAGATCTTACTCCGGAGTAAGGTGTGCGGTCATGACCGGTTCGACCAGCACCTATAAGACCTGGCAACGCCTCTCCGGGCGGCCCGGCGGATCCCTGCTGTTCTCCGCGGCGGCGATGGCCCGGGTGCCCTACTTCGCCTCGGTGTTGCCGCACGTGGTGCGCATGGAGCCGGGGTTGGCCGAGGTGACGGTGCCGAAATGGTTCTTCGTCTACAACCATTTGCACACCGTGCACGCGATCGCCTCCTGCAACGCCGCCGAGATGGCGATGGGCATGCTGATGGAGGCGACCGTGCCGCGCAGCCACCGCTGGATCCCCAAGGCGATGACCGTGCAGTACCTGGCCAAGGCCACCACCTCGCTGCGCGCGCAGGCCCGGTTGGCCGAGCTGCCCGATTTCGCCGCGATCACCGCCGGGGTGGACCTGGTGGTGCCGGTCAGCGTCACCGACCGCGCCGGGGCGGAGGTGGTGCACGCCGAGATCACCACCTGGGTGACGCCGGCGGGATGAGCCGCCGGCCGCTCAGCCGGCGTTGCGCAGGCTCGCCCAGAAGCCGCACTGGTGGGTTTCGGCGAAGTCGGTGACGACCCGGCTGCCGTCGGGGCGCAGCGACAGCCACCGGCCGTCGCCGAAGGTGGGCCAGTCCGGCTGGCCGGCGACCGTGGGGGCGCCGGTGGTCGCGAACGCGCTCCAGTAGTCGATCATCTGGTCGGACAGCCGCTGCTGGACGGCGGTGAACGGCGGTGCGCCGCCGACCGCGAACAGGTAGCGCACCTCCAGCGCGTGGGTGGCGCCCAGCGGGAACGGGGCGCGGGTGAGGTTCTCCGGAGCCGGGGCGCGCGGGTCGTCGAACTCGTAGGCGTAGACGGCGGGGGCGTGGTCGGCCAGCGCGGTGGCCATCTCCTCGGCCGGGCAGGAGAAGACGTGGTCGCCGACGGCGGCGGAGAACGCCAGCGAGACGCTGCCGCCGAAGCGCTCGGGCGGATAGTGGGCGCGCACCGTGTCGGCGTCGGAGCCCATGGTGCGCGCCAACCGCACCGGGTACTCCGCGGCGGTCAGCTCGGCGCCGGTGCGCAGGTAGGTCAGCGCCGCGAACATGGTGAACTCGTTGCGGTTGCTGCCCAGCAGCACCGGCACCGGGGCGGCGCGCCCGGCGGCGAACGCGTCCAGCGGGGCCCTCGGCAACACGGTGGTGCCGGTGACCGGGCCGGTCAGCGCGTGGGTGTCGATGCGCACGTACCAGGGCGCCCCGGCCACCTCGGCGGTGGGCAGCGCCCGCAGGCACCGGGCGGCGGCGCGCGGGTCCGGGTCGGCGCACCCGGCTTCGGCGGCGAAGTCTTCGCTGACCCGCTGTGCGGTGGCCAGGTCGACCTGCGCCTGGCACGGTCCGCTCTGGATGATCGCGGCGCCGAACAGACCCGCCGACGCCGGCGCCACGAGGTGGTCGCAGACCGACATGCCCCCGGCCGACTCCCCGGCGATGGTGACCTTGGTCGGGTCGCCGCCGAAACCGGCGATGTTGTCGCGCACCCAGCGCAGCGCGGCCTGCTGGTCGAGGAACCCGTAGTTGCCGATCCGGCCGAACTGGCCGAGTCCGGGGTGGGCCAAGAAGCCCAGCGCCCCGAGCCGGTAGTTGAGGGTGACGACCACGACGTCGCCGCGGGTGGCCAGGCGGCGGGCGTCGTACATGTCGCCGTGGCCGTTGATGAAACCGCCGCCGTGGATCCACACCAGCACCGGCCGCTTGCCGGCGCCGCCCGCCGGGGTCCACACGTTGAGGGTCAGGCAGTCCTCGCTGCCGACGCCCCGCGCGGTTTCCTGCACGCACGGCGGGCCCGGGCGGGTGGCGTCGCGCACGCCTTGCCAGCCGGGCACGGGTTGTGGCGGTTGCCAGCGCAACGGGCCGAGCGGCGGTGCGGCGTACGGGATCCCGGCGAAGACCCGATGGTCGGCGGCGAGCACGCCGCGAACCGGTCCGGCGGTGGTGTCGACGACGGCGGGTTCGGGAGCGGCGGCCCGCGAGATCACCCCGGAGTCCGGGCGGTGCCCGCACCCGGCGGCGCCCACCAGCAACACGGCCGCCAGCAGCATGCCGGCGCGGCGGAGCAGAGACCCGGGGCGCACGAGGCTTGAGCCTACTGGGCGGTTGGGCCCGAAAGGCGCCCCCGGGCGGGCCCGATCGGCCACACTGTTCTTGACAGCTGTCAGGAGGATCGATGGGCTCACCTGTTGTCGACGATGCGGCGAAGGTGCTCGCCGACCCGGCCGCGTTCACCGACGAGGCGAGCCTGCACGCCGCGCTGCGTCACCTGCGCGCCCACGCCCCGGTCTCGCTGGTCGACCGGCCGCCCTACCGGCCGTTCTGGGCGATCACCAAACACGCCGACATCGTCGAGATCGAACGCGACAACCTGCTGTGGATCAACGCGCCGCGCTCGGTGCTGGCCACCGCGGAGTTCGACGACATCCAGCAGGCGCAGCTGGACGCCGGGATGGGGTTGCGCACGCTGATCCACATGGACGACCCGCAGCACCACAAGATGCGGGCGATCGCGGCGGACTGGTTCCGGCCCAAGGCGATGCGGGCGATGAAGGCGCGCGTCGCCGAACTCGCCAAGATCTACGTCGACAAGATGGCCGAGATCGGCCCGGAGTGCGACTTCGTCCAGGAGGTCGCGGTCAACTACCCGCTGTACGTGATCATGTCGCTGCTGGGCCTGCCGGAATCGGACTTTCCGCGGATGCTCAAGCTCACCCAGGAGTTGTTCGGCGGCGACGACGACGAGTACCGGCGCGGGTTCACCCCCGACGAGCAGCTACCGGTGCTGCTGGATTTCTTCGCCTACTTCAACGCGCTGACCGCCGACCGGCGCGCCCGCCCCACCGAGGACCTCGCCTCCACGATCGCCAACGCGCGCATCGACGGCGCGCCGCTCTCCGACGTCGACACCGCCTCCTACTACGTGATCTTGGCGACCGCCGGGCACGACACCACCAGCGCGGCGATCGGCGGCGGGCTGCATGCCCTGATCGAGCATCCCGACCAGCTGGCCCGGCTGCGCGACGACCCGGCTCTGCTGCCGACCGCGGTGGAGGAGATCATCCGCTGGGTCACCCCGGTCAAGGAGTTCATGCGCACCGCCACCGCCGACACGGCGGTGCGCGGTGTGCCGATCCGGGCCGGGGAGTCGGTGTATCTGTCCTACGTCTCGGCCAACCGGGACGAGGAGGTCTTCGCCGATCCGTTCCGGTTCGACGTGGGCCGCGACCCCAACAAGCACCTGGCGTTCGGCTTCGGGGTGCACTTCTGTGTCGCCTCGGCGTTGGCGCGCATGGAGATCGCGAGTTTCTTCGCCGAGTTGGTGCCGCGGCTGAAGTCGGTCGAACTCGCCGGTGAGCCGCAGCTGACCGCGACGACGTTCGTCGGCGGTCTCAAGCACCTGCCGATCCGCTACGCGCTGGACTGAGAAGCGCCGGCTGCGGCGACGAATTCGGCTGCGCGGTGGGCGATCATCGTGATCGTCGCGTGTGGGCCGCGGCTCAGCGGCCCGGCGAGCACCGACCCGTCGATCACCCACAGCCCGTCGATGCCGTACACCCGGCAGCGCTCATCGACCACTCGGCCCATCGGGGCGCTGCCGCACAGGTGTTGGGAGGTCGTCCACGCCGGTTCGGGCAGCGCCGTTCCGGTCAGCTCGCTGAGCAGCGCCGCGCCCCCGGTCAGTGCGGCCAGGTCTTCGGGGTGCTGGTCGTAGCGGTGCTCGATCAGCGGCGGCACCGCCGGGTCGGCGGAGGTCACGCTGATACGGGCGCGCGAGTGTGGGCGCATCAGCGCGACGCCGATGTGCGCGGGATCGCATCCGGCGGGCGAGGCGAAGTCGTCGTCTCCGGTCATGGCCGCGAATCCGACTGTGTAGGGGCGGATCTCGATTCCCTCGGCGGCGGTGAGCACCGCCTCGAGTACCGCCCGGCCTCGCGTTCCCGGGTGTTCGGTGGCGAACAGCCACTCCGGGTGGTCGGTGCACGACTCCCCCACCGGCAGCGCACCTTTCACCGGCACTCCGGCGCGTTCGAGAGTGGTCGGGTCGCCGATCCCGGAGAGCATGAGGAGGTGGGCCGTTTCGATCGTTCCGGCGCACAACACGATTCGTCCCGCCACGAGGGTGACGGGTCCGTCGGGTCCGATGGCTTCTGCCGCGACGACGCGGCCACCTTCGATTTGCAGGCGGCGGACCCGGGTTCCCGTGTGTACGCGCAGGTTCGGGCGATCAAGTGCCGCGCGCAGATACGCCGCGCCGGGGTCGATGCGCAGGCCGTCGACGATGTTCTGCGGCACCGCGCCGATGCCGGTCGGCAACTGCGGGCCGGCGTCGTTGAGGTCCGGCAACCAGCGGTAACCGAGCCTTCGCGCCTGTTCGATGAATACCGTTGTCTCGGCGCAGAATTGGTGTTCACGTCGGACGATGATCGGTCCGGTGTCGCCGTGGGCGGGCCCGCTGAAGTCCACGTCGGTTTCGATGGCCCGGTAGTGCTCGAGGATCTCCTCCCAGCCCCAGCCGGGCAGCGCCCCGGCGGCGAAGTCGGCTTGGACGGCCCGGCCGAAATAGCCGCCGTTGACCGCGCCGGAGCCGCCCAGCGTGGCCCCCCGCATGAGGGTGGCCCACCGGGCGGGGCGGTCGGTGAGCCGGGTGCGGTAGCGGTGGACCAGCGGGCTGCCGGCGCCCACCGGCAACCGGTGCGCCGCGCGCGGCGGCCATCCGGCTCCGGCCTCTACGACCGTCACCGCGCAGTCGAGGTCGGCGGAGAGCAGCGCGGCGACGACCGATCCGGCGCTGCCCGCACCGATGACCAGCACATCGCAGGAGGACGCGTCGGTCAACGGCTAAATCCGCAGCTGGGGGGCCAGCGGGCGCAGCGTCTGCTCCTCGGCCATCCCGCGCCACACGCCGGCGCCGTAGGCCAGGTCGTCGAGGCGTTTGAGCACCAGATAGCCCAGCAGGCCGATCGGCTGGGCGTTGCCGTCGATGTCCCGGCCGCGGCGCAGCCAGTCGCACACGCCGTCGAGCACCGCGGCGATCAGCACGGCCTGCCGACAGCGCCGGGACAGCATCGCCGCCAGCAGGGCCAGCGGCCAGTATTCGCGGCAGAGCACCGCCATGAGTTGCAGGGTCGCTGCGGCCAGCCCGCGGACGACGACCCGGATCACCTCGCGCGGTTCGGCGCCGCGCATCGCCCGGGTCACCCGGCCGCCGGTGAACAGGGCCCCCAGCAGCGCGGCCAGATAGCCCAGGCGGGTCCCCAACGCGAACGCCAGCCACAGCACCATCGTCCAGCCGGAGACCATCAGCGGCGCGGTCTTGTCCGGGTGCCGACGGGTCAGCGGGGCGGCCGAGGACCCGTAGAAGGCCTTGCGGGCCAGCCATTGAGCCAGGTCGGCGCGGTGGTCGTGGGCGACGAAGGCCACCGGCTCGTAGCGCAGCCGGCTGCCGGCCTCGATGAGCCGCCAGCACAGGTCCACGTCCTCCCCGGAGTGCAGCTCCTCGTCGAACCCGCCGATCTCCGCCAGCGCGGCGCGCCGGCAGATGATCGCGGCGCTGGGCACATAGGAGACGGTCCCGTAGGGCACCACCGGCGCCTCCCAGCAGCCGAGGTCCAGTGAGGAGCGCACCGCCTCGTAGCGGGCGATCAGCCGGTCGTCGGAGGTCAGGCTGACGATGCGCGGGGCCACCAGCGCGACGGCCGGATCGCAGAAGTGCCCGAGCAGCGCCTCCAGCCAGCCGCGCCGCGGCACCACGTCGGAGTCCAGGAACGCGACGTAGTCGCTCGTGGCGGCGCGCAGGCCGGTGTTGCGCGCCGCGGCCGGGCCGCGGCTTTGCCGATGGCGCAGCACCTCCACGGTGCAGGCGGCGCCGTTGAAATCGTCGGCCTCGATCGGCCGGGCGGAGCCGTCGTCGACGACGATGACCCGCAGTCCGCGCAGCGCGGAGACCAGACGCTGGACGCCACAGAGGTTGTCGCGCACCGGGATCACGACGGTGACCTCGTGGTGGGAGGGGCCGCCCGCCGGACGCGGGTGGGCGACCGTGGCGTCGAGCAGGGTGCGGGCCAGCTCCGCGCTGACCGGGTCGTTGACCCGCAGCCGGCCGTCGGCGAGCAGCACCTGCGCGGCCGGGGCCAGCCGCAGCAGCCGCGTCGGTGACCCGCCGAGCAGTGCCGAGCCGCGGCCCAGGACCCGGACCCGCCGGTCGACCTGGACGGCGAATCCGTCCGGCAGCCGCTCCTGGCTCATGCCAGCAACCCGTCGCCACCCGGCGCCCAGGCACGGATGCGGTGGACGCAGTCATCGACCATCGCGGTAAAGATCTCCTCCCCGTCGCGCGCGGTGGCCGTCGTCGGATCGCCGAGCACGCCCACCTCGCTCACCGCCGCGACCCCACCGCGCCGCATCGCCCCGATGAGCTCACCCAGCGGGGCGCTGTTGCCCGGTCGCCACCGGTCGGTGGCCACCGCGGCCGGCGCCAGGTACAGCATCAGCGACGTCTCGGTGTGTCCGGCATGTGCGTCGCCACCCACGGTAGTGCAGGGTGACCACCCCGCGTCGCGGCTTTCGAATCGCAACCGGCTCACCGCCGCCCGCAGCGCCTCGACGTTGCCGCCGTGGCCGTTGACGAAGACCAGCCGGTCCGCCCAGGTCAGCGCCGAGCGACCGTATTCGACCAGCACGTTCACCAGCGCCTCGGTGCCGATGGACACCGTGCCGGGGAAGCTCTGGTGTTCGCCGCTGGCGCCGTAGGCGATGGGCGGGGCCACCAGCCAGGGCGACGCCGCTCGGCCGGCGAGGGCGGCCGCCGCCGCCCGGGCGACCTCGGTGGCGATGCGGGTGTCGGTGTCCAGTGGCAGGTGTGGCCCGTGTTGTTCGGTGGAGCCGACCGGGACCAGCACCGACGCGCTGGCGTCGGCTAGCTGCCCGGACGTCGATCCAGCGAGTTCGACGGGGAGAGCCACCCGCCGATGGTAGGCCGAAATGACCTGTGCCGCGCAACTTTCTGCCGACTGATCGTGGTTTCCGGCCGGATTGCGGCAGTGCGTTCGACCGGCCTGTCACGCCCGTCCCGCGTGTCTCGCCCGTATCAGCGCGGCCACGCGTCGGGGGCGGCTAGGGGGCCGGCGGCTAAGGCGTCGGCGGGACGCCGAGCGCGCGACCGAACCCGTCCGGGATCAGCACGTGCTCGGGGGTCAGGTCGTGCACCGAGGCGCAGCCCAACCCCATCAGCGCGGAGTCGATGCCGGCGCGCAGCAGATCCAGCACGTTCTCCACGCCGGGCTGACCGGCCGCGGCCAGCCCCCACAGGTAGGCGCGTCCGATCATGACCGCCCGCGCGCCGAGCGCCAGCGCCTTGACCACGTCGCTGCCGCGTCGGATGCCGCCGTCGAGCAGCACCTCGACCTCGTCGCCGACGGCGTCGGCGACGGCCGGCAGCGCCCTGATCGACGCCGGTGTCCCGTCCAGGTTGTTACCGCCGTGGTTGGACACCGAGATCGCTGAAACCCCCGCGTCCACAGCTCTTTTCGCATCGTCGACCCGCATCACACCCTTGAGCATGAACGGCCCGCCCCACAGTTGCCGCAACCAGGCGATGTCCTCCCAGGTCGGCGGCGGGGTGCCCATCCACTCGCCGTAGGCCTGGAAGAACGGCGGCCCCGGCTCGCCGCGCCGGCCCTGGTTGGGCACCCGCAGGTTCGGCGGCTGCAGCGTCTTGGCGAACTGCAGGAACCAGCGTGGCCGGCTGAGCCCTTCGGGCATCATCCGCAGCATCGTGCGCAGGTCCATCTTCTCCGGGATCTTCGGGCTGCCCCAGTCCCGGCCGTGCGAGAACGACCAGTCGGTGGTGACGATCAGCCCGACGGCGCCCGCGGCGCGCGCCCGCTCCACCCGTTCGGCGATGGCGTCCCGGTCGCCGAGCCAGTAGATCTGGAAGAACAGTTGCGGGTTGGCCGCGACGACCTCTTCGACGGGTTTGCTCGCGAACGAGGACAAACCCATCGCGGTGCCCCGCGCTGCGGCAGCCCGGGCGACGGCGACCTCCCCTTCGGGAACCACCGCCTGCACCCCGGTGGGTGAGATGACGACGGGCATCGAGATGTCTTGGCCCATAGCGCTTGTCGCCAGGTCACGTTTGGCGGGCGCGCCGATGACGTGCGGCGCGAACCCGAGTTCGCTGAACGCCGCCACGTTGTCGGAGACGGTCACGCCCTTCTCGCTGGCGGAGATCAGCGAGGAGTACACCGATTTCGGTAACCGCTTCTTGGCCCGCTGTTGGGCGATGGCAACGGTTTCGAACCACAGGTCACGGGCCACAATCAAACCGGGCTTTCGTCGCAGAGCCGCTTCGGCGGCGCTGACAGGGTCAGGAGCACCGGGCCGCTCTTGCGGGTCCGGTGGGATTGGTCGACGCTGGGTCGTGGCTTCTCCCCGGCGTTTTCCAGCGCGGTGGCTCCGTAGCCCTGCACGCATTCGGGGTCGGGTCCGTCCAGCGGCAGACCGGTGAAGAACTTCGCCGCCATGCAACCGCCCCGGCAGCTGTCGAAGAACTCACAGCTCGCGCAGGCCCCCGCGGACTGCGGCTCGCGCAGTTCGCGGAAGAGCGGTGCGTTCTTCCAGACGTTGTCGAAACCGCCGTCGGAGAGCACGTTTCCGGCCAGGAAGCGGTCGTGGATGGCGAACGGGCAGGCGTAGACGTCGCCGATGGGGTCGATCAGGCAGACCACCCGGCCGGCGCCGCACAGGTTGAGCCCGGCCAGCGCGCCGGGCTGACCCAGTCCGGACAGGTGGAAGAACGAGTCGCCGGTGAGCACCCGCTCGCCCTTGGCGACCAGCCAGTCGTAGAGCTGCTTCTGTTGCTCAGCGGTCGGGTGCAGCTCGTCCCAGACGTCCACCGCGCGCCCGGACGGGCGCAGCCGGGTGATCCGCAGCGTGGCGCCGTAGCGGTCGGCCAGCGCGGCGAAATCGTCGAGTTGGTCGATGTTGTGGCGGGTGGCCACGACCGAGATCTTGGCGTCCCGGAACCCCGCCGCGGCAAGGTTTTCCAACGCCCGGATGGCCATTGCGTAGGAGCCCTCGCCGCGGATGGCGTCGTTGACCTCGGCGGTGGCGCCGTCGAGCGAGATCTGCACGTCGACGTAGTCGCTGGCCGCCAGTCGATCGGCCACCTCCGGGGTGATGCGCAGCCCGTTGGTGGAGAACTTCACCCCGACGTGGTGCTCGGTGGCGTAGTCGACCAGTTCCCAGAAGTCCGGGCGCACAGTCGGTTCACCGCCGCCGATGTTGACGTAGAACACCTGCATGCGTTGCAGCTCGTCGATGATGTCCTTGCATTGGCGCGTGGACAATTCCCGCGGGTCGCGCCGGCCCGACGAGGACAGGCAGTGCACGCAGGACAGGTTGCATGCGTAGGTCAGTTCCCAGGTCAGGCAGATCGGCGCGTCCAGGCCGCTTTCGAACTGATCGATCAGCCGGGGTACCGGTGCTACCGAGGTCATGAGTCCTCCCCTGCGATGAGCATGTTGGATCGGGCCAGCACGCCCAGGGCGTGCAGGTAGGGCCCGCACTCGTCGTCGCCGATGCCGGCCGCGCGGATCGCCGCCCGCGGGTCGGGGTGCTCGTCAAGCGATTTGACGATCTCGACGATGGTGCGGTTCTTCAGAAACGACAGCTTGCGGGTGCCGAAGTGGTAGAGCAGCGCGCCGAACGGCTCGGGGCGGACGGCGACCTGGGGGTGCAACCGCCAGCGGACGTCGGGGTCGAAGGCCGGCTCGGCGGTTGCCACCACGCTCAGTAGACCCCGCACATCCCGTCGATGGAGACCTCTTCGACCAGGCTCTCGGTGACGAGCTCGGTGTTGTCGGTCTGCTGGTCCTGGTCCATCACGCTGGCCTTTCGTCGCCGGGGACTCGACAGTGCTGTCGAATCGGTCACAATCGGCCATAATATGGCATCGAGTGCCACAAGTGAAGGCGGGTGATCGGGGTGCGGCAGGGCGCGGCGCGACCACGGGTGGGCCGACGCCGCTCCACCACCCCGCACCAGATCAGCGACGTGGCCATCGACCTGTTCACCGAGCACGGCTTCGACGAGGTCAGCGTGGAGGACGTCGCGCAGGCCGCCGGTATCGCCCGCCGCACCCTGTTCCGCTACTACGTGTCGAAGAACGCGATCCCGTGGGGCGAGTTCGACGCGCACCTGCAGCAGTTGCGGGAGCTGCTCGACGCGGTCGACCCCGCGGTGCCGCTGCGCGACGCGCTGCGCGATGCCCTGTTGACGTTCAACACCTTTGACGAGCCCGAGGCACTGCGCCACCGCCGGCGCATGCGGGTCATCCTGCAGACCGCCGAACTGCAGGCCTATTCGATGACGATGTACGCCGGCTGGCGTGAGGTCATCGCCGGCTTCGTGGCGCGCCGCTGTGGGCTGCCGGTCACCGACCTGCGCCCGCAGACGGTGGCGTGGACGATGCTGGGGGTGGCGCTCAGCGCCTATGAGCGCTGGCTGGCCGACGAGGCGTTGGCGCTGCCACAGGCCCTCGGCGAGGCCTTCGACGTCCTGTGCCGCGGGTTCGACGACCTGGAAAACCCGGCCGCCGGCTAGCCGTCGGTGCCGAGCACCTCGCCGATCGGGGCGCCGGCCGCGATCTTGGCCCGGGTTTTCATCACCGGCCCGGGCATCCCCGCGCCGACCACGCCGGCGACCGCGCCGTCGCGCTCGTAGTAGGCCAGGAACTTGCGGCCGTCGTCCTCAACCAGGTGCACGGTGTCGTCGGCGGCCGGCTCCCCCAGGCATTGGAACTTGACGTCGTACTGGTCGCTCCAGAAGTAGGGCACCACCACGGTCGCCGGCTTGTCCTCCCCGAGCAGCGCCGGCACCACCACCCGCGCTTGATCGGCGACGTTGCTCCAGTGCTCCACGCGCACTTGGTGTCCGGACTTGTCGCGCCAGGACGCCACATCGCCGAGCGCCCACACGTCCGGGGCGCTGGTGCGGCCCACCTCGTCGCAGAGCACCCCGTTGTCGATCTCGATGCCGCTGTCGGCCAGCCACTCGGTGGCCGGTTTCGAGCCGATGCCGACCACCACCAGGTCGGTGGCGATCTCGGTGCCGTCGCTGAGCACCACCGACTCGACGTGGCCGTGGCCGCGCAGCCGCGCCACCCCGACCCCGGTGCGCACGTCGACACCCTCGGCGCGGTGCAGGCGCGCGACCAGTTCGCCGATCTGGGGGCCGAGCACCGAGGCCAGCGGCGCGGGCTGCGGTTCGACCAGCACGACCTCGACGTTCAGGCCGCGCAGGCTGGCGGCGACCTCGCAGCCGATGAAGCCGGCCCCGATGACCACCGCGTGACGGGCGGCGGCGGCCGCCTGCCGCAGCGCCAGACTCTCCTCGAACGAGCGCAGCACCCGGATGCCGTCCAGGTCGGGCATGTCCGGGATGCGCCGCGGCACCAGCCCGGTGGCGATGATCAACTGCTCGTAGTCCAGCACGGTGCCGTCGGCCAGGGTGACGGTGTGCGCGGCGGTGTCCACCCCGGTCGCCCGCGAGCCCAGCCGCACCGTGATCTGGCGTTCGTCGTAGAACTCCTGCGGTTTGAGGGTGACGTCGTCGACCTCGCCGCGCAGCAGGTCCTTGGACAGCGGTGGGCGGTCATAGGGTAGGTGGTCTTCTTCGCTGACGATGGTGATCGGGCCGGGGTACTCGGCGCGGCGCAGTTGTTCGGCGGTGCGCGCGGCGGCCAATCCGCCACCCACGATCACGATCCCGGCGCTTCCGGTGTTAGTGCTCATCAGACGTTCATACCCGATCGGCACACCGATCGCGCAGCCGCCGGCGGGAACGCCGGAAAAAAGTGTCGTCGGCCTCCCCGGGACGGGCATATAAATTAATCGTGTCTACCGCAAACCCGCCCGAAAGGCCGCCCATGAACCAGGTTCCACCGCCGCGGGCGGACGATACGACGACCACCGGCGTGGTCGCGGCGGGTCAGCCGCAGGCTTGGGGTCGCGCACTGGCCCGCCCCACTGGCGCGACCCTGGCCCAACACGCCATCTCCGTCTTCGGGCTCGGTGCCGGGCTGGCGGTGGCGCGCTGGCTGGTCGGGGGCGACTCGGGCGGCGCCGCACTGGCCGCCGGGGGCCGGTTCTTCGTGGCCTGGCTGGTGCTGGGCACGGTGGTGTTGGCGCTGGTCGCCGCGATCAAATGGGTCGCCACCCCGGCGAGTTTCGCGAGGAAGATGCCGGTCGGCTCCGCGATGACGGCGCGGCTTGGGTCGGAGAGCATCGGTGTGCAGATCGGCGATTACCGCCATCAGGCCGAGTTGGGGCCCAAATCGCGGATCGCGATGCGCGACGGGGTGATGGTGGTCGTGGCCGGCACGGAGAAGAAGCCGACCGTGTTCGTCGTCCCGCGCGAGCTGGTGCCGCCCCAGCTCGCCGAGCACTACCTGCGCCAGTACGGGCCCGATAAGGGCTAGGCAGGGGGCGGGGGCGGTTCCGCGGCCGGTGCCGGTTCGCCGGGAATCGCCCCGTCGCAGCCGCCGGGCGGGGGCGGCGCCGGGAACAGGTTGTTGCCGCTGTCGCCCACGCAGTCGTAGTGGTAGGTCACCCCGATTCCGATGAAGCCGCTGTCGACCCACTGGTGCCAGTACGAGCCGTCGGGGTATTTCGCGCCGTCGCAGACGCCCATCGCGCCGCCGAGCCCGGCGCCACCGGCGCCGAATTGCCCGCCGGGGCAATAGTTCTTGGTGATGTCGGGCAGGTGCGGGTCGGGCGGGTCAGCCGATGCGGGCACTGCCAGCGACATCGCCGCCGCTGCCGCACCGCCGATTAATGCTCCGATCACGGCAAACTTCGCCATCGCCCTGCTCCTTTCGCTTCGTCCGTTGCAGGGACGCCGGCACCATTGCCGCACATGATTTGTGGCGACTCAGTACTTGAGCGACCCCTTGTCGATGGGGATCTGCGCGCCCGACAGCGTGCCCGAACGGTCCCCGGCGAGCCACACCACCACGTCGGCGATGTCGTCGGGCGACATGAACCCGTTGTTGCGCACCGGCATCGGCGGGAAGCTATGCAGGAACGCCGGGTGGTCGCCGAATATCTTCGCCATCGCCTCGGGTTCGATCATCGGGGTGTCGACCGAGTAGGGGTGGATCGAGTTGACCCGGATGCCGTATTCGCCGACTTCCACCGCCAGCGTGTTGGTCAGCGCGACCAGGCCGTGCTTGGACGCGGAGTAGTGCCCGTTGGCCGGGGTGGCTTTCAGTCCGGCCGAGGAGCTGACCACCACGATCGAGCCGCCGTTGCCGGCCTCGATCATCGCCGGGACCGTCGCGCGTAACGTGCGCCAGGTGCCGGTCAGGTTGACGTCGATGATGGTGTTCCACTGCTCGTCGCTGAGTTCCCACAGCCGGCCCCAGGTGAGGACGCCGGCGTTGGCGATCACGATGTCGAGGCGGCCGAATTGCTCGACGGTGTCGGCCACCAGCGTCTGCAGCGCCGCGTCGTCGCGGACGTCGACCTGACGCGCCAGCGCTTTGCGGCCCTCGGCCTCCACCAGCCGGGCCGTTTCGGTGAGTTCTTCGGGGGTGGCCGCCGGGTAGGTGATGCATTCGGAGGCCGGGCCGCAGATGTCGGAGAGCACGATGTCGGCGCCCTCCCGGGCCAACCGCACGGCGTGGGCGCGGCCCTGCCCGCGGGCGGCGCCGGTAACGAACGCCACCCGTCCCTGCAATGAACCGTCGACCACTGTGGCTCCCTTCGGCGTTACCGCCTCAGGTTAACAGCCGGATGCGAACGTGTTCTTGTTGTGGGTCAGATGACGCCGGTCCCCATTGCGAGTTGCCATACGCCGGCGATTAGGAGGATCAGCACGAAAATCCGGCGGCGGTAGCGTCGCGTCCAATCGTGTATCGGACGCACTACAGCGCGAGATTTGTTCGGCGCCACCAAATACGCTACGAGCGCAACTTCAAAAAGAGAGAAGGCCACTAACACGAATACGATGGCACCGGTCACCTGTACACCGATAGGCTCGCCAGATACAACGATGGCCGTATCAACAAAAAGTACAACCTCTGGACCAATGAGAGTGATCATTCCCAGCACAAAAGCGATCCATAATGCATCGCTTTCCCAAACTTTATAGATTCGGTGAACTATTCGTTGAACTTTCGAGTTTTCTTTCCTCGCCAACGTTGCGATCAATGGAATATGTTGCGAGAGACCGTTCGGTTCGTCCCCCTCTCCGCCTCCAGACACCGCTGCCCCGGTGGGCGCTTCCCCGACGGCTGCGGGCTGACGCAACGCCCGCAGCATGATCAGCGCAGCGATCGCTAACGCTATAACGCCCAGCGAAATCTGGATATAGCGCCCAATCGAGCCAGTGGCCGAACTCAACTTATCGACCAAATCACTGAACGCCGGCCACCAATCGAGCAGCAGGAGTGGCACCACCATCACAGGCAGATTGGTCGTCATCGCTCCGGCCCAGTACGCCAGCAGGCTATACACCGGGCGCGATCGGGACAACAGGAGCAGTACCAGCCCCAGAGCGACCGGGTTCAGCGCACCGGCTGCGGCCACTCCTAAAACTACCGCCCACATTGCGAACGCCTATTATGGACTCGACTTGTTTCAAACCCCTTGCGGAATTGCAGTAACAAGAACGAACTACCGGCCAATAAAGTCACAACATTCCACTCGGTCAATGAAATGCAACACCTTCGGACGACAGCTTGCTTCGATGGAGGTATAAACGATCTTGCTGACGACGTAACTTCACGACTCCCTTTCACCGAGCAACAAGGCCCGCACCAAATACCGCGGCCCCACCGATCGCAGCAAGAAACTCGCAGGCCTTGGCCGCACCCGCTGTGGCCACCAGAACCACCGACCCAGCAGGGCTGCAATCGACGGAGTGATGAACGATCGAACGATGAAGGTGTCGAAAAGCAGACCGATGCCGATCGTGGTACCGATCTGGCCGATGATGCGCAGATCGCTGACCACCATCGACATCATCGTGAAGGCGAAGACCAGGCCGGCTGAGGTGACCACCTTGCCGGAGCCGCCCATGGCGCGGATGATTCCGGTTTTGATGCCCGCCCCGACCTCTTCTTTCATGCGGGAGACCAGCAGCAGGTTGTAGTCCGAGCCGACGGCCAGAAGGATGATGACCGACATGGCCAGCACCATCCAATGCAGGTTGATGCCCAGGATGTACTGCCAGACCAACACCGATAGCCCGAAGGAAGCGCCAAGCGACAACGCCACCGTGCCGACGATGACCAACGCCGCTACGACGGAACGCGTGATGATCAGCATGATGATGAAAATCAGGCACAGAGCGGCGATGCCGGCGATCAACAGGTCGTAGGTCGATCCGTCGTCCCAGTCCTTGGCGGTCGCCGAGGCGCCCGCCAGAAAGACCTTGGAACTGGCCAACGGGGTGCCCTTCAGCGCTTCCTCGGCCGCCGTCTTGATCGCATCGACCCGGGCGATACCTTCCGGGGTCGCCGGGTCCCCCTGGTGGGAGATGATGAACCGGGTGGCCTTTCCATCCGGCGACAAGAACAGCTTCATCGCACGCTGGAAATCGGCGTTGTCGAAGACCTCGGGCGGCAGGTAGAAGGATTCGTCGCTTTTGGCGGCATCGAACGCACGGCCCATCGCCATCACGTCCTCAGTCGTCTCATCGACCTGATCTAACGATTCCGACATCGTAGTGTGCATGGTCAGCATCATCGCCCGCATGGTTTTCATGAGAGCGATCATCTTCGGGTATTGCGCGACGACCTGCGGAAGCAGGCGGTTCAACTCGCCGTAATCGTCGACCATTCGCTGGAGTTTGTCGCTGGTCTGCACACTGAGGTCGATGGAGTCGAAGAGCACTCGGATCGACCAACAGATCGGGATGTCATAACAGTGCGGTTCCCAGTAGAAATAGTTACGCATCGGGCGGAAGAAGTCATCGAACTCCGCGAGGTTGCTGACCATCGTCGACAGGGTCGAGAAGACTTCCTGCATGTTTTCGTAAATCCGCTGACTCGTATCGGCCAACTCTTTGGTGATCTCGTACTGGCGTTCCATCGTGGCGAGCATCTCGGCCATATCGTCGGCCTGACGGAGCATGTCGTCGACGCGCTCTTTTTGAAATTGCAAGACTTGGACCTGCCCCGCGGTCTGCAGGCTCAGCAGAAAGGGGATGGAGGTTTTCTCGATCGGTGTGCCTTCGGGGCGGGTGATGCCCTGCACCAGGGAGATTCCCCGCACTTTGAACACCGATTTCGCGATCTTGTTCAGCACAAGGAAGTCGGCCGGATTTCGCATGTCGTGATCGGCTTCGATCAACAACATGTCCGGCATCATGCGCGATTGCGAAAAGTGACGCTCCGCGGCAGCAAAGCCCTGGTTGGCCGGAATGTCGGCCGGGATGTACTGCCGGTCGTCATAGCTCGTTTTATAGCCCGGCAGCGCCAGCAACCCCACCAGGACCAGGACGCAGGACGCGGCCAAGATCGGTGCGGGCCAACGCACGATCGCCGTACCGATGCCGCGCCACCGATGGGCCGACATCCTGCCCTTGGGCTCCAACAGGCCGAACCGACTGGCGACGGCAATACCCGCGGGCACCAAGGTGACCGCCACCAGCACCGCCACCGCCATGGCGATGGCGCAGGGAATCGCCAGACTGACGAAATAAGGCAACCGCGCCAGGTGCAGGCAGAGCAACGCCCCGGCGATCGTCATCCCCGAGGCCAGCACCACCGGGGCCACGCTGCGATAGGTGGTGTAGTAGGCGGTCTCGGCGTCCTCCCCGGCGCGGCGCGCCTCTTGATATCGGCCGAAGAAGAAGATGCCGTAGTCCGTCCCGGCCGCGATGCCGAGTGACACCAGCAAGTTGATGGCGAACGTCGACAGCAGGAACACCTCGTTATGCCCGAGGAACGCGACGATCCCGCGTGCGGCTCCCAGCTCGATTCCGACCATCGTCAGGAGAAGAATGACCGTGATGATCGACCGGTAGATCAGCAGCAGCATCGTGAAGATGATCGCGACGGTGACGATCGTGATCTTCACGATGGATTCGTTGCCGCTGTGCTGCATGTCCGACATGAGCGGTGCCGGTCCGGTGACATAGACGTCGACGCCCGCCGGCGGCGTCGTCCGATCGACGATGGCGCGCACCGCCGCGACCGATTCCTCGCCCAGGGTGGTGCCCTGGTTGCCCGCGAGGTTCAGTTGGACATAGGCGGCTTTGCCGTCGGGGCTTTGCATGCTGGCGGCCGTCAGCGGATCGCCCCACAGATCCTGGACGTGCTGGACGTGGACCGGATCGTTTCTCAGGTCACGGACCAGGCCGGCGTAGTAATCGTGAGCCGCAGCGTCCAGCGGTTCCTGTCCCTCGAGGACGATCATCGCGAAACTGTCGGAGTCAGATTCTTCGAAGTCTTTGCCGATGCGCGCCATCGCCTGCACCGACGGGGCGTCCGCCGGCATGATCGATATCGCCTGCTCGCGCCCGACCTGCTCGAGCGAGGGCACCGCGAAGGTGACGACCAGGGTCAGCGCCACCCAGCCGAGAACGATCAACGGGGCGAGTCGGCGGATCGTTCGGGCAATGCGGGGCGGCGAAGGACTCTCCATACTCATGGGCCTTCGCTAATCCCTCAGCAGCAGGGCACGAACCAACGGGCGCGGCCCGATCGGCTGGAGCAGCGAGCTGGCGGGACGGGGCCGCACGCGTTGCGGCCACCAGAACCATCGGCCCAGCAGGGTCGCGACCGATGGGGTGATGAAGGCCCGCACGATCATCGTGTCGAAGAGCAGACCGAGCCCGATGGTGGTGCCGATCTGGCTGACGCTGAGCAGATCGCTGACCACCATCGACATCATGGTGAAGGCGAAGACCAGCCCGGCGGCAGTGACCACCTTGCCAGTCCCGGCCATCGCCCGGACGGTCCCGGTGTTGATGCCGGCGCCGATCTCTTCTTTCATCCGGGAGACCAGCATCAGGTTGTAGTCCGATCCGACCGCCAACAGCACGATCACCGACATCGCGAGGACCACCCAGTGAATTTGGATGCCCAGGATGTGTTGCCAGACCAGGACCGAAAGGCCGAACGACGCGCCGAGGGAGACCGCGACCGTCGACACGATCACCAGCGCGGCGATCAGGCTGCGCGTGACAAGCAACATGATGGTGAAGATCAGGCAGAACGCGGCCACCGCGGCGATCATCAGGTCATAGCGCGAACCCACCACGAGATCCTTGACCGACGCGGCGGTGCCTGCCAGGTAGGTCTCCGAGCTCTCCAGCGGTGTGCCCTTGAGGGCTTCCTCCGCGGCGACGAGGATCGGTTCGACATGCGCCATGCCTTCGGTGGTGACCGGGTCCGCCCGTTGGGAGATGAGCATGCGGGTCGCCTTGCCGTCGGGCGAGAAGAAGATATCCATGACCCGCTGGAAGTCTTTGTTCTCCAGCACCTCGGCCGGCAGGTAGAACGAATCGTCGTTGTTGGCCGCATCGAACGCTTTGCCCATGGCGGTTGCGTTCTCGGTGGATTCTTTCATCTGGCCGAAAATGCCCGACATCGTGCCGTGCATGGCCAAGATCATGCTGCGCGAGTTGCGCATCGTCGCGATCATCGGCGGGAACTGGGCCAGCATCTGCGGCATGAGCAGGTCCAGTTGTTCCAGGTCGTCCACGACGTATTGCATGGTTTCGCTGAGTTGGTCAACCCCGTCGAGGGCGTCGAAGATCGACCGGAGCGACCAGCAAATCGGGATGTCGAAGCAGTGCGGCTCCCAATACAGGTAGTTGCGCAGAGGCCGCCAGAAGTCGTCGAAGTCCGCGAGGTGATCCCGTAGCTCGTCGGTGGTCGCTTTCAGTTCTTTTGTCGTCCCGACCATGCGGTGGGTGACATCCGACATCTGTTTCATGAGGTCGTACATGCGCTGCATGGTGTCGATGGTTGCGGAGATGTCATCGGCTTGTTGCAGCATGTCGTCCATGCGGGCCTCTTGAAACGGCAGGACCAGACGCTGACTGGCGCTGGACATACTGAGCATGAACGGGATCGACGTATGTTCGATCGGTTTGCCCTCGGGACGCGTGACCGATTGGACATTGGCGATGCCTGGGACGCCGAAGACGTTCTTCGCGACCTTGTTCAACACCAGCAGATCGGCCGGATTGCGCATGTCATGATCGGATTCGATCAGCAGAATGTCGGGAACCGCCATCCGCGACTCGGGGAAGTGCCGGGCTGCGGCCTCCAACCCCTGGCTTGCCGGGATGTCCTTGGGGATGAACTCTTTGTCGCTGTAGCTGGGATCGAAGCCGACCAGGGTCACCAGACCGACCAAGGCCAGTGACGAGGCCGCCACGAAGACCGGGCCGGGCCAGCGCACGATCGCCGTGCCGATCCGGCGCCACCGGCGTGTCCGGATCAAACTCTTCGGCTCGAACAGCCCGAAGCGACCGCCGACAGCCATCACCGCTGGGATCAGGGTCAACGCGACGGCGACGGCCACCAGAATGCCGATGGCCCCGGGAATCCCCAATGGCTTGAAATAGGGCAGCCGGGTGAAGTGTAGACAGAAGATCGCGCCGGCGATGGTTAGCCCGGAGGCGAGGACGACCTTCGCCACGCTGCGATAGGCGGTGAAATAGGCGCGTTCGCGGCTCTCGCCGGCCTGCCGCGCCTCCTGATATCGCCCGACGAAGAAAATCCCGTAGTCGGTGCTGGCCGCGATACCGACCGAAACCAGCAAGTTCACCACGTAGGTGGTGAGCCCGACGACGCCGTGCAGCCCGAGGAAGGCGACGATTCCGCGGGCGACCTGCAGCTGCACGACCACCATCAACAACAGCACGATGACGCTGGTCACCGACCGGAGGACGATCAGCAGCATCACGAAGATGACCGCGAAGGTCACCGCCGTGATCAGCAGGACGGTGCGGTTGCCGCTTTTGCCCATGTCGGCCACGATGGCCGCCGGGCCGGTGACGTAGGCGCTGACCCCGGCCGGCGCCTCGGTGTTGGCCACGATGTCCTGAATGGCCTGGACCGACTCGTTGCCGGTGGCCTCGCCGAGGTTGCCGACCAGGTTGACCTGGACGTAGGCGGCGTGACCGTCGGCACTCTGGGCGGCACCTGCCGTCAGCGGGTCGCTCCAGAAATCCTGCACATGCTGCACATGCGCGGGGTCGGCTCGAAGTTGACGAACCAGCGAATCGTAGAACTTGTGAGCTTCATCGCCTAAGGGTTCTTGGCCCTCGATGACGATGGCCGCGATGCTCTCGGAGTTGGATTCGTTGAACAGCTCGCCCATCCGCGTCATCGCCTTGAACGACGGCGCTTCCACCGGGCTCAGCGACACCGAGTGTTCCCGTTCGACCTGCTCCAACGGCGGCACGCCGACCGTCACCACGACGGTGACCGCGAGCCAGCCCAGGATAATCAGCAGCGAAAACCGCTGGATCGAGCGCGCTACGAACGGCCGCGGGTAGTCTTCGCCAGCCGGGTCCTGCTCGCTCATGCCGATTTCAGCAGACAGTAGGTCAAGGCGTTCACCTTGTGGGAAGTCCTCTCAGCTTTGACCTCATGGTCGACCGTAATCCGACACCCGATGCTGTCGCTGTTGCCCTGGGCCATGAGGCTGCCCACGGCCGTGGTCTGAGTGATGTCAAAGGTTTGTGACCAGGGCAGGCTCACGTCACGGATGGTCTGCGGCTCGCCGTCTGCGTCGAAGAAGCTGATCATCGCCACGGTCCCGGGCGCACCGAAGACTTCATAGGTCAGCTGCTTGGGGTCGAACGGTTTGGTCTCGGCGAGCGGTGTGTCCGAGTAGGCCGGGCGCTGTTCGGAACCGAAGACGCCGTGTAGCCGTGACACAGTGAATCCGCCGGCTATCGCCACGACGGCGATCACCAGCGGGATCCACACGCGCTTCAAGGCCGAGAAAATGAGGTGCCCTCCGTCCTGTGGTGCAGGTCCGCCTCCCAACGGCACCGCACTTCCTGAGCATGCAACTATACGATGGCGGCTATCACGCCGACTGCCAGTCCGCCAACTGCGCCAGATTACTCGCCGGCCCTCAGGTTGCCTCAGGCGGTGGGGCCAGCGGTCAACTCACGCGGCGCGACGATCCGAGCCTTAGTAGTTATGGCACGTGGCGACTACCTGTTGCGCGACCGCGAGCACCTGCGTGGCTCCCGGCGCGTGCTTGTTTCGGTCGATCATGTTTGCGCGCCCGTCAGGCGACTCGCCGAAGTAGATGCGGAACCACTCCTGCTGGTCTGGTCTGCCGTCCAAGAACTGCGCCGCCGCGGGGTTCTGGGCATGCAGAGCGGCCATGGCTTGGTCGTAGCTGCATGTCGTGTTGATCAGCGGCCCGAAGTCCGGGTCGGCGACCGCGACCCCGGTGCCAGCACTCGCCAGAAGACCGAGTGCGCAGGTCGCAAGACCCAATGTTGTCAACGATGACTTAATCATGCTTCGCTCCCTTTCATTGGACGATCCGCTCCTGTCGTGTCGATTGTCGTGTCGGTGTGAGCGACGCTTGTGTTACCTGCCTACGGTTCAGCGAACTCAACCAGCGTCAAGATATTGCGTAACCGGTCTCCCCCTGGCAGTCGGTAAGTCAACGAGGTCGCCCTGTTAAGTAGCCATCCTCGCCCCGGCGGATACGGCGGGTTCTGGACCGTTCTTACGCCCGGCAGGGCCGTCAGTAGCGCCCGCAACTCTGAAGTGGAAGCACCGAACTTCAGAGGCGGCGTTCGATAATGCCTCGCGACTCTTAGTCCACGACGCCGCGACACAGCAACTGCCCACGCCGGTATTAGGTCGAACAGAAGGCACGCGCCAGGGAACCGGCGCGCGCATTCGGCGATCAGGTCCAGTACTTGTTCGCGCCGCAGATGCATGAACAAGCCCTCCGCGGTGATGAATACCCCTCCCGCGGGGTCTACTTGGTCCATCCAGCTGTAATCGAGAGCAGACTGCGCGCACATCGTAATGCGCGGCGACTGTGGTAACAGGCGGGCTCGCAGGTCGATGACCGGGGGGAGGTCAACGGTGACCCAGCGGAATGCGCCGTCCGGGATGTCGGCATCGAGGCGCCAGAAGCTGGTCTGCAGTCCCTCCCCCAGCGCTACCACCGTCGCCGAGGGGCACCGCTGGAGATACGCGGCGGTGTGGTTGTCGAAGGCTAACGCCCGCAAGGCGGCGCCTTGGCGGGGACGACCGAACTGTCGAAAAGGGAAGTCGAGAGAATCGGCAACTTGGACCGCGACTGGGTCATCGAGAACTGTGTTCTCGCGGCGCGTTTCTCGAACGCGACCGTTGAGAGTAAGCAGCGCCGTCTCCGAGATCCCGGTAAGGGCAGTGATGTGTTTGGTTGCGGCACTCAATCAGACCGACTCCTCATCCGTGGCGTGACACGATTCAGTTAAGTTATTCAACTAATTTCCTAGCGCCTCTTTAAGTTGCTTTCCATATTGGGCAAGCGGCCCAGCCGCGAGCATGTCGAAGTGGTTGCAGTCGACCGCATGAACCACAATCTCCCCGTCGACAAATGGGCGCCAGCGCTGCACACTGGACAGGTCGGACACACGTCGTCGTTGCCGCGAGCTTCGCAACCGCAAGCCGGTTCCGGGGAGGACGTTGTCGTCGGCTGTACGCTGCAGCGCGATAAACAACGTCGCCTTGCCACGGAACACGTCCGGCTCATGGTCCAGAAGAAAAGATCGGTCGGCGATGACGTTGTGAACCATCAACTCGACCAACTCCGGTGTCAGCAGCTCCAAGGTTCCGCCTCGCTCGCGCAGGATTTTCTCGGCACGGCGGTAATTGGTTATCCGCGAAAACTTCGTAACATCTATCCCACTCCGACGTAGCAAGTTTTTCAGCACGAACTGGTTTGCGAGCGTCCGGTTCTGGACGATGACTTTGAGCGCTCTACGGGCTAATTTATCCATTCGGCTGGTATTGGGTGCCGCGTCGAGCAGAACCAGGCGCTCGACTTGGTATCCGCGTCGCTGCAACTCGACTGCAGTTTCGTGGGCCACAACGCCGCCGAAAGACCAGCCGAGTAATCGGTAAGGTCCTTCGGGGTAGAGCGTTTGGATCCTATTGGCGTAGTTCACGGCCATGCTGCGAACCGACGTTGGCTCGACTTCTCCTTTTAGATCTATCTGGTTAACGCCAATGATCGGTCCGTCCACATAATTTCCGATGCTTCTGTACGGCCAGCTGAGGCCGAAGCCATCGTGAATGCAGAATAATGGCGTTCCGGTTCCCTTCTTGAGCGTTTCAACGGGTTTCGCTACCGCTGTCTGCACCCCGGCGTTCTGGTCGAGCCATTTGGCCAATTGCGCCACCGTGGGCACTTCGAAGAAAACTTGAATCGCTACATCGACGCCGAACTCGATTCGCAGTCGTGCGAGCAACCGCATCGCGGATAGTGAATGGCCGCCAAGGTCGAAGAAGGAGTCGTCGATCCCGACTCGGCTGACCCCGAGGACTTCGCCAAAAAGTGCTACCAGTGCTTCTTCTCGTTCGTCGCGCGGTGCCCGGTAGGTCTTCTCGCTGGCGAACTCCGCGGTCGGCAGCGCTCTCTTGTCTAGCTTTCCGTTGACAGTCAATGGCAGGGCCGGGAGAACCACGATCGCGGAGGGCACCATGTACTCAGGCAACGTCTCGCCAACGAACCGGCGAAGTTCGCCCGCCCGTTCAATGGCCGCCGGGTCGTTGACGTGGCCGGCCAGTGAATCGACCACGTTCGCCGGTCGGTACAGATCTGTCAGCGTCGGCAACGCCTTCGCCTCGGACGGCTCAGTTTGCCGGAGATATACCACATCGATCCGGCCGGGTTCCGGTGACCAAGTCACCGCAGTGGTATAGCCGAGTTGCTGACCCAACTGGTGGCACTGGTGCGGTAGGACTGCCTCGATTGCGGAAATGCCGGATCGCAGATCAGCAATGCTCGCCCGTTCCTCAGCATCGGCCAATTTCTCGGCCAGTGCGGTGTCTGGCCAGATTCCGGCGTGGGGCACACCGGTGACCCGCAGCGATGGAGGCTGGCGCGATTCTAGGTACTCACTCAACCGGGTTAACGTGCCGAACTGATGCCAAGCCTCGACAGGAAGTTCCGCGCATGAGTGTGCGAGCTCAGGTGCGGACGCCTTGCGTAGCACTACTTCGTAGCGGTAGCTGCTGAGTTCGTTTATCGCCTCCATCCGTTTGAGCTGGATGTCTACCGCCGCGATTTCAGGGATCTGCAGTGGCAGGGCGACGAAGAATTCGGGCGCCAGCAACAGCTCCTGCTCCCCCGCCATCTCGCGACGCACCCGCTCGCGAACTACCGTCGCCTTTTCCTCAGCGATGGTGGGCTCGGAGCACACCACCTTGGTGGTGAACTCCTGCAACAGTGACAGGTTCCGCACGTCGCCCAGGAACACCGCACCCCCCGGTGCCAGCAACCGCATCGCGGCGGCTAACACGTCAAGCAGATACCCACCGCTGGGGAAGTACTGGATCACCGAGTTGAGAATCACGACGTCGAAATGGCCGGCCGGTAGACCGTCGGTCACATCAGCCGGCTGTGCGAGCAGCCGTACCCGAGAAGCCCAGGACTGTCCGGCTACCGCTGTCCGGAGCTTCTGAATGGTGGCCGGAGAGAAATCGGTCGCCCAGTACTCCGCGCTGTCTGGCGCCAACTTTGCTAGCAACAGTCCGGAGCCCACGCCGATCTCCAGTACGCGGCGGGGTTTCAGGCCTCGGATTCGCTCCACCGCGGCCGAGCGCCACTCCTGCATCTGCTGCAGCGGTATGGGTTCACCGGTGTAGCTGCTGTTCCAGCCCTCGAAGTCTTCTCCGAGGTTTCTTGATGAACCGGTGCTGAATGACTCCCCCGAGTACAGCCGCTCGTAGACGTCCAGCCATTGATCAACCAGCCCAGTTTCCCGATGAAGTTCGCGTTGCAGCATCATCGCCTCGTCGAGGACGACATAACCCACTAACTGCTGCTCGCCGGCATCACCGGCGGTCGACGCCGGGTGTGCGACCACCGCTGCCTGACTCACCCGAGGGTGCGCGGTGAGCGTGGCCTCAATCTCCCCCAACTCAATGCGATACCCGCGGATCTTCACCTGCTCATCAGCACGACCCACATACTCCAACTGCCCCCCAACACCCCACCGAACCAAATCCCCCGTCCGATACATCCGGGCACCCACCCCACCAAACGGACACGCCACAAACCGCGACGCGGTCAACCCCGAACGACCCACATACCCCACACCCACACCGCTACCAGCCACATACAACTCACCAACCACACCAGCAGGCACCGGCCGCAACCACGAATCCAACACAAACAACGCCGCCCCCGGCACCGGCGACCCAATCGGCACCACCGACGAACCCGGCGACAACGGCGCACTCACCGTGGCGAAGACCGTCGTTTCCGTGGGCCCATAGCCGTTGAGCATCACCCGCCCCGGCGCCCACCGATCCACCACCTCAACCGGACATGCCTCGCCCGCAACGATCAGTGTCATCGACTTCACGCTCTGCGGAGCCAAGAGACCTAACGCAGACGGCGTCTGGCTCAACACAGTGACCTGTTCAGACGCAAGCAACTCTTGCAAATCGTCCGCTGAATGCCGCACCTGCTGTGAAACCACCACCAGCCGGCCCCCGTGCAGCAACGCTCCCCAGATATCCCACACCGAAACATCGAAGGTCAACGAGGAACATACCGCCCAGACCTGGTCAGGTCCCAGCTCAACCTCCCCGTCGAACCCGTCAAACAACCGGATGACATTGCCATGTGTCGTGGCCACCCCCTTGGGAGTGCCGGTGGTTCCGGAGGTGTAAATCATGTAGGCGATGTCGTCAGCAGCCGGCCCGAATGACAGCGCGGTGGCGGGCTGATCAGCGATCACCGGATCCTCAACATCGATGACTGCGGCACTCACCCCCATGCCGGTGAGGCGCTGCGCCTGCTCGGCGTCGGCGAGCACCACCGTCGGGGCGGCGTCATCGAACACAAACTGGATTCGCTCATCGGGCACCATCGGGTCGACCGGCACATACCCCGCCCCCGTTTTGAGCACCGCCAGGATCGCGATCACCGCATCAGCCGAACGCGGCAACACCAACCCCACCCGGCCACCCGGGCGAACACCACGACCAACTAGCAGATGCGCCAACCGATTCGACGCCTCATCCACCTGCCGGTACGTCCACGACCGACCCTCAAACCGCAACGCCACCACATCCGGACCCGCCACCACCTGCTCGGCAAACAACCCCGGAATCGACGCATCAGCACCGGTCACCACGCCCGAGTCGCTCAACACCGCACGGTTACCGACCCGATCAAGATGGGCACGCTCAGCCTCGTCGAGCACATCGATGCCCGACAGTCGCTGACCAGCATCAGCAGTGAGGTCTTCCAGCACCCGCTGCAACCGAGCGATCAACGTCTCAATACTGGACCGATCGAACACATCGGTGCGAAACTCCACCATCCCACCGATACCGGCCGGCGCACCCGAATCATCCCAACGCTCACCGAGGTTGAACGTCAAATCCACCCGCGCGGAATGCGTCTCGGCTTCAAGGGGAGCAACTTCCACATCACCGAACACAGCAGATGTCGCCGAGTTGGCCCCGAAATCCCCCCAGCCCAGCATCACCTGGACCAGCGGGTGATGGGTCAGGCTACGAGTCGGGTTGAGGTGCTCCACCACCGCCTCAAACGGCACATCCTGGTTCTCCAACGCCGCCAAACTACGCGCACGAACCCGACCCAACACCTCAGCAACCGTAGGATCACCCGACAGATCCACCCGCAACACCAACGTATTGACAAAAAACCCGATCAAATCCTCCAACACCGGATCCGACCGCCCCGCCGTGGCCACCCCCACCGCCACATCGGTGGTCGCCGCCAACTTGCCCAACAACACCGCCAACCCGGCCTGAACCACCATGAAACTCGTCGCACCATGAGCACGCGCCACCTGCGCAATCCGCTGCTGCAACTGCGCCGGCCACGCCACCGCCACACTCTCACCGCGATAATCAGCCACCGCCGGATACGGCCGATCGACCGGCAACTCCAACCGATCCGCCAACCCGGCCAACGCCTCGCGCCAATACCCCAACTGCGCAGCGATCACACTGCCCGGATCAGACTCCTCACCAAGCCATTGCCGCTGCCACAACGCGTAATCGACATACTGCACCCCCAACGGCTCCCACCCCGGCACCTCACCAGCACACCGAGCCGCATACGCCAACCCCAAATCCCGCACCAACGGCGCAATCGAGGACCCATCACCGGCGATGTGATGCACCACCGCCGCCAACACAAACTCACCCTCAGCTACCCGAAACAACTCCGCGCGCAACGGAACCTCAACGGCCACATCAAACCGGTACCCCACCACCGCGGCGATCGCCTCACCCAAACGCTGCTGCGACCACCCGACCGCATCAACAACCCGCCACCCGAAATCCACCTCACCAGCGGGCAGCACCACCTGATGGGCCACCCCATCCACCGCCGGGAACACCGTGCGCAAACTCTCATGCCGGCCCACCACATCACCTAAAGCCAGCCCCAACGCCGCAACATCCAACCCACCACCAAGCCGCAACACCACCGGCATGTTGTACACCGCTGAGGGCCCCTGCAACTGCCCCACAAACCACAACCGCTGCTGGGCATACGACAACGGCACCACCTCAGGACGCGGCCCCGCCACCAACGCCGGCCGCCCACCCGAACCCACACCCACCCGCGGCGCCAACAACGCCACCGACGGCGACTCAAACAGCACCCGCACCCCAAGCTGGGTATCAAAAGCCGCACTCACCGACGCAACAACCCGCATCGCGCTCAGGGAATCCCCACCCAGGTCGAAAAACGAGTCATCCACCCCGACCCGCTCCACACCCAACACCGAAGCAAAAATCCCCGCCAAAACCTCCTCAGTCACATCCGAGGGAGCCCGATAAGCATCAACCCCGCCATACTCCGGCGCCGGCAACGCCCGCCGATCCAACTTCCCATTCACCGTCAACGGCAACGCCTCAACCACCACCACCGCGGCCGGCACCATATACCCCGGCAACCGCTGCCCCAACGCGCTACGCACCGCCACCGGATCCAGCCCCACCGAACCGTCCTCGGTCACATACCCCACCAGACGCTTATCCCCGGGCTGATCCTCACGCACCACCACCGCGGCCTGACCCACCCCCTCCAGGCCAACCAACGCCGCCTCAATCTCCCCCAACTCAATGCGATACCCGCGGATCTTCACCTGCTCATCAGCACGACCCACATACTCCAACTG
>NZ_LZLJ01000076.1 GCF_001668625.1 Mycobacterium sp. 1274756.6
GGGTGCGGGCCAGCAGGTCGAAGGGATGCTCGGCGATCGAGGCGACCGCGCCGGTCTGCACATTGGAGCTCGGGCACATCTCCAGCGGGATCCGCTTGTCCCGCAGGATCGAGGCCAGCCGGCCCAGCCGCACCGAGCCGTCCTCGGCGACCACCATGTCGTCGACGATGCGCACCCCGTGCCCGAGCTCCAATGTGCAGACCGGCGCGGTCGCCTCGATCGCCGAGCATCCCTTCGACCTGCTGGCCCGCACCCGGTTCCGGGTGACGGTCAACACCGACAACCGGCTGATGAGCGACACCACCATGAGCCGGGAGATGTGGGTGCTGGCCGAGACCTTCGGCTACGGCTGGAGCGATCTGCAGCGGTTCACGATCAATGCGATGAAGTCGGCGTTCATCCCGTTCGATGAGCGCCTGGCCCTCATCGACGACGTCATCAAGCCGCGCTACGCGGTGCTGGTGGGCTGAGCTCGAAAACGCCGCAGGCCCGGGCGGCTATCGATGGATAGCGGCCCGGGCCTGCTGACGTGTACGTCGGGGGATCAGCCCTCGGCGCCCTCGGTGTTCTCGACGACGACGGCTTCCTCGTCGCCCTCGGCCCACGTGACGGTGCCGTGCTCGAAGGTCGTCTGCTTCTGGCCCTCGGCGTTGGTGGTCTCGTCGCTGGTCGGGTAGCCCAGCTCACCCTGCGAACCACCCAGCTCGTTCCACTTGTCGCGGATCTTGCCCCACACCACGTAGGACTTCTCCTTGTGGACGATGACGCCGTCCTCGAACTGCTGGTAGACGCCGCCGTCGGGGTTGGTCACCGCGTCGTCGATCGGCGCGCCCAGGTTGGTGCGGGCGGTCTCGTCGAGCGCGTTGTACTTCTCCAGGATGACGCCCTCGACGGTGTACTCGGTGCCGTCGGGACCGGCGATCTGGGTGGAGCTCGGAGCGGCGCTGGTCTCGGTAGCGGTGGTCTCGGACGCCATGATCGAGGACGTCACCGAGCTCGCCGAGCTGGCGATGTCCTTGGCGTTGTCCTTGGCCTCGTCACTGCTGCACCCGGAACCGATGAGTGCAAACCCGGTGACCGCCGCGGTGATGGCGGCGGCCCGTTTCGTTGCCTGTCGCATGCTGCTCCTCTCGAGTTGATAGGTGCCCCTGGTCGAGGCAACCCTGCGCGAGCGTATCGCGAGCGTATATCGATACGCGGTGCAGGGCTACAGATTGCGTCAACTCCGCTGGTAACGCTATTCGCGGCGCAGCCGCGATTCGACGAAGCGCTCCAGTTTCTCCCATTGTTTGACGGCCTCGGCAAATGGTCCGCTGACCGTGCGCGCGGAATCGGCGTCGAGCACCCGGGTGATCAGTCTGCCCAGCGGCTGACCCTCGTCGAGGGTTTTGTCGACGACGTCGTCCTCGGCGTAGTCGCCGACGTCCCGCAGTAGCTCCACGGCCAGCTCCAGCTGGTCGCGGTCGAGGGCCTCCGGGCCGTCGGCGAGGTCGTCGGCGATACCGGTGAGCACGTAGACGTTGTCCTCGGTGATGGCGACCTCCAGCGAACCGTCGGTGGCCGCGGTGCGGATGTCCTCGTAGGTGCTCAGGTTCGACAGGTCGTGGTCGTGCTCGTCGGCCAGGTAGCGGGCCAGGGCGCGTTCGGAGGTGAACACGCTGACCCGGCCGTTGCGGCCCAGGAACAGCGGGCGGTCGTCGAAGTAGCAGCGCAACGTGTAGAAAGTGCCCGCCCCGGTCATGATCTGGATCGGGTCGATGCCGACCTTGCCCCAGAAGTCCTCGTCGCTGCCGAGCACCACGGTGTCGGCGGCCGCGCGGCCCTCGACGGTCGGTTCGGCTTCCGGCGCGACCTGGTCGACGGCGTCTTCGGTGGCTTCGGCGTCGGCCTCGTCGTCGGTCTCCGGTTCGGCGGGGGCCGGTTCGGCCAGCTCGTCGGCGGCGCGGCTCGCGGCGGCGCCGTCCACGTCGGGGGTGGCGACGAGCTCGTCGATCGCGTCGAGCACGGTGTCCCAGTTGCGGGCGATGATCTCGCCGATGGCGTACCAGCGGTCCAGCCCGGCGCGGCCGCTGAAGTGGTCGATGCCGTTGGTCACCGTGCCCAGGCTGGGGTTTCCGTTGAAGAACCGCGTCACCGCGGCCAGCTCGCACACCGAGCCGATCGAGGAGACGACGGCCAGCGCGCCGGCCAGCGCGCGCACCGACCTCTTGGTGGGGGACTCGGCGAGCCACTCCTCGACGGCGACCAGGTCGAAGCGGTAGTTCTTGCCGGGGTCGAGGCGGTGGGCGTTGGCCTCGGTCAGCGCGGCCCACCTGGGGTGGTCGGTGAGGTCGTTGTCGCGGTCGGTGCGCACGAAGGCGACCAGGTCGGCGACGCTGTCGAAGCCGTAGAGGTCCTCGTCTTTGCCTAGGAACGCCTCCCACTCGTCGCCGCCGTCGCGCCAGCGCGGCGCCCACAGCGTGTAGCGGTCGCCGGCGGTCAGGCTCAGGCGGATGGGGAGGAGGTCAGCAGCCATGCGGCACAGGATAACGACGGCGGGCCCGCCGGTAGCCAGCCGACCCGGTTGTGCGTGGTCTTGGGCGCGGCGGGCGTCGTTCCCGCGCTTCGCCCGCGATCCTTTCGCGATTCCCCCGCGATCCGCCCGCGATCCGCCAGCGATCCGCCCGCGATCCGCCCGCGAGTGAAGACTGAGGTAGCTCTCAGCGTCCGAACCCCTCCCTGGTTCTTCACTCGCGGGCTGGTTGACGAGCAAAAACTGTGCCGGCTGCGCCGGAGGGGCCTACTATTCGGGCAGATTTCTTCGAGGGCGGGGCGAGCATGGGTGCGGTGACGACGGGGCGTGCGCGCTCGTGGGCTGCGGCGATGGTGGCGATCATCTTTGCGGTAGCGCTCACGGTGACGCCGACGTCGGCGTTGTCGACGCGGGTGGAGCGGTTTTTCGCCGACGTTGCGCTGTTGGCCGATCCGAGCGCGGACGTGGGCTGGGTAATGGGCGGAACGTTCGACCCCGACCCGGTGGCCGCCGGCTATTACGGCACCGTCATCGACGGCATCCTCCAGCGCAGCGTTCCGGGGGGAGTGACGGAAGTCGCGCCGCTGTGGACGCCGGAACAGGTCTGGCCGCTCTTCGGCGACCTGACGTTTGGTGAGTCGGTCGATCAGGATGCCGCGATATTGCAGACTGCGATCCTTGACGGTGGCGGCACGCTGCGGCAAATCCCCGGCTATCCGCTCCCCGGGCCACTTGGCGACCAGACCGGTGTGGTCTTCGGCTATTCGCAGAGTGCCACCGCGGCAACCAAGGCGATGCCGGCGCTGCACGACGCACTCGACAACCCGGGAAACCTGCGGTTCCTATTGGCCGGTAACCCGAACAACCCGCTCGGCGGCATCCTCACCCGCTTCGACTTCCCGGACAGCCCGATCACCGGGGCCGCGCGCGCCCTGCCGCTGTTGAACATCCCGCTGGGCATCGGCCCGACCCCGACCGACCTGTTTCCGACCGACATCTACACCGCCGAATACGACGGATGGGCCAACTTTCCGCAGGACCCCACCAACCTGCTCGCCGACGTCAACGCATTGGCGGGCATTTTGACGGTGCATTCGGTTTACAAGGATCTGCCCGCCGACGCCGCGCTCGTCAACCTTGGTCAAGCCGGATCGACCACCTTCTACATGATCCCCACCAAGGAGCTGCCGATCCTGTGGCCGCTGTATCAACTCGGCGAGCCGGGCAAGGTGCTGGCCTCGGCGTTGGAACCGGGCCTGCGGCTGGGCATCAACTGGGGCTACGGCAACCCGGGCATGGCGTTTCACGGCGTCGGCGCCGACGGAATCGGACCATGGGCGGTCAACGCCCTCGGCGAACTCTCCGCGATCCAGTCCGGTCAGTTCGTCGAGGGTTCCGGTTTAGCGGGTTTCCTCCCGATGATGGATCCCCTCCAGATGCTGATCGGCATCCAGGAAGCCGGCGTGCACAGCTTCCTCAACCCGGTCGAGGAAATCCTCGACGTCGCCGGGTTGGGAACGGTCCCGGACTGGTTCACCGATGCGCTGCATCTGCCGACCGTGCTGACCGGCTGGCTCGATGAGTGGGTCATGACCGGCTGGAACAACCTGATCGGCTCGCTGGACCTCGCCGCACTGCTCGGCACCGGGCTGTTATGGGAGGACATTTTCGACGGGCTGCCGCTGATCTCAGGCGCACCGGTCATGGCGGGGGTGGGGCTGGTCTTCGACCTGCTCAACCTCTTTGGCGCCTGATCGTTCCGCACTCCGGGCCGACGGTGACCGCAGGCTTCCCGCGCTGACAACACGCGTTTTCTTTTTTTCGGAATTGCCCACTTTTCCCGGTGATCTGGCGCGATCATCGGGATCCTCACCGAGCACCCCAAGTACCCGGAGCTCGCCGCGGACGCCGCGCTGGAACTGGGCGTGATCGACAAAACCACCTTCTACATGCTCCCCACCGAGGAACTGCCGCTGCTGTGGCCGATCTACCAGCTCGGCGACTTCGGCAAGGTGCTCGGCCACGCCCTGCAGCCCGGACTGGAGTTGGGCATCAACTGGGGCTACGGCAACCCGGGCAACCTGGCTACCAGCCAGATCCTCGACCACGCGGGCGATGCGGTCGTCGGCCCCTGGGCCGTCAACGCCTCCGGCGAACTCGCGAAAGGCTCCGGGCTGGCCGGGTTCATCCCGATGATGGACCCGCTGCAGATGTTCGCCGGCGCCCAGGACGCCGGCATCCACACCTTCCTCGACCCGCTCAACGACATCCTCGGCTTCGCCGGCCTCGGCCAGGTGCCCGACTGGCTCAGCGACGCGATGCACATCCCGTACGACCTCACCAACGCCCTGGACGGCTTCCTGCTCGACGGCTGGGAGAACCTGGTCGGCCTGCTGCAGAACGCGCTCAACGACCTCGGGCTCAACGTGACGGATTTGATCGACATGATCGGCCCCGACGCCGTCTTCGACGGGCTGCCGCTGATCTCGGGCGCACCGGTGCTCGCCGCGGTCGGCCTGCTCTTCGACATCTTCAACTTCTTCGGCGCCTGAGCAGCCACGCCGTAGGGTCATGGCGGTGGACATCCACGTCATCGACCATCCGCTCGCCGCGACCCGGCTCACCACGCTGCGCGACGAGCGCACCGGCAACACCGAGTTCCGCGCCGCGCTGCGCGACCTGACGCTGATGCTGGTCTACGAAGCCACCCGCGACCTGGCCCGCACCCCGGTCAAGGTGCGCACCCCGGTAGCTCGGACCAGCGGAGCCAAGCTGGCCACCCCGCCGCTGCTGGTGCCGGTACTGCGCGCCGGGCTGGGCATGGTCGACGTGGCACACGCCCTGATCCCCGAGGCCCGGGTCGGCTTCGTCGGGGTGGTCCGCGACGAGCGCACCCACACCCCGACGCCCTATTTCGCCGCACTGCCCGACGCGCTGGCCGGCCACCCGGTGCTGGTGCTCGATCCGATGCTGGCCACCGGCGGCTCCATGGTGCACACCGTGGAGTTGCTGGCCGCGCGCGGCGCCACCGACATCACCGCCGTCTGCGTGGTGGCCGCCCCGCAGGGTGTCGCGGCGCTGCGCGACGCCGCCACGCCGGTGCGCCTGGTCACCGCCGCACTCGACGACGGCCTCGACGCCGACGCGTTCATCGTGCCCGGCCTCGGCGACGCCGGGGACCGCCAGTACGGGCCGCGCTGAGCTACCAGCTCCGCACCTGCGCGACCACGTCGTCGCGCAGCCGCTGCGCCCTCGCGCGGGCCGCATCCAGATCACCGTCGACCGGGCAGCGGATCTCGATGTAGCACTTGAGCTTCGGTTCGGTGCCCGACGGTCGCACCACCACCCGGGCCCAGGTGTCGTCGTCGCCGCCGGTGTAGACCAGCGCATCGCTGCGCCAGGCGTCGTCGCGCTGCGCCAGATCGGTGACCGTCGCGGGGAATCCGGCCAGCCGCGCCGGCGGCTCGGCGCGCAGCCGGTTCATCAGCGCCGCCGCCGCATCGATCTCGGCTACCCGGCGGGTCACCGCCGCCCCGACGTGCACCCCGTGCCGGCGCGCCAGCGCGTCCAGCGCCGCGGGCACCGAACCGCCCCGCGCCTGCAGCGCAGCCACCAGATCACACACCAGCACGGCCGCGCTGATCCCGTCCTTGTCGCGCACCGCCGCCGGGTCCACGCAGTGCCCGATCGCCTCCTCATAGGCGTACCGCAATGCCGCGCCCGGTGTTTCGTCGTCGGCGCGGGCCAGCCATTTGAACCCGGTCAACGTCTCCGCATGCCGGACGCCGTGGTCGGCGGCGATGGCCGCCAGCATCCGCGACGACACCACCGTGGACGCCACCACGCTGCGTGCCGCGGCACCGGTCGGCAGCGTCGACAGCAGGTAATCGCCGAGTAGCCAGCCGGTTTCGTCACCGGAGAGCATCCGCCAGCCCTCGGCGCCGGGCACACCGACCGCACAGCGATCGGCGTCGGGATCCAGCGCGATCGCCACGTCGGCGTCGACCTCGGCAGCCAACGCCAGCAGGGCGTCGGCCGCGCCGGGCTCCTCCGGGTTGGGGAAGGCGACGGTCGGAAAATCCGGGTCGGGCGCGAACTGCGCCGGGACGATGTGCACGTCGTCGAATCCGGCCCGGCGCAACGTCTCAAGTGCCACCGCGCCGCCCACGCCGTGCAGCGCGGTCAGCGCCACCCGCACCGATCCGGTTGTCCGCCGGACCGACGCCGCCCGGGCGATGTAGCGCTCCACCGGTTCCGGGCCGGCTGCGGTCACCGGGCGGCGGGGGATCTCGTCGGCCGGGGGAGCGGTGGTCATCGCCGCCTCGATCTGCGCGTCGGCCGGCGGCACGATCTGGATACCGCCGGCGAAGTACACCTTGTAGCCGTTGTCGGTGGCCGGGTTGTGCGACGCGGTGATCTGGATCCCGCAAGCCGCCCCGATACGGCGCGCGGTGAACGCCACCACCGGGGTGGGCACCGGCTCGGGCAGGGCCACCACCGCAAACCCCTGCGCGGCCAGGACTTCCGCCGCCGCGGCGGCGAATTGCGCCGAGCCGTGCCGGGCGTCGCGGCCCACCACCACCGGGCCGGTCGCCCCGCGCGCCGTCAGCACCTGGCCGACCGCCCAGCTGGCGCGCAGCACCACCGCGAGGTTCATCGCATCGGGCCCGCCGCGCACCGGGCCGCGCAACCCGGCGGTGCCGAACGTCAGCGGCCGGGCGAACCGGGCGGCCAACTCCTCGGCGCCACAGGCGGCGAGTTCGGCGGCGGTCACCGGGTCCGGGTCGTGGGCGATCCACTGCTCGGGGGTCATCGGCTCATTGTGACCGGTTGACTCTGCGTCCAGGGCGCTGCGCACTCGGGCGATGCCGCGATCGGGCGCCAACGATGCAGAGTCAACGCGCCCGGACCGCAACGGCCCCCGGCGCGCCGCTACAGCCGGGCGATCACATCGGCGAGCAGCGCGCCCATCCGCGCGGCGGACACTCGACCGGCCTCGACCACCTCGTCGTGGCTGAGCGGCTGCCCGGTGATCCCGGCGGCCAGGTTGGTCACCAGCGACACCGCCAGCACCTGGGCGCCGGCCGCGCGCGCGGCGATCGTCTCGTGCACCGTCGACATGCCGACCAGGTCCGCGCCGAGCACCCGAAGCATCGCGATCTCCGCCGGGGTCTCGTAATGCGGCCCGGGCACCCCCGCATACACCCCTTCGTCCAGGCTCGGATCGACCTGACGGGCCAGTTCCCGCAGCCGCGGCGAGTACGCGTCGACCAGGTCCACGAACTGCGGGCCCACCAGCGGGGATCGCGCGGTCAGGTTGAGGTGATCGCGGATCAGCACCGGCTGGCCGACCGCCATCCCGTCGCGCAGGCCCCCGGCGGCGTTGGTGAGCACCACCGTGCCCGCACCGGCGGCCACCGCCGTGCGCACCGGATGCACCACATGGGTCAGGTCGTGGCCCTCGTAGGCGTGCACCCGCCCGACGCACACCAGCACCCGGTGATCGCCGATCCGCATCGACATCACCTGCCGGCCCTGCCCGGCCACCGTCGGCATCCGGAACCCGGTCAGTTCGTCCATCGCGATGACCGCGGTGGAGGTGCCCAGCGCGGCCACCGCCGGCGCCCAGCCGGACCCGAGCACCACCGCGACGTCGTGGGCGCCCACCCCGGTCCGCTCGGCGATTTCGTCGGCGGCCCGGCGGGCCAGCGTGACGGGGTCGGGTGCTGCGTCGCTCACAGCACCGCACTCTAACCGGTGCCGGGCCGGGTCGGCGGCGGTGAGATACTGCGGTAATGCCCACCACCGCCGCAGCCGAGCACATCGGGGGCGTGGCGGCGGCACGGCCGGGGGGAACCGGATGAATCTCGCCCCGCGCGCCGAGTCCTGGCTGGCCGCCAACTACGACGACCTGGTCGCCTGGCGCAGGCACCTGCACCGGCACCCGGAGTTGAGCCGCCAGGAGCACAACACCACCGCGTTCATCGCCGAGCGGCTCGCCGAGGTGGGGCTCAACCCCAAGATCCTGCCCGCCGGGACCGGCGTGACCTGCGACTTCGGTCCGGAGCATCGGCCCAGGATCGCGCTGCGCGCCGACATCGACGCGCTGCCGATGACCGAGCAGACCGGCGCCCCGTACGCCTCGACGGTGCCGGGCGTCGCGCACTCCTGCGGCCACGACGCGCACACCGCGATCCTGCTCGCGGTGGCCCAGGCGCTGGCCCCGGTGCCCGACCTGCCGGTGTCGGTGCGGCTGATCTTCCAGGCCGCCGAGGAGTTGATGCCCGGCGGCGCGCTGGACGCCATCGCCGCCGGCGCGCTCAGCGGGGTGTCGCGCATCTTCGCGCTGCACTGCGACCCCCGCCTGGCGGTCGGGCGGGTCGCCACCACCCCCGGCCCGATCACCTCCGCCGCCGACACCATCGAGTTGATCCTGTCCTCACCGGGCGGGCACACCTCCCGGCCGCACCTGACCGGCGACCTGGTCTACGGGCTGGGCACGCTGATCACCGGGCTGCCCGGCGTGCTGTCGCGGCGCATCGACCCGCGCAACAACACGGTGATGGTGTGGGGGGCGGTCAACGCCGGGTCGGCGCCCAACGCCATCCCGCAGACCGGGTCGCTGGCCGGCACCGTGCGCACCGCCGACCGGGAGACCTGGCTGCAGATGCAGGACATCGTCGAACAGGCGATCGCCAGCCTGCTCGCCCCGCTGAACGTCGAACACACCCTGCACTACCGGCGCGGGGTGCCGCCGGTGATCAACGAGGCGGTCTCCACCCGCATCCTGAGCCACGCCATCGAGGCCGTCGGCCCGGACGTGCTCGCCGACACCCGCCAATCCGGCGGCGGCGAGGACTTCTCCTGGTATCTGGAGGAGGTGCCCGGCGCGATGGCCCGCCTGGGCGTCTGGTCGGGGCAGGGCCCGCAACTCGACCTGCACCAGCCGACCTTCGACCTCGACGAGCGGGCGCTGGCCATCGGCGTGCGCGTGCTGGTCAACATCGTCGCGCTGGCCGCCGCGTTCTGATCGGCTACCGCCCCGGGCCGATGTTGCGCGACGGGCGGGTGCGCAGGTTGTGCACATACTCCTCGGGGGCGCCGGCGATCTCGGCGGGGTCGGCCATCACCCCCAGGTAGCGCGCCGACGGCAGCCCACCCTCCCAGTCGTCGACCACGTACAGCCAGGCCAGCACCGGATCGGTGGTGGTGTCCGAGGAGGTGCGGTGCACCCGGCAGCGGATCTTCTTGTGAATCCCCAGCTCGGAGCCCTCCCAGCGGTCCAGGTTCTGCTCGTCGGCGGTGGTCATGTCGTAGAGCACGACGAACACCCGCGACCCCGGCTCCTGCACGACGGTGGCCAGCGCCCCTTCCCAGCCGAGGTCCTTGCCGCCGAAGGTCAGCCGCCAGTCGTGCAGCCAGCCCGTCCCGGCCATCGGCGAGTGCGGTGCGCGCTCCAGCATCTGTTCTGGATGCATGTTGGACCCGTAGGCGGCATAGAGCGGCACGGGGAAATCTTAAACGGCACCCGATAGGTTGGAGGCCGTGGTGAGCCGCATAGTCATCATCGGCGGGGGCCCCGCCGGCTACGAAGCAGCTCTGGTAGCCGCCGCGCAGGGCCCCGACGTCGCCGAAGTCACCGTCATCGACGCCGAGGGCATCGGCGGCTCCTGCGTGCTGTGGGACTGCGTCCCGTCGAAGACGTTCATCGCCTCCACCGGGGTGCGCACCGAGCTGCGCCGCGCCCCCGACCTCGGGTTTCACCTCACGATGGACGGCGCGGCGATGTCGCTGGCCCAGATCCACAACCGGGTGAAGGCGCTGGCCGCCGCCCAGTCCCAGGACATCACCGCCCAGCTGGAGGCCAGCGGCGTGCAGGTCCTCGCCGGGCGCGCCGAACTCGGCGACAAGCATCCCGGCCAGGCCCACCATCGGGTGCGGGTCGCCACCGCCGACGGCGGGGAACGGATGCTCGACGCCGACGTCGTGCTGATCGCCACCGGCGCCACCCCGCGGATCCTGCCCGGCGCCGAACCCGACGGCGAGCGCATCCTGACCTGGCGGCAGCTCTACGACCTCGACACCCTGCCCGAACATCTGGTGGTGGTCGGCTCCGGCGTCACCGGCGCGGAGTTCGTGCACGCCTACACCGAGCTGGGGGTCAAGGTCACCGTCGTCGCCAGCCGCGACCGGGTGCTGCCGCACGAGGACCACGACGCCGCCCTGGTGCTGGAGGACTCGTTCGCCGAACGCGGCGTCACCCTGGTCAAAAACGCCCGCGCCGCCTCGGTGACCCGCACCGGCACCGGGGTGCTGGTGAGCATGACCGACGGCCGCACCGTCGAGGGCAGCCACGCGCTGATGACGGTCGGCTCGGTGCCCAACACCGGCGGGCTGGGCCTGGAGCGGGTCGGCATCGAACTGGGACCGGGCGACTACCTGAAGGTCGACCGGGTGTCGCGGACCGTCGCCCCCGGGGTGTACGCCGCCGGGGACTGCACCGGGCTGCTGCCGCTGGCCTCGGTGGCCGCCATGCAGGGCCGCATCGCGATGTATCACGCCCTCGGCGAGAGCGTCATCCCGATCCGGCTGCGCACCGTCGCCGCGGCGGTGTTCACCCGCCCGGAGATCGCGGCGGTCGGGGTGCCGCAGTCCCAGATCGACGACGGCACCGTGCCGGCGCGCACCATCATGCTGCCGTTGAAGACCAACCCGCGCGCCAAGATGTCGCAGCTGCGCCGCGGGTTCGTCAAACTGTTCTGCCGCCCGGCCACCGGCGTGGTGATCGGCGGGGTGGTCGTCGCCCCGATCGCCTCCGAGCTGATCCTGCCGATCGCGCTGGCCGTGCAGAACCGCATCACGGTGGCCGACCTGGCCCAGACCCTGTCGGTCTACCCGGCGCTGTCCGGATCGATCACCGAGGCGGCGCGCCGGCTGATCACCCACGACGACCTGGACTGACCGGGCCCCGCGGAGCACCGCGCGAACGTGCACCCACTGCGAAAAAACCGGCCGGGGATCGCACTGCGTGCACGCTGGGTGGGCAAGCCGCGCCACCGATACGCTGGAAACACGTAACCTGCAGGTGCGTGACCGTTACCGGTCAGTAGCCGATGAGGAGTCTTGCACTGTGAGCGACCCGGGTGATGGGCAGACCTTGCTGAACTCGCATCTCAGCCCCGACCACCGGGAACGCTCCTGGCAGCGGCTGGGCAGCGACCAGTTCGACGTCGTGGTCATCGGCGGCGGCGTGGTGGGCGCCGGGTGCGCCCTGGACGCCGCCACCCGCGGGCTGCGGGTGGCGATGGTCGAAGCCCGCGACTTCGCCTCGGGCACCTCGAGCCGCTCGTCGAAGATGTTCCACGGCGGGCTGCGCTACCTCGAGCAGCTGGAGTTCGGTCTGGTGCGCGAGGCGTTGCACGAGCGCGAACTCTCGCTGACCACGCTGGCGCCGCACCTGGTCAAACCGCTGCCGTTTCTCTACCCGCTGACCAAACGGTGGTGGGAACGGCCCTACGTGGCGGCCGGTATCTTCCTCTACGACCAGCTCGGCGGAGCGAAATCGGTTCCGGCGCAACGACACCTGACCCGGGCCGGGGCGCTGCGGCTGTCGCCGGGGCTGAAGCGCAGCGCCCTGATCGGCGGGATCCGCTACTACGACACCGTCGTCGACGACGCGCGGCACACCATGACCGTGGCGCGCACCGCCGCCCACTACGGCGCGGTCGTGCGCTCCTCCACCCAGGTGGTGGCGCTGCTGCGCGAAGGCGACCGGGTGACCGGGGTGACGGTGCGCGACTCCGAGACCGGCGCGACCACCGAGGTGCGCGGCCATGTGGTGGTCAACGCCACCGGGGTGTGGACCGACGAGATCCAGGCGCTGTCCCGCCAGCGCGGCCGGTTCCACGTGCGGGCCTCCAAGGGCGTGCACGTGGTGGTGCCGCGGGACCGCATCGTCAGCGAGGCGGCGATGATCCTGCGCACCGAGAAGTCGGTGCTGTTCGTCATCCCGTGGGGCACACACTGGATCATCGGGACCACCGACACCGACTGGGACCTGGACCTGGCCCACCCGGCGGCCACCAAGGCCGACATCGACTACATCCTCGGCCACGTCAACACCGTGCTGGCCACCCCGCTGACCCACGACGACATCGACGGCGTCTACGCCGGGCTGCGCCCGCTGCTGGCCGGGGAGAGCGACGACACCTCCAAGCTCTCCCGGGAACACGCGGTGGCGGTGCCGTCGCCGGGGCTGGTGGCCATCGCGGGCGGCAAGTACACCACCTATCGGGTGATGGCCGCCGACGCCATCGACGCGGCCGCCGAATTCGTCCCGGCCCGGGTGGCGCCCTCGATCACCGAGAAGGTGCCGCTGCTCGGCGCCGACGGCTACTTCGCGCTGGTCAACCAGGCCGAACACGTCGGCGCCGCCCAGGACCTGCACCCCTACCGGGTGCGGCACCTGCTCGACCGCTACGGCTCGCTCATCCACGACGTGCTGGCCCTGGCCGCCGACCGGCCCGAACTGCTGGAGCCGATCACCGCGGCCCCGATCTACCTCAAGGTCGAAGCGGTCTACGCCGCCGCGGCCGAGGGCGCCCTGCACCTCGAGGACATCCTGACCCGGCGGATGCGGATCTCGATCGAATACCCTCACCGCGGGGTGGACTGTGCCCGCGAGGTCGCCGACCTGGTGGCGCCGATCCTGGGCTGGAGTGACACCGACTGCGCGACGGAGGTGGCCAACTACGTCGCGCGGGTGGACGCCGAGGTGCGCTCCCAGACCCAGCCCGACGACGCCTCCGCCGACGCGTTGCGGGCCGCCGCGCCCGAGGCGCGCAGCGCGATCCTCGAACCGGTGCCGCTGGATTGAGCCGGGTGCCGCCGCTGCCGGTGCGCGACGGGCTGGGGCCGGCCCGGGTGCGGCTGCGCGGCGGGCCGGTCGCCGCCGAACTGCTCGACCGGTTCGGCGCCGCCGCCGCGGCGAAAACCGCGGCCGGCGAAGTGGTGTGCGCCGACGGCCGGGTCGTCGACGAGACCACCGTGCTGCCGGCGGGCGCGTTCGTCTACCTCTACCGTGACCTGCCCGACGAGGTGCCGGTGCCGTTCGACCTGCCGGTGCTGCACCGCGACGACGACCTCGTGGTCGTGGACAAGCCGCATTTTCTGGCCACCATGCCGCGGGGCCGCCATGTCGCCCAGACCGCCCTGGTGCGGCTGCGCCGGGACCTGGACCTGCCGGAACTGAGCCCGGCGCATCGCCTGGACCGGCTCACCGCGGGGGTGCTGCTGTTCACCACCCGCCGGGAGCTGCGCGGGCGCTACCAGAGCCTGTTCGCGGCCGGCCGGGTCCGCAAGACCTATCTGGCGGTCAGCGGCGCCACCCCGGTCACCGCACCGCCGGCGGTGGTGCGCAGCCGCATCGTCAAACACCGCGGGCAACTGCAGGCGGTCGAAGAACCCGGCGCACCCAACGCCGAAACCCGCATCGAGGCGCTCGGTGCCGGCCGCTACCGGCTCACCCCGCGCACCGGGCGCACCCACCAGTTGCGGGTGCACATGGCTTCGGTGGGGCTGCCGATCGACGGCGATCCGCTGTATCCGCAGGTCCGTGAGGTCGCCGCCGACGACTTCACCACACCGCTGCAGTTGCTGGCCTACAGCCTGGAATTTGACGACCCGGCCACCGGCGAACCCCGCCGGTTTCAAACCGGTCGCAGCCTGTGGTGACCGCTCACCCCTGAAATCGACGTCGATTCGGGCGAAAACGGCCCCGAATCGGCCTATCTGCCCGCTGCGCTGTCGATTTCAGGGCTGAGCCGGTGCTCAGTGCAGGGCCGGCAGCACCTCCCGGCGGTAGAACTCGATGGCGGTCAGCGGGTCACGCTGCGGGAAGTGCAGAAACGGGGTCGCCCCAGCGTCCAGGATCGCTTGCACGGCCTCGATGTGCCCGCCCGGATCGGTGCCGGTCGCCCAGTTCTGCGCCACCTCGGTCAGGGTGTTGGCTTCGGCCGCGCGTTGGATCGCCACCGGGTTGGGTTGGTCGACCGCGCCGGCGGTGAACCGCCACAGCCGCGCCGCCTCCTCGACCGCACCGCGGTCCCCGACCACCGCATACAGTTCGGCGCGCCGGTCGATCTCGTCGAGGCCACGGCCGGTGGCCCGAGCCCCCTGCTCCAGGGCGCCCACCAGCTCCGGCTTGGTCACATCAGCGCCCTGGGCGATCCAGCCGTCACCGTACTGCCCGGCCAGCCGGGCGCTTTTGGGGCCCGCGGCCGCCACGTAGATCGGCGGCAGCCGCTCGGGCAGGTCGTAGAGCCGGAGCTCCTCGGTCTGAAAGTAGCGGCCGGAAAACGAGATCCGCCGGCCGCTCCACAGTTCCCGGATCAACTGGATCGCCTCGACCAGCCGGTCGTGGCGTTCCCGGTAGCCGGCCCACTGCCCGGTCCCGGCCTGTTCGTTGAGCCGCTCGCCGGTGCCCAGGCCGAGAAACACCCGGTCGGGTGCGAGGATCGCCAGCGACGCGAACGCCTGGGCCACCGTCACCGGGTGGTAGCGGAAGGTCGGGCAGGTCACCCCGGTGCCCAGGGAGATCCGGTCGGTGCGGTGGGTCAACAGGGCCAGCGTCAGCCACGGGAACATCGAATGGCCCTGGTTGTCCTGCCAGGGCTGCAGGTGGTCGCTGACCCACAGATGCCGGAAGCCGGCCCGCTCGGCGGCCTGGGCCTGCCCGACCAGCTCCTCGGTGCGGAACTGCTCGTGTGCCAGCACGAACCCGACGCCGGCGCGCGGCTCGGTCGGCTGTTCCGGGGAGTCGACGTCCGGTTCGGGTCGCCCGCACCCGGCCAGGCCGGCCGACCCGGCCGCCAGCACACCCAGGCCCATCGCGATCCGGCCGAACACCCGCCGTGTCAACGCATTCATCGCCGCCGGATACCCGGGTGAGCACGCGAATAACCCGCACCGGATCACGGCACCACGATGATGCGGCCGCCGCCGGTCTGGCCGCGCTCCTGCAGCCGGTGGGCCTCGGCGGCCTGTGACAGCGGCAACCGGGTGGCCGCCCGTCCGCGCAGCACACCCGCGGTGAGCCCGGCGTTGATCGCGTGGGCCGCGTCGGCCAGCTCCGCGACCGTGGCGTTGCTGATCGCGAAACCGCGCACGCTGATGTCGCCGGTGTAGAACGGCCGGGCCGGCAACGGGATCGGTGAGGTGCTCGCGGCGGTGATCACCACCGTCGCCCCGACCCGCAGCAGCGGGGCGACGGCCGCCAGGTCCTGGTGGCCGGAGGTGTCCCAGTACACGGCGATGCCATCCGGCGCGGCGGCTCGCAGCCGATCGGGCAGTTCCGGGTCGCGGTAGTCGATGACGGTGTGCGCGCCGCTGTCCCGGCACCACCGGTGGTCGGCGGGTTTGGCGGTGGCGATAACGTGCGCGCCCGCCGCGCTGGCCAATTGCACCGCCGCGCTGCCCACTCCGCCGGCGCCGCCGCCGATCACCACCATGTCACCGGGCCGGATCCGGGCCGTCCGGAATAGGCCCAGCCAGGCGGTGCCGGCGGTGTGCAACACGGTCACCGCGTCGACCGGGTCGACCCCGGCGGGCAGCGGGTAGAGGCGGTCGGCGGGCACCAGCACCTGTTCGGCGAACGAGCCCTGCCGGCCGCCGTGGCCCATGCTGTTGCACCACACCGGATCGCCGGCGCGGACCGCGGTCACCCCTGAGCCGGTGTGCAGCACCGTGCCGACCAGATCACGGCCGATCACGAAGGGAAACGGAGTGGGCGTGCGATAGGCGCCCGAGCGCACCAGCGTGTCGACCTGGTTGATCGCCAGCACCTCGGTGCGCACCACGACATCGGTGGGCCCCGGGGCGGCGACGGGCAACGGGCCGAAGCGGATCCGGTCCGCCGGCCCCAGTTCGGTCAGGTATGCGGCGCGAGAGCTCACCCCTTCAGTATCGGTGCGAGCCGCATCAGCGCCAGCCCCCGAGCGCGTTCACCGAGTGAAGCGTCAGAGAGTTCGAATGAAGCTCCAGGGAGACGGAACGCGCCGGCGAGCTACCTCAGTCTTCACTCGGCGCGGCCGAGGCGGCGCCGCAGCGCTCACCGCTGACAGTGCGGGCACCAGAAGGTGATCCGCGGCGTGGCGGGATCGGAGCAGATCGGGGTGCCGCAGCGTCGGCACGGCAAGCCGGACCGGCCGTAGACCCATAGCCGCTGGCCGGGCCGGGTGTTGCCGGTGGTGCAGCGCGCCCACCGCGCCCGGTTGGCCCACAGCATCTCCCGCGCCCGCGCCACCAGCCGCAGCGGGTCGGCCACCTCGGCGACCGGAGCGCCCGGCAGCAGCCCGCTGAGGAAACACAGCTCGTTGGCGTAGACGTTGCCGATTCCGGCCAGCACCCGCTGGTCCAGCAGTGCCTCGGCCAGTCCCCGCTGCGGAACGGCGGTGAGGTTGGCCGCCGCCCGTCGCGGATCCCAGTCGGCGCCCAGTAGATCCGGGCCCAGGTGGGCGACGACCGCGCTGTCTCGGGAGCGGTCGAGCACCGCCAGCTCGCCGAGGTTCACCCCGACCGCGGTAACGTCGCCGGCCCGCAGGAGGATGCGCACCCGGTGGTCGGCGCGTCCCGGCCCGCGCGTGATCCGCCAGCTGCCCTCCATCTTCAGATGCGCATGGATGCTGGCCGATCCGGTGCGCACGAACAGATGTTTGCCGCGGCTGATCACCTCGTCGACGGTTTCGCCGGTCAGGTCGACGGCTGCGAAGCGGGGCACCCGGATGTCGCAGCCGGTCAGGACCCGCCCCGCCAGGGCGTCGTGCAGGAGCGCGGCGGTGTGCCACACGGTGTCGCCTTCAGGCATGACCCGCCCAGCTTAACGACGCGGCGCGTCAGTCCGCCGGGGTCTCGGGCTCCAGCCGGTAGGCGGTGGCCACCGATTCGGCGCGCTCGCCCAGACCGTCGGTGGACCGGCGGGACCACACCGCGTCCAGCTGGGCGCGCAGGCCGTCGACGATGGTGTCGGGGATGACGTTGCGGTAAGTGTCGGCTTCGCCGGTGATGACCTCGACCGAGCGTTGATAGACTGGTTCGGGGTCGAGCTGCTCGTGCGGGAACGCCAACTGCGCGTAGTCGAACAGCCGGTCCGCCGGGTCGTCGTCCCAGCTCTGCCAGGTGTCGAGCAGCCGGTCGTTGAACCCGGTCAGGTACGGCCCGGGGTTGATGGTGGCGACCTCGACGTTGAATTCGGCGAGTTCCTGATACAGCGCCTCGGCGACCGCTTCCAGGGCGTGTTTGGAGGCGGCGTAGGCGCCGCCGAACGGGTCGACGATCAGCCCGGCGATCGAGGACATGAACACGATCTTGCCGCTGCGGCGGGCGGCCATCTTCTTGGCGATGCCCTGGGTCAGCAGCACCGGCCCGATGACGTTGACCTCGAACTGGCGGCGCAGGTTCGCCCCCGGAATGTCGGCCATCGACCCGCCCTCGCAGATGCCGGCGTTGTTGACCAGGATGTCGATGTCCCAGCCGGTGGCCTTGCGCCGGTCGCCGGGATGGGTGACGTCGAGTTTCTCCGGGCGCAGCTGAACGCCGCGCTGCTCGGCTTGCTGCTCGAGCTGCCAGACCTGCGGATAGATCTCCACCCCGGCGATGACGTCGTAGCCGCGTTCGGCGAGGCGGAACGCGATCTCGTTGCCGAACCCGGTGCCCGCCCCGGTGACCAGTACCGTCGTGTCAGCCATGCCCGTCGGCTACCCGGTGCGGGCCGGGCGGAAACGATCACAGCGGCCGGAACACCTGCAGACCGCGGTAGTGCACCCGAAACGTCGCGGCCTGACAGGTCGCGCCCACCTCGCCGTCGTGGGCGCACGGCACCGGCCCGTCAAGGACGGTGAACCGGAACTCCGGGACGTGCAGCTCGTGATAGAGCTTGCTGCGCTGCAGCCGGCCGGCCAGCAGCGCCGCCACGATCCGCAGCCGGGCCCACCGCCGCCCGCTCTCCAGGATGCGCACATCCAGCAGCCCGTCGTCCATGCGGTGGCGGACGGTGGGCGCGAACCCGGCCGGCAGGTAGGTGGAGTTGCCGACAAAGAACAACGACGTCTGCAGGGTCTCGTTGTCGTAGCTGATGCGCACCGGTGACTCGGCGCGCAGCACCCGCAGCATGGCGTACGCCCCGGCGAGTGGTTTGCCGATCTTCTTCTCCAGGCTTTCCCGGATGCGCACGAACCGCGGGTAGGCGCCGACGCTGAAGGTGTTGAGCATCGTCAGTTCGTCGTTGACGCGCACCACATCCACCCGGGACAGCTGCCCGTCGGTGATCGCCCGGATCGTCGTCGCGGCGGTGTCGCAGTCGATGCTCTTGGCGAAGTGGTTGAAGGTGCCGCCGGGAAAGACCGCCAGCGGGACCCCGGCGTCGATCGCGGCCGCGGCCGCCGCGGCGACCGTGCCGTCCCCGCCGGCCACCGCGAGCACGTCGGTGTGTTCGGCGGCGCTCTGCAGCAGCTGCGCCAGGTCGTCGCCGTCGCCGGCTTCCACGATCCTCACCGCGGGCAGCGCGGTGCGCACCTGCTCGGCGATCTCCCCGCCGCGGCCGTCCCCGGATTGCGGGTTGACCACCAGCGTCACCCCGGCCCCGGTGGGGCGGGCCGGGGCATCCACCCGCAGCGGCGCGGCCCGCGGGGTGGTGTCCGGCGGGATCGGCGGCACCTGGCGGCCGCCGACGACCGCGATGGTCGCCCCGATCCCCAGTCCGGCCAGCACGTCGGCCGGGTAGTGCGCCCCGGTGGCGACCCGCGACAGCCCCACCAGCCCGGCGAGTCCGGCCAGCGGCAACCCCAGCGCGGGGCTTTCCAGACCGACTCCGACCGCGAAGGCGGCCGCGCTGGCCGCATGCCCCGACGGCAGCGAGTTGGAGGTGGGCAGCCGGGTGGCCCGCCGCAGCAGCGGCACCGCGGCGATGTCGGGGCGGGCGCGGGGCCGGATCCGCTTCACCAGCTGGTTGGTGACCAGGCTGGTCACCGCCAGGGTGAGCACCCCGCGCACGGCGCCGCGCTGGGCGGCCGGCCGGCCGCTGCCAGCCAACAGCGCGGCCAGCACCAGCCACAATTTGGAGTGGTCGGCGGCGCGGGTCAACACCGGCATCGTGGTGTCGAGCAGCCGGCTCGGGGAGTGGGCGACGGCGTCGTACACGGCGACGTCGAGATCCGCCAGCCCGCCGGTGACCCGGGTGAGCCGGGAGCGCCGCGAAAGTCGAGGGAGCATGGGTGAATCCTGCCCCATCGCGGGGGAACCGTCAGCCGCGCAGCCGAAATCCTTTCGGGGTGCGGGAGAATCCCGCGCCGAGCAGCGCGGCCGGGCCGGGTGCCTCGCCGGCCTGCAGCACCGGGGTGCCATCGACGCGTTCGACCAGCAGGGCGTCGACCCGCCCGCCGGTCACCGCCTCGGCCAGCGCGCCCGCCGCGGCCTGCAGCGCCTGCGGGTCGGTGCTGAAGGTCAGCAGGGAGCGACCGCCCCGCTCGACGAACAACACCAACTCGCCGTCGACCAGCACCACCAGCGCTCCGGCTTTGCGGCCGGGCCGGGCGGCCGAACCCGCCGGCGTGGCCGACGGCCACGGCAGCGCCGCCCCGTACGGGTTGGCCGGGTCGGCGGCGGCGAGCAGCACCGCCCGATAGGCGCGCTGCTCGGGGCCCACCCCGCCCAGGTAGCCGCGCAGCCGGTCCACCGTCGAGGCCAACGCGAACTGGGCGCCGCCCAGCGACTCCACGAAATAGCCGCGCTGGCAGCGGCCCGCCTCCTCGAACCCGGTCAGCACCGGGTAGAGGCCGGCGAACCCGCCGGGCAGTCCCTCGGCGGCAACCGCGCCGCGGGTCAGCACCCCGTGGCGGTCCAACAGCAGTTCGGCGCGGTGGTGGGCGCGCAGCGTCGCGTCGGGCTCCGGTGTCGGCAGCGCCGACCAGCGGCCCGCGACGGTCGCGTCGACCGCCCGGGTCGCGGCGGCGGCCACGCTGTAGCGGGACAGCCGCGGCGGCCGGCGCCGCTGCCGGTGCGCCGGGGTCGCGCGGGCCCCCGCCCGCCCGGCGGCCAGCACCGCACGCACCGGGGCGAAGGTGTCCCCGGTGATCCAGCCGGCCCAGATCAGCTCCCACAGCGCGGTTTTCAGCTCCACTTCGGCGAGCTGTGGGCCGGGCAGCGCCGCCTCGGCGAGCTGCCGGAAGAAGAACGCGCCGCCGCCGGCCAGCGCGGCCAGCACCGCCCGGTGGGTGTCGGTGAAGTCGATCTCGGTGCCCGGGTTGAGGGTCAGCGGCGCCGTCTCGGCGGTGTGGAACGCCACCCAGCCGTCCGAGGCGGCCGGTCCGCCGGCGAGTGCGCCGGCCCCCGACCACAGCACCTCACCGGAGGCCAGCAACTCGTCGAGCAGCGCGGGGGAGTAGTCGGCGACCCGCGGCGCCAGCACCAGCGGCTCGACCGCCGAGGCGGGCAGCGGCACCCCGGCCAGTTGCTCGACGACCGCGGCCAGCGCGTCGATGCCGCCGCCGCCGGCGCCGTCGCCCACCTGCTGCCAGGCCGGCAGGAACCGGGCGTAGGCGGTGGTGGAGACCGGCTCGACCTGCGCGCGCAGCGCCGCCAGCGAGCGCCGTCGCAGGATCCGCAGCACCTGCGCGTCGCACCACTGGTCACCGCCGGCATGCTCGGCGTCGACGAACTCGCCGCGCACCACCCGGCCGTCGGCGCTGAGCCGGCCGAGGACGTCGGCGGCCACCCGCACCCCGAGCCCGAACCGGGCGGCCGCCGCGGCGGTGGTGAACGGCCCGCGGGTGCGCGCGTAGCGGCCGAGGAGTTCACCCAGCGGATCGTCGACCGGGTGGGTGAAATCGGCCGGCACCCCCACCGGCACCGCCACCCCGACCCCGTCGCGGAGCCGGCCGATGTCCTCGATCGCCACCCACCACTGTGTCCCGGCGAACCCCACCGGCACCACCCGCTTGGCCGCGGCCAACTCCGCGAGCCAGCCGTCGACGGCCGCACCGCCGGCGCGGGCGCTGATCTCCTCCCCGGTCAGCGGGCCGAGCAGCCGCAACAGGTCGGCGACGCCTTCGCCGTCCCGCGCCGCCTTCTCCGGGGTCAGGTGCTGTAGCTGACGGCCGGTGGCGGCGACCACCTCGGGGTCGAGCAGTTCGCGCAGCTCGACCCGGCCGAGCAGTTCGGCGAGCAGCTTCGGGTCCAGGGTCAGCGCGGCGGCGCGGCGCTCGGCCAGCGGGCGGTCGCCCTCGTAGATGAAGGCGCCGACGTAGCCGAACATCAACGACGCCGCGAATGGGGACGGGGTGGGGGTCACCACTTCGGTCAGCCGTATCCGCCGCTGGCCGATGGCCGCCATCAGCTCGGTCAGCGCGGGCACGTCGTAGACGTCCTGCAGCGATTCGCGGATCGCCTCGAGCACGATCGGGAAATCCGGATAGTTGCGGGCCACGTCGAGCAGTTGGGCGGCGCGTTGGCGTTGCTGCCACAGCGGCGAGCGCCGGCCGGGCCGGCGGCGCGGCAACAGCAGGGCGCGGGCGGCGCACTCCCGGAACCGGGACGCGAACAGCGCCGACCCGCCGACCTCGGCGGTGACGATCGGCTCGATCTCCTCGGCGTCGAAGACGAACAGTTCGGCGCCCGGCACCGCGTCGGGGCCGTCCTCGGCGAGGGTGTCGGGCAGATGCACCACGATCCCGTCGTCGGAGGCGGTGGGCTTCTCCTCGACGCCGAAGCGTTCCCGCAGCCGGCGCCCCACCGCCAGCGCCAGCGGGCCGTGCACCCGCAGCCCGTAGGGTGAGTGCAGCACCACCCGCCAGTCGCCGAGTTCGTCGCGGAACCGCTCCACCACCAGCGTGGTGTCGGTGGGCACGACGCCGGTGGCCAGCCGCTGATCGTCGAGCAGCCGCCACAGGTTCTCCCGGGCGTAGTCGTCGAAACCCAGCTCGGCGCAACGGCTTTCGAACGAATCCGGGTCCAGCCCGGCGAGCTCACCGGTGAACCGGCCGACCGCGGCGCCGAGTTCGGCGGGGCGGCCGACGTTGTCGCCGCGCCAGAACGGCAGCCGGCCCGGCTGCCCGGCGGCCGGGATCACCAGCACCCGATCATGGGTGATCTCGGTGATCCGCCAGCTGGTCGCGCCGAGCGCGATGACGTCGCCGGGGCGGGACTCGTAGACCATCTCCTCGTCGAGTTCACCGACCCGGGACGGCTTCTCCGGGTCACCGGCCAGATACACGCTGAACTGGCCGCGATCCGGGATCGCGCCGCCGGAGGTGACGGCCAGCCGCTGCGCGCCCGGCCGCCCGGTCAAGGTGCCGGCGTCCCGGTCGTAGACCAGCCGCGGCCGCAGCTCGGCGAAATCGGTGGACGGGTACTTGCCGGACAGCAGGTCCAGGGTGGCTTCGAACGCGCTGCGCGGCAACGTCGCGAACGGCGCGGCGCGGCGCACCGTGTCGAACCAGGCGTCGACGTGCACCGGCTCCAGGGCGGCCGCGGCCACGGTGTGCTGGGCGAGGATGTCTAGCGGGTTGCGCGGCACCTGCAGGGTCTCGATCTCCCCGGCGCGCATCCGCTCGGTGGCCACCGCGCAGCCGATCAGATCGGTGCGGTGCTTGGGAATCAGCACCCCGGCGGAGACCTCGCCCACTTGGTGGCCGGCCCGCCCGATGCGCTGCAGGCCGCTGGCCACCGACGGGGGCGCCTCGATCTGGATCACCAGATCCACCGCCCCCATGTCGATGCCCAGCTCCAGGCTGGAGGTGGCCACCACCGCGGGCAGCCGCCCGGACTTCAGGTCCTCCTCCACCGCGGCGCGCGCCTCCTTGCTCACCGACCCGTGGTGGGTGCGGGCCAGCACCGGTGGCGCGCCGAAGCTTTGGCCGCTGCCCATCAACTGGGCCGGGGCGCCGCCGGCGACCTGCGGGTTGGCGGCGGCCGCAGCGGCCTCGCCGCGCCGCTCGGCGTGGATCTCGTTGATCCGGGCGGTGAGCCGCTCGGCCAGCCGACGGGAGTTGGCGAACACGATCGTGGACCGGTGCGCCTCGATGAGGTCCACGACGCGGGCCTCGACCTCCGGCCAGACCGTGTTGCCGGCCGGGCCGGCCATGTCGGGCACCGGAACCTGCACGCTCAGCTCGAAGGTCTTGGCCGCCGGCGGCGCGACGATGCGGGTCGGTGCCGCTCCGGAGAGGAACCGGGCCACCTCGTCGGCGGGCCGGACCGTGGCCGACAGCCCGATGCGCTGCGCCGGCCGGGCCAGCAGGGCGTCGAGGCGTTCCAGCGACAACGCCAGGTGGGCACCGCGTTTGGTGCCGGCCACCGCATGGACCTCGTCGACGATGACGGTCTGCACCTCCGCCAACGCGGTGCGCGCCGCCGAGGTCAACATCAAAAACAACGACTCGGGCGTGGTGATCAGGATGTCCGGCGGGTCGGTGACCAGCCGGCGTCGCTGCGCCGGCGGCGTGTCCCCGGAGCGCACCCCCACCCGGATGTCCGGGGCGGGCACGCCGCGGCGCTCGGCGACCCGGCCGATCCCCGACAGCGGGGTGCGCAGGTTGCGTTCCACGTCGACGGCCAGCGCCTTCAGCGGGGAGACGTACAGCACCCGAGTGCCGGTCCCCGCCGGGGCGGCGGCCAGCCGGTCCAGCGCCCACAGGAACGCCGCCAGCGTCTTGCCGGATCCGGTGGGGGCGACGACGAGCACGTTGTGGCCGTCGGCGATCGCGGTCCAGGCCTGCTGCTGCGCCGGGGTGGGCGCGGCGAACGTGCCGGTGAACCATTCCCGGGTCAGCGCGCTGAACCGGGCCAGCGGCTGGTCGGGACGGTCGGCGCTCACCCGGCCATCGTGCCAACCTGCGCCGACACCCGCACCCCGGTTTCGGGCGCGCCGGGTCCGGGTAGCCGGACAGAATCCGCGGTGTTTCGCGGCGGACCTGGGATTGGAGGCAACCTGATGACCGTGTCGGGCAGCGACACCGCGCCGCGGCAGGCCGGACGCACGGTCCCGGCGTGGGTCAACTGGGTGCTGGCGGTGTTGACGGTGCCGGCGGCCGCGCTGGTGATGCTCGTCGCGACCGGGGCGCTGCTCAGCGTGGCGGCCTGCAGCACCACCGCGTGCCCCGAGCTGGGCCGCAGCGGGTTCGTGTTCAACGTGTTGTTCTACGGGCCGGTGGTGGTGGCGGCCGCGACGATCCTGGTCTCGTTCGTCACCGCGGCCAAGCGGTGGGGAATCGCGGTACCGCTGATCGGGCTGGCGCTGCTGGGGCTGGACCTGGCGGCACTGGCCGTCGTGTTCAACACCGGCTGACCCGGGTCAGCTCGCCAACGTCTGCGGCGACAGTTCCTTGGCCATCGTGTCGAACCAGCGCATCTGCCGCAGCGTCTGCGGGTGGCAGCGGGCGGCGACCGCCAACAGTTCGGCGTCGCGGGTCACCTGCGCGCCCTGCGCCACCAGATCCCACTGCAGCGACACGGTCGCGGCCTGCCGGTACAGCGCGACCAGTTCGGCCAGCAGCAGCAGGCTCGGCTCGGGGCGCCGCCCGAGCAGCCGGCTGTTGGCGGTGCGCAGCCACGCCGTGACCCGGTGTATCCGCGGGGGCGCCGCAGCGAGGCGCAGCCCGTGGTGTTCGCCGACGGCGGCCAGCTGACGCAGGTGGCTCTCCGACCAGGCGGCCAGATCCCCGCAGAGGTGGTAGACGTCGTGGTCGGTCTGATGGCGCTGCCCGACCCGGCGCAACCGGCGGGCCAGGGCCGCCTCGGACCGGTGTTGCCGGCGCAGAAGTTCAGCCAGTTTGTTCACGCTGCACCGTCCTTTCGGCGGACTCGCACCGCTGAGGTCTTGAACAGCGGCTGCTTGGACACCGGATCCCAGTCGGTGATGGTGAGCTCGTTGGCCGCCCGGTGATGCCCGCCCGCCGGGCGGTCCCAGTATCCGTAGTGGAACGGCAGGAACGCCACCCCGTCACGGATGTCGGTCAGCCGGGCGGGCGCGGTGACCGATCCGCGCGGTGAGACCAGTTCGACCGCGTCGCCCTCGGCGATCCCGAGCCGGCGGGCGTCGTTGCGGGACAGCTCCACCCACACCTCCGGCGCCGCCCGGTTGAGCTGCGGGGCGCGCCCGGTCTTGGTGCGGGTGTGGAAGTGGTAGACGGTGCGGCCGGTGATCAGCCAGAGCCCGTCGTCCCCGTGCGGGATCTCGTGCGGCGGGAGGTAGCGCGCGCCCCACAGCATCGCCTTGCCGTTCGGGTTCGCCGCGGCGTACTCGGTGGGCTCGACCGCCCCGCCGGTGAGCAGGTCCTTGGTGTAGGTCTCGCAGTAGGACGGCTCGCTGAAGAACCGGCCATCGGTGTAGAGCCGTTCGGTGCCGTCGGGATGATCGGCGTTGCAGGGCCATTGGATTCCGCCGGAGCGGCGCAGCTTGTCATAGCTCAACCCGGTGTAGTCGCAGGGCCGGCCCGCGCTGCACCGCTGCCAGGCGGCGAACGCCGACTCCGGGTCGGACCAGGAGATCAGCGGCGCGCCGTCGTTGTCGCGGAAATCCATCCGGCGGGCGTAGTCGAGGAAGATGTCGAGGTCGGGGCGGGCCTGCCCGGGCGGGTCGACGGCCCGGTCGGAGATGTGCACGGTGCGGTCGACGTTGGTGAAGGTGCCGGTCTTCTCGCCCCAGGCGGCCGCGGGCAGCACCACGTCGGCGAGCTCGGCGGTCTCGGTCAAGAAGATGTCCTGCACCACCAGCAGCAGCCGCTCCTGCCGCAGAATGCTGCGGATACGGTGCAATTCGGGCAGCGACACCGCCGGGTTGGTGGCACTGACCCACAGCAGCCGCAGGCTGCCCTGCTCGGCGAACCGCAGCATCTGCATGGCGTGGGTGGGTTCGGAGTAGTGCGGGATGGTGGCGATGTCGACGTTCCACAGCCGGGCCAGCTGCGCCACGTGCTCGTCGTTCTGCCAGTTCCGGAAACCGGGCAGGTCGCCGTTGGCGCCGCACTCCCGGGTGTTCTGCGCGGTGGGCTGGCCGTTCATCTGCAGCACCCCGGCGCCGGGCCGCCCCAGCATGCCGCGGATCAGGTTGAGGTTGTTGACCTGCACCGCCGCCGCGGTGGCCTGATGGGACTGGTAGAACCCCTGCAGCACGGTGGACAGCAGCCGCTCGGCGTGGCCGACGATGCGGGCGGCGCGGCGCAGGTCTTCGGCGGCGACACCGCAGATCTCGGCCACCCGGGCGGGCGGATACTCGGCCACCGTGGCGGCCAACTTCTCATAGCCGACGACGTGGGCGTCGAGGTAGTCCTGGTCGACCCAGCCGTGGGTGATGACCTCGTGCAACAGGCCGTTCATCAACGCGACGTTGGTGCCGGGCAGCGGCGCGAGGTGCACGGTGGCGGCCCGCGCGACCGGTGTCGGCCGCGGGTCGACGCAGATGATCTGCGGCGGATCCGACCCGGCCAGCCGGTCCAGGATGCGCGCCCACAGCACGGTCTGGGTTTCGGCGACGTTGTGGCCGAACAGGGCGATGACGTCGGCGTGGTCGACGTCGGTGTAGGAGCCCGGCTGCCCGTCACAACCGAACGACTGCTTCAGCGCCCATTCGGCGGTCGCGGTGCACAGCCGGGTGTTGCCGTCGACGTGGTTGGTGCCCAGCCCGCCGCGGGCGATCACCCCGAGGGTGTAGTACTCCTCGAGGAACAACTGCCCGGAGGTGTAGAAGCCGATCGCGGTGGGCCCCTGCTCGCGCAGGAGTTCGCGGCTGCGATCGACGACGGCGCCCAGCGCGGTGTCCCAGTCGGTCTCCACCAGCTCGCCGCCGCGGCGGATCAGCGGCGCGGTGAGCCGGTCACCGGAATGGTTGGCCTGCCAACCGAACAGGTCCTTGGGGTCGACCCGGCCGTGGTTGACCCGGTCGTCGCGCCGGCCGCGCACTCCGACGATGCGCTCTTCTTTGACCGCGATGTCCAGGCCGTCGCCGTTGGAGTGCAGGATGGCGGCCGACGGCACCCACCGGTCGACATCGTCGGCGTCGATTCCGGCGGCCAGGTAGCCGTCGACCCGGGTCGGCCAGGGCTGGCCCGGGGCGTAGGGGGTTCGGACGCCCCACGGGTCGGCGATGCGGTCTGCCATGGCCTCCTCCTCCCGGGCCGGCTCGCCGGCTGTGTCGTCCGATGCGGTTGGCCTACCCGTTTTCCGGTCCGCTATGCCGCGCACGGGGGTATCGTTCCGCTCAGTCGCGTAACGAAGTTTGAGGAGTCGGCCGCTCGGGTATGAGTTCATCAGCCGGCCCGCTCGGGCGGGGCGGTGAACGCTGGCAGGGCCGGCGGAGAAGGGAGCCGCAATGCGTGGAATTCTCGGCGTGGTCGTGCTGGTGTGGTTGCTGATCGGGCTGCTGGCGACCTGGCAGCGCGGCTATCTGCAGAACACCGAAACCAGTTGTGCTACAGCGGGAACGATCGCGGTGACGATCATTTCCGGCCCGTTGAACTATTTCGGCGTCAACCCGAAGGTCACCGATTGCCGGCTGCCCGAACCCAGTTCGATGCAGCCGATCTGGCAAGAGGTCCAACGAGAAATGGAGTTGTCATGATAGTGCTCGGCATCATTTTGTTGATTCTCGGTTACGTGCTCGCCATTCCGGCGCTGTGGACGATCGGGATCATCCTGCTGGTGATCGGTGCGATCTTCTGGCTGCTGGGTGCGGTGGGCCGGCCGGTCGCCGGCAGACGCTACTGGTTCTGACCGCTACCGGCCGTGCCGGGCTCGTCGTGGCTCACGATGAGCCCGGCACTGCTGTCACGGGGTAGCGCAGCGTCGCGGCGACGCCGTCGGCCGGGTCGATGCGCTCGTCGGTGCGCACCACCGTCGCGCCCACCGTCAGCGCGCCGGCCGGCAGCGCCTCGTCGGCACGCACGGTGTGAGTGGGTTGGGCGCCGTATGCGGAGAGCGTGTCGGGATCCGGTGCGATCACCGTCACCTCGGCGTCGGTGACCACCGTGGCGTCGCCGAGTTCACCGATGATCAGCGTTTCGACCGCACCCTGGTTCACCGCCGAACAGACCGGCCCCAGACCCGCCACGGCCAGCCCCTCGGGCCGGTCGATCTCGGCGCGGAACCGTTGCGCCGCGGCGTCGATCTCGCCCAGCCGGTGTTTGAGCAGTTCGGCCTCGATGCCGTCCTGCACTTCGTCGAGGTCGTGTCCGCTGTCCCGCGCGCCCACCGGCAACACCACCACCCGCTCGGCGATCCGGTCGGGCAGGGCGGCCGTCACATCGCTGCGCGACCCGACCTCGCCGACCAGGAAGACCGGGTCGGCGCCGGTGTCGTCGACCAACTCGGTGATCCGCACCGCGACGGCCCGGATGTTCTTGCGCGCCGCCTCCTCGCTGCGCGGCTGCGGATCCTTGTACCCGGCGGTTTCCGCGCCGGCGGCCTTGTGCACCGGGTAGCCGCCGCCGTCGACGGTCTCGGTCTGCAGCCGGCCGTCGCGGTGCACGGTGAGATCGGCGCCGCGGTGGTCGACCACCGCCAGCAGGTATCCCGACCGGTCGTAGCCGTGCTCGATCAGCGGCACCAGGTAGGGCAGCGCCGAGACCCGCACGATCGGCGGGGTGGGCCGGATCAGATGCTCGTTGAGCAGCACGCCGTCGGCGTCGGCGATGACGGCCCGCCCGCTCGAGCCGACCGGTGACCGTAGCTCGAACACGGCGCGCTCGACGGCGGCGATGACGGCCTCGTCGGCGCCGCGCTCGGCCAACTGCTCACGCACGGCCCGCCATTTGAGGTCCAGCTGGGCCGCGGCGTCCTCGGTGTCGTGCGAATCGTCGAAATAGACCGATGCGAACGGCCGTCGTCCGGCCAGCAACGATCGCAAGCGTTCAGCGTCCATGGCAGTCGGGTTGCCGGGGGAGGTGCCGACCAAACGTGGGGCGGGTCGGCCTGATTGCCGGGGGATGGTTGCGGGTAACCGCCGCAGTGTGAACGAGAACGCTCCGGTGCCAGACGCCCTCGCCTACCGGGCCCGGGCAGAGGCCGACGCCTACCGCGGTGACCAGCCCCGCCCCCTCGGCGGGTATGTGGTGGTGCTCGGCGTCTACACCGCGCTGGTGGCGGTGACCGCGGTGCTGGCCGCGGCCACCGGCCGGTCCTTGCCGGACCGCTGGCGGGTCCAGGATCTGCTGTTGGTGACGTTGGGCACCCACAAGCTGTCCCGGACCGTCACCAAGGACGCGGTGACCAGCCCGCTGCGGGCTCCGGTGGCCCGGTACGCCGAGACCGGCGGTCCCGCCGAGGTCAACGAGGACGCCCGCCGCGACGGGCCGGTGCGGCACAGCCTGGGGGAGTTGCTGACCTGCCCGTTCTGCCTGGACATGTGGGCCGCGACCGCGTTCGTCATCGGGCTGCTGTTCGCCCCGCGGTTGACGCGGCTGGTTGCCGGCGGGTTCAGCGCGGTGGCCGGAGCAGACTTCCTGCAGCTCGCCTACGCCCGCGCCCAGCGGCTGGCCGAGCAGTAGACCAATCGACCCCACGACCGCGGAGGAATCATGCCCAAGACCACCAAGAGCGGCGCAGCCAAGCGCGACGAACTGCCCAGCACGCTGCGCCGCTCCGACCGCAAGGCGCAGCGCACCTTCGCCAAGGCCCACGACTCGGCGTTGAGCGAGTACGGCAGTGAGAGCCGCGCCCACCGGGTGGCCTACGCCGCGCTGAAACACAGCTACGAGAAGGTGGGCGACCACTGGGAGGCCAAGAAGCGGCGCGGCCCGTCGGATCGCCGCGCCGAGGGCGGCGGGCCGAACAACCGCGGCCCATCGGCCGAAGGCGTCGACGCCAACGCCAGTAAACGGCACCTGTTGGACCTGGCGCGTCGCCTGGACATCAGCGGGCGGTCGACGATGAACAAACCCGAACTGGTCGAGGCGATCAAAAAGCACAACCGTCGGGTCCGAGCGCGCTAAAGTCGCAGCGCGACCGTGTTTAGAAATTCTGAGGCGGGGGCATTGTTGTGGCCATGAACGCACGTCATCACACTCGTTTACTCGCCCGCGTCCTGGGCTCGGCGGCGCTCGCCGCCGGCGGCATCGGGACGCTGGCTCTCACGTCCACCACCGCGCCGCCGGCGGCCGCCGCGCAGTGCCCCGACGTGGAGGTGGTCTTCGCCCGGGGCACCGGTGAGCCGGCCGGGCCGGGCCCCACCGGACAAGCCTTCATCGACGCCCTGCGCTCGCGCCTGCCGGACAAGTCGATGGATGTCTATTCGGTCAACTACCCGGCGACCGACCAGTGGGCCACCGGCGTCGACGGCATCCGCGACGCCGGCGCCCACGTCGTGGACACGGCTAACACCTGCCCGAACACCAAGATGGTGCTGGGCGGCTATTCGCAGGGCGCGGCGGTGATGGGCTTCGTCACCTCCGCGGAGGTGCCCGAAGGGGTCGACCCGGCCACGGTGCCCAAACCGCTGGACCCGTCGGTGGCCGAGAGTGTGTCCGCGGTGGTGCTCTACGCCCTGCCGAACGTGCGGGCGATGAACTTCCTCAACGAGCCGCCGGTGGCCATCGGCCCGCTCTACCGGGACAAGACGGTTCAGCTGTGTGTGCCTGAAGACGCGGTCTGCTCGCTGGGTCTGGACTTCGGTGCGCACAACAGCTACGCGAACAACCCGGCGGTGATCAACCAGGGCGCGGACTTCGCCGCCGCCCGGATCAACGGCGTCCCGGTCCCGCCGGCGCCGGAACAGCCGGCGATCGTGCCGCCCGCCCCGCCGGCGACGTAGTCCCAGACCGCCGGGGACATCGCCGCCGCCGCGGCCGCCTCCAGTCCGGCGAACGTGATCGGCAGCGCCGGGTTCTCCCCGTGCCGGCCATCGCGGTAGATCTCGTCCTGGTATTGCGCGAACGCCATGACTCAGGGTTGCCCGGCCCGCGGGCCGGGCAAACGACCTGAGCTCAGTTACCGAAGTTCACCGGCGCGGGCGGCGGGGCCGGCGCAGGCGGCGCGGGCGGCGCACCCGGCGCAGGCGGCGGGGCGGGCGACGAGCACACCCAACGCGCGAACTGCGCGGCGTTTCAGCGCTGGGGACTGATCCCGCGGATGC
>NZ_LZLJ01000077.1 GCF_001668625.1 Mycobacterium sp. 1274756.6
CGCCACCGCCGCGGCCGCCGCAACCGGCGCCGCCACCGCCGGCACCGGTGGCGCCTCCGCCTGAGACAACCCACGCCCCTCCGCCCACCACGGAGGCGCCGACGACCGCGACGACGACGCCCCCGCCGACCACCACGACCACCACCACGACACCGCCGCCGACCACCACGACGACGACCCCGCCGACCACCACGACCACCCGACCGCCGACGACCACCTCGCAGCCGCCGACCACCACGCCGATGACCACCGAGTGGTTGACCGTGCCGTTCGTGCCGGTGCCGATACCGGTCCAAGTGCCCGAAGGGCAGGGCTCACAGCCCGGCGCGCCGAGAAACCCGTTCCTCAACCCGGGTAATCCGGGCAACCCGGGCTATCCGGCAAACCCCGGCTACCCGGGGTACCCGGGCTATTAAGAGAACAAGAGAACCGCACTGACCTGACAAATCGCGCCGCACGGCCGCGCGGCCGGGCTGATACCCGATCGAGCACCGGGCCGGGCCTGCGACGGGCCGCCGCGGCGAGATGGTTATGAAATTGTGATTATTTGCCGAATAGCTCGTATGGTGTGTCTGTGGTCGAGCGCAGCTTAGCCAGCAAGCGACGAAAGCGGACCGCGGCCGTGGCTACGGCCGTGGTCGCGGGCGCGGTGTCCTTTGCCGTCGCCGGCAGCGGGTGCCTTGCTGGCCGCCCAGGCCGTCGACGTCCGTGCCGCCGACCAGAACGCCGAGGCCCCCCTCGACCCCGACTGCTGCGTGCAGGTCGTAACACCGAAGTCGGCCACCTTCGCGGCGGCCGCATTCGTCGACCACCCAGCCGCACTACCGGAGACGTTGCCTGCCTCGCGGTGGCGAGTCGTGCGAGCCGACGACATCCCCCAAGCTCTGCCGGCCGGTATCGCCCCGGAACAGGGATTACAGGTCAAAACGATCCTGGTCGCGCGGAATATCAGCGTCGTGTTCCCCGAGATTCACGAGATCGGCGGGGTCCGTGCCGACGCACTGCGCTGGCATCCCGACGGTCTGGCCCTGGATGTGATGATCCCCAACCCCGGTAGCGCCGAAGGCATCGCGCTGGGCAACCAGGTCGCGGCGTACGCGCTGCAGAATGCCGAGCGATTCGGCCTCCAGGACGTCATCTGGCGCGGCGTCTACTACACCCCCAGTGGCGCGCAGTCGGGCGGTTATGGCCACTTCGACCACGTGCACATCACCACAACCGGGGGCGGCTACCCGACCGGTGCCGAGGTCTATTTCCGCTGACCGCTAACGCTGCTTGCCGGTTCCCTCGAACGGATTCCACGAGGTGCTGGCCTTGGTGACGTGCAGGTAGTAGGCGTAGTTGGCGGTGAGCATCGCAACCGCCGCGAAAGCGGTGCCGATCCCGGTGTTCAGCCCATCGGAGACCTCAACCTGTGACAGCGCGAGACTGACCACGATGGCCGCGAGCAGCAGCGACAGCCCTTTGCGCCACATGCCCTTGACGAAGAAGTAGATCGGGCCGAACAGGAACGCCAGGATGTTGGCGCTGATGCGCAGCCGTCCGCCGAAGGGCAGTGCCTTGTACGCGGCGCGCGCCTCGGGGGTCGAGGCCTGGTGGCCGTAGCGGTCGAAGAACTCGAACCTCGATCGCCAGGCTTCGGGGACCTCGTAGCTGGTGTTCACGCCGGAACAGTAGCGCCCCCGTGATGCCGGTCAGGGCACCGGTACGCCGGCCACCAAGAAATACAGACCGGCGACGGTTCCGTCGTCGTGGAAGGTGACGCGGAACTGACCGGGCGCTTCGGTCATGTTCAGCGGAATATTGACGACGGTGAATTCGCCGCGCGGCACACTCTCCGGCCCGCCGTGGGACTCGTAGCTGCCGAGCTGCTGCTGGTAGGTGGTCCACGCTGAGGAGAGTTCCGCAGGCGGCAGCTTCTCCTTCATGTCGTCGTCAAATCGCGCGGTGGCGGCGTCGAACTCGTGGTTGACGATGTTCTCCAGGATCTCGGTGGCCAGCTGGTCGTCGCGGCGCTGCGCACTTTGCTCGGGTTCGGACGTCGAGGTGGTCACAGTCGTCGTCGGATCAGGCTTCTCCCGCGGTTCGGGTGGGGAGCAACCCGCGACCGTTGCCGCGGCGGCCAGCGCGGCGGCAGCGAGTGCTGTAGCGCGGCGCCCGAGTGAGCCGGTCATGGGGCTTTACTGTACGGCCGACACCGTCGAAGATGCGAGTACTTGTACTCCAGTTGTTCTTGGGTCAGGGCGGCGTCGCACCCGGCGTTGCGCAGTCGGTGCCGCCGGATGTCTTCGGGTTCACTGGTTGCGGGCCAGTAGCCGAACTCGGCTGCGAGCTCGCGCCGGCGGGGCTTATCCACCGGGGTCAGGGCTCCTCTGTTGACGCCGGTCCAATTCCAGGCCGGTGGCGACGGTTGAAAAGTAGGCCACGTGGTCATGGCTATTGTGCCGT
>NZ_LZLJ01000078.1 GCF_001668625.1 Mycobacterium sp. 1274756.6
CGGTTACTCGCCGCATCGGGTTCGATGCCCGCCACCTCCACGATGCGGTCGCCGGTCCCGCCGCCGCTGGGCGGCGCCCCCACCGGCGTGTGGACCCCGCCGGCCGATGCGACCACCGCCGCGCCGGTCCCGCCGGTCGACGCGACCCGCGCCGCCCCGGCGGCGTCGGACACCGGCGAGACGATGTTCACCCCGGCGCCGACCTCCGACGTGCCGGAGCCGGAGCTGGCGTGGTCCCAGGACGGCACCGGTCCGGGTGAACCGGTGCCCTACGTCGGCGGCGAGCCCGACTACAGCTACCCCGACACCGGCTACTCCGACACCGGCTACTCCGCGCCGCCTCCCACCGAGTTCGCCGAGCCCTACGCGACGCCGCTGCCGTGGTACCGACGCCCCCCGGTGCTGTTCGCGCTGGCCGCACTGCTCGCCGTGGTAGCCGGCGGTGGGCTGCTGTACACCCTGACCGGCTCCGGCGGCTCCGACACCGACAAGCCCGGCGTCACCAGCCCGGTGGAGGCACCGCCGCCGGTGACGGTGACCGTCACCGGTCCCGACGGCCAGCCGTCGCTGTCGACGATCCCTCCGCCGGAGACCACGACCGAGGCGCCGTCGGAGGCACCCAGCAGCGAAACCACCAGCGAGTCGCCCACCACGACCACCACCGAGGCGCCCACCACGACGACGACCCAGCCGACCACCACCCAGCCGACGACCACCCAACCCACCACGACGCAGCGGACCACCCAGGCGCCGACCACCACCGAGGCGCCGACGACCACTGCGGCGCCGCCGGTCACCAGCGAGGCCGCGGCACCGACCCAGGGCGGATCGGACACCGGCGACGAGGGCTGAGCCGCCGCGGGCGGCATATCCCCCTGAAATCGACATCGATCCCGGCCTATAGGCCGAAAAATCGGGCTCTGGCACCGCTGGCGTGTCGTTTTCAGGGCTGACCAGGCTCGAGCGCGGCCCGGCGAAATAGCGGGTTAGGGCAACCTGCGTCGCCACGACGTAGGACAATGATGTCACTATTGAGCAGGCAGCAAACAGAAGTTACCGAGCGGTAACTACGGTTGAGTTACTCATGAGTAGCTTATAGCTCTGGGAGGGCACCCGGTGGAGACGCAGATGCTGATCAGACTGGTCGTGGGCCTGGGCATGACCGCGGTGGTCGGGTTCTTCTCGGCCCGCCGCATCCTGTGGTTGTACCGGCTGGTGATGTCGGGCAAGAAGACCAGCGGCCGCGACACGCAGATCCCGTCGCGGATCTGGGCGCAGATCAGCGAGGTGGCCGGGCAGGCCAAGCTGCTGAAGTGGTCGATCCCCGGTGCGGCGCACTTCTTCACCATGTGGGCGTTCTTCGTGCTGCTCACCGTCTACATCGAGGCCTACGGCCTGCTGTTCAGTGAGAAGTTCGCCATCCCGATCATCGGGCATTGGCCTGCGTTGGGCTTCCTGCAGGACTTCTTCATCACGGCGGTGACGATCTCGATCGTCGTGTTCATGATCATCCGCATCATCCGCAACCCCGCGGAGCACGGCCGGTCTTCGCGCTTCTACGGCTCGCACAACGGCGGCGCATGGCTGATCCTGTTCATGATCGGCCTGGTCGTGTTGACCTTCCTGCCGTTGCGCGGGGCGGCCGTCAACAACAAGACGCTGCCTTATGAGAGTGGCGCATTCCTCTCGGAACTGATGGGCAAGCTGATGGCGGGGCTGAGCCCGACCGCCAACGAGTGGATCGAGACGGGCTCGCTGCTGGCCCACATCGCGGTGATGCTGGCGTTCCTAGTCATCGTGCTGCACTCCAAGCACCTGCACATCTTCCTGGCGCCGATCAACGTCACCTTCAAGCGGCTGCCCGACGGCCTCGGCGAGCTGCTGCCGATCGAGTACGACGGCAAGCCGGTCGACTTCGAGGACCCGCCGGAAGATGCGGTGTTCGGCCGCGGCAAGATCGAGGACTTCACCTGGAAGGGCATGCTCGACTTCGCCACCTGTACCGAGTGCGGCCGCTGCCAGTCGCAGTGTCCGGCGTGGAACACCGGCAAACCGCTGTCGCCGAAGCTGCTGATCATGGACCTGCGGGACCACTGGATGGCCAAGGCGCCCTACCTGCTCGGCGACAAGCCGATGCCCACCGAGCCGTTCGACCCGAACGCGCCGCACGAGCAGGACCGCCACATCCCCGAGGCCGGCTTCGGCCGGGTGCTCGGCCACGGCGACGACCAGGCCACCCGCCCGCTGGTCGGCACGGAAGAGGAATTCGGCGTCATCGACCCCGACGTGCTGTGGTCGTGCACCAACTGCGGCGCCTGCGTCGAACAGTGCCCGGTGGACATCGAGCACGTCGACCACATCCTGGACATGCGCCGCTACCAGGTGCTGATGGAATCGGAGTTCCCCTCCGAGCTCGCCGTGCTGTTCAAGAACCTGGAGACCAAGGGCAACCCGTGGGGTCAGAACGCCAGCGAGCGCACCAGCTGGATCGATGAGGTCGAGTTCGACGTGCCGGTCTACGGCCAGGACGTCGACAGCTTCGACGGCTTCGAGTACCTGTTCTGGGTCGGCTGCGCCGGCGCCTACGAGGACCGCGCCAAGAAGACCACCAAGGCGGTTGCCGAGCTGCTGGCCGCCGCCGGGGTGAAGTTCCTGGTGCTGGGCACCGGGGAGACCTGCACCGGTGACCCGGCGCGTCGCTCCGGTAACGAGTTCCTGTTCCAACAACTGGCGACCCAGAACGTCGAGACCCTCAACGACCTGTTCGAGGGTGTCGAGACCGTCGACCGCAAGATCATCGCCAGCTGCCCGCACTGCTTTAACACGATCGGGCGGGAGTACCCGCAGCTGGGCAGCAACTACACGGTGCTGCACCACAGCCAGATCCTCAACCGCCTGATCCGGGACAAGAAGCTGGTCCCGGTCAAGCCGATCAACCAGAAGATCACCTACCACGACCCGTGCTTCCTGGGGCGGCACAACAAGGTTTACGAACCGCCGCGCGAGGTGGTCTCCTCATCGGGTGCGGACCTGATCGAGATGCCGCGGTCGCGCGACCGGGCGCTGTGCTGTGGTGCCGGTGGGGCGCGGATGTGGATGGAAGAGCACATCGGCAAGCGCGTCAACCACGAGCGGGTGGATGAGGCGATGGCCACCGGTGCCGACACCATCGCGACCGCCTGCCCGTTCTGCCGGGTGATGATCACCGACGGTGTCGACGACCGGCAGGAGGCAGCGGGACGCGAGGGCGTGCAGGTGCGCGACATCGCCCAACTGCTGCTCGGCTCGTTGGACCGGGACGGGCTCTCGCTGCCGGCCAAGGGATCGGCCGCGGAGGCTGCCGCCGCCCGCGCCAAGGAGGCGCCCAAGGCCACCGCGACCGTCACCGCCGAGAAGCCGGCCGCCGCGGCTCCCGCCGCCGAGACTGCACCGGCCGAGGCGCCGGCGGAAGCTCCCAAGGAGACCGCCGCCCCGGTCAAGGGTCTCGGTATCGCCGGGGGCGCCAAGCGGCCCGGCGCCAAGAAGCCCGGCGGGAAGGCCGCCGCGCCGAAGGCGGAGTCGGCGCCCGCGGAGGCGGAGGCCAAGCCCGAGGCTGAGTCGGCCAAGGCCGCGCCGGTCAAGGGTCTCGGCATCGCCGGCGGCGCCAAGCGTCCGGGGGCGAAGAAGTCTCCGGCCAAGGCGGCCCCGGCCAAAACCGAGGACACCAAGGCCGAGGACACCACCGCCGGCGAAGCGAAGGCTGAGGCGAAGCCGGAAGCGGACGCGAAGCCCGAGGCGGAAAGCGCCGAGCCCGCCAAGGCGGCTCCGGTCAAGGGCCTCGGCATCGCCGCCGGCGCCAAGCGCCCCGGGGCGAAGAAGGCCGCGGCGAAGCCGGAGGCGGCCCAGCCCGAAGCCGGGAAGGCCGAGGACGGGGCCAAGGCCGAGACCAAGGCTGAGTCCCAGGCCGAGTCACAGGCAGAGTCCGCACCGGAGACCGCGGACGCGACGGCCGGGGAAACCAAGCCGGAGGCCAAGTCCGACGAGAAGGGCGCGGAGAAGGCCGACGAGGCGACCAAGTCGGCCACGCCCCAACCGGAGGTCAAGGGGCTGGGCATCGCACGCGGTGCACGCCCGCCAGGCAAACGCTGAACGGGAGCCTGGGGCCGTGATTGCTGAGCTTTCACGGCCCCAGCTTCTTTTCCGGCAAATTTCGAGTGGACAATCGTGGCACGATGGTTGACGTGACGACACACCAGTGGCCGGGCCAGGCCGGCGTCCCGCAGCGCCCGCGCATGCTCGCGCAATCGTCCAAGCTGCAGGACGTCCTCTACGAGATCCGTGGCCCGGTACACGATCACGCCGCGCGACTGGAGGCCGAAGGCCACCGCATCCTCAAGCTCAACATCGGCAACCCCGCACCGTTCGGGTTCGAAGCCCCCGACGTGATCATGCGCGACATGATCCAAGCCCTGCCCTACTCGCAGGGCTACTCCGACTCGCAGGGCATCCTGTCGGCCCGGCGCGCCGTCGTCACCCGCTACGAACTCGTCGAGGACTTCCCGCCGTTCGACGTCGATGACGTCTACCTGGGCAACGGGGTCTCCGAGTTGATCACGATGACGCTGCAGGCGCTGCTGAACAACGGCGACCAGGTACTCATCCCGGCCCCCGACTACCCGCTGTGGACCGCGTCGACCTCGCTGGCCGGCGGCACCCCGGTGCACTACCTGTGCGACGAGACCCAGGGCTGGCAGCCGGACATCGCCGACCTGGAGTCGCGGATCACCGAACGCACCAAGGCTCTGGTGGTGATCAACCCCAACAACCCCACCGGGGCCGTCTACACCCGCGAAATCCTCACCCAGATGGTGGATTTGGCGCGCAAGCACCAACTGCTGCTGCTGGCCGACGAGATCTACGACAAGATTCTCTACGACGACGCCCAGCACATCAACGTCGCCGCCCTGGCCCCCGACCTGCTCTGCCTGACCTTCAACGGGCTGTCCAAGGCCTACCGGGTCGCCGGGTACCGCGCCGGGTGGCTGACCATCACCGGGCCCAAGGAGAACGCCGCGAGCTTCCTGGAGGGCATCCATCTGCTGGCCAACATGCGGCTCTGCCCGAACGTGCCCGCCCAGCACGCGATCCAGGTGGCGCTCGGCGGCTACCAGAGCATCGACGACCTGGTGCTGCCCGGCGGCCGGCTCCTTGAGCAGCGTGACATCGCCTGGACACAGCTGAACAAGATCCCCGGGGTGTCCTGCGTCAAACCCACCGGCGCGCTGTATGCCTTCCCGCGCCTCGACCCCGATGTCCACGACATCGCCGACGACGAGCAGTTGGTACTCGACCTGCTCTTGCAGGAGAAGATCCTGGTGACCCAGGGCACCGGGTTCAACTGGCCGGCCCCCGACCATCTGCGCATCGTCACCCTGCCGTGGAGCCGTGACCTGATCCGGGCCATCGACCGGCTCGGGAACTTCCTGGCCAGCTACCGCCAGTAGGCCCGCGGCGGCGCCGGCCGGGCGGTCCCGGCGCAGGAAAGCACCGGAACGGCATGGGAGACCACGCCGATTCCCCAGCCGAGGATCGGCCACACCGGCCAGAAGTAGCCCGCGCCGGTCACCGCGGCGCTCACCGCCCAGATGCCGATCATCAGCACCGAGACGGCCAGGTAGGCGGCCACGTGGAGCCAGACTCCGCGGCGCGCGGCCCGCCGGTGGGCGGCACGCCGTAGCGGATCGCTTCGCCGGATCCGTTCGACCGGCAGATCGGCGACCAGTTCGTCGAGCGCCCCGGCGGTCCGGGCGGCGAACGCCTCCGCCATCCGGGCGTCGTACTCCGCGATCGACAGATAACCCTGCTCGAGCGCCTGCCCGAGCCGCGCCGCGAGACGTTCGCGTTGCCGGTCACCGACCCGCATCGTGCGGGCGGCGACGACGTCGGTGCTCATGGCGACTCCTTTCCGAAGGTTCAGCACGGTTGAGTGCCGGTCTCACTGCCCGGTCGGCACCCAGTTGCCGTGGAAGCCGGCCGGAACACGATGCGGCAGTTGCACGCCGGCGATGTTCTCCAACGTCTCGGCGTCGAGGATCGCCAGCTCGCTACGGTCACTCGCCGCGTCGTAGACGTAGCCCATCAGCACCCCGTCGTCCTCAGCGGCATCCGGCGTCGACGGATGGAAGACGAACTCGCCCAGTTGTTTTCCGGGGCCGAATGACCGGGTGGCGTTTGTTCCGTCGCGCAGGTCATGTTTGAGCAGCACCGCGTCCGGAGCCTCGGCGCCGACTCCGACCGAGTAGCCGAATCGGTGGCGTCTGCCCACCGCCCGCTCGTCGACCCGGGGAAACTCCTGGGCCCGGTCGTCCAGCCGCGATTCGCGGACCTTGCCGTCGGCGAGGTCGACCGTCCACCGCTCGAGGGTGGGCGGCCCTTCGCCCGGGCCGCGCAGGTCGGTGTCGAACATCTTCGGGTGGCGCACCACGTCGAGCACCACGGTTTCGCCGTCGTCATAGGCGTTGAGCGGGTGGAACACGTAGCACGGTTCGACGTCGAACCACCGCACGTCGGCGCTGCCGCCGTCGCGCGGCATCACCCCGACGCGGGCCGGATAGTTCGGGTTCCACCGGTAGGGCATCCGGCGGTCACTGCCCTTGGGCATCGGCAGGCGCGCGGTGATCGGATCCGGGACGCGGATTCGGCCGATCAATGCGGACAGAATCAGCCGGGCGGGCAGGCGCAGCGGTCGCGGCACCGTACCGGCGACTACCTGGCGGGCGTCGAAGGTGACCGGCAGGTCGTAGAAGACGACGTGCTTCTCGGTCAGCGAGAAATCGTGCATCATCGGCGAGCCACCGACCTCGACGTCGACGGTGCGCCGGGCACGCCCGTCGACGCCGATCACCGAGTACTGCACCGTGTTACCGCGGTTGAAGGAGTACGACACCGCGTGCAACTCGCCGGTGGCGGGGTCGCGTTTGGGGTGGGCGGTATAGCCGCCGGGCAGGGTGCCGTCGAAGTCGCAGACCCCGACCGTGTCGAGCTCGTCGGTGAGCTCGTAACAGGAGATGCCGCCTTCGATCAAGGCCAGCGTGCGACCGGCATGCCCGATCACGTTGGTGTTCGCTCCGATCGCCGAAGCGCCGACGTGCCGGCCTCGCGGCGCGGGTTCTCCCAGGGCAGCGGTGGCCAGCGGCCCCCGCACGTAGCGGTTGCGGTACCACTCGGCTTTGCCGTCGCGCAGCCGGATGCCGTGCACCATGCCGTCGCCGATGAACCAGTGGTACAGCGCCGGGTCGATCTCCCCGATCGGGTTGGGCCCGTTGCGCAGGTAGCGACCGTCGAGGTAGTCCGGGATCGTCCCGGTCACGGCGAGGTCGGTCAGGGTGTATTCCTGCTCGATCGGGGCGTAACCGCCCTGCAGGTACGGATTGTCCATGATGACCTCCCACGGTCGAATAACGATGTTATTGGTCAGGTATAACACCGTTATGGCAGGATGGCAAGGGTGAGTGCTCCCGAACCAGCCGAATCACCCCGCGACCGGCTGATCGCGGCCGGCGCGCGGCTACTGCGCAGCGACGGCCCGGAGGCGTTGCAAGCCCGTCGGGTCTGCGCCGAGATCGGCGCGTCGACGATGGCGGTCTACACCCACTTCGGGGGGATGACCGGATTACTGGAGGCCATCGTCGCCGACTCGTTCGTCCGGTTCGGCGAAGCGCTGGCCGCGGTCTCGACCACCGACGACCCGATGGCCGACTTCTTCGTGATGGGCTACGCCTACCGCAGGTTCGCGCTTGAGGACCCGCATCGGTACCGGATGATGTTCCGGCTGGATTTCCCGCAACTCTTCGCCGACCACGACGACCAATTACCTGTCGCGGCAGCGACCTTCGATCAACTGGTCACCGCGCTCCAGCGGATCATCGACACCGGGCGGATCCGCGCTGATGACCCCGTGGACCTCGCCGGGCGGATGTGGAGCATGGTGCACGGCATCGCCCTGCTGGAGATCGTCGGAAACTTCGACTCCGACGGGAGCACGCTGACCCGCATCATGGGCCCGATGACTCGGGACATCTTCGTCGGGATGGGCGACGACCGGGCGCGAGTGGACGAATCGCTGCGGCGGGCCATCGACATGATCGCCGTCAGCGCCGGACGGTGAAATCGTCGCCGCGCTCAAGCAGATCGAGCAGGTAGGCGCCGTATCCGGAGTTCAGCAAGGTGTGGGCGCGGGTGGCCAGCTGCTCGTCGTCGATGAACCCCATCCGCCAGGCCACCTCCTCGGGCACGCTGATCTTCAACCCCTGGCGGCGCTCCAAGGTCCGCACATAGTCGCTGGCGTCCAGCAACGAGTCGAACGTTCCGGTGTCCAGCCACGCTGTTCCGCGTGCCAGCACTTCGACACTGAGCCGCCCTTGCTCGAGGTAGGCCTGATTGATCTCGGTGATCTCGTACTCGCCGCGCGCCGACGGTTGCAACCCACGCGCGATCTCGATGACGTCGTTGTCGTAGAAGTACATTCCCGGCACCGCGTAGTGCGATTTCGGATCGGCGGGCTTCTCCTCGATCGAGATCGGCGCGCCGTCGGCGTCGAACTCCACCACACCGTAGGCCGACGGGTTGGCGACCCGGTAGGCGAAGATCGAACCGCCCTGGACGTTTCGGAACCTGCTGAGGCTGGTACCGAGTTCCGGCCCGTAAAAGATGTTGTCGCCCAACACCAAGGCGACCGAATCGTTGCCGATGTGCTCGGAGCCGATCACGAACGCCTGCGCCAGGCCGTTCGGCTGATCCTGCACCGCGTAGCTGATGTTGATGCCGAAGGCATCGCCGTTGCCCAACAGCCGCTCGAACGCAGGCGCGTCATGGCCGGTGGTGATCACCTGGATGTCGCGCAGGCCCGCCATGATCAGCGTGGAAAGCGGGTAATAGATCAGAGGTTTGTCGTAGACCGGAAGCAGTTGTTTGCTCACGCCCTGGGTGATCGGGTACAGGCGCGTGCCCGAACCGCCGGCCAGGATGATCCCGCGCATGCCGTGAGCCTAAACGGTCAGTCGACGCGATCGGCTTCGCTGAGCCCGGTGGCGCTCAGCGCGGTCTGCAGGTCGGGGTGGCGGAACACCGAGGTCACCCGGTCGTGGGCGACCTGGAAAGCGGCCGCTTCCCGTGGCCCCGACTCGCCGTCCGGGATCAGCTCCGCCACCACGACGCCGGCGTGGACGTACATCCGCCCGACCTTGGTTCGGAATGCGCCGGACTTCGCCCACTGCCGCAGCGCCTGGTACCCCTGGCCGGCGCCGTGTGCGTCACCGACCTCGATCCCCTCACCCGACAGCGACTCCAACGTGGTCAGTTCGGTCGCGGTGAGGGCGTCGTGCCAGGCCAGCACGGTGGCGATTTCCGATGTCGTCATGCCCTGCAAACTACCTTGTGACCGGCTCAGAACGGCGTGTGGTCCAGCCAGTGGCGCCAGACCCCGGTGTCACCGAACACTTCGATCCCGGTGTCCTCGACCGGCACTCGCCGCAGGATCGCCAGCAGCAGGTCGACGGCCCGGCCGCGCAACGCAACGCTGCCCTTGCCGTGCTCGTGGGACCAGCTCAGCCCGTCCGGGCCGGTGCGCAACGTCCACTCCCCCGCCGGACCGAGGTCGCCGTCGGTGGCGTGGAGGTGAATGCTCTGCCCCTCCGGCAGCGGCGGCGTCTCGGCGCGACTGCTCAGCGGAATGGCCAACTGGAGCCACTCGGTGACCGCGTCGGCGGCCAGCAGCGGGGTGACGTCGTCGAGGCCGGTCTCCCCGGTGGTCGCCAGCGCCGCGTCGGCGCGGTGCACGATCACTTCGTGGGCGCGCCGCCGGACCCACCAGTCCGCCGGGCGGGGTCCGAGAAACGTCCACACCGGCGTGTCGGCACCGGTGGCCGCCACCGCGTCGAGCAACTTCTGGGCGCCGTCGTGCAGCCAGGTGATGACGGCATCGGGGTCGGCGGGTGGCTTTCCGCCGGGCACCGACCGCGGGTCGACCGGCTGGTCGGCGCGATCGGCGACGATCTGCGCCGACCACAGATTGCCGCGCCCGACGTGGCGGAAGAGCTGGGTCAGGTTCCACCCCGGGCAGGTCGGCACCGGCGTGTCGGGGTCGGCGTTGCGAATCAGATCGCCGAAGGCCCGGCTCTGTTCCAGGAGAACGCTCGCGAAGTCCACGACCGCCAGGCTACGTTCACCGCCGC
>NZ_LZLJ01000079.1 GCF_001668625.1 Mycobacterium sp. 1274756.6
CCGGCGCAACCTCGGTGAGCCGCACCGGTTTTCCCAGCAGCTCCCCGCGCAGCGTGCGATGCAACACACTCTGGGCGTGTTTGGCGGCGGTGTAGCCGGCGCCGCCGTCGTAGATCTCGAACGCCGCGATCGAGGTGACGGTGACGATCAGGCCGTCGCCGGATGCGACGAGCTTGGGCAGCAGCGCGCGGGTCACCCGCAGCGTGCCGACCACGTTGGTCTCCCACATCCACCGCCAGTGCTCCAGCTCGGCGTCGGCGACCGGCGCCAGACCCTTGGCGCCACCGGCGTTGTTGACCAGGACGTCGACCCGCGCGAGCCGGTCGGCCAGCGCCTCGACCGCGGCCGGGTCGGTGACGTCGGCGGCCATCGCGGTGCCGCCGATCTCGGCGGCCAACGCGCCGACCCGATCGGCGCGCCGCGCCACCGCGACCACATGAAAACCCTGCGCGGCAAGGGTTCTCGCTGTCGCCTCACCGATGCCCGAGCTGGCGCCGGTCACCACCGCCACCCGTCGGTCTGCCCCAGTCACGGGCCTCACTGTAATCCGGTGCGGCGCCCGCCGCGGCGGCCCGCGTTGCGGTCGCGCGGCCCGGCGCGCTAAATTCACGCTGTGATCTGGAGTACCCCGTGGCTGTCGGCGGGCGCGTGTCGCGCCGCCTGCGCGTGTTGTCGCCGCGCATCCCGCCGCGCCTGATCCCGGTTCCTCGAGCCCTCGGCGCGGCCTGCGCGGCCCAAGCCCCCGACGGACCTCGAACCCAAGGACTCCCCGATGACCAGCACGCTCACCCGCCGCCACTCGGTCGTGGCACCCGCACTGCAGGTCAGCGACGCCGCCGCGGCGACGGTGTTCCGCATCGTGCGCCGGCGCGGACCACTGGCCCGCGACGAGATCACCGCCGCCAGCGCGCTGAGCACCGCCACCGTCAACCGCCAGGTCAGCGCGTTGATCGCGGCGGGCCTGCTGCGTGAGCGCGCCGACCTGGCCGCCAGCGGCGCCATCGGGCGCCCCCGGGTGCCCGTCGAGGTCAACGACCAGCCGTTCCTCACCCTGGGCATCCACATCGGTGCGGCCACCACCAGCATCGTGGCCACCGACCTGCGCGGTCGCACCCTGGACGCGGTGGAGACGGCCACTCCGCGCGGTGACCAGACCGCGGCGCTGGCCGCGCTGGCCGGCAGCGCCCGCCGCTACCTGAGCCGGTGGAGCCGGCGCCGCCCGCTGTGGGCCGGGGTGGCCATCGGTGGCGTCGTCGACGGCGCCAGCGGCCGGGTCGACCACCCGCGGCTGGGCTGGCGGCAGGCCCCGGTCGGCGCCGCCCTCGCCGACGCCCTGGGATTGCCCGTCTCGGTGGCCTCCCACGTCGACGCGATGGCCGGCGCCGAACTGCTGCTGGGGCGCCGCCAGCCGGCGTCGTCGTCCTCCACCAGCCTGTATGTCTACGCCCGCGAAACGGTGGGCTACGCGCTGACGATCGGCGGGCGGGTCCACACCCCCGCCGCCGGCCCCGGCACCATCGCCGGGCTGCCCGCCGCCTCGGAGTTGCTCGGCGGCACCGGGCAACTGGAGACCACGGTCAGCGACGCGGCCGTGGTCGCCGCGGCCCGCAAACTGCGCCTGGTCCCCGCCGGCGGCACCGCCCCGCTGACCGCGCTGCTGCGCGCCGCGCGGGCCGGCGACGCGGCCGCCGCCGGACTGCTGGCCGAGCGGGCCCGGGTGCTGGGGGAGGCGGTCGCGCTGCTGCGCGACCTGCTCAACCCCGACGACCTGGTGGTCGGCGGGCAGGCGTTCAGCGAGTACCCCGAGGGGATGGCCCGGCTGCAGCAGGCGTTCGCCGAACGCTCGATCCTGCCGCCGCGGCTGATCCGGACCACCGCGTTCGGCAACAGGGTGCAGGAGGCCGGCGCCGGGGTGGTCTCGCTCAGCGGCCTCTACGCGGATCCGCTGGCCGCGCTGCGCCGCACAGCCGCCTGACGTGCGGTGTCGGAGCCGATCCGACCGAACTGTAAAGATGGCAGGGTGTGGCGCGGCGAAACGACCGGACCCGGTGACGCGGTGAGAGCTCCCCGCCGGGTCGCCGTATTGGCGGTGCACACCTCCCCGCTGGCCCAGCCCGGCACCGGCGACGCCGGCGGGATGAACGTCTACGTGCTGCAGACCGCCCTGCACCTGGCCCGCCGCGGGGTGGAGGTGGAGATCTTCACCCGGGCCACCTCCTCGGCGGATCCGCCGGTGGTGCCGGTCGCGCCCGGGGTGCTGGTGCGCAACGTGGTGGCCGGCCCGTTCGAGGGGCTCAACAAATACGACCTGCCCACCCAGCTGTGCGCGTTCGCCGCCGGGGTGCTGCGCGCCGAGGCCGCCCACGAGCCCGGCTACTACGACATCGTGCACTCGCACTACTGGCTGTCCGGGCAGGTCGGCTGGCTGGCCCGGGACCGCTGGGCGGTGCCGCTGGTGCACACCGCCCACACCCTGGCCGCGGTCAAGAATGCCGCGCTGGCCGACGGCGACGTGCCCGAACCGCCGCTGCGCGCCGTCGGTGAGCAGCAGGTCGTCGACGAGGCCGACCGGCTCATCGTCAACACCGACGTCGAGGCCGAGCAGCTGGTCGCCGGCTACGGCGCCGAACCGGGCCGCATCGACGTGGTGCATCCCGGCGTCGACCTGGAGGTCTTCCGCCCCGGCGACCGCGCCGCCGCCCGCGCGCAGCTGGGCCTGGATCCCGGCGAGCCGGTGGTGGCGTTCGTCGGCCGCATCCAGCCGCTGAAGGCCCCCGACATCCTGCTGCGCGCCGCGGCGAAACTGCCCGGGGTGCGGGTGGTGATCGCCGGCGGACCGTCGGGCACCCCGCTGGCCACCCCCAACGGGCTGGCCGGCCTGGCCGCGGAGCTGGGCATCACCGACCGGGTGACGTTCCTGCCGCCGCAGTCCCGCGACCAGCTGGCCGAACTGTTCCGCGCCGCCGACGTCGTCGCCGTCCCCAGCTACTCCGAATCGTTCGGGCTGGTGGCCGTGGAAGCGCAGGCCTGCGGCACCCCGGTGGCGGCCGCCGCGGTCGGCGGGCTGCCGGTCGCGGTGCGCGACGGGGTCAGCGGCACCCTGGTCGACGGCCACGACGTGCCGCGCTGGGCCGACGCGCTCGACCAGTTGCTGGCCCGCAGCCGCGGCCCGCACGCCGCGCAACTGCACACCGCCGCCGCCGAGCACGCGGCGCTGTTCTCCTGGGGGCACACCGTGGACACCCTGCTGGCCAGCTACCGGCGCGCGATCGCCGACTACCGGCGCCGCCGCGCCCCCCGCGACCGGGCGTCGCTGCGGCGCGGACGCCGCTTCGCCGCCCGCCTGGGGGTGCGGTCATGAGCGAGCAGGTGCGCCGGGTCATCGAGGACACCCTGCAGGCCGCCGAGCTGACCTACTCCCACCACCCGGGAGCGCACGGCGGGCTGCCCGGCCTGATCGTCGAACTGCCCGGCGAACGCAAGCTCACCACCAACACGTTCCTGAGCATCGGCGAGCACTCGGTGCGGGTGGAGGCGTTCGTCTGCCGCAAACCCGACGAGAACCATCAGGGCGTCTACCGCTTCCTGCTCAAACGCAACCGCCGGCTCTACGGGGTGGCCTACACCCTGGACAACCTCGGCGACATCTACCTGGTGGGCCGGATGGCGCTGGAATCGGTGACCGCCGACGAAATCGACCGCGTGCTCGGCCAGGTCCTCGAGGCGGTCGACTTCGACTTCAACACCCTGCTGGAGCTGGGCTTCCGGTCCTCGATCGAGAAGGAGTGGGCCTGGCGGGTGGAGCGCGGGGAGTCGCTGAAGAACCTGCGCGCCTTCGAGCACCTCATCGACGACGAGGACGGCCCGCCCGAGCGGGCCGGAGACGACGACGGTGGCACCCCGTCCGGGCGGGCGTGAGAGACTGACCGGCATGGGAGATTCGGGCACGCTGGTATTGCTGCGCCACGGCGAGAGTGAGTGGAACGCGCGCAACCTGTTCACCGGCTGGGTGGACGTCGAACTCACCGACAAGGGCCGGGCGGAGGCGGCCCGCGCCGGGGAGCTGCTGGTCGAACACGACCTGCTGCCCGACATCCTCTACACCTCGCTGCTGCGGCGGGCCATCATCTCCGCGCAGCTGGCGCTGGAGACCGCCGACCGGCTGTGGATCCCGGTGCGGCGCAGCTGGCGGCTGAACGAGCGGCACTACGGGGCGCTGCAGGGCCTGGACAAGGCGGCGACCAAGGAACGCTACGGCGAGGAACAGTTCATGGCGTGGCGGCGCAGCTACGACACCCCGCCGCCGCCTATCGAGCCGGGCAGCGAGTTCAGCCAGGACACCGACGTGCGCTACGCCGACATCGGCGGCGGGCCGCGCAGCGAATGCCTGGCCAACGTGGTGGACCGGTTCCTGCCCTACTACACCGACGTCATCATCCCGGACCTGCGGGTGGGCAAGACGGTGCTGATCGCCGCGCACGGCAACTCGCTGCGCGCCCTGGTCAAATACCTCGACGACATCTCCGATGAGGAGATCGTCGGGCTCAACATCCCGACCGGGATCCCGCTGCGCTACGACCTGGACGCCGATCTGAAACCCACCACCCCCGGCGGGGTGTACCTGGACCCCGACGCCGCGGCCGCCGGAGCGGCCGCCGTCGCCAGCCAGGGCGCCAAATAGCGCAGCCGCGACGCGCCGCCACACCGCGGCCGGGAGCGAACGCCGCGTGAACGGCGGTTGAACACCTGGCGCCGCGGGTGTGACGTGCTCGTCTTCGGCCGCTCGCCGCAGCGTGGTGGGCCGCCGGATCGCTACCATTCGGTCGTGTCCGTGATGTTGGTCTGCCTGCTGGTCGCGGTGACGGCGCTGCTGATGCTGGCAGCCGGTATCGCGATCGGGATGACGGCGGGACCGCGGATCGTGGAACGCCGCCAACGCTCGGCCGCCGAGCAGGCCGGCATCACCGTCTCGCAGATGTTGCAGCGCATCGTGGCGCTGGTGCCGCTGGGCACTGCGGTGGTCGACGCCCACCGCGACGTGGTCTACCTCAACGACCGGGCCCGCGACCTGGGGCTGGTCCGCGACCGGCTGCTCGACGACCGGGCCTGGCAGGCGGCGCAGAAGACGCTGGCCACCGGCGCCGACGTCGAATTCGACCTGTCGGCGGACAAGGCCGAGCGGGCCGGACGCACCCGGCTGTCGGTGCGCGGCTACGCCCGGCTGCTCAGCGAGGAGGACAGCCGTTTCGCGGTGGTCTTCGTCGACGACCAGTCCGAGCAGGCCCGCATGGAAGCCAGCCGCCGCGACTTCGTGGCCAACGTCAGCCACGAGCTCAAGACCCCGGTCGGGGCGATGAGCCTGCTGGCCGAGGCGCTGCTGGCCTCCGCCGACGACCCCGACACCGTGCGCCGGTTCGGCGAGCGGGTGCTGCTGGAAGCCAACCGGCTGGCCAGCATGGTCGGGGAGCTGATCGAACTGTCCCGGCTGCAGGGCGCCGACCCGCTGCCCGACCTGGCCGCCGTCGACGTGGACCGGGTGGTCTCGGAGGCCATCTCGAGGCACAAGGTGGCCGCCGACAACGCCGACATCCAGCTCAGCACCGACCCGCCCAGCGGGCTGCAGATGTTGGGCGATGAAACCCTGCTGGTCACCGCGGTGGCCAACCTGGTGTCCAACGCGATCGCCTACTCGCCGCACGGATCACCGGTCTCGATCAGCCGCCGTCGTCGCGGCGACACCATCGAGATCCTGGTCACCGACCGCGGCATCGGCATCTCCCGCAAGGACCAGGCGCGGGTCTTCGAGCGGTTCTTCCGCGCCGACAAGGCGCGGTCCCGCTCCACCGGCGGGACGGGGCTGGGGTTGGCGATCGTCAAGCATGTGGCCGCCAACCACAACGGCAACATCCGGCTGTGGAGCCAACCCGGCACCGGCTCGACGTTCACCCTGGAGATCCCCGCCTACCGTGACCGGGGCGCGGCGCCGACCGATAATCAGACAGACAGCTCGCAACGAGAGGAAGAGTGACATCGATGAGCCGCGTGCTGATCGTGGAGGATGAGGAGTCGCTGGCCGACCCGCTGGCGTTCCTGCTGCGCAAGGAGGGGTTCGAGGCCACCGTGGTCAACGACGGCCCGTCCGCGCTGGCCGAGTTCGACCGGGTCGGCGCCGACATCGTCCTGTTGGACCTGATGCTGCCGGGGATGAGCGGAACCGAGGTGTGCAAGCAGTTGCGCGCCCGCTCCACCGTCCCGGTGATCATGGTGACCGCCCGCGACAGCGAGATCGACAAGGTGGTCGGGCTGGAACTCGGCGCCGACGACTACGTCACCAAGCCGTACTCCTCCCGCGAACTCATCGCCCGGATCCGAGCGGTGCTGCGCCGCGGCGGCGACGACGACACCGTCGACGACGGCGTCCTGGAATCCGGTGGTGTGCGCATGGACGTGGAACGGCACACCGTCACCGTCAACGGTGAGCCGATCACGTTGCCGCTCAAGGAATTCGACCTGCTGGAATACCTGATGCGCAACAGCGGCCGGGTGCTCACCCGCGGCCAGCTCATCGACCGGGTGTGGGGGGCGGACTACGTCGGGGACACCAAGACCCTCGACGTGCACGTCAAGCGGCTGCGCTCCAAGATCGAGCCGGACCCGGCCAACCCGGTGCACCTGCTGACGGTGCGCGGGCTGGGCTACAAGCTCGAAGGGTAGCTCTCGCCCCTGAAATCGACGTCCAGGCCGGCGTATGGACGCAATAAACAGCCCGAGCGGCCGTTTCGAGGTCGATTTCAGGGCTGAACGTCCGCCTGCGGCCGCTCCGACGGTTTCGCTGGGTCGTTGGCCACCACCTGGACGAAGATTGACACATCAGTCACAATAAGAGGTAGTGGTACGCAGCGGTACCGATCAGGGCGCCCCGGTCGCGGCATCGGGTCGCCGCCGGAGCCGACTCGAGAGGACGGTCATCATGGCCAACCCCGTCACCGGATCCGCCGACGCCAAGTCGGTCTCGTACCCGCCGGTGCGGCGGATGCGGTTCCGGTTCGGCGAGTCCACCCCGATGAACCGCCACTTCGTCGAGGGCGACATCGTGCTCAGCCATCTGGTCGCGGTGCTGTCCGGTGCCTTCCCGCCGGGGGAGGAGTCCTTCATCCGTTCGGTGCGCCGGTTTGCCGACAAGGTGACCGACCCGGAGTTGAAGAAGCGGGTGGCCGGGTTCATCGGCCAGGAGTCGGTACACGGTCAGGAGCACCGCCGCCTCAACGAGAAGCTCATCGCGATGGGCTACCGGTACGTGAAGGTCTACACCTTCGCCAAGGACAGCCGCAGGCAGCGGGCCGTGGAACGCATCGAGCGGGCCCTGCCCGGATATGTCCACCTCGCCGCGACCGCCGCGGCCGAGCACTACACCGCCACGCTGGCCGAGCGGGTGCTCGCCAGCGAGCAGGTGCAGGCCATCGCCGGCGACCCGGAGGTGTGGCACCTGCTGAACTGGCACGCGGTGGAAGAGCTGGAGCACAAGTCGGTGGCCTTCGACGTCTACCGCGCGGTCGGCGGGCCGGAGTGGATCCGCATCGCGGTGATGGCGGTCATCTACGCCATCACCGTGCCGATGGTGACCATGGAAGTGCTCGCCTCGATGGCCACCGACCGGACGGCGTGGCGCCCGATCACGGTGGCCCGCCAGTTCCGCGAGCTGTACACCGGGCCGCTGGCCAAAGGGATGCTGGCCAAACTGCGGGTGTACCTGCGGCCGGGCTTCCACCCCGACGACGTGGACACCGACGCGCTGGTGCGGCGGTGGCAGGAGCAGTTGTTCAGCGCCGACGGCGAGCTGGTCGGGCACCTGCACTGACCCGGGCGGGTCAGACCCCGCCGTATTCGGGGCGCAGCGAATCGGCCAGCGCCGACAGCGGCACCCGCACCTGAACGGTGCCGCCGTCCATCGACCAGACCAGCCGGTCCTGCGGGCTGGGGTCCTCGCGCAGCATCGGCGCGTCGGGCAAAAACAGCAGCAGCTGGTCGCCGTCGAGCGCGAACGAGCGGTACTCCCCGGTGTAGCCGGGCCCACGCGGGCTCGGCGTGAACTCTTCCACGGTGAACGGGTAGGTGCCCGGGGCGTGCGGCGGGGCGGCGGCGTCCAGCGCCGGCGCCAGGAACGGCACGGTCGCCGGCGGCAGCGCCACCATCGGGTCCACGCCCGGCTTGAACAGGTCGGCCAGCATCAGCCGCCGGCCCGCGGCCATGTCGAACACGAACGCCCGGAAGGCGTTGTTGGCCTGCATGCCGAACGGCTCGAAGGTCTCATGGACGATCACCGACTGCACCCCGGCAGGCCCGTGGTAGACCCGGTAGGTGGCGAAGGCGCTGCTTTCCCGCGGGGTATCCGCCGCGGACTTCCGCCAACCGTCCATCAGCCGGTGGTAGTAGTTGCTCAACGGCGGTCCTGCGGTCGGGTCGTCCAGCAGCGCGCTCGGCAGGTCGAACCAGATCAGCCGGGTGGCGTTGCGCTGGGAGGTGACCACCGTCGAGCAGCGGGCGCCGTCCCAGGCGGCGCCCAGGTCGGCGCAGAGCTGTTCGGCGGCCGCGGTCGCCGCCGGCGCGGCCACCAGCGCGGCGGCGGTCAGCGCGGCGCCGGCCAGCGCCGCCCGCGCGCCCCTCACCGGTCCTCTCCGAACACGACGACTTCGCTTGCCAGCCAACGCCCGTCGACCTCCTCCATCGTCATGGCCACCGGAACCAGGTCGGTGCCCTCTTCGGGCACCGCGGAGTTGCTCACCGTCTGCTTGACCACCAGCAGCACCTCGACCCGGGTGGGCTCGGCGGATTTGACGGCGCCGTCCACGACGGTGCCGCGGGTGGCCACCTCGTTGTCGATGAGCAGTTTGCGCAGCTGTGCGCTCGATTTGGTGTAGCGGTCCCGGAACTCCCCGGTCGACCCGTCGATGACCGCGCGCACCTTGTCATCGACCGTGCCGGGATCGGCGGTGGTGAGGGTGACCGCGAAATCGCGTGCCACGCCGAGAGCCTCGGTGGCAGCCGAGTCGCGGCGATGCTCGGTCACCAGCAGCCGGCCGGCCCACGCCGCACCGGCCAGCAGGGCTAGCGCCAGCACCGCGGCGCCGCCGCGCAGCAACCAATGCCGCCACTGTGTCCGAACCCCGCCCGCGGTGTCGGCGTCCGGCCCGGTGTCGGCACCGGTGGCGTCGGCCACCGCGATGGCCGCGCCCTCAGATGAGGTCGACATTGCTTGCCAGCCAGCGGCCGTCGACGAGTTTCATGGTCATCTGGATCCGGTTACGGTCGATGCGCGGGCTGGGGTTGACCGCGTTGGTGATCGACTGATCGACGAACAGCAGCACCTCCACCTGCGACGTGGACGCCGATTTCACCGCCGCGTCCAGCACCACCCCGGTGCCGGCGGCGTCGTTGTCGATCAGGATCTGGCGCAGCTGCGACGCGCCCTGGCTGTACTCGTCCTTGAACCGCCCGGTGGCCCCGTCGAGGGCCTCGTTGTAGTGCGCGTCGATGTCCTTGGCGTCCAGGGTGGTCAGCACCTCGGCGTAGTCCCGCGCGGCGGCGACGGCCTGCTGCGCGGCGGTGTCGATGTCGTGCAGTTGCTTGTACCGCCAACCCAGGTATCCGGCGGCCGCCAGTGCGCCGACGAGCACCACCGCGACCACGGCCTGCAGCCAGCGCCGGCCGGTTCCCGCCGCGGGCGGCGGAGCGGGATCCGGTGTGGTGGCCGCGGTTTCGGCGGTGCTGTCGGCGTCGGCGTCGGCCGGTGGGGACTCGGGCTCGGTGTCGTCGACGAGTTGGTCGAAGACATCCTGGGTGGCGGAGCGCTTGGACATGGGGCCTCCGGTGGATCAGTTCGGCACCCAGACCGGCATCTCCGGGCCGGCGTAGGGGGTGGGAATCGTGTACGGCGGGTAGTTCGGGGTCGGGTCGGTGGTCGCGTGCGGATCGTAGTCCGGGGGCGGGCCCGCGGTGTCGTCGCCGGCCGGTCGGGGCGCATTGCGGGCACCGCGGATCAGCACCGACGGATCGTGGTCATCGCAGTAGGTGTAGAGGTAGGGCTCGGGAAAGTCCGGCTGGCTCGGTGGGCGCCGCGGCAGTCCGTAGTCGCAGCTGTAGCGCGGATAGATGTCGGCGACCGCCCAGATCCCGTTGTCGTGGATGATGCTGGACACCCGGTCGACCATCGAGTCGCGATCCGGGCGCCACAGGTCGGCCAGCGCCGGGGTCCGCAGGTACAGCAGCTGGGAGACGCTGGTGAGGTTGCCCAGCAGTTGCACCACGTTCTCCCGGTTGTCGGCGATGAAGGCGTCGATGAGCTCCAGCTGACCGCTGCCGCGGTCCACCAGTTGGCGGAAGCCGGCGTCCATCGCCCCGACCCCGTCGAGGATGCCCTGCAGGTTCAGCGACGTGCGCACCAGCCCGTCGTTGAGTTCGGCGGCGGTGTTCAACACGGTACGGGTGGTGCGCAGCATGCTGACGGTCTGCGGCAGCACGCCGTCCAGGGTGGAGGCCAGGAAGGCGGCCCCGTCGAAGATCGCGGCCAGTTTGTCCGCGCCGTCGCGGCTGACCCGCAGTTCGGCGAAGAGGGTGTTGAGCTGGTCGGTGTCCAGTTGGGCCAGCGCCCCGCGGCTGTCATCGATGATCTGTGGCAGCGACACGGTGACCGAGGTCTGGGCCTTGTCGATCACCGATCCGTCGGTCAGGAACGGGCCCGCGCCGTCGGCCGGCCGGAAGTCCAGGTACTGCTCACCGGCCGCGGACAAACCCGACACCCGCACCGGACTCGACCGCGGGATGCGGGTGGCGGCGTCGATCGCGGCGACGGCCTCCACCCCGTCGTCGGTGAGGTTGATCGCGGTGATGCGCCCGACCGGAATGCCGCGCACGGTGACGTCCTGGTTGGCCAGCAGCCCACCGGATTCGGCCAGCTGGATCCGTACCGACATCGTCGAGGCGATCGGGTTGATCCCCAACGCGCCGACCGCGATGTAGGAGAAGGTCACCACCAGCAGCAGGACCAGCCCGGCGGCCGAGACCAGCAGCCGGCGGCGCACCACGAACAGGATCGTGTCGACGACGAGACGAGCGCCCCGCTCGGCTAGGTGCGGTGTGGCGCTCATCGGTTCGGTCCGTAGATCTTGTTGAGCAACACGTTCCACTCGTAGCGCAGGCTGCCGATCATCTGATGCCAGTCGGTGCCGTCGGACCAGTGGAAGCCCGGGTCGCCGGGGTAGTTCTTGTCCGGCCACGGGGTCAGCGACAGCTTGGCGGCAACCATGTTCGAGTGTCCGGCGGTGGCGTTGGTGGACTTGATCAGGATGCCGAGCAGCCGGTTGAAGGAGTACAGCGACAGCTCGGGATCGACGGTGATGTCGTTGAACACCCCGGCCAGCGTGTTGAGGTCGGCCACCATGCCGCGGGTGTCGGTGCCCTGAATCGAGGGGAAGCGGGCAAGCTGGTCGCTGATGTGCCCGACCCGGTCGGCCAGATCGGCGATCCGGGTGGTGTTGTCGGCGATGACCGCCATCGCCGGGGCGGCGTCGGTGAGCGCGGCGTCGAGGGTGTCCCGGCGTGCGGCCATGACCGCCGCCAGCTCGGAGGTGCGCCGCAGCGCCCCGTCGAGCTGATCGGAGCGGGCGGTCAGGCGCGACAACAGCTCCCGGGTCTCCGCGAGCAGGGTTTCCATCTTGGCGCCGCGTCCGCCCAGCGCCCGCCCGGCCCCGTTGGTCGTCTTGACCAGGTAGCCGACGGTGCCGCCGTTGACCAGCATGGCCATCGAGTTGAGCAGCTCCTCGACGGTGGGGGCGGCGGCGGTGTCCTGCAGCGGGATGACGTCACCGTCGTGCAGTTGCGCGGCGTCGGGCGCCTGCTCGGGGTCGGGCCTGATCTGGACGAAGACGTCGCCGAGCAGGGTCGCGGACCGCAGCTCCGCGGTGGCGCCGGTGTACAGCGGCACATCGGATCGGATCCGCAGGCTCACCTTGGCGTTGAAGTCCTGGGCGCGGATCGCGCCGACCTCGCCGATGTCGGCGCCGTAGAGTTTGACTTTCGCCTTGGCCGGCAGGTTCAGCGCGTTGGAGAAGATCGCGGTCAGCTCGTAGTTGTCCGAGCCCGCTTCCGGCGCGGGCAACGGCAGCGCGTCGAGCCCGGTGGCGCAGCCGGCCAGCAGCGCGGTGAGCGCGGTCGCCAGCACCGCGCGGGTCCCGCGTTTGATGGTGCGCATCGACGGTCTGCCCCTCATGGCGTACCACTGATCCCGTTGGCCATCAGGTCGAGCATCTGGGTCAGCCCGAAGTCCGGTCCGTAGTCCTGGAGCGTTCCGGTGGCGCAGCCGAGTTGTTTCAGCCCCATCAGGTTGCACATCTCCTTGGCGAACTGGCCGTTGAAGACGATCTTGTCGACCAGGGCGTGGGCGCGCAGGCTGCCGGCGACCGGGTCGATGATGCGGTAGATGTTGTCGACGGTCAGCGGCGCCACGTCGAGCAGTTCGGCGAGCTCGCGCTGGTTGTCGGTGAGGGTGGTGGTGATGGCGTGGGTCTGGGCGAAGGTGGTGGTCAGTTCCTCCCGGTGGTCGTCGAGCAGCCGGGTCGCCTGGTCGAGGATCTGGTTGAGCTTGGCGCCGGTGGTGCCCGAGCCGAGGTCCTCGGCGGCGAGGATGTCGCTGAGCTGACGCAGATTCGAGCTGAACTCGCGGATCTCGGCGTCGTTGTCGGCCGCGGCCTGGGTGAGGTCGGCGACGCTGGTGATGATCGCCTGGATGCTCTCCTTGCTGCGGGCGCCCTTGTCGTCGCCGACCCGCAGCGCCTGGGAGAGCTTGTCCAGGGTGGTTTTGATGGCCGCGGAGTTGTCGGCGGTGATCGCCGAGCCGAGGCTGACCAGATCGCCCAGCGGGCCCTGGCCGTTGTCGTCGCCGTGTAATGCTTTGCCCAGTTTGTCGACCATCGACAGGGTGCGGCCGAACTCGACCGGGGTGCGGGTGCGGCCGAGGCCCAGGACGTCGCCGTCTTTGAGGGTCGCCCCGCCGCGGTAGGGCGGGGTGAGCTCGACGTGGCGGTCGGTGAGGATCGAGCTGGACACGGTGACCGCCTGGGCGTCGGCGGGGATCGCGACGTCGCGGTCGATCGACAGGGTCACCGCGACGTGGCCGCCTTCGTTGTGGATGCGGGTCACCTTGCCGACCTGCATGCCCAGCACCGAAACCCCGTTGCCCTCATAGAGTCCGACGACGTCCTCGAAGTGGGCGGTGACGGTGATGTGTCGGTTGAGCAGCCGGGGGAGCACCGCTGCCGCAGTGACGGCCACCGTCGCGACCACGATCGTCGCGACGGCCAGAGCGATCCGCAGCCGGCCGCTCATCCGCAGTCCTTGAAGTACTCGACGAGGTTGAACTGCCGGGCCCGGCCGCTGATCGCGCACATCCACGCGTCGATGAACGGGCCGGCCGGCGCGTTGAGCTCCAGGGCGTTGCCGGTGCCGGTCATGTTGGCCAGGTTTCGCACCGTCACCGGGGCGACCTGCAGGATGTTGCGCAGCAGCGCGTCGTGATCGGTCATCATCGTGGTGAACTCGGCGAGGTTGGTGATCAGCTGCCGGATCTCGGGTTCGTCACCCAGGATGGTCTGCGCGCGCTCGACCAGCGTGGTGGCGCTGGCGAACAACCGGTGCACCGCTTCACGGCGGGTGGTGATCTCGCGCAGCAGATCGCGGCCCTGCAGCACCAACGCGCCGAGGTCGGCTTTCTGGTTGCGCAGCATCGTGGTCAGCGCGTCGGCGTTGGTGAGCAGGGTGCCGAGCTGGTCGCGGCGGCCGGCCATGATGCCCGACAGGGATTCGAGGTTGGCCAGGGCTTCGGGCAGGGCTTCGGGCAGGCCCTGCAGGCTGCGGTTCATCGTCTTGACCGATTCCACCACCCGCTCGGCGTCGAGCGGCTCGAAGGTGCTGGTCGCCCCGGCCAGGGTCTTCTGCAGGTCGTAGGGGACCTCGGTGTTGGCCAGCGGAATGGTGCGGTCGCTGAGTTCGGCGGTGCCCGAGGGCCGCAGCTCCAGATAGCGGGCGCCGAGGATGGTGGTGAGTTTGATTGCCGCGCGGCTGGTTTCGCCGACGTGCACGCCGTTGCCGACGGTGAACGACACCACGACGTGATCGCCGGCCAACCGCACGCCGTCGACGGTGCCGACCTGGATCCCGGCGACGGTGACCTGGTTGCCCTTGCTGATCTGGGCGGCTTGGGCGAACTCGGCGTGGTAGCGGGTCTTGCCGAGGTTGAGGTTGCCGAACAGCACGACCGCGGCCAGCATCGCCCCGATCAGCACCAGACCGATGACGCCCAGCCAGATCTTGTTGTAGGACTCCAAGGGCCGCGCGAACCGGCCGGACCGGGTAACCATCGCTATCACCTGCAGATCGGGGTGTGGAGGCCTTGGACGGTGTCGCCGGGGGTGGCGGCGGCGACGAAGGCGCGGAACCAGTAGAACAGGCCTTGCCAGAAGGCGAAGTCGACGTTGCAGGGATAGCCGTTGATGTAGGCGCCCTCCTGGGTGATGCGGGCGAAGCCCTTGAGCAGCAGCGGCAGGTTGGCGGCCAGGTAGGCGAACCGTTCCCGTCCGTCGTGCAGGCCGTAGTCGAGGAAGCCGGGTTGCCGCCCGATGAACTCCTGCACGTCGGGGGTGATGGTGTCGACGATCGTGGCCAGCCGCCCGACGGTGGAGTTGGTGGAGCCGACCGAGGCGACCAGCTGGTCGCGGCGGGCCGCCAGCTCGGACATCACCGAGCGGGTCTGGCCGATCATGTTCTGCAGGTTGTCGTTCTGCGCCGACAGGCTGGCCATCAGGTCGTTGAGGTTGCCGATCAGGTCGCCGAGCACCTGGTCGGGCCCGGCGAGGGTCTCGGCCAGCATCGAGGCCTGTGTCGTCAACACCAGCACCGAGGTCTCGTCGCCCTGAAACGCCTGGATCAACGCGGTGGTGAGGTTGTCGACCTGCTCGGGGTCGAGCTGGGTGAACAGCGGCTCGAAACCGTTGAGCATGTAGGAGATGTCGAACGACGGCACCGTGCGTTCGATGGGGATGTGGCCGTGGTCGGGCAGCGCCGAGCGGGGCCCGGTGGCGTCGGGGTCCTGGGACAGTCCGAGATAGCGCTGGCCGATGACGTTCTGGTAGGTCACCGAGGCGATCGTGTCGGTGTAGAGGGTCTGGTCGGCTTGGACGCGGAAGGTGACGCGGGCGTCGGTGCCCTCCAGTTCGATCTTGTCCACCCGGCCGACCCGCACCCCCGCGACGCGGACGTCGTCGCCGGGCGCCATGCCCAGGATGTCGCTGAACGTCGCCGTATAGGTGTGGGTGGGGCCGGCCACCTCGCGCTCCAGGGTGGCGTAGACCATCCAGGTCATCGCCAGCGACATGACCGTGAATAGGGACAGCCCGATCACGGCCTTGCGGTGGCGTTTCATCGCTCACCTCCGGCGTCGGCCATGAGGTGTACGGTCATGCCGCGGGCGACCGGACCCAACAGCAGTTGGGTGGCCGCGGTGGGGGAGCCGCCCACGATGCGGGCGAGTTGGGCGGCCTCCTGGCGGCTGCCGACCGGGCCGACGTTGCCGCCGACCACCGCTGAGTACGGGATGGCGTCCGACGGGGGCAGGTCGGTGGAGGCCGGTGCGGCCGCCGGCGGGCCGGGCGGCGGCGGTCCCGGTGGCGGTGGGCCGGGCAGTTGGGCGGAGCCGGGCGGCAGCGGCGGCACCATCCCCGGCAGCACCGGCGGGGCCGGCGGGCCCTGCGGGTCCCCGGGCATCGAGTGGCGCGGCGGGGTGAGGTTGGGCCGGTTCTCGGTGACGTAGGGCGGCACCGAGGCGTCCACCGAGTCCAGCGCGGGATACAGGTCGGGCGCGGTGGGGGTCTCCGGCGCGGTGTAGCAACTGGGGCCTACCAGCTCGCCGTAGCGTGGGCAGTCCGCGCGCACGTAGGTGCGGCTGGGGGTGAGCGCGACGACGGCCTTGAGGGTCAACAGGTTGGTCTGCGGATCCCAGGCCTCGTCGTGGAACTTGTTGGCCAACACCTGAAGCCGGGTGGACACCCCGTGGAACTGGTCGGCGTGGTCGGCGATCACCCCCAGCGGCGGGCTGAACTGCGTGGTGACGGTGATCATGCGGTCGACCTGGTTGTCCAGTGCGCGGCCCACCGTGTCGGTGGTGTTGAGCCCGCCGCCGAGGAAATCGGTGAGCTGGCTGCGCTTCTCGGCGAACGTGCGCATCGGCTTGATCGAGTTGTCCAGCGCATCGAACAGTTCCGGGGCGGAGTCGCGCAAACCGTCGGCGGCGTCGTGCAGCGCCGAGATCGTCGACGGCGTGGCGGCGTCGGTGCCGACCACGGTGTTGAGCCGGCTGAGGACTTCGATGAGATTGTGGCCGGTGTCGGTGATCTCGTCGCCGCGCCCCTTGGTGGCCTCGCCCAGTGCTGCCATGACGCCGATGGTCTGGCTGTCGGGTTTGCGGCCCACCGCGGCCAACAACTCGCGCAGTTTGGCCAACACGTTCTGGAACAAGACGGTGGGCAGCGTGGTGTCCTCGGGCACCAATGAGCCGCTGTGCAGCGAGCCGTCAGCGGGGCCGTTGTCGACCAGTTGCACCGCCGAGACCGCGAACACGTTGGTCGGGATCACCCGGGCCGTCACGGTGTTGGGGATGCGCTCGGCGTATTCGGGTTTGAGGTTGACGTGCACCAGGTTCGGTCCGCCGTGGCGCGACGGGGTGACCCCGGAGACCGAGCCGACCAGCACGCTGCGGAACTTCACATCCGAGCGGGCCGGCAGGCCGTCGCCGATGTTGACCAGTTCGACGGTGACGCGCACCAGGTTGTCGAAGCTGCCTTTGGATTTGGCGACCATCGCCGCCGACGCCGCGACAGCGACCAGCACGAAGCAGGTGCCCAGCGCGATCAGCCGCGGCAGCGACGGGCTGCGCGGGTTGAAGTCGAACGGGTTGGGCACGGCTAGCCACCGAACCTCGCGCCGGACTCGACGCCCCACAGCGCCATCGTCAGCAGCATGTTGACGATGATCACCACGGTGACGCTCGAGCGCATCGCCCGGCCGGCGGCCACCCCGACACCGGCCGGGCCGCCGCTGGCGAAAAAGCCGTAGTAGCACTGGATGGTCGAGGAGATGAAGACGAACACCACCGCTTTGATCGTCGCGTAGAAGACGTCGCGGCTGTTGATGAACAGCGAGAAGTAGTGCAGGTAGGAGCCGGTGGACTGGCCGGCGGTCATGCTGACCGCCTGACAGGCCAGATATGCCAGCGCCAGCGAGGTCAGAAACAACGGGATGACCGCGATGACCGAGGCGATCACCCGGGTCGCCACCAGGTAGGGCACCGGGTTGATCGCCAGGGCGTCCATGGCGTCGATCTCCTCGTTGATCCGCATCGCGCCCAGCTGCGCGGTGAACCGGCAGCCGGCCTGGGCGATGAACGCCATCGCGATCATGATCGGGGCCAGCTCACGGGTGGTGGCGAAGGAGGAGATCAGCCCGGTCGCCGGGCCCAGACCGAGCAGGTTGAGCGCGTTGTAGCCTTCGACGGCCACCAGCGCGCCGGCGGTGATGCCCAGCACCGCGGCGACGTTGACGGTGCCGCCGCCGACGACGATCGAGCCGTTGCCCCAGGAGATGTCGGAGAGCAGCCGCTGCAGTTCCCGGCGGTAGTAGCGCAGCATCACCGGCAGCGAGGCGAGCACCTGGCCGAAGAAATACACCATGTGGCCGGTCTTGCCAATCGAGCGGCCGAGGGCGGCGGCGGCGAGTTTGAGCCAGCGGTAGCCGGGCAGCTGGTAGGTGCTCGGGGTCGCGGCGGTCACAGCGTCTGCCTCGGGAACACCAGCACGTAGAGCTGGCTCATCACGACGTTGACGATCATCAGCAACAGCACCGACTCGACGACGGCGGCGTTGACCGAGTTGGCCACCCCGGCGGGCCCGCCGGAGGTGTTCAGCCCCTTGTGGCAGGCGATGGTCGCCACGATGACGGCGAACACGACCGCCTTGACCAACGCCAGGGTGAGGTCACCGACGGTGGCGAAGGAGGCGAAGGTGGCGATGAACGAGCCGGGCGTGGCGTCTTGCAGGTAGACGTTGAACAGGTACCCGGCGATGTAGCCGACGAAGCTGGTGACCCCGGTCAGCAGCACTCCGATGAGGATCAGCGCGGCCAGTCGCGGAACGACCATGCGCCGCAGCGGGGAGACACCCATGACCTCCATGGCGGAGATCTCCTCACGCATGGTTCGCGACCCCAGGTCCGCGCACACCGCCGAGCCGACCGCGGTGGCCAGCAGCAGGGAGGCGACCAGCGGGGCGCCCTGGCGGATCACCACCAGCCCGGTGGCCGCCCCGGACAGCGAGGTGGCCCCGACCTGACCGGCCAGCAGGGAGAACTGGATGGACAGGGTGACCCCGATCGGGATGGTGACCAGGACGGTGGGGGCGAAGGCGGTGCCGGCCATGAACGCGGCCTGCTCGATGAACTCGCCGACCTTGAACCGCCGGGTCACCAGGTCGATGACCAGGTACTGGACGGCGCGCACGCCCATCACCATCTGACCGCCGAGGGTGTGCAGCGCCATGAACGGATGGTTTTGCAGGTAGCGGCGGAACCAGGTGAGGATCTCGCCGAGGGCCGACCGGTTGCCGGCGTGCAGCGGCTCGCCGGTGGCGGTCAACGGGTGCTCCCCGCGGGGGCGCCGGCGATGGCCGAGTCGGTGCGCCGTGCGGGCGGAGCAGCTGTCATCGGCGGCTTTCTTCCCTGTCGTACCGAACTGGACTTATCTGACTGACTTGTCATTCGCGCTATGTGATGACGGCACTTTAGCTTGTGCGTGCCGCCGCGGGCAGGGAATTCGCGAACCTGAGCTTCGGCTGGGGACACCGCCCGACGCGCGGGCGCGCGCCGGCCCCGAGCGCCGATGTTGCGGTGACCCGGCCGCCCCCGAGCGCGAACGTGAAGGTGGGTTCACGTTCGCGCTCGAACGTGAAACTAACGTCACGCTGGGCCGTGCTGGGGCGGGCGAGGGCCCTCACCCACTCGCGGGAGCGGCCAGCCCGGCGCGCAACAGCTCGCGCACCTGGTCGACGAAATGGTCCAGACCGCCCGGCAGCGGCGGCCCGCCCTGGGCCGGCAACAGCGCGGTCAGGCTCAAACACAGGAACATCTCGCCGAGCACGGCGGTGTCCAGGTCGGCGCGCAGGTAGCCGGCCCGCACGCCGTGGTCGATCTGACGCTCGATGGCGGCGGCGAACCGTTCGAAGATCTCCACCGCCCGCCGGGTCAGTTCCTCATCGATGGCTCCGACGTCGAACACGATCAGGGAGACCAGCTTGTTGTCGGTCTCCGACAGCGTGTGCAGGGAACGCAGCGGGGCGGTCACCGCGTCGAGGAATTCCTCCAGGGTCTGTGCCGGCTCGTCGGGCGGACCGAGTTCGGGGCCGCGTTGCTCCAAGCCGAGATCGATGGCCGCGTCGAGGACCTCGCGACGGTTGGTGAAGTAGTTGTAGAACGAGCCGTGGCTCAGCCCGGCCGTCGCCACGATCTCGGCCACCGAACTGTTGCGGTAACCGCGGTCGGTGAACACCTCCAGCGCCGCCTGGGTCAGCTGGGTGCGGCGGTCGACGGCCGGGGTCATCGCGTCGGCCCGTCGGTGAACACGCCGTGGCGCAGGAAGTCGGTCAGCGCCGCGCGGTAGCGATCCCGCCGGGCGGCGTCGGCGCCGCCCATCACCTCCCGCAACCCGGCGGGGATCACGAGTTTGGTGACCAGCAGGCCCAGCACCTGCGGGTCGGCGCCGGAGCGCAGAAACCCGGCGTCGCGCGCTTCCTCGAATACGCCGGCCGCCATGCGCGCCACCCCGGCCTCCAGTCCGAGCGCGCGCAGTTTGAGTTCCTCGTCCATCGCGCTGGCCTCGACCAGCACCAGCGACGCCAGCGCGGGCCGTTGATCGATGGTGGTCAGCACCGCTGCCCACGCCGCGTCGAAGCGGGCCAGTGCGTCGGCGACGTCGGTCACCGGCTGCTCGGCCAGCAGCGCCGGCCGGACCTCGCCGAGGATCTCCTCCACCGAGTAGTCGAAGACCAGGTCGAGCAACTCCCGTTTGCTGGCCACATACCGGTAGAGGGTCCCCTGGCCGATGCCGGCATGGCGGGCGATGTCGGACATGGTGGTGGCTTCGTAGCCGTTGTCGGCGAAGACGCTCACCGCGGCGGCGATGATCTGTTCGCGCCGCTGCTCCTCCAGGTTTGCGATCGGCGGCCGGCCCCGTTTCGGGCGGGGCTTCGCCGGCGGGGCTGGCACCGTGCGGCTCCTGCGGTTCGATGGCGTCTTCGCGAGTCGGCTTCTACACTGATTTCGCCGACTGATATGTCAGACTAGTCCATCAAACCTGCTGGCAGGAGCTTCCTGTGACGAATTCACCGCCCGCCGACGCGGAGCCGGTGGCGACCTCACGGATCCGGCGGGGGGCGGCACTGGGCTCGCTGGCCGCCAAGCAGACGCTGCGTCGGGTCAGCATCAAGGCCGGGGCGGTTGTGGTCACCGAGAGCCGCCGGGAAGAACTGCTCGACCGGGCCAACCAGCGCCTGGCCCGGGACTTCGTCGCGGTGCTGGGCACGATGCGCGGCGCGGCGATGAAGATCGGCCAACTGCTGTCGGTGGTCGACCTGGGCCTGGTCGACGAAACCACCCGCGAGTACTTCCGAAAGGAATTGAGCCGGCTGCAGGGCTCGATCGACGCGATGCCGTTCACCGCGATGCGGCCGGTGATCGAAGCCGAACTGGGCGCACCGGTGGAGGAGATCTTCGCGTCGTTCGACACCGCCGCCTTCGCCGCGGCATCGATCGGCCAGGTCTACCGTGCGGTCACCCACGACGGCCGGCCGGTGGCCGTCAAGGTGCAATACCCCGGCGTGCGGGCCGCGGTGCGCGCGGACCTGAAGAACCTGGCGCTGTTCCTGCGGATGTGGAAGTCGGTGGTCCCCACCGTCGCCGCCACCGGATTCATCGACGAGATCACCGCCGAGCTGTCCCAGGAACTCGACTACCGCCAGGAGCTCGCCAACCAGGCCGCCGTCGCCGAACACTATGCCGGCCACCCCTTCATCCATGTGCCGCAACCGATTCCCGAGCTGAGTTCGGCGTCGGTACTGACCAGCGAGTACGTCGCCGGCATGCCCGCCGCGCAGATCGCCGAGCTGCCCGATGCCGAGCGCGACCGGGTCGGCGAGATCATCTACCGGTTCTATCTGGGCTCGCTGTTTCGCGACGGCGCCTTCAACGGCGACCCCCACCCCGGCAACATCCTCTACCGACCGGACGGGCGGGTGTCGTTCCTGGACTTCGGGCTCTACAAGCGCATGGCACCCGAAGCGATCGCGTTCGAGCGGCTGGCCTGGCAGCTGTGCCGCGCCGGCGACGGCGAGGGCCTGCACGCGATCATGCAGTCCTACGGCGTCATTCGGCCCGGCTCACCGGTGTCGGCGCAGGAATGCCTGGATTACACCCTCAGCGCCGCCGGCTGGAACTTCGTCGACGAATACCTGGCCGTGCGCCCGATCGACGTCAGTGCTGCGCTACTGGGCGTGATCAATCCATCAGCGGAATCGTTCAAAACCATGCGCGGCGAACATCTCCCACCCGAGCACCTGTTCTCCCGGCGGATGGATTTCCTGCTGTTCGGCACGCTCGGCCAGATCGGCGCCGGCGCCAACTGGTACCGCATCGCCGCGGAATGGCTCGACGGGGCGCCGCCGGTCACCGAACTGGGGCAGGCCGAAGCCGAGTGGCGGCAGCGGGACGCGGCCGGTTAGCCGCGGCGGTCAGGGCTCGTAGACGTAGTCGTCGAGGTCGAAGGTCTTCGACGCCCGCGTCGACTGGTAGGCGGTGGTCGGCCGCAGGAACGAGAAGTCGCCGTTCTTGTCGATGTAGTAGCTGTTGGAGTTGATGCAGGCGGCGCCGTGCATCAGCGTCTGCGAGCCCCGGCGGTCGACGAAGCGGTGGAACCGCTCGTTGGCCTCCGGTGAGATTTCCACCGCGGTGGCGCCGCGCCGCAGGGCCTCGTCGATCACGCGCAACGCATGGCGCGCCGCGTTCTCCACCATCACATGCCAAGAACTGCCCGACCAGGCGTACGGACCGAACACCATGAACGTGTTGGGCAGCCCCGGCATCGAGACCCCCTCGTAGGCCGCGGCGCGCTCGGTCTCGTAGAAGGCGGCGAGGTCGAACCCGTTGCGTCCCAACACCGGCCGGTGACGGTAGACCGCCGGGCTGTTGGACATCTCGAACCCGGTCGCCAGCACCAGCACGTCGACGTCGCGGTGGGTCCCGCCCGCGGTGCGGATTCCGGTGGCGGTGATCGACTCGATGGGCTCGGTGATCAGCTCGACGTGATCGCGGGTGAAGGTCTGGTAGTAGGAGTTGGAGACGCTGGGCCGTTTGCAGCCGAACCCGTACTCGGGGGTGAGCTTGCGCCGCAACGTGCGGTCACGAACCTGGGTGAACAGGTAGGCCTGACACGCCAGAGCCGGCACCTTCGCCAGCGGCGTGATCTGCTTGCCGTAGACGGTGATCCCCACCAGTCCGAGCTCGACGAGGGCGGCCACGCCGCCGCGGATGAGGCTCTGGGTGAACGGCAGCAGGTGCAACGCGGTCTGCACCGGTTTGGGGATCGGGAAATCCGGCTTGGCGAACACCCAGATGGCCCGCCGCTGGTAGACATCGAGCCGGGCGGCCTTTTTGGCCAACTGGGGCACCGCCTGCACCGCGGTGGCTCCGGTCCCGATGACCGCGATGCGTTTGCCGTCCAGGTCGGCGCTGTCGTCCCAGTCCTGGGTTTGGATGACCGTCCCGGTGAAGTCGGCCAAGCCCGGGATCCGGGGCACCCGCGGTTCGACGAACGCGCCGAGCGCGGTGACCACGAACCGCGCGGTCACCGTGCTGCCGTCGGAGAGGGCCAGACGCCACAGGTGGTTGTCCTCGTCCCAATCCCGGCGCAACACCTCGGTGCTCAACCGCAGCCGTCGGTTCAGGTCGTACTTGTCGGCCAAATGATGGATGTAGCGCAGCACTTCGGCGCCCTTGGGGAAGGTACGCGACCACCACGGGTATTTCTCGAACGAGTACTGGTAGACGATGCCGGGAATGTCCACGGCGACATCGGGGTAGCGGTTGGACTGCCACGTCCCGCCGATCTCGGCCGCGCGTTCGAAGATGGTGAAGTCGGTGTAGCCGGCGCGCTGCAGTTGGATCGCCACGCCCAGCCCGCCCACCGGCCGACAGCCTCGAGGAGCGCCGAGCATGACCACCGCCGAAGCAGACCCCGCCGCGGCCGCCGCCACACGTCGCGAGCAGCCGGACATGCTGGTGGCCATCATCGGCGCCGGGGTGGGCGGGTGTTGGCGGCGATGCGCCGGTCGTACTCGGCGCGGGCCACATGGTCGATCGGGCCCATGGTCAAGTCGGCGCCGGCCAGTCGGCGGCCCAGCAGCCAGAGGCGTTCGGGCACCAGGTTGGACAGCGTCAGCAGCGGAGTCATGCCCGCGGGCGCGCCAGCCAGCGGTGGGCGGGTCCGTACGGTGGCCACCACCCGGCGGGCGACCACGGTGGGGGAGAGCACGCCGATCCGTCGGACGCCCAGCGGGATGCCGTCGGTCAGTTGGGTGTTCATCGCCGACGGCAGCACCGCGGTCACCGACACCCCGTGGTCGCGCAGTTCCTCGCGCAGGCTGCGACTGAACGCGGTGGCCGCGTGTTTGGCGGCGGTGTAGCTGGCCAGGCCGGGGGAGTGCAGTTTGCCCGCCGCGGAGGTGACGTTGACGATATGGCCGCGGCGGCGGGCCATCATCCGCGGCGCGACCACCCGGGCGGCGTAGGTATGCGCCAGGGCGTTCACCTCGAACACCGCGCGGGTCACCTCGGCCGGCTCGTCGAGGAACGGGCCGATCGGCATGATCCCGGCGTTGTTCACCAGGATGTCCAGCGGCCCCAACTCCGCTTCGACGCGGTCGATGAACTCCCGCAGGCCGGGCAGATCGGTGACGTCGAGCGGATAGCCCCGGGCCGGAGCGCCCAGCGCCTCGGCGGCGGCCACCGCGGCCGCGCCGTCGAGGTCGCCGATGGCCACCCGCGCGCCGCGCTCGGCGAACCGGCGCGCGGTGGCGAAACCGATGCCGCGGGCGCCGCCGGTGACGACGACAACCGCCCCCTCCAGCGGGATGGCCGGATAACCGCCGATCATAAAACCTCCTGGGCCGCTCGGGGTTCCGCCGGTGCGGCGGTCGAAGTGACCGGGCGCCACTCGTAGTCGTCGAGCGGATAGGTGCTGGCCGCGCGGCGCGACTGCAGCGCGGTGGTGGGCCGCACATAGCAACTGTCGCCCTGGGAGTTGACGTAGTAGGTCCGCACGCCCTTGTTGCGGACACCGAAGTAGTACTGGATGTTGCGCCCCTGCCGCAGGATCTTGGCGTGGTAGGCGCGTTGGGCGGCTTCGGTGATCTCCACATAGCCGGCTCCGCGGCGGCGGGCCTCGCCGATCGCACGCACCGCGTGGGCCGCCGAGGATTCGACCATGAAATGCCAACCGGTGCCGGTCCAGGAGTAGGGCCCGACCAGAATCCAGCGATTGGGCAGGCCGTGCACGGCCACACTCTCGTAGGCCTGCAACCGGTTCCGGGCGTAGAACTCGCCGAGGTCGAAACCGTCGACGCCCACCACCATGCCCGGCCGGTAGGTCTCCGGATCGGAGAACAGCTCGTAGCCGACGGCGACGACGAGGGCGTCGAAGTCGTGGTGCCGGCCGTCGGCGGTGCGCACGCCGGTTGCGGTGATCTCGCGGATCGCCGCGTCGACCAGCTCGACGTTGGCGCGGTTGAACGCCTGCAGGAAGGTGTTGGACAAGGTGGGGCGTTTGGCGGCCAAGCCGTACCGCGGGGTCAGCGCGGCACGGGTGCGCGGGTCGCGCACCACCAGGCGCAGATAGCCGCGGTAGATGCCGCGCGCGCCGGTGTCCATGGCCGCGAAGAACGACTTGGCGACCGGGGCGGGCGCATACACCAGCAGCCGGGTTCCGGTCTCGACCAGCAGCAGTGCGGCGTTGCCCAAGGCCGTCTGACTCCACGGGTGGCCCAACACTTTCCGCAACCGGCGGCCGATGCGGAAGTCCGGCTTGGGCCAGGCCCAGACCGGGGTGCGCTGGAACACCGTCAACCGCTGCACCCGCGGTGCGATCGCCGGGGTGATCTGCACCGAGCTGGCACCGGTGCCGATCACCCCCACCCGCTTACCGGCCAGGTCGTAGCCGTGGTCCCAGTCGGTGGGCCGCAGCACCTTGCCGGCGAACGCGTCGAATCCGGGGATGTCCGGAGTCGACTTGGGGGTGATGAACGCGCCCACCGCGCTGATCACGAACCGGGCGGTGATCACCGCTCCGGAAGCGGTGTGCACTTCCCACCAGCCGTTGGCCTCGTCCCACCGTTCGGCGGTGACCTCGACGCCGAACCGCAGGTGCGGGTACAGGCCGTGTTCTCGGGCGACCGCCACGTGATAGTCGTGAACTTCCTTGCCGTGCGGGAACATCCGCGTCCAGTTCGGGTTCTTGGCGAAGGAGTACTGGTAGGTGAAGTGCGGGACGTCCACCCCGATGCCGGGGTAGTCGTTGTCGCGCCAGCTGCCGCCGGGCGCGTCGCCGCGCTCCAGGATGACGAAGTCGCTGATGCCGGCGTCGAGCAGCCCGACGCCGGCGGCGATGCCGCCCGGGCCCGCGCCGATGACGATGACTTCGTGGTCGGGGTCGTGATCGGGTCGCCGCGGCGGTTGCATCGGCATTCCTTCCAGCCGTAAGCTCGACCGCTAAATAATCCGACTGATGTATCACTCTGTCAAGTGTCGGTGGTCGGCGACCGGATGGGTAAGGTATCTGCGATGACATGGCGCCCCGAGGACATTCCCGACCAGCACGGCCGGACGATCGTGATCACCGGCGCCAACGGCGGGCTGGGCGAGGTCACCACCCGGGTGCTGGCCGGTAAGGGCGCCACGGTGGTGATGGCCTGCCGCAACACCGCCAAGGCGCAGCAGGTCGCCGACCGGATCGACGGCGCGGTCAGCGTCGCCGAACTGGACCTGGCCGACCTGTCCTCGGTGCGCGAGTTCGCCGCCAAGCAAGACGATTTCGACGTGCTGATCAACAACGCCGGACTGATGAACGTCCCGTTCAGCCGCACCAAGGACGGGTTCGAAACCCAGTTCGGGGTCAACCACCTGGGCCACTTCGCGCTGACCGGGCTGCTGCTGGACAAGATCGCCGACCGGGTGGTGACCCTGTCGAGCATCGCCCACAAGCAGACCCCGAAGCTGTGGATCGACGACCTCAACTACGAACACCGCCGCTACCAGCGCAACCTGGCATACGCGCAGGCGAAGCTGGCCAACTTGATGTTCGCCCGCGAACTGCAGCGCCGGCTTTCCGCCGCCGGGTCGGCGAAGCGGTCCTACGGGGTGCACCCCGGAGTCTCGGGCACCGACCTGTTCACCCGCACCGAAACGCTGATGGACCTGTTCGCCAAACAGGGCGCCCGCCTCGTCGGCCACCCGCCGGAGCAGGCCGCGCACTCGACGCTGCTGGCGGCCACCGATCCGGACGCCGACCCGGAGGTGTACTGGGGACCGACCGGCATCCTGCAGGCCCGCGGCCCGGCCAAGCCGTCCCCGTCGAGCGGGCTGTCGAAGAACCGGGAACTGTGGCGCCGGCTCTGGGAGGAATCCGAGCGGATGACCGGCGTCGTCTACGACATCACGAGCTGAGGTATCCGAAGCTGACCCACCGGCGGGCCGAGCACGACGGAAAGGCAACGAAAAAGCGATGAAGAATTTCACCGACCGCGTCGCGGTCATCACCGGCGCGGGCTCGGGCATCGGCCGCAGTCTGGCGGTCAAGCTCGCCGAGCGCGGCGCCCGGCTGGCGCTGTCCGACATCGACGCCGAGGCCGCCGCCACGACGGCCGGGCAGTGTGAGGCGTTGGGGGCGACCGCCGTTCCGTTTCAGCTCGACGTCGCCGACCGGGCCGCGGTCTACGCCCACGCCGACGAGGTCAAAGAACAGTTCGGCAAGGTCAACCTGGTGTTCAACAACGCCGGTGTGGCGTTGTCGGCCGACGTGATCGACATGGAGTGGGACGACTTCGAATGGTTGATGGGCATCAACTTCTGGGGGGTGGCCTACGGCACCAAGGCGTTCCTGCCGCACCTGATCGAATCCGGTGAAGGGCACCTGGTCAACGTCTCCTCGGTGTTCGGGCTGATGGGGATCCCGTCCCAGAGCGCCTACAACGCGGCGAAGTTCGCGGTCCGCGGCTTCACCGAGGCACTGCGCCAAGAGATCCGGACGGCGCGCTACCCGGTCGGGGTCACCTGCGTGCATCCCGGCGGCATCAAGACCAACATCGCGGTCAACGCCCGCGGCATCCCCGACGACGTCGACCCGGAGCAGATCCGCAAGGGATTCGAACTGATCGCGATCACCCGCCCGGACTCGGCCGCCCGCATCATCCTGCGCGGCGTGGAGCGCAACAAACCGCGGGTGCTGATCGGGCCCGACGCCCGGATCTTCGACGCCATCCCGCGCACCATCGGGCCGCGCTACCAGGACGTGGCCGCCCCGCTGTACCGGCTGGGCCGGGGCGTCGCCGGGCGGTTCGGCGTCCCGCTGTAGCGGCGCCGCACGACCGCGCCCGTAGGCCCCGGGGGACCGGTGGGCGTGGATTACGATTGCCGTTGTGCCGAGGGATGCAGCGCCCAGCCGCGGTCGCCTGCCGGCGTTGACGGGGGATGCACGTTCTGACCGGTGGCGGGAACACCGGGCGGCGGTGCGCGCCGAGTTGGTCGAGGCGACGCTGCGAGCCATCGACGAGTTCGGCCCGGAACTGTCCATCGACGATGTGCTGCGGACCGCGCAGGTCCCGCGACCCAAGCTCTACCGCTTCTTCGACGACAAGAACGCGTTGTTCGCCGCGGTCGGCGAGCGGGTCCAGGAGCTGATCCTCGAGCGGGTGGTGCCGGAATTCGATCTCTCCGGAGCGGCGCTGGAACTTGTCCGCTCGGCCCTGGGCGCCTACGTCGGCCTCGTCGACGAACGGCCCAACATCTTCCGGTTTTTGCTGGGCTCGCACTTTCGGGACCTGCAGTCGCCCGCGGAGTTCCTCGACACCGGTCGCCCGCTCTCCGACGCCGCGGTCGCGGTGGTCGCGGCGATGCTGCGGGTGCACAACACCGACGCCGACGTGCAGCACCTGGAATACGCCGTCGACGCGGCCCTCGGCGCGGTGGGGCTGGGCGTGCTGCGCTGGCTGAACGAGCCCACGATCGACAAGGCGGCGCTGGTCGACCAACTCACCACGTTCGTGTGGGGAGCGCTGTCGGCGACCGCGTTCGCCCGCGGGGTCGTGCTGGACCCGGACGCCCGGCTGGCCGACCTCGACGACGTCATCGACTGATCGCCGCACCGCCCGGCGGTGTTTGCTGTGGCGGTGTCCTCGGCGTGCAACCGCATCGTGACCGGCCAACTCTTGCGTGCCCGCAACCGGCCTTGTAACGTGATCCATCACACAGTACTGACAGTACTAGATACTAGATGTTCTGGGAGGTCGTTATGGGGCGTGACGGTTCGGCAACGGCGCCGGCCCACTACCCGAAAACCCGTCGGGTGCGGTTCCCGTTCGGCGCCGATCGCAGCTACGGCAAGTACTTCGTCAACAACGACAGCGTGTTCAGCCACTTCGTGGCCGGGCTGTCCGGGGCGTTCCCGCCCGGCGAGGAGGCGTTCATCCGTTCGGTGCGGCACTTCTCCGACCGCATCACCGACCCGGACCTGAAGAAGCGGGTCGCCGGGTTCATCGGCCAGGAATCGGTGCACGGCCAGGAGCATCGCCGCCTCAACGACAAGCTCGTCGCGATGGGTTATCGCATCGCCTGGTGGGACTCGAAAGCCGTGGAGCGCAGGCGGCTCCGCTTCGAGCAGCGGATCTCGCCGCTGGCCCACCTGGCCATGACCGCCGCCGCCGAGCACTACACCGCGGTGCTCGCCGAGCGGGTCCTGTCGCTCGATGAGATCCAGGCGATCCCGGGCGACGACGCGGTGTGGCACCTGCTGAACTGGCACGCCCTCGAAGAACTCGAGCACAAGTCGGTGGCTTTCGACGTCTACCGCAGCGTCGGCGGTAGTGAAACGACGCGGATCGCGGTGATGGCGGCGCTGATCGCCCTCACCCTGCCGCTGGTCGCCACGACGCTGACCATCTCGCTGGCCGCCGACCCGCAAGCCCGCCGGCACCCGCTGCGGGTGATCCGGGAGGCGCGCGCGCTGTTCGGCGGGCCGCTGTTCCGCGGCCTGATGGCCGATCTGGCGAAGTATCTGCGGCCCGGCTTCCACCCCGACGACATCGACACCGATGCGTTGCTGCGGCAGTGGCAGCAGGAGCTCTTCGGCGCGGACGGCGCGCTGGTCGAGTACATGCGATAGCCCACCGGAAGGAGACGGTCATGGTTGCCGGCACAGCAGCGGTAGCGAACGACGGCAAAGCGATCCGGGCGGGTTATCCCAAGGTGCGCCGCATCCGGTTCCGGTTCGGTGACCCCAAACCGATGAAACGCCACTATGTCGAGGGCGACATCGTGATGAGCCACCTGACCGCGCTGCTCTCGGCGGTGTTCCCGCCCGGTGAGGAATCGTTCATCCGCTCGGTGCGGCGGTTCTCCGAGCAGATCACCGACCAGGAGTTGAAGAAGCGGGTCGCCGGGTTCATCGGCCAGGAATCGGTGCACGGCCAGGAGCATCGCCGCCTCAACGACAAGCTCATCGAGATGGGCTATCCGATCGTGCGGTTGTTCACCTTCGGTCACGACAGCCGGCGACAGCGCATGCTGGTGCGGTTCGAGAACCGGACACCGGCCTACGTCCACCTGGCTTGGACCGCCGCCGCGGAGCACTACACCGCCACCCTGGCCGCCCGGGTGCTCGGCGAGGAGATGCAGGCCATCCCCGGTGACCCCGAGGTGTGGAACCTGCTGAACTGGCACGCGGTGGAAGAGCTCGAGCACAAATCGGTGGCCTTCGACGTCTACCGCAGCGTCGGCGGCCCGGAATGGATCCGCATCGGGGTGATGGCCGGGATGTACACGCTGACGATCCCGGTGGTCACCGGCGGGGTGATGCTGTCGATGACCACCGACCCGACCGCGTGGCGCCCGTTGACCGCGCTGCGCCAGACCTGGGGCGTGTTCCGCGGTCCGCTGGTCAAGGGGTTGCTCGGGGAGCTGCGCCCGTACCTGCGGCCCGGCTTTCACCCCGACGACGTCGACACCGATGCGCTGGTCGAGCGGTGGCGCCGCGAGCTGTTCGGCGCCGAGGGCGTCCTGGTCGGGCACATGGCCTGATCGGAGCGGCCGGACTACCGCGCCGCGCGGGTGGCCGGATGCTCGGCGATCAGGCCGCGCTCGGCGCGCTGAGCGCAGATCGCGGCCAGCTCGGCGTAGGCCTTCTCGCCGAGCAATTCGGTCAGTTCGGCCGCCATCGCCCGGTACACCGGCCGGGCGCCGATGTGGGCGGCCGGGTCGCCGGTGCAGTACCAGTGCAGATCCGCGCCGCCGGAGCCCCAGCCGCGCCGGTCGTACTCGGTGATCGTGGTCTTGAGGATCTCGGTGTCATCCGGGCGGGTCACCCACTCCTGGCTGCGCCGGATGGGCAACTGCCAGCACACGTCGGGCTTCATCGTCAGCGGCTCGACCCCCAGCTTCACCGCCTTGATGTGCAGGGCGCAGCCGGATCCGCCGGCGAACCCGGGCCGGTTCAAGAAGATGCACGCCCCCTGGTGGCGGCGGGTGCGCCAGGCCGGCTCGTCGTCGTTCTCGTCGAGTTTGAGGTAGCCCTTGGGGCCCAGCCCCTTGTCGCGGAACTGCCAGTCCGCCTCGGTGAGCCGCGAGACCGCGTCGTCGAGGCGGGCCCGGTCGTCGTCGTCGGAGAGGAACGCGCCGTGCGAGCAGCACCCGTCGTCGGGGCGGCCGGCCACCGTCCCCCGGCACGAGGGGGTGCCGAACACACACGTCCAGTTCGACAGCAGCCAGGTCAGATCGGCGGCGATGAGGTGTTCGGAGTTGTCCGGGTCGTAGAACTCCACCCACTCCCGGGTGAAATCCAGCTCGACTTCCTGCGGATGATCGGAGGAACGCGGTGCCACAAAAATCCACCGTAGACCAAATCGCCGAGCCGGGAGTTTCACCAGATCATCCCGACCTACTAGGTTGATGTTCCGTGCGATTGGGCGTGCTCGACGTGGGCAGCAACACCGTTCACCTGTTGGTGGTCGACGCCCGTCGCGGCGGTCACCCCACCCCGATGAGTTCGACGAAGGCCACCCTGCGGCTGGCCGAAGCCGTCGACGAATCCGGCCACATCACCAAGCGCGGCGCCGACCGCCTGGTCGCCACCGTCGACGAGTTCGCCAAGATCGCGGCCAGCTCGGGTTGCGCGGAGCTGATGGCGTTCGCCACCTCGGCGGTGCGGGACGCGGAGAACTCCGACGCCGTGCTGGCCCGGGTGCAGAAGGAGACCGGCGTGCACCTGCAGGTGCTGCGCGGCGTCGACGAGTCCCGGTTGACGTTCCTGGCGGTGCGGCGCTGGTACGGCTGGAGCGCCGGGCGCATCATCAACATCGACATCGGCGGCGGCTCCCTGGAGATGTGCAGCGGGGTCGACGAGGAACCCGACATCGCGCTGTCGCTGCAGCTCGGGGCGGGGCGGCTGACCCGCGAGTGGCTGCCCGACGACCCGCCCGGGCGCCGCCGGGTCTCGATGCTGCGGGACTGGCTGCACAGCGAGCTGGCCGAGTCCGCCGCGACCGTGCTCGAGGCCGGCCCGGCCGACCTGACGGTGGGCTGTTCGAAGACGTTCCGCTCCCTGGCCCGGCTGACCGGGGCGGCGCCGTCGGGGGCGGGCCCGCGGGTGAAACGGACGCTGACCGCCAGTGGTCTCAGACAACTCATATCGTTCATCTCTAGGATGACCACCGCTGACCGTGCAGAACTGGAAGGGGTGAGCGCCGACCGGGCACCGCAGATCGTGGCGGGCGCCCTGGTGGCCGAGGCGAGCATGCGAGCGTTGTCGATCGAAACGGTGGACATCTGTCCCTGGGCGTTGCGTGAGGGCCTGATCCTGCGCAAACTCGACAGCGAGGCGGACGGCACCGCTCTGGTGGAGATCCCGATGACCGATGCGGAGACTCGACCGGCCAAGACCAAGGGGGACCGGTCGAAAGGCGGCAAACGATGACCGAGCCACGCGACGAAGAGACGCGGCCGATCTCGGTCGCGGAGTTGCTCGCCCGGCACGGCAACATCGGCTCGCCGCCGGTCACCGGCCGTCGTCGCCGCCGCCCCGGGGACCCCGACGCGGTCTCGGTCGCCGAGTTGACCGGCGAGATCCCGGTGATCCGCGAGGACGACCCGCCGCCGTCGGAGACCGCGACGGCCGCGGCCGAGCCCGAGGAAACCGAGGAGCCCGCCCCGGCCGAGCCGCCCGCCGCGCGCCGCGGCGGTGCGCCGGCACCCGAGCGGGACGCGCCGGAGAAGCCCGCCGACCGCACCACCTCGGTCCGGTTCTCCGAACCGCAGCCGCGCTGGCCGCAGTCGCCGCCGCACACCGCGCGGCAAACCGGTCCGGTACGCAGCGCGCACCCGCTTCCGCGCCGGGCCGCCGAGACCGAGTCGGAGTCCGACGCCGAACGGATGAGCCCCGACCCGGTGGACGGCTACCCCGGCGACGCCTACCCCGAAGATGACGCCGGCGACCGCGACATCGCGGTGAGCCTGCTCGGTGAGGCCGACGACGCGCCGCCCGAGGCGCTGGACGCCGTCGACGACCTCGACGGCACCGAGGGCACCGCGACGGCACGCCGGGGCCGCGGCGGGCTGCTGGGGGCGCTGCGCGGCCGCTTCGGGCGCCGCCGCCAGCATCCCGATGACCTCGACGATCTCGACGACCTCGATGACCTCGGTGACTTCGACGACGAGGCGAGCACCGATCGCGCCGACACGGACCCGGCCGATGTCGACCAGGCCGATGTCGTCCCGGCCGTCGACCTCGCCACCGGCCTCGATGACACCGACCACGACGACGCCCCCGCCGCCGCGATCCGGGCGGACGGCGACCTTGACCTCGACGACGACCTCGACCTCGACGACGAGACCGACCTCGACACCGACACCGAGCAGCAGCCCGCCGGCGACGAGGCCCACGAATCCGGGATGCGGCGGGTCCTGCGCGGCGCCTGGGTCATCGTGCAGTCGCTGGGCGCGTTCCTGTTCGGTGCCGCGCTGTTCGTCGCGTTCGACCAGCTGTGGCGCTGGAACAGCATCGTCGCCCTGGTGCTCACCGTGCTGGTGACCCTCGGGCTGGTCGGTGCGGTCCAGGCGGTCCGCAAAACCGACGACATCGGCAGCACGCTGGCCGCCGCGGCGGTGGGTCTGCTGGTCACCCTCGGTCCGCTCGTGTTCTGGCTCTCCGGCTGAGCACCCCGGGCGAATCATCGTGCGTCCCGCCATCAAAGTTGGCCTCTCGACGGCCTCGGTCTATCCCCTGAAGGCCGAGGCCGCCTTCGAATACGCCGCCCGCCTCGGCTACGACGGCGTCGAGCTGATGGTGTGGGCGGAGTCGGTCAGCCAGGACATCGCCGCCGTCGCCAAGCTCTCCCGCCGCTACGGGGTGCCGGTGCTGTCGGTGCACGCGCCGTGCCTGCTGATCTCCCAACGGGTTTGGGGCGCCAACCCGGTCCACAAACTGGAGCGCAGCGTCCGCGCCGCCGAGCAGCTCGGAGCCCAGACCGTCGTGGTCCACCCGCCGTTTCGCTGGCAGCGCCGCTACGCCGCCGGGTTCGCCGATCAGGTCGCCGAGCTGGAGGAACGCAGCGACGTGATGGTCGCGGTGGAGAACATGTTCCCGTTCCGGGCCGACCGGCTGTTCCGGGCCGAGCAGACCCTGGAGCGGATGCGCCGCCGCGGCGGCGGGCCCGGCGCCGCGATCTCGGCGTTCTCCCCGTCCTACAACCCCCTCGACGGCGACCACGCGCACTACACCCTCGACCTCTCCCACACCGCCACCGCGGGCAGCGACGCGGTGGAGATGGCCCGGCAGATGGGCTCGGGCCTGGTCCACCTCCACCTGTGCGACGGCACCGGGCTACCCGCCGACGAGCACCTGGTGCCCGGGCGGGGCACCCAGCCCACCGTCGAGGTCTGCCAGATGCTCGCCGCCGGCGACTTCGCCGGCCACGTCGTGCTGGAGGTGACCACCTCGCAGGCCCGCACCACCCAGGAGCGGGAGGCGCTGCTGGTCGAGTCGTTGCAGTTCGCCCGCACCCACCTGCTGCGGTAGGCCCGAGAGGAGCCCGATGACCGACTCCACCCGGTTCAGCGACGCCATGCGGCTGACCCGTCTGGACGGCGGTGCCGCCGCGGAAGCCGGGGACGGCACTGACGGTTCCAGGGCCGACTTCGCCGGCGAACTCAACGCCCACTGGACGATCGGGCCGAAGGTCCACGGCGGCGCCATGCTGGCGCTGTGCGCCAACGCGGCGCGCACCGCGTTCGGCGACGGCCTCGAACCCGTCGCCGTCTCGGCCAACTACCTGTGGGCACCCGACCCCGGCCCGATGTGGCTGCGCACCCTGCTGCGCAAGCGGGGCCGGCGGGTCAGCGTCGTCGACGTCGAACTCGGCCAGGGGGAGCGCACCGCGGTGCACGCCGCGATCACCCTCGGCGAACCCGAGCACACCGGTCGGGCGCCGCTGCTCTCGGTCAACCCGGTGGTGCCGCTGATGACCCCGGAACCGCCGCCGGGGCTGGCCGCGATCGGGCCCGGCCATCCAATGGCCGACATCGTGCACCTGGCGCACGGCTGCGACATCCGCCCCGCCCTGAGCACGCTGGCCCCCCGCTCCGACGGCGGGCCGCCGGTCATCGAGATGTGGGTGCGGCCCAAACACGAACGCCCCGACGTGTTGTTCGCGCTGCTGTGCGGCGACGCCTCGGCGCCGGTGACGATGGCGGTCAACCGGCCCGGGTGGGCGCCCACCGTGCAACTCACCGCCTATCTGCGCGCGGTCCCGGCCGACGGCTGGCTCCGCGTCATCTGCACCACCACCGAGATCGGTCAGGACTGGTTCGACGAGGACCACACCGTGGTGGACAGCCGCGGCCGCATCGTGGTGCAGACACGCCAGTTGGCGATGGTGCCCACCGAATAGCCGGCCCGGTCTGCCATGCTTGCCGCCATGGCCAGAATCGCGATCGTCGGCGTCGGCAACATGGGTGAAGCGCTGCTGTCCGGGCTGCTGCGCAGCGGCCGGCAGGTCAAGGACCTGGTGGTCGTCGAGCACGTCCCCGACCGGGTCAGCTACCTCACCGACACCTATTCGGTGCAGGTCGCGGGGGTGGCCGACGCGGTGGAGACCGCCGACATCGTCATCCTGGCGGTCAAGCCCCGCGACGTCGACGCGGTGATGAACCAGATCGCCGAGGCGGCCACCGCCTCCGAGCACAGCGCCGAGCAGGTGCTGATCAGCGTGGCGGCGGGGGTCAGCACCGCCTACCTGGAAAGCAAACTGCCCGCCGGGTCACCGGTGGTGCGGGTGATGCCGAACACGCCGAGCCACGTCGGTGCCGGGGTCAGCGTGCTCGCCGCGGGCCGGTTCGCCACCGCCGAGCAACTCGACGAGGCCGCCGCGCTGTTCCGCAGCGTCGGGTCGGTGCTCACGGTGCCCGAGGGGCAGATGGACGCCGTCACCGCGATCTCCGGTTCCGGGCCGGCCTACTTCTTCCTGATGATCGAGGCGTTGGTGGACGCCGGGGTGGCGGCCGGACTGACCCGTGCCGTGGCGACCGATCTGGCGGTGCAAACCATGGCCGGCTCCGCGGAGATGCTGCTGGACCGCCTCGAGCGGGCTAACTCCGCCGAGGGGGTGGCGAGCGCGGTGGGCCTGGATACCACCCCGGTGCAACTGCGGGCCATGGTGACCTCCCCGGGCGGCACCACCGCCGTTGCGCTGCGAGAACTCGAACGCGGGGGGCTGCGCGCCGCCGTGGACGCCGCGGTTCAGGCCGCAAAAACCCACTCTGAGCAGCAAAGAGTTACACCGGAGTAATTCATAAGTTTTGTTCTCAAATACCCCACACCCGTCGCAGCAACCCCATTGGTCCCGCTATTCTCCTTGGGTGTAAGCATGCGTCAGGCCTGCGGAGGGGAAGCCGCTGGACTGCGTATGCCCGATTGGATTGGGTTGCGATGACGTCAATGAACGGGCCGTCGGCGCGGGATTCGGCTAGTGGCAAGCCGGCACGCGATTCCGCCTCGCCGGACGGCCAGCAAGGCAGAACACAGTTCCTCACGGTGGCCGAAGTGGCCGCGCTCATGAGGGTCTCCAAGATGACCGTGTACCGACTGGTGCACAACGGTGAGTTGCCCGCGGTGCGGGTGGGCCGGTCCTTCCGGGTCCACGCCAAGGCGGTGCACGACATGTTGGAGAGCTCCTTCTTCGACGCGGGCTAGCTCGACCGCGGCGCGAATCCGGCCGGACCGGAACCCCGGGCAGCGCACCGGGGATTTTCGCGTGTCCGGAACCGGGTGCGCGCGGCGGCGGGTGCGGTTTTTCGTTCCCCGCCCGGGCACAGGTAAAGTGACCGGGTCAAGTCTTCACACCGGTCCGGGGCGGATGGCCACCGGCAGGATGTAGGTAGCGGAGTTTATGGGTTCAGTAGTCAAGAAGCGGCGCAAGCGTATGTCGAAGAAGAAGCACCGCAAGTTGCTGCGTCGCACTCGGGTGCAGCGCAGAAAACTCGGCAAGTAACGCGGTCGGGCAGCGCGGGTCGACACCCGCGCGACCGTCGTTAGGCTGACGAGGTGAGTACGCCCGATACCCCCTCCGACAGCGGCGACAAGCTGCAGTACCCCCGCGTGGTGCTGGTCACCGGCGCCTGCCGTTTCCTCGGCGGGTACCTGACCGCCCGGCTGGCGCAGAACCCGCTGATCAACCGGGTCATCGCGGTGGACGCGGTGGCGCCGAGCAAAGACCTGCTGCGGCGGATGGGCCGCGCCGAGTTCGTGCGCGCCGACATCCGCAATCCGTTCATCGCCAAGGTGATCCGCAACGGCGACGTCGACACCGTGGTGCACGCGGCGGCCGCGTCCTACGCGCCGCGCTCCGGCGGCGGGGCGGTGCTCAAAGAGCTCAACGTGATGGGGGCGATGCAGCTCTTCGCCGCCTGCCAGAAGGCACCCTCGGTGCGGCGGGTGGTGCTCAAGTCGACCTCGGAGGTCTACGGGTCCAGCTCCCGGGACCCGGTCCGGTTCACCGAGGACAGCACCAGCCACCGGCCGCTGGAGGGCTTCGGTCGCGACAGCCTCGACATCGAGAGCTACGCGCGCGGGCTGGGCCGGCGCCGCCCCGACATCGCGGTCAGCATTCTGCGGCTGGCCAACATGATCGGACCCGGGCAGGGCACCGTGCTGTCGCGGTTCCTCGCCGGCCCGCTGGTGCCCACCGTGCTCGGCCGCGACGCGCGGCTGCAGCTGCTGCACGAGCAGGATGCGCTCGGCGCCCTCGAGCACGCCACGATGGCCGGAAAGGCCGGCACCTTCAACATCGGTGGCGACGGGATCATCATGATGACGCAGGCGATTCAGCGCGCCGGGCGCGTCCCGGTTCCCGTACCCCAGATGGGGCTGCGGGTGATAGATTCGCTGCGTCGAGCCAATCGCTACACCGAGACCAGTCGCGAACAGTTCGACTACCTGAGTTACGGCCGGGTGATGGACACCACACGCATGCGCGTGGAACTCGGCTTCGAGCCCAAGTGGTCGACGGTCGAGGCGTTCGACGATTACGTTCACGGTCGCGGATTGATGCCGGTCGTCGACCCGGGATGGGTACGCTCGATGGAAACCCGGCTCGTTGCGGCCGCGCAACGCTGGGGAGGGTAACGGTCGGGGTTCGCGCGATGCGGTCACGACAGACGGGGAGGTAACCGCGTGGCGGGTGAACGGAAGGCGAAAGTCATTCCGCTGCGCGCAGATTCGGGCCGTTCGGCGCAGCGTCGGGCCGCTCAGCGTGCCGATGCCGCGCGTCAGCACCCGTCGCTGCTGGCTCGGGCCGGGCAGTGGCCGCCGGCCGAGCAGGCCGCCGCCATCATCCGCGAGATCGATTCGCGCCACGGTGGTGACGCGGCACCCCCGTCCGAGCCCAACGAGTTGTCGCAACGGATCTCGGCGGTCGCGGAGTTCGTCCGCCGCCGGCTGACCGGGGACTACAGCGTCGACGAGTTCGGCTTCGACCCGCACTTCAACGAGAGCGTCATCCTGCCGCTGCTGCGACCGTGGTTCCGGTCCTGGTTCCGCGTCGAGGTCAGCGGGGTCGAGCACCTGCCCGACTCCGGTGCCGCCCTGGTCGTGGCCAACCACGCCGGGGTGCTGCCCATCGACGGGCTGATGGCCTCGGTCGCCGTGCACGACGAACACCCCGCCCACCGCAACCTGCGGCTGCTCGCCGCCGACCTGGTCTTCGACCTGCCGATGATCAGCCAGGGCGCGCGCATGGCCGGGCACACCATGGCGTGCACCGCCGATGCGCAGCGTCTGCTGGAGGCCGGGGAGCTGACCGCGGTGTTCCCCGAGGGCTACAAGGGGCTGGGCAAGCGCTTCAAGGACCGCTACAAGCTGCAGCGCTTCGGCCGCGGCGGGTTCGTCGCCGCCGCGCTGCGCACCAAGGCACCGATCGTGCCGTGCTCGATCGTCGGCTCCGAGGAGATCTACCCGATGGTCGCCGACCTGAAGCTGCTGGCGCGGCTGCTCGGGCTGCCCTACTTCCCGGTCACCCCGCTGTTCCCGCTGGCCGGCGCGGCCGGGCTGGTGCCGCTGCCGTCGAAGTGGCACATCACCTTCGGTGAACCGATCTCCACCGCCGAATACGACGAGAGCGCGGCCGACGACCCGATGGTCACCTTCGAGATCACCGACCACGTCCGCGAGACGATCCAGAAGACCCTCTACCGGGTGCTGGCCGGGCGGCGCAACGCCTTCTTCGGCTGAGCCGCGCGGCCGAGGCCGTTACTGCTTCTTGGCGCGCATCGCCGCGATCGCGGCCATCGTGGTCTCGGCGTCGGCGTCCTGACGCGAGGACTCCCCGATCATGGTGACCACACTGGTGATCACGGGGTTGCCGTCGGCGTCGGTGACCTCGCTGCGGATCTCGCTGATCACCGTGCCGTGCGACTCGAGCACCGAGTCCAGGTAGGTGTCGAAGTACAGCCGGTCGCCGTCGAGGATCGGCCGGTGGAAGGTGAACTTCTGGTCGCGGTGGAACACCCGGGCGATGTTGATCGGGATGTCGAACTTGGTGAAGATCTCCAGCTGCACCCGCCGGCCGGCCACCGCCAGGAACGTCAGCGGCGCGACCACCGCGGCATAGCCGTCGGCCGCCGCATCGGACTCGTTGAAGTGGCTGGGGTGGGAGTCCTTGACGGCCGCGGCGAACTCGCGGATCTTCTCCCGCCCGACCTCGAAGTAGTCCGGGTAGCGGTAGTGGGTGCCGATGATGCTGTCGGCGTTCTCCAACTGGGTAGCCATGTCGATGCCGTTATCTCCTGAGGGGATCTGCCGCCGGTCGCCGGCGGCCGAAGTTTATCAACTTCGCCCCGCGCCGAGCCCTCGCGCGTTAGACGCGCTCGTGCCGACGCGACACGGCTGCAGCCAGGGCGCCGCCGGCCGCGCCCAACGCCAGCGCCGAGGGCACCCCGATGCGGGCCGCCTTGCGCGCGGTGCGGAAGTCGCGGATCTCCCAGCCGCGCTGGCGGGCCAGGTCACGCAGCCGGGCGTCGGGGTTGATCGCCACCGCCGTGCCCACCAGCGACAGCATCGGCAGGTCGTTGTAGCTGTCGGAGTAGGCGGTGCAGCGTTTGAGGTTGAGGCCCTCCCGGATCGCCAGCGAGCGCACCGCGTGCGCCTTGCCGGTCCCGTGCAGAATCTCCCCGACCAGCCGGCCGGTGAACACGCCGTCCACCGACTCCGCGACGGTGCCCAGCGCCCCGGTCAGCCCCAGCCGCCGCGCGATCGTGTCGGCCAGCTCATAGGGGGTGGCGGTCACCAACCACACCTGCTGGCCGGCGTCGAGGTGCATCTGCGCCAAATCCCGGGTGCCCGGCCAGATCTTGTCGGCGATGATCTCGTCGTAGATCTCCTCGCCCAGCTCCGCCAGCTCCTCGGTGGTGCGACCCTCGATGAAGGCCAGCGCCTTGCGCCGCCCGGCGGCCACGTCGTCGCTGTTCTCCCAGCCGGTGAGCTGGTACTTGGCGTGGGCGTAGAGGAACCGGACCACATCGCGGTAGGTGAAGTACTTGCGGGCGGCCAGACCGCGCCCGAAATGCACCATCGAGGACCCCTGCACCAGGGTGTTGTCCACGTCGAAGAACGCGGCGGCGGTCAGGTCGACCGGCGGCGGCGCCGACGGAACCTCGTCGGCGGGCTCGGCCGGCCCGGCGGAGAGGTCCACCAGGGCGCGCTCGGCGCTGGCCGCCCCGGCCGCGCCGGCCGGCTCGGGAGACGTCTCGGGTGAACTCACAACCGCCCTCCTTTCCGCCTCGGCGACCGTCGTCGTCAACTTTATCCGGCCCGGCCGCCGCGGCGGCGCCGGCGAGATCGGTGCCACACTGGAGGGCGTGTCGCAACGACAGGTTCAACTGCTCACCCGGGACGGCTGCGCGATGTGCGTGCGCGTCCACGCGCGGCTGACCGAACTCGCCACCGAACTCGGCTTCGCGCTGACCACCACCGACGTCGACGTGGCCGCCGCCGACGGCGACAGCGCCCTGCGCGCCGAGTACGGCGACCGGCTGCCGGTGGTGCTGCTCGACGGCCGGGAACACAGCTACTGGGAGATCGACGAGCCGCGACTGCGGGCGGATCTGGGGAGCTGACGGCCGACCCCGGCAAATTTGGCCGCCTGACTGGTAAACCTTTACCGTGGAGGTAAGTGTTGTCACTTGTGAATGCAAGGGAGCAGGCCAGGTGAAGCAACCGTGAGCGTCCTGCTCTTTGGGATTTCCCACCGCAGCGCGCCGGTGCCGGTGCTCGAACAGCTGAGCACCGACGAACCCGACCAGGTCAAGGTCCTGGACCGGATGCTGCAGTCCTCGCTGGTCAGCGAGGTGATGCTGCTCTCGACCTGCAACCGGGTCGAGGTGTACGCGGTGGTCGACGCCTTCCACGGCGGTCTGGCCGCGATCGGCGAGGTGCTCGCCGAGCAGTCCGGGATGACCCTCGGCGAACTCACCCAGTACGCCTACGTGCGCTACAGCGAGGCCGCCGTCCAGCACCTGTTCGCGGTGGCCAGCGGCCTGGATTCGGCCGTGGTCGGCGAACAGCAGGTCCTCGGACAGGTGCGCCAGGCCTACGCGGTCGCCGAAGCCAACCACACCGTCGGGCGGGTGCTGCACGACCTGGCCCAACGCGCCCTGTCGGTCGGCAAACGCGTGCACTCCGAAACCGACATCGACGCCGCGGGCGCCTCGGTGGTGTCGGTGGCCCTCGACATCGCCGGCACCCAGCTCGGCGGGCTGACCGGCAGAACGGCGGCGATCATCGGTGCGGGCTCGATGGGCTCGCTGGCCGCCGCGCATCTGACCCGGGCCGGGATCGGCCGCATCCACGTGCTGAACCGGTCCCCGGAGCGCGCCCAGCGCCTCGCCGAGCGGATCACCGAAGCGCAGGTGCCCGCCGACACCGCCGGGCTGGACACCGTCGCCGACGTGCTGGCCACCGTCGACGTCGCGGTCAGCTGCACCGGCGCGGTCGGCCCGGTGGTCTCGCTGGCCGACATGCACCAGGCGCTGGCCGCCGGTCACCGCGGTGAGCGCCGCCCGCTGGTTGTCTGCGACCTGGGCATGCCCCGCGACGTGGACCCGACGGTGGCCGGGCTGCCCGGTGTCGCCGTCGTCGACATGGACCGCGTGCAACGCGAACCCTCCGCCCGCGCGGCCGCCGCCGACGCCGCGGCCGCCCGCGAGATCGTCGCCGCCGAGGTCGCCGCCTACCTGGCCGCCCAGCGGGCGTCCGAGGTCACCCCGACGGTGACCGCGCTGCGCCAGCGCGCCGCCGACGTGGTCGAGGCCGAGTTGCTGCGGCTGGAGCGCAGGCTGCCCGGGCTGGACAGCGCGCACCGCGACGAGGTCTCCCGAACCGTCCGGCGCGTGGTCGACAAGCTGCTGCATTCGCCGACCGTGCGCGTCAAACAATTGGCCAACACCCCCGGCGGGGACGCCTACGCGGAAGCCTTGCGGGAGTTGTTCGAACTCGACCCGCGGGCCGTTGACGCCCTCGCCGGTGCCGGTGAATTGCCAACGGTGCCAAGCGATGCCGAAGGCGGCATCGGAACCGTCGAGTAACCGATTTGGGGAATATGATCCGGCTAGGAACCCGGGGCAGCCTGCTGGCCACCACGCAGGCCGAGAGCGTCCGGGAAGCGTTGATCGCTGATGGGCACGACGTCGAGTTGGTGATCATCAACACCAAGGGCGACCAGTCGATGGCGCCCGTCGGCACCATCGGGGTGGGGGTGTTCACCGCCGAACTGCGCGAGGCCATCGCCGACGGTCGCGTCGACGCCGCGGTGCACTCCCACAAGGACCTGCCCACCGAGCAGGACCCGCGCTTCACCATCGCGGCCATCCCGCGCCGCGAAGACCCCCGCGACGTGCTCGTCGCCCGTGATGGCCTGGTGCTCGGCGAGCTCCCGGCCGGCTCGGTGGTGGGCACGTCGGCGCCCCGGCGGGCCGCACAGCTTAGAGCACTGGGTCTCGGTTTGGAAATCCACCCCCTACGAGGCAACCTAGTTACCAGGTTGAACAGGGTCAGCAGCGGTGAACTCGACGCGATCGTGGTAGCCCGGGCGGGTATGGCCCGGATCGGGCGCCTCGACGAAGTCACCGAGACGCTCGAACCGGTGCAGCTGTTGCCAGCACCGGCCCAGGGCGCGCTCGCGGTGGAATGTCGCGCCGAGGACACCGAGCTGGCGGCGGCGTTGGCCAAGCTGGACGACGCCGACACCCGCGCCGCGGTCACCGCGGAACGGGCCCTGCTCGCCGAACTGGAGGCGGGCTGCTCCGCACCGGTGGGCGCGATCGCCGAGGTGGTCGAGTCCATCGATGAGGAGGGCCGGGTCTTCGAGGAGCTGTCGCTACGCAGCTGCGTGGCGGCGCTGGACGGATCCGACGTGATCCGCGCGTCCGGTGTGGGCACTCCGCAGCGGGCACGGGAGCTGGGGCTCTCCGTGGCCGCGGAGCTGTTCGAACTCGGGGCGCGTGAGGTGATGTCGGGCGCGCGGTGAAGCCGCCGCCCGCGGGAGTGACTGGAGTGAGGAGTGGCTCGCCAAGTGAGTACGCGAGGCCGTAAACCGAAGCCGGGCCGGATCGTGTTCGTCGGCTCGGGTCCTGGCGACCCGGGTCTGCTGACGATCCGCGCCAAAGCGGCGCTGGCACGCGCCGCCCTGGTGTTCACCGACCCCGACGTGCCCGAGCCGGTGCTGGCGCTGGTCGGCACCGAACTGCCGCCCGCCCCGATCGAGACGACCGAGGGCGACGACACCGAACAGACCTCCGGCCCGGACATCCGGCCCGCGCTGGGCGGACCCGCGGAGGTGGCCAAGACGCTGACCGCGGCGGCCCGCACCGGCGCCGACGTGGTCCGGCTGGTCGCCGGCGACCCGCTGGCGGTCGACTCGCTGGTCACCGAGGTGGGCGCGGTCGCGCGGACCAACCTCGTCTTCGAGATCATCCCCGGGCTCAACCCCACCAGCGCGGTGCCCACCTACGCCGGGTTGCCGCTGGGCTCCTCGCACACGGTCGCCGACGTGCGCGGCGACGTGGACTGGGCGGCGCTGGCCGCCGCGCCGGGCCCGCTGATCCTGCAGGCCACCGCCTCGCACCTGCCCGAAGCCGCCAGCACGCTGATCGAGTACGGGCTCACCGACTCGACCCCGTGCGTGGTCACCACCTCCGGCACGACCTGCGCACAGCGCTCGGTGGAATCCACCCTGCACGGCCTGACCGAGCAGACCGTGCTGGCCGGCACCGAGTTCGCCGAGCCGACGGCCAACGGCGCGGCGCAGCGCGGCCCGCTGGTGGTCACCATCGGCAAGACCGTCAACAACCGCTCCAAGCTGAACTGGTGGGAGAGCCGCGCCCTGTACGGCTGGACCGTGCTGGTGCCGCGCACCAAGGACCAGGCCGGCGAGATGAGCGAGCGGCTCATCACCTACGGGGCGCTGCCCATCGAGGTGCCCACTATCGCGGTGGAGCCGCCGCGCAGCCCGGCGCAGATGGAGCGTGCCGTGAAGGGCCTGGTCGACGGCCGCTACCAGTGGGTGGTGTTCACCTCCACCAACGCGGTGCGCGCGGTGTGGGAGAAGTTCCGCGAGTTCGGGCTCGACGCCCGCGCATTCTCGGGGGTGAACATCGCCTGCGTCGGGGAGGCCACCGCCGACCGTGTCCGCGCCTTCGGCATCACCCCGGAGCTGGTGCCCACCGGCGAGCAGTCCTCGCTGGGCCTGCTCGAGGAGTTCCCGCCCTACGACGACGTGCTCGACCCGGTGAACCGGGTGCTGCTGCCGCGCGCGGACATCGCCACCGAAACGCTCGCCGAGGGCCTGCGCGAACGCGGCTGGGAGATCGAGGACGTCACCGCCTACCGCACGGTGCGCGCGGCGCCGCCGCCGGCGGCCACCCGCGAGATGATCAAGACCGGCGGCTTCGACGCGGTCTGCTTCACCTCCAGCTCGACGGTGCGCAACCTGGTCGGCATCGCCGGCAAGCCGCACGCCCGCACGATCGTGAGCTGCATCGGCCCCAAGACCGCCGAGACCGCCACCGAATTCGGGCTGCGTGTCGACGTGCGGCCGGAGACCGCCGCCACCGGCCCGCTGGTCGACGCGCTGGCCGAGCACGCCGCCCGGCTGCGCGCCGAGGGCGCGCTGCCGCCGCCGCGTAAGAAGAGCCGCAGGCGCTGACCGTGACCGCCGCGGTCAGCCCGGGCGAGGCGGGTCGCCACCCCGCCGGTGCGGCGGCGCTCGCGTCGACTCTGCGCTCACCACGCGAAAGTGCGAGTAACCTCCGTGCTCACCGCAGAGTCAACGCGCACCGATGAGCGGATACCCGCGACAGCGTCCGCGTCGGCTGCGGTCCTCCGCGGCGCTACGCCGCCTGGTCAGCGAGACCTCGCTGCGGCCGCGCCAACTGGTGCTGCCGCTGTTCGTCGCCGACGGCATCGACGAGCCGACGCCGATCCCGTCGATGCCGGGGGTGATGCAACACACCCGCTCCTCGCTGCGGGCCGCGGCCGCTGACGCGGTGGACGCCGGGGTGGGCGGGCTGATGCTGTTCGGGGTGCCGCGGGAGCAGGACAAGGACGCCACCGGATCGGTCGGCGCGGACCCCGGCGGCATCCTCAACGTCGCATTAGCGGATTTAGCCGCCGACCTCGGCGACGCCACCGTGTTGATGGCCGACACCTGCCTCGACGAGTTCACCGACCACGGCCACTGCGGGGTGCTCGATGAGGCCGGCCGCGTCGACAACGACGCCACCTTGGCGCACTACGTGCGGCTTGCGGTGGCGCAGGCGAGCGCCGGCGCCCACGTCGTCTCCCCGAGCGGGATGATGGACGGGCAGGTCGGCGCGATCCGGGACGGCTTGGACGCCGCCGGTCATCCCGACACCGCGATCCTGGCCTACGCCGCCAAGTTCGCCTCGGCGTTCTACGGCCCGTTCCGCGACGCGGTGGGCTCCAGCCTGACCGGGGACCGGCACAGCTACCAGCAGGACCCCGCCAACGCCCGCGAGGCGCTGCGCGAGGTCGCCCTCGACATCGACGAGGGCGCGGACATGGTGATGGTCAAACCCGCGCTGGGCTACCTCGACGTGGTGGCCGCCGCGGCCGAGATCTCGGCGGTGCCGGTGGCCGCCTACCAGGTCTCCGGCGAGTACGCGATGATCAGCGCGGCCGCCGAACGGGGCTGGATCGACCGGCGCGCCGCCGCACTGGAGTCGCTGACCAGCATCCGGCGGGCCGGCGCCGACCTCATCCTGACCTACTGGGCCACCGAGGCCGCCCACTGGCTAGTCTGACCGGCGATGGCATTCCAGCAGGCGGACGACTCCGCCGAACCCGGTCCCGCCCCGCTGTTCGTCGAGAAGGGCGCCAGCTGGCTGTGGGTGCTGGCCGGGCCCGCCGCCGCCGTGGCGATGCTGATGATCCAGGTCTCCAGCGGCAACGGCTACAACCCGCTGGTGCCGGTGACCTTCCTGATCGTTGTGAGCGCCTTCCTGGCGGTGCAGGTCAAAGCGGCCCGCATCCACACCGCGGTGGTGCTCACCGAGCAGACCCTGCGGCAGGGCACCGAGACCCTGCCGGTCGCCGACATCGTCGGCGTGTATCCGCCGGCGGAGAACTCGGTGCGCTCGGGCCGCAAGCTGGAGAAGTGGCAGACGGCGCGCGCGCTGGGGGAGCTGTCCGGGGTGCCGCGCGGGCGCACCGGGATCGGGCTGCGGCTCACCGAACAGCGCAACGTGCAGGCGTGGGCGCGTAACCATCGCGGCCTGCGCGCGGCGCTGGTCGCCCTCAAACAGGAGTACACCGGGCCCGGCGTGACGCCCTACGGCGGCGAGGACCCCCACGACGAGACCGGGCCGCAGCTGTGAGCGTGCGGGTCCGCGCGCTGATCGAACTGGCGATCGCGGCCGCGGTCCTGCTGGCCGCCGTGGCCGCCGCGACGCAGGTGTGCTCCACCGTCGAGGTGGCACCGGTGATGGACGGCGAGCCGGTCACCACCTCGGTGGTCTACCACCCGCCGCAGCTGTTGCTGACGTTGGTGCTGCTGACCGCAGCCGGGGTGCTCGCGGTTGTCGGGGCCGCCCGGTGGTGGCGGGGCCGCCCCGCGAGCGTCCATACCCCGTAGGGTATGCCGGGTAGGATGGCGGGTATGCAGACCACCGATCTGGACCTGCGGGGGATGACGTGCGCATCGTGCGCCGCCCGGGTCGAGCGCGGCCTCAACCGGCTCGAGGGGGTGCGCGCCACCGTCAACCTCGCCATCGAACGCGCCCACGTCGACCACGACCCGAGCGTCTCGCCGGCCGACCTGATCCGGGCCGTGGAATCCGCCGGCTATCAGGCCGCGGTGGCCGGCGGCGACGACGGCGAGCACGACGAGCCCGACGTCCCCGCGGACCAGCTGCGGCCACGGCTGATCGGCTCGGCGGTGCTGGGCATCCCGGTCGTCGTGCTGTCGATGGTGATGGCCTGGCAGTTCCCCGGCTGGGACTGGCTCGCCTTCGCGCTGACCACCCCGGTGGTGTTCTGGGGCGGCTACCCGTTCCACAAGGCCGCGCTGGCCAACGCCCGCCACGGCGCCTCCACGATGGACACCCTGGTGTCGCTGGGCACCATCGCCGCCTACGTCTGGTCGGCGGTGGCGGTCATCGGCGGTGACGGCCACGTCTACTTCGAGGTGGCCGCCGCGGTCACGGTCTTCCTGCTGGCCGGCCGCTACGCCGAAGCGCGCGCCAAACGCACCGCCGGCGCGGCCCTGCGCGCCCTGCTGACCCTGGGCGCCAAGGACGCCGCGGTGCTTTGCGACGGCCCCGACGGGCGCCAGGAGGTGCGGATCCCCGTCGAGCAACTGCACGTCGACGACGTCATCGTCGTGCGCCCCGGCGAGCGGGTGGCCACCGACGGCGTCATCACCGACGGCACCTCGGCGCTGGACACCTCGGCGATGACCGGCGAATCGATGCCGGCCGACGTCGGCCCGGGCGACCAGGTGCTCGGCGGGGCGCTCAACACCTACGGCCGGCTGCTGGTGCGCGCCACCAAGGTCGGCGCCGACACCCAGCTGGCCCGGATGGCCAAACTGGTCACCGACGCGCAGAGCGGCAAGGCGTCGGTGCAGCGCCTCGCCGACCAGGTGTCGGCGGTGTTCGTGCCGGTGGTGCTGGTGATCGCCGCGGCGACACTGGCGGGCTGGCTGCTGGCGGGCGCGTCGGCCGCGGCGGCGTTCACCGCGGCGGTGGCCGTGCTGATCATCGCCTGCCCATGCGCGCTGGGATTGGCCACGCCGACCGCGATCCTGGTCGGAACCGGCCGCGGCGCACAACTGGGCATCCTGATCAAGGACCCGCGGGTGCTGGAGAACGTCCGCCACATCGACACCGTCGTGCTGGACAAGACCGGAACCGTCACCACCGGGCAGATGGCGGTGGTGACGGTGACCGCCCACTCCGACGAGGACCGCGACGAGGTCCTGGCCCGCGCCGCCGCGGTGGAGACCGCGTCGGAGCACCCGGTCGCCGCCGCGATCGTGGCCGCCGCTCGCGACCGCGGCCTGCCGCTGAGTGACCCGGCCGGCTTCGTCAACGACCCGGGCACCGGGGTCGCCGCCGACGTGGACGGGGTCCGGGTGAGCGTGTCGCGGGCCGGCTCGCTGGCCGGGGTGGACCTGCTGACCCCCGCCGCGCCGGGCACCACCGTCGAGGTGGCCTGGGACGGGTGGGCGCGCGGGACGATCACGCTGGCCGACACCGTCAAACCGGGCAGCGCCGCCGCCATCGCCGATCTCAAAACGATGGGCATCACCCCGGTGCTGCTCACCGGGGACACCGCCGCGGTGGCACGCCAGGTCGCCGCCGAGGTCGGCATCGACCCGGCGCACGTCATCGCCGGTGTGCTACCCACCGGCAAGGCCGACGCGGTCACCGCCCTGCAGGAGCGCGGCGCGAAGGTGGCGATGGTCGGCGACGGCGTCAACGACTCGGTGGCGCTGGCCACCGCCGACATCGGGATGGCGATGGGCACCGGCACCGACGCCGCCATCGAGGCCGGCGATCTGACCCTGGTCCGCGGTGACCTGGCCACCGTCCCCACCGCGCTGCGGCTCTCCGCGCGGACCCTGCGCGTCATCAAGCAGAACCTGGTGTGGGCGTTCGGCTACAACGTCGCCGCGATCCCGTTGGCGGCGGCCGGGCTGCTCAACCCGATGATCGCCGGCGCGGCGATGGCGTTCTCCTCGGTGCTGGTGGTGCTCAACAGCCTGCGGCTGCGCCGGTTCGCCTGACCCCACCGGGGGCGCGCGTAACCTGTGGTCACACCGGTCGACGGGAGAGGCGGCGCATGAGCAGCATCGGACGGGGCCTGGCGAAAGCTTTCCTGGCGGCGACGCTGGTGTGCGCGCCGGCGCTGGCCTGGGCCGGCCGCGCCGGCGCCGACCCGGCGAACCCGGACCCGTTCAACCCCGGGGATTGCCTGGCCAACGCCAACGCCATCTGCAATCTCGGGCCGTACGGACCCAACAGCCCGTCGAACCCGGCCAACATCAACAGCCCGTTGAACCCGAACAACCCGAACAACATCAACAACCCGAACAATCCGGCCAGCCCGCTGAGCCCGCTGAACCCCGCCAACCCGCTGAGCCCGCTGAACCCGGCGAACCAGCACTAAGCGCGGGATGTGCGGGCTACGAGCCCAGCCAGGACAGCTCGTCGGCCAGGTGTGCCCGCCAGAACGCGGCGTCGTGCCCGCCCGGGTAGAAGCCGCCTGCCGGGGGCGTATCGAGGTGGTTGACGAACTGCCGGCTGGCGACGTAGAAGCCGTCGCCGATCCCGCAGTCCACCCGCAGCGGGATCGACGACAGTTCGGGGCGCCCGAAAACGGTGTTCTCCCGCCAGTCCTCGATGCCGTCGAACGCCACCGCGGGCGCGCCCCAGTACGTCATGTACAGCGCCGGGCTGATCGCGCAGATCCCGGCGGTGCGCTCGGGGCCGAGTCGCGAACCCAGCAGCAGCGACCCGTAGCCGCCCATCGACCAGCCCATGAACGCCACCCGCGTGGTGTCGATGCCCTTGCCGGCCAGCATCGGCAGCAGTTCGTCGAGGATCATCGCCCCGGAGTCCTCGCCGGAGGCCCGCCGGTGCCAGAAGCTGTTGCCGCCGTCGGCGGCGACCACCGCGAACGGGGAGGCCCCGTCGGCGACCACCTTGGCCAGCGCGTCCTCCACGCCCAGGCCCATCACGCCCGCGGCGTCGCTGTCCATGCCGTGCAGGGCGATCACCGCCCGCAACGGCCCGCTCTGGCCCGGCGGCCGGGCGATGATCCAGTTGGTCTGCTTGCCGCCGCGTGCGGCGGAGACGAACGACCCGGCCTCCCGGGTGGGCAGAATGCTGCCGGCGGCCGCCGGTTCCACCGGGGCCGCCCGGGGACGAGGCGGGCCGAGCAGGGCGCCCAGCGTCCACAGCCCGGCCGCGCTCGCGGTGGCTCGGACGCCCAGACGCAGCGCGGCACGACGGCTGAGCGGATCCACCCCGGCATCGTCCCAACGGTCGACAACTTCCCCGCATCGGTCTCACAACGGCTCGATACCGGTACAAAAAACGAGATGTGTAACATTGTTCGCCATGACGGAGTTGACGCAGCAGGACACCGCCGACCTCGCGCCGGCCGAGCCGGCCGCCGACGCGTTGCCCCTCGGCCCGCAGTCGCTGGTCTGGCGCTACTTCGGTGACAACCGGATGTTCCTGATCGGCCCCCGCCCCGGGGTGATGGAGAACATGCTGGCCGAACTCGGGCAGGGCGTGCTGGATCACTCGGTGTTCTTCTCCGACACCGCCGCGCGGATCCGGCGCTCGCTTCCCCCGATCTTCACCACCGTCTACGGCACCGACGACGACAACCCCGGGCTGCAGGTGCGCGACTTCCACGTCAGCATCAAAGGCGAGATGCCCGACGGGAACCGGTACCACGCGCTGGACCCCGACACCTACTTCTGGGCGCACGCCACCTTCGTCGACCAGGTGCTGTATTTCGCCGACACCTTCGTCAAGCGGCTGACCCACGCCGAGAAAGAACAGATCTACCTCGAGTCCAAGACGTGGTACCGCCGCTACGGGGTCAGCGACCGGGTGATGCCGGCCGACTACACCGCGTTCGAGGAGTATTGGGACCGCATGCTCAACGAGGTCCTGGTGGCGCACAAGACCGCCCGCTACGGCGTCGGCTATGTGACCAAGGGCTTCCCCTGCCCCAAGGGGGTGAACCCGGCGCTGTGGCGGGTCGTCGCGCTGGTGTTCAACCCGGTCGCGGCGTTTCTGACCACGGGCGGTCTGCCGCCGCGCGCCCGGGAGCTGCTGGAACTGCCGTGGAGCGACCGGCAGGAGCGCCGTTATCAGCGGTTCGCCGCGTTCTGCCGATCCCGCCCGGTGAACTGGGTCTGGGGCCGGCTGCCGATGAAGGTGCGCTACAACACGTTCGCCCGTGTCGGCTTCGCCCGCGGCTGACCGCACCAGGACGCTCATCCTGGACGCGGCCGTCGCCGAGTTCGAGCAGTACGGATTCGGCCGGGTGGCGCTCGACGACGTGGCGCGTCGCGCCGGCGTGAGCCGCACCACCATCTACCGGCGCTTCGCCAACCGCGACGAACTGGTCGCCGCGGTGATCGACCGGGAGAACGCGGTGCTGTTCGCCGAGATCGCCGACGAGCTGAAGAACGCCGGAGCTCAGACGAACTACTACGTGGAGGCGTTCACCGCGGCGATTCTGCGGTTCCGGCGCCACCGCGTGCTCAACCGGATGATCGTCGACGACCCCGCGCTGGCCCTGGCGATGGCTCATCGGCATTACGGCGCATTCGTCGACCGGGTGGCCGCCGCCCTGCGGGTGATCTTCCCCGACGGTTTCGTCGAGCGGATCGGGGAGCAGGCGGTCACCGAGCTGGCCGACGCGATCGCCCGCTACGCGATGGTGGCGCTGCTGCTGCCCAGCCTTGAGCCGTTGGAGACCGCCGAACAGATCCGCGCGTTTGCTTCTGCACAGTTTCTTCCCAGCTTGCCTGCGGTTTTGCGCTCAGCAGCGGTGTGAACCGGCCCGCCAGCAATCACGGTTTTTATTTCGGACGCAGTGTCGCCCAGGCTATAGTCAGTGGTCACGCTGCAAGTCGGCGTTGTTTTTCGTCGAGAGCCGGCGAGTGGTCGCCGGCCTGCAGCTAACCGTTGGAGGGGACATGGGTGCGGGGCTGCCGCCGGAAGTCATCTCCGGCCTGATGTACGCCGGGCCCGGTTCGGGGCCGATGCTGACCGCCGCCGCGGCCTGGGACGGCCTTGCCGCCGAACTGCACACCACCGCGCAGGGGTTCCAGTCGGTGGTGTCGGCGCTCTCCGGGACCTGGCTCGGGCCTTCGGCGTTGGCGATGGCATCGGCGGCCGCGCCGTATGTGACCTGGCTGCACGCCACCGCCGCGCAGGCGGAGATGGTCGCGATGCAGGCCAAGACCGCGGCCTCGGCCTTCGACACGGCGTTCGCGGCCACCGTGCCCCCACCGGTGATCGCAGCCAACCGCGCCCAGTTGATGGTGCTGGTGGCGACCAACCTGTTGGGGCAGAACACCGCGGCGATCGCCGCCAACGAGGCCGAGTACGCCGCGATGTGGGCGCAGGACGTGGCGATGTTCGCCGCCTACACGCTCTCGTCGCTGGCGGCGATCCAGATGAAGCCGTTCGACCCGCCGCCGAAGACGACCAACGAGGTCGGACAGATCGCGCAAGGGGTCGACGCCGGGAAGGGTGTGGCCAACGCGGGTGTTCAGCAGACCCTGATGCGTGGGCTATCCGGCGCTGTGCCCCAACAAGTTTCGGAACAGGGCTTGCAACTGGCACAGGCAACCGGCCCGGTGACGCTGCAGGCGACGACCCCGATGGAAGACCTCCTCGACTTCTTGATCCCCGACCTGGCCGGCCTCCTCGGTGTCGTCCTGGGCCTCGCCGGCGCGGCGATCGGCATCATCGGCGCGCTGGTCTCCGGCTTGGCCTGGGCCGACGCCGTCCCCAGCGTCGAGGACAACAAGCGCCGCCTGGCCCACCTGCACGACGAGCACCACGAGATGCTCGAGATCATGGGCCGGGAGTCCCCGGAGGGCTGGCGGCCCGGCCTGTGGCCGCGGTGGGTGGAGGGCGACCCGCTGTGGCCGTGGACCGACGGCAACATGGGCAACGGCCCCAAGGTGGACGGGCTCACCGTGCCGCCGTCCTGGTCGGCCAACATCCGCGAGATCGAGCCGCTCGCCCGTGCCCTGCCGGCCGCCGGGCCCGGCGCCACGCCGGCGGTCGCCGGCGCCTCCGGAACCGCGTTCCGCGAACTCGCCCTGGCCAGCATGCTCGGGCGGGCGCTGGCCGGCAGCGTCAGCCCCGGCTCCGGCATCGGCGGTATCAAGGGCGGCACGGTCAGCAAGGTCGCCAACGAGGCCGCCAAAACCGCGGTCGCCGAGGCGGCGGCCAGCCCCGCCGCGCGCACCGGCATCGCCGAAGAACTGCGCCAACTCGCCCAACTGCGCGACGAAGGGGTGCTGACCGGCGAGGAATTCCGGGAGCAGAAACGCCGCCTGCTGGAGTGACCCGGCTCAGTCCTCGCGGGTCAGCAGCAACGTGTAGTCGACGTTGGCGCGCTCGAGGATCTGCCGCCACGGCGACTTCAGCAGCGGCGCCGCCTCGTCGGTGGGCAGCACCCGCGGGTTGGTGACCGCGAAGGTCCGGCCGTACATCTTGGCCCGCCCGCCCCCGGCGGCCTGCAGATTCTTCAGCCAGTCCCGCTCCGGGCCGTACACCAGCGCCACCGCGACCCCGTCGGGCGTGGCGAACATCGACACCGGGGTGCGGTAGGTCTTTCCGGAGCGGCGGCCGGTGTGCTCGAGGATCGACCACAGCGGAATCCAGCCCGAGATCGGCCGGAACAGCGGGTTGGTCACCACCCGGTTGAACTCGGCGCGGCGTTGGGAGAACTTCATCCGGCTTTGTCCTCCCGGGTCAGCAGCACGGCGTTGTCGAACGGCAGCCGCGGAAACACCCGCCGCATCGGCCCGGTGACCTTCGCCGCCGCTTCGGCCTTGCTCACCACCCGCGGATCGGTGACCGCGAACGTCTTGCCGTGCCGCTCCATCCGCCCGCCGCCGGCGGCCAGGATGTTCTTCAGCCAGTCCCGATCCGGGCCGTAGGTCAGCATGATCGCCACCCCGTCGTCGGTGCTGAACACGCTGAGCGGGGTCCGGTAGACCGAGCCGGAGCGGCGCCCGACGTGCTCGAGGATCCCGAACGTCGGCGCGCGCCCCGCCCACAGCCGCTGGATCGGGTTGGTGACGTGCCGGTTGAAGCGGGCCAGTCGCTGAGGTAGTTGCATGACCCCATCCAACCGGCAGGTCGGCCGGACCTCAAGGGGCCGACGCCCCGCGCGACACACCCGGAAGCGCGAAACCCGGGCTTACGTGGCCTGACGTGCAGGCCGGCGCCGTCGGGCCGCCGGGACGGCGCTTGCGAGCGAAACTACACCCTGTAGTCGAGCCGGTTTCCGGGGCTGGGACACTGGTGGCCATGCCCACTGAGCAGGTCACGACCGCGTCGGCGGAGCTGTTCGCCCAAGCCTGCGCGGTCACCCCCGGCGGGGTGAACTCCCCGGTGCGGGCCTTCGCCGCCGTCGGCGGCACCCCGCGATTCATCGCCGCCGCCGACGGCTGCCGGCTCACCGACGCCGACGGCAACCGCTACATCGACCTGGTCTGCTCCTGGGGGCCGATGATCCTCGGCCACGCCCACCCCGCGGTCGTCGAGGCGGTCAGCGCCGCCGCCGCCGGCGGGCTGTCGTTCGGCGCGCCGACCAAGGCCGAAACCGACCTGGCCGCCGCGATCATCGACCGCGTCGCGCCGGTGGAGAAGCTGCGGCTGGTCAACTCCGGCACCGAGGCGACCATGACCGCCATCCGGTTGGCCCGCGGCGCCACCGGCCGCGCCAAGATCGTCAAGTTCGCCGGCTGCTACCACGGCCACGTCGACGCCCTGCTGGCCGACGCCGGCTCCGGGGTCGCCACCCTGGGCCTGCCCGCCTCACCCGGGGTCACCGGTGCCAGCGCCGCCGACACCCTGGTGCTGCCCTACAACGACCTCGACGCGGTCACCGACGCCTTCGCCCGCTACGGCGACGAGATCGCCGCGGTGATCACCGAGGCCAGCCCGGGCAACATGGGCGTCGTCCCGCCCGCGGCCGGCTTCAACGCCGGGCTGCGCCGGATCACCGCCGAGCACGGCGCGCTGCTCATCCTCGACGAGGTGATGACCGGCTTCCGGGTCAGCCGGGCCGGCTGGTACGGCCTGGATCCGGTCGAGGCGGACCTGTTCACCTTCGGCAAGGTGATGAGCGGCGGGCTGCCCGCCGCCGCGTTCGGCGGCAGCGCCGAGGTGATGGAAAGCCTCGCGCCGCTGGGCCCGGTGTATCAGGCCGGCACCCTGTCGGGGAACCCGGTGGCCGTCGCCGCCGGGCTGGCCACGCTGCGCGCCGCCGACGCCGACGTCTACGCCGCCCTCGACGCCAACGCTGACCGGCTCGCCGGGCTGCTCTCCGACGCCCTCACCAACGCCGGTGTGGCCCACCAGATCCCGCGGGCGGGCAACATGCTCAGCGTGTTCTTCGCCGACGGCCCGGTCACCGACTTCGCCGCCGCCCGCGCCAGCCAGACCTTCCGCTACGCGCCGTTCTTCCACGCCCTGCTCGACGCCGGCGTGTACCCACCGTGCAGCGCGTTCGAGGCGTGGTTCGTCTCCGCCGCCCTCGATGACGCCGCGTTCGACCAGATCGCCGAGGCGCTGCCCGCCGCCGCGGCTGCCGCGGCCCGAGCGGAGCAGCCCTGATGGCCGACCAGACCCGCGTCCACCTGATCCGCCACGGCGAGGTCTACAACCCCGACGGCATCCTCTACGGGCGGCTGCCCGGTTTCCGGCTCTCCGACAAGGGCCGCGCCCAGGCCGCCGCGGTCGCCGACGCCCTGGCCGACCGCGACATCGTTGCGGTGATCGCCTCCCCGCTGCAGCGCGCGCAGGAGACCGCCGCCCCGATCGCCGCCGCCCACGACCTGCCGGTCGACACCGACCCGGACCTGATCGAATCGGCCAACTTCTTCGAGGGCCGCCGCGTCTCACCCGGTGACGGCGCCTGGCGCGACCCGCGGGTGTGGTGGCGGCTGCGCAACCCGTTCACCCCCTCGTGGGGGGAGCCCTACCGCGAGATCGCCGCCCGGATGAGCGCCGCGGTGGACCGGGCGCGCACCCGCGCCGCCGGCCACGAAGCGGTCTGCGTCTCCCACCAGCTGCCGGTCTGGACCGCCCGGATGTACCTGACCGGCAGCCGGCTCTGGCACGACCCGCGCAGCCGGGAGTGCGCCGTCGCCTCGGTGACCACCCTGATCTACGACGGGGACCGGCTCGCCGACGTGGTCTACAGCGAGCCGGCGGGCCGGTGAGCGTGGCGCGGCGGCTGGTCGGGTGGGTGCTGCTCGCCCTGATCGTCGCCTGCGCGGGCTGCGCCACCGGTGACGACGCCGTCGCCCAGAACGGCACCTTCGAGTTCGTCTCCCCGGGCGGCAAGACCGACATCTTCTACGACCCGCCGGACAGCCGCGGCAAGCCCGGGCCGTTCTCCGGGCCCGACCTGATGGACCCCGACGCCACGCTGGCGCTCAGCGACTTCGCCGGGCAGGTCGTCGTGGTCAACGTCTGGGGGCAGTGGTGCGGGCCGTGCCGCACCGAGATCGGTGAACTGCAGCGGGTCTACGACGCCACCCGCGCCTCCGGGGTGGCGTTCCTGGGCATCGACGTCCGCGACTACAACCGGGCCGCCGCCCAGGACTTCATCACCGACCGGCAGGTGACCTTCCCGTCGATCTACGACCCGGCGCTGCGCACCCTGATCGCGTTCGGCGGCAAGTACCCGACCGCGGTGGTGCCCTCGACGCTGGTGCTCGATCGCCAGCACCGGGTCGCCGCGGTGTTCCTGCGCGAACTGCTCGCCGAGGACCTGCAGCCGGTGGTCGAGCGGGTGGCCGCCGAACCCGTCGAGCCCGCCGAGGCCGACCCCCCGGGGCCGGCATGACCGCGCCGATCCTGACCGCGACGATCGACTTCACCGAGACCGCCGCCAGCGGACCGGTGCTGCTGGCGCTGGCGGTGTCGGTGCTGGCCGGGCTGGTGTCGTTCGCCTCGCCGTGCGTGGTGCCGCTGGTGCCCGGCTACCTGTCGTATCTGGCCGCCGCGGTCGGCGCCGCCGACGACACCCCCGGCGCGGTGAGCGCCCCGCCGCGCTACCGCTGGCGGGTCGCCGGGTCGGCCGCGCTGTTCGTCGCCGGGTTCACCGCGGTGTTCGTGGCCGGCACCGTCGCGGTGCTCGGCCTGACCACCACGCTGGTCAGCAACCAGCTGCTGCTGCAGCGCATCGGCGGGGTGCTGACGATCGTGATGGGCCTGGTGTTCATCGGCTACATCCCGGCGCTGCAACGCCAAGTCCGGTTCAGCCCGCGGCAGGTCTCCACGCTGGCCGGCGCCCCGCTGCTGGGCGCGGTGTTCGCCCTGGGCTGGACGCCGTGCCTCGGGCCCACCCTGGCCGGGGTGGTGACGGTGGCCTCGGCCACCGACGGCGCCTCGGTGGCCCGCGGGGTGGTGCTGGTGATCGCCTACTGCCTGGGGTTGGGCATCCCGTTCGTGCTGCTCGCGCTCGGCTCCGCCCGCGCGATGGCCGGGCTGGGCTGGCTGCGCCGCCACACCCGCACCATCCAGGTCATCGGCGGGCTGCTGCTCATCGCGGTCGGCGCCGCCCTGGTCACCGGCGTGTGGAACGAGTTCGTCTCCTGGGTGCGCGACGCCCTGGTCTCCAACGTCAGGCTGCCGATCTGATGCCCCGTCTGCTCACCCGCGCCGGGCAACGCGCCCGCAACACCTGGCGCACCCTGACCTCGATGGGCACCGCGTTGGTGCTGCTGTTCCTGCTGGCCCTGGGCGCCATCCCCGGCGCGCTGGTGCCCCAACGCAGCCTCAACGCCAGCAAGGTCGACGAGTACCTGCTCGACCATCCTCGGCTGGGGCCGTGGCTGGACCGGCTGCAGATGTTCGACGTGTTCAGCAGCTTCTGGTTCACCGCGATCTACGTGCTGCTGTTCGTCTCGCTGATCGGCTGCCTGACCCCGCGCACCCTGGAACACCTGCGCAGCCTGCGGGCGGTGCCGGTGGCCGCGCCGCGCAACCTGGCCCGGCTGCCCAAGCACGCCACCGCCGAACTCGCCGGCGAACCCGAGGACGTCGCGGCCACCATGGCCGGGCGGCTGCGCGGCTGGCGGCGCACCACCCGTCGCACCGACAGCGCGGTGGAAGTCTCCGCCGAGAAGGGCTACCTGCGCGAGTTCGGCAACCTCGCCTTCCACTTCGCGCTGCTCGGGCTGCTCGCCGCGGTCGCCGTCGGCAAACTCTTCGGCTACGAGGGCAGCGTCATCGTCGTCGCCGACGGCGGGCCCGGGTTCTGCTCGGCGTCGCCGGCCGCCTTCGACTCCTTCCACGCCGGGCTCACCGTCGACGGCACCGACCTGGACCCGATGTGCTTCCGCGTCAACGACTTCCGCGCCGACTACCTGCCGAGCGGGCAGGCCACCTCCTACAGCGCCGACATCGACTACCAGGCCGGCGCCAGCCTGGCCGACAACGTCTGGCAGCCCTACCACCTGCGGGTCAACCACCCGCTGCGCATCGGCGGCAACCGCATCTACCTGCAGGGCCACGGCTACGCCCCGACGTTCACCGTCGTCTTCCCCGACGGCCAGCAGCGCACCCAGACCATCCAGTTCCGGCCCGACGACCAGAAGACGCTGCTGTCCTCCGGCGCCCTGCGGTTCGACCCGCCGGCGGGCACCTACCGCGACCCGGACCTGCGGCGCAAGAACCAGATCGCCATCCAGGGGCTGTTCGCCCCGACCGAGGAACTCGACGGCACCCTGCTGTCCTCGGCGTTCCCGGCGCTGGAGAACCCGGCTGTGGCCATCGACGTCTACCGCGGCGACACCGGCCTGGACAGCGGGCGCCCGCAGTCGCTGTTCACCCTCGACCACCGGCTGATGGAGCAGGGCCGGCTGAGCAAGGTGGGCCGGGCCAACCTGCGCCCCGGCCAGGAGCTGCGCCTCGACGACGACACCGTGGTGCGCTTCGACGGCGCCGTCCCGTTCGTCAACCTGCAGGTCTCCCACGATCCCGGCCAGGTGTGGGTGCTGGTATTCGCGATGGCGATGATGGCCGGGCTCGTCGGGTCGCTGATCGTGCGGCGGCGCCGGATCTGGATTCGGGTCAGCCCGGCCGGCCCGGGTACGGTGAACGTCGAGCTGGGCGGGCTGGCACGCACCGACAACGCCGGCTGGGGCGACGAATTCGAACGTCTCACCGGCCGGTTACTCGCCGGGTTCACCTCCGAGCAGGACACCGCGGTGACGGCCGGCGCCGCGACGAAGGAGTCGCCCTGATGAACACCACCCACATCGACATCGGGCTCGCCCGCTACTCCGACTGGGCGTTCACCTCCGCGCTGATCGTGCTGGTGCTCGCGCTGCTGCTGCTGGCCGTGGAACTGGCCTACGCAGGCAGCCGCCGGGTCGCCGAGCGGGAACTGGTCGCCGCCGGATCGGTCAGCGCCGACAGCGCCACCCCCGGGGTGGTGGGCGCCGCGCCGACCCGGCCGCTGGACGACCGCATCGGCGGTGCCGGGCTGGCCCTGGTGTATCTGGGCATGGCGCTGCTGGCCGGCTGCATCGTGTTGCGCGGACTGGCCACCCACCGGGTGCCCTGGGGCAACATGTACGAGTTCATCAACCTGACCTGCTTCTGCGGGCTGGTGGCCGCCGCGGTGGTGCTGCGCCGGCCCCGTTACCGGTCGCTGTGGGTGTTCGTGCTCGTCCCGGTGCTGATCCTGCTGGGCGTCTCCGGGCACTGGCTCTACAGCAACGCGGCCCCGGTGATGCCGGCGCTGCAGTCCTACTGGCTGCCGATCCACGTCTCGGTGGTCAGCCTGGGCTCGGGGGTGTTCGTCGTGGCCGGAGTGGCCAGCATCCTGTTCCTGGCGCGCACCTCCCGGCTGGGCGATCCGGAGACCCCGGGCGCGCTGGCCCGGCTGGTGCGGCGGCTGCCCGACGCCCAGACCCTGGACCGCATCGCCTACCGCACGACGATCTTCGGGTTCCCGGTGTTCGGCTTCGGGGTGATCTTCGGCGCCATCTGGGCCGAGGAGGCCTGGGGCCGCTACTGGGGGTGGGACCCCAAGGAGACGGTGTCGTTCATCGCGTGGGTGGTCTACGCCGCCTACCTGCACGCCCGGTCGACGGCCGGTTGGCGGGACCGCCGCGCCGCCTGGATCAACGTCGTCGGTTTCGTCGCGATGGTGTTCAACCTGTTCTTCATCAACCTGGTCACCGTCGGCCTGCACTCCTACGCCGGAGTGGGCTGAGCCTGCAGCCTCCCCGAGGCTGCGTTATCGTGCGGTGTCAACCTATTGGGGCACATCCAGGGGGAGCCACACTTGTCTGAGCATCCGTCCGGCGACGACGCCTTCCACGATCCGGCAGGTCAGCCGCAACGTCACCCGCACGGCGAGGAGGAGCACACCCGCATCCTGGGCAAACCGCTGCGCGACGACACCGACGAGCACAGCTTCGGCGGCTTCCGCACCGAGCAGCGGTTCGCCGAACCCAGCGGGACCCGGCCCTGGCCGACGCCGGCGATGGGCATCCCGCGCCCGATGGAGCAGGCGCCGCCGGTCTACCACGGGCCGTCGGCCGCCCCCAGCTACCAGGGTCCGGCCGACCCGCCGCCGCCGGTGACCCAGCAGCACACCCTGGCACCGCAGCCGATGGCCCCGCCGCTGCAGCCGCCGCGTCAGGACGCCCCGCCCGGGTACTCCGACCTGTCCACCACGACGCTGCTGCGGCAGGTCAAGCCGCCGCCCTCCGGCGGGTGGCGCAAACTGCTCTACACCCTCTCCGGGCACCTGATCAACGTGGGGGAGAGCCCCCGCACCATCCGCAACAACAACCTGATGGTGCAGGCCAACAAGCCGCTGCAGGGCTGCTACCGCATCGCGCTGCTGTCGCTGAAGGGCGGGGTCGGCAAGACCACGATCACCGCCACCCTGGGGGCGACGTTCGCCTCCATCCGCGGTGACCGGGTGGTGGCCGTCGACGCCAACCCCGACCGCGGGACGTTGAGCCAGAAGGTGCCGCTGGAGACCCCGGCCACCGTGCGTCACCTGCTGCGCGACGCCGACGGCATCGCCCGCTACAGCGACGTGCGCAGCTACACCAACCAGGGGCCCAGCCGGCTGGAGGTGCTGGCCTCCGAGAGCGACCCGGCGGTCTCCGAGGCGTTCTCCGCCGACGACTACCGGCGCACCCTGGAGGTGCTGGAACGCTTCTACAGCCTGGTGCTCACCGACTGCGGCACCGGGCTGATGCACTCGGCGATGGAGGGCGTGCTGGACAAGGCCGACGCGCTGATCATCGTCAGCTCAGGCTCGGTCGACGGGGCCCGCAGCGCCTCGGCGACCCTGGACTGGCTCGACGCCCACGGCCACCAGGACCTGGTGCGCAACTCGATCGCGGTGATCAACGCGGTGCGGCCCCGCTCGGGCAAGGTCGACATGCACAAGGTCGTCGACCACTTCTCCCGGCGCTGCCGCGCGGTGCGGCTGGTGCCGTTCGACCCGCACCTGGAAGAGGGCGCGGAGATCGACCTGTCCCGCCTCAAGCGGGAAACCCGGGAGGCGCTGCTGGAGCTGGCCGCCGTCGTCGCCGGTGGGTTCCCCGACATCGACCGGTCCAACGAACACTTCGTGTGAGCGGCGGGTCTGACCGGGTCTGACCGGCCGGGTGTCAGTGCGGCTCGTTGTCGCCGCGGCCGAGCCGGGCGAGGAAATCCGGGTCGTCGTCTGGGCCGATGACCCGGGTCTTGGGCCGGTGCTGGGCCTGGGTCGCCCGCCAGCCAAGGTAAACCAGCGTCCCCAACGCCAGAATGAGGAGCAGGTAGATCACGGAACACCTCCTGGGTCCGAATATACCTGCGACGTAGGCTGCAGCTGTGAGTGAACGTCAGCAATCCGGTCTGCGAGCGGTTTTCGACATCTTCGTGTATTCCCTGTTGCGGCTGGGTCTGGTCGCGGTGCTCACCGCGGTCATCTACGGGGTGGCGCGCCTGCTCGGCGTCGACGACCTGCCGCTGGTGGTGGCGTTGGGCTTCGCGTTCATCGTCGGCCTGCCGCTGGGGATCTGGCTGTTCGCGCCGCAGCGGCGCCGCGCCACCGCGGATCTGGCCGCGGCGGGGGAGCGTCGCCGCCGCGACCGGGAGCAGTTGCACGCCCGGCTGCGCGGCGAGGAACCCGACGACCAGAAGCCCGCGGACTGAGCCGCGGGCGCCGCGCCGATCAGCCCGCCAGCGCCAGCGCGGCGGCGACGGCGCTCGCCCACACCAGCAGCGCCAGCCCGGTGTCGCGCAGCACCGGGATCAGCGCCGCGCCGTGCCGGCCGCCGCGCACCGGGCCGGCGGCGCGCAGCGCCAGCGGCGCGGCCAGGAACCCGGCCGCACACCACGGGGTCGCCGCCGTCAGCGCCAGCGTGAGCAGCCCGGCCGCCACCAGCAGGCCCTGGAACAACCCGCGGGTGCGGCGGTCACCGAGGCGCACCGCGAGGGTGATCTTCCCGGCGGCGGCATCGGTGGGGATGTCGCGCAGATTGTTGGCGACCAGCACCGCCGACGACAACGCCCCGACCGCCACCGCGGCCAGGACGCCCACCCAGTCGATGCGCAGCGCCTGGGTGTACTGGGTGCCCAACACTGCCACCAGACCGAAGAACACGAACACCGCGATCTCGCCGAGCCCGGCATAGCCGTAGGGCCGGCTGCCGCCGGTGTAGAGCCACGCCCCGGCGATGCACACCGCGCCGACCGCGATCAGCCACGGCGCGCTCAGCAGCGCCAACGCCAGCCCGGCAACCCCGCCCAGCAGCAGACACCCGACCGCGACCGCCCGAACCGCCTGCGGCGCCGCCAGTTTCGCGCCGACCAGACGCACCGGGCCGGTGCGGTCGTCGTCGGTGCCGCGGATGCCGTCGGAGTAGTCGTTGGCGTAGTTCACCCCGACGATCAGCGCCACCGCCACCAGCAGCGCCAGCCCGGCGCGAAGCGGGTCGGCCGCATCGAGCCGGGCCGCGGCTCCGGTGCCGGCGATCACCGGGGCGACGGCGTTGGGCAGGGTGCGGGGCCGGGCACCGGCGATCCACTGGGCGAGACTGGCCACCATGACCGTCGCCGCCATCGAGGGCGCGGTGGTGCTGTGCCGCAGCCAGCGCTCCACCGGCCCGCTCGACGACGTGGTCGCCGAACTCGACGTGCTGCTGTCCACCGCGGTGCCCGCCCGGTCCTGACCGGCGGCCATGACAGGATCGTGCGGTGGCCAGTCTCGCCCAGTGGATCGCCGGTGCCCGGCCCCGCACCCTGCCCAACGCCGTCGCCCCGGTGATCGCCG
>NZ_LZLJ01000080.1 GCF_001668625.1 Mycobacterium sp. 1274756.6
CCACCCGGTAGATCTCCACCGCGGGGTAGCGCGGCCGCAGGCCGCTGTCGACGACGAAGCCGTCCAGCGCGCCCGGGCCGACCGGGTCGCCGAACTCGGCGACCTTGCTCAGTCCGGGCGAACCGTCGACCGCCCGGTGCACCAGGATGGGCCGCGCCGACCGGGAGGTGTCGGGGTCGAGGTCGTTGCGCACCACCAGGAAGCCGATGCCCTGGCGGGCCAGGGTGTCGGCCAGCCCGGCCGACGGGCGCCCACCGGCCAGCAGGCGCTGCACCGAGTCCAGGGCGCGGATCGCCTGCGGCGGGATCAGCGGGATCGAGTCGCGCACCCCCCACGGGCTCGCCCCGAGCACCTGCAGCGGTTCGTCGTGGGTGGAGCCCCAGACCTGGGTGGCGAACGGGGCGCCCGGCACCACCAGCACCCGCGCCGGGGTCGGGGTGCCGGTGTTGTGCTCGGTGAGCCAGTCGGCGGCGTCGTGCCAGTACTGCGGGATGGCGTCGAAGGTGCCCGGCGGGGTGAGCCGACCGGTCCAGGCCATCGAGGTGGCCGTCAGCAACGCGCACAGCGCCACGATGCCGACCGCCACCCGCCGGTCGCGTTCGGGATGGGCGAATGCGGCCAGCCACTGGGCGCGTGGGGCGCTGCCGGGCAGCGGGATGCGGGCCAGCAGCGCCGCCAGCCCCAGCGTCAGCGGAATCCGGATCAGCGACTCCAGCTTGTGCACGTTGCGCAGCGGCGCGCCGACGCCGTCGAGGAATTCCTGCACCGGGTGGGCCAGCGGGGCGCCCAGCCCGCCGGCGTACC
>NZ_LZLJ01000081.1 GCF_001668625.1 Mycobacterium sp. 1274756.6
CCGGGTGATGTCGCCGTCGTAGTGGTCGAGCACCCGGTGGTCCATCAGCCGGCGCCACAGCGGCGGGAAGTAGGTCACCGCGATCAGCGAACCGTAGCCGGCCGGCAGGTTGGGCGACTCCGCCATGCTGCGCAGCGTCTGGTAGCGCCGGGTCGGGTTGGCGTGGTGGTCGCTGTGGCGCTGCAGGTGGTAGAGGAACAGGTTGGTGACCAGGTGGTCGGAGTTCCAGCTGTGCTGCGGCGTGCAGCGCTCGTAGCGGCCGTTCTCCCGCTTCTGGCGCACCAGCCCGTAGTGCTCGAGGTAGTTCACCGACTCCAGCAGCGAGAACCCGTAGATCGCCTGGATGACGATCAGCGGCACCAGCGCCGGACCGAAGACCGCGAGCAGCGCACCCCAGAACACGATCGACATGGCCCAGGCGTTGAGCACGTCGTTGCCCGGCCAGGTCAGCGGGTTCCACGGGTTCTTGCCGGCCCGGCGGATGCGCTGGGCCTCCAGGTGCAGCGCCGAGCGCAGGCTGCCGAACACGGTGCGCGGCAAGAACTCCCAGAACGTCTCGCCGAAGCGGGCCGACGCCGGGTCCTCCGGGGTGGCCACCCGCACGTGGTGGCCGCGGTTGTGCTCGATGTAGAAGTGGCCGTACCACACCTGGGCCAAGGTGATCTTGGACAGCCAGCGCTCCAGGGTGTCCCGCTTGTGGCCCAGCTCGTGGGCGGTGTTGATGCCCACCCCGCCGACGGTGCCGACCGTGAGGGCCACCCCGATCTTGCCCAGCCAGCCCAGGCCGCCGTCGAAACCCAGCCAGCTCAGGTCCGCGGCGGTGAACAGGTAGGCCCCGAACAGCACACTGGCGTACTGGAACGGAATGTAGGCGTAGGTCGCGTACCGGTAGTACTTGTCGTTCTCCAGCCGGGCCATCGCCTCATCGGGCGGGTTGTGGCCGTCGACGCCGACCCACAGGTCCAGCGTGGGCAGCAGCACGTAGAGCAGGATCGGCCCGATCCACAGCGGCAGCTGCGCGGCGGTGTGCCAGCCGGCCTGGTTGAGGCCCCAGCTGATCGGCAGCACCAAGAACAGCATGGTGGGCACGAACAGGCCCAGCAGCCACAGATAGCGTTTCCGGTCCCGCCAGGCGGCGGGCGCGGCGGCGACGGCGGCGTCGCCGGGATGTGTTGTCGTTGTCACGTCGAATCCCTCTTCCAGCGATATGGGCGTTGCTGGTTTCAGCCTCGCAACGACACCGCGGCACATCGACGTGTCCAGCCGCTCAACTTCGGGGGCGGTGTTGGTTCCCGGCGACAAACGCCGCGGTGACCGCCCCTAACCGGGCGCGGATCAGGGGGCGCGGTAGCCCGGCGGGTTGACGTCGTCGACCCACAGGTCCACCCCCAGCTCGCCGCCGGGTACGCAGTCATACACCGACAGGTCGGTCACCCCGGATTCGAGCAGCACGTCCTCGCAGAGCAGCGAGTGTCCGGTGAACTCGCCGGCCGGGCGGGTGATCACCGCGTAGGCGGCGTCGGCGTAGACCTCGGGTTTGCGGGCGCGGGCCATCGCCTCGTCCCCGCCGAGCAGGTTCTGCACCGCGGCGGTGGCGACCATGGTGCGCGGCCACAGCGTGTTGGAGGCGATGCCGTCGGCCCGCAGTTCCTCGGCCATGCCCAGCGCGCACAGCGTCATCCCGAACTTGGCCATCATGTACGCGGTCGGTTTCAGCCACTGCGGCTCCAGCCGGATCGGCGGCGACAGCGTCAGGATGTGCGGGTTCTCCCGGCCCCGCAGGTGCGGGATGCAGGCCTGCGACACCGCGTAGGTGCCGCGCACCTGGATGCCGTTCATCAGGTCGAACCGTTTCAGCGGCACCTCGGTGATCGAGCCCAGGTTGATCGCCGAGGCGTTGTTGACGCAGACGTCGATCCCGCCGAACTGCTCGACGGCCTGCGCCACCGCCGACTGAACCGACTCCCCGTCGCGGATGTCGCCGACGATCGGCAGCGCCTGCCCGCCGGCCTCCTCGATCTCGCGGGCCGCGGTGTAGACGGTCCCGGGCAACTTGGGGTGCGGCTCGGCGGTCTTGGCGATCAACGCGACATTGGCGCCGTCGCGGGCGGCCCGGGTGGCGATCGCCAACCCGATCCCGCGACTCGCCCCGGAGATGAACATGGTTTTCCCGGCTAGCGACATGGGCCCAGCCTAGGTCGCGCGGAGGTCGGCGGTGACCGCCTCGGTCAATTCGATCAGGTCGCCGGGCGCCACCGCCACATCCCGGCCGCCGCGGCCCGGGAACAACCGCCCGCGAGCGCGGTGTTGTGGGGGACAGTCGCCGCCGGTCGCCGCTGCGCGCCGCGGCGCACCCCGTAGGATCGAGCGAAGGAGAGTCGCGGTGTTGACTGCGTGTCTGCAACGCCCGAGGGAAGGGACGGCGATGGCCGACATCGATGGTGCGGATTCGGCACCGTCGGAGACCAGCCCCGACACCGGGTTCGCGGCGCACGACGAGGAGGACACCAACCGGGCGCCCGACGAGACCGACGAGGAGCTCACCGCGCGCTTCGAACGCGACGCGATCCCACTGCTCGACCAGCTCTACGGCGGCGCCCTGCGGATGACGCGCAACCCCGCCGACGCCGAGGACCTGCTGCAGGAAACCATGGTGAAGGCCTACGCCGGGTTCCGCTCGTTTCGGGCCGGCACCAACCTCAAGGCGTGGCTGTACCGGATCCTGACCAACACCTACATCAACAGCTACCGCAAGAAGCAGCGGCAGCCGGCCGAGTACCCGGCCGAGGAGATCACCGACTGGCAGATCGCCTCGGCCGCCCAGCACTCCTCGCGCGGGCTGCGCTCGGCGGAGATCGAGGCCCTCGAGGCGCTGCCGGACACCGAGATCAAGGCGGCGCTGCAGGCGCTGCCCGAGGATTTCCGGATGGCGGTGTACTACGCCGACGTCGAAGGGTTCCCCTACAAGGAGATCGCCGAGATCATGGGCACCCCGATCGGGACGGTGATGTCCCGGCTGCACCGTGGCCGCCGGCAACTGCGCAACCTGCTGACCGACGTCGCCAAGGACCGGGGCTTCCTCCGTGGTGACCGCGCCGCCGAGGAGGTGTCGTCGTGACCGACTTCGCATGTGGGTGTGGTTCCCCCGACGCCGAGCACCCCGGTTCCGGCGTGGACTGCGCCGAGGTGATGGCCGAGGTGTGGACGCTGCTCGACGGCGAATGCACCGCCGAGTCCCGGGACCGGCTGCGCCAGCACCTGGAGAACTGCCCCGGCTGCCTGCGCGAATACGGGGTCGAGGAGCGGATCAAGGTGCTGATCGCCACCAAGTGCAGCGGGGAGAAGGCCCCGCAGGGGCTGCGCGAACGGCTGCGGGTGGAGATCCGCCGGACCACCATCGTCCGCGAACTGGGCTGACCGGCGCGCCCCGCCGGGTCAGGAGTTGGGGCGCTTGCCGTGGTTGGCTTTGCTGTGCTTGCGGTCGCGCTTCTTGCGGCCTCGTTTGGCCATGGGAGCCACCTCCGGGCGGTCGGGTCGGATCGGATCGGAAAAACACCGATCGTTCCCCACCAGTTTCGCACGCCGGTGCCGCCGGACTCCGCGTGCCCTGTTGACGGGCGCGGGCCGACGGTTGTGGTTCGATATACGGGCAGCGACTGACCACCGGAACGAGCGGAGTGAAGATGGCCGAAGACGTTCGGGCCGAGATCGTGGCGAGTGTGCTCGAAGTCGTGGTCGCCGAGGGCGACGAGATCAACGCCGGTGACACCGTCGTGCTGCTGGAGTCGATGAAGATGGAGATCCCGGTGCTCGCGGAGGTGGCCGGCACCGTCACCAAGGTCAGTGTCGCGGTCGGCGACGTCATCCGCGCCGGCGACCTGATCGCAGTCATCGGCTAGCCACCGGAGCCCGGCGGTGTCGACCCTCGGCAATCTGCTCGCCGACCACACGGTGCTGCCCGGCGGCGCCGTCGACCACCTGCACGCCGTGGTGGGGGAGTGGCAGCTGCTGGCCGACCTGTCCTTCGCCGACTATCTGATGTGGGTGCGCCGCGACGCCGACACGCTGGTGTGCGTGGCGCAGTGCCGGCCCAACACCGCGACGACCATGCTGCAGACCGACGCGGTCGGCACCGTGGTCACCGCCGACGAGGTGCCCCTGGTCGACCGCACCTTCCGGACCGGGACGATCCGCCGCGAGCAGGTGACCCGGCGGCTGGCCCTGTCGGACACCGCGATGAGCGTGGAAGCGGTCCCGGTGCGCTACGGCGAGCAGGTGGTGGCGGTGTTGACCCACCAGGCCGCCGTCGCCGAGCGGCGCGGCTCCAGCCCGCTGGAGACCGCCTACCTCGACTGCGCCCGCGACCTGCTGCACATGCTCGCCGAGGGCACCTTCCCGATCGGGGACCTGGCCATGTCGCGCTCCACGCCCCGGGCCGGGGACGGGTTCATCCGGCTCGGGGTCGACGGCACGGTGCGCTACGCCAGCCCCAACGCGCTGTCGGCGTATCACCGGATGGGGCTGAAATCGGACCTGACGGGCCAGGACCTGATCGCCGCCACCCGGCCGCTGATCTCCGACTCGTTCGAGGCCGCGGAGCTGGCCGAGCACGTCCGCGAATCGCTGACCGGCGGGTCGGGGATGCGCATGGAGGTCGACGCCGGCGGAGCCGCGGTGCTGCTGCGCACCCTGCCGCTGCTCACCGGGGGCACCCCGGTGGGAGCGGCGGTGCTCATCCGCGACGTGACCGAGGTCAAGCGGCGCGACCGGGCCCTGCTGTCCAAGGACGCCACCATCCGCGAGATCCACCACCGGGTGAAGAACAACCTGCAGACCGTGGCGGCGCTGCTGCGCCTGCAGGCCCGCCGCATCACCAACCCCGAGGGCCGCGAGGCGCTGATCGAATCGGTGCGGCGGGTGGCCTCGATCGCCCAGGTGCACGACGCGCTGTCCATGTCGGTGGACGAGGAGGTCAACCTCGACGACGTGATCGACCGGATCCTGCCGAGCATGAACGACGTCGCGACCGTGGACACCCCGATCCGCATCACCCGCACCGGGGCGCTGGGGGTGCTCGACGCCGACCGGGCCATGGCGCTGGTCATCGTCATCACCGAGCTCGTGCAGAACGCGATCGAGCACGCCTTCGACCCGGCCGCCGCGCAGCGCTGCGTCACCATCCACGCCGACCGGTCGGCGCGCCGGCTCAAGGTGGTGGTGCGCGACGACGGCCGCGGCCTGCCCGACGGCTTCAGTCTGGAGAAGTCCGACCGGCTCGGCCTGCAGATCGTGCAGACCCTGGTCGCCGCGGAGTTGGACGGGACGCTGGCGATGCAGCCCACCGGCACGTCTGGCGGCACCGACGTGGTGGTGCGGATCCCGATCGGGCGGCGCAGCCGGCTTTCGCACCGGCCGCCGGCATAACCCGGGCATAACAATGCGGCCCCGACGAATCGGGGCCGCATCGGTGGAGAAAGCTTCGATCAGACGCTGCTGCGCGCGCGGGTCCGCGCGTTGCGCCGCTTGAGGGCACGCCGCTCGTCCTCGCTCATGCCGCCCCACACGCCGGCATCCTGTCCGGTCTCCAGTGCCCAGGACAGGCATTCGGTGACCACCGGGCAGCGCGCACAGACCAGCTTGGCTTCGGCGATCTGCGCGAGGGCCGGGCCGCTGTTTCCGACCGGGAAGAACAGTTCCGGGTCCTCGTCGCGACAGACGGCCTTGTGGCGCCAATCCATAATCTCGTTACTCCTCACGTGTGTGCGCAGCACGGCGCACCGGCATTTCTCTTCGGCTGTTTTTCCGGGCGCAAAAAAGTCTGTGAACTGTTGCATCCGACCGTGTGATCGTTGCACAGCCTCGACAGATGTCAATAGGAACACTTATCCAAGTGGGCGATATCACGTCCCGGTTACGGGCTGGTCACGCGCTGTTCGCCGGGCGACACCCGGATTATTCCGCCGAAAGCGGTGCACTAAACTAAACGCACCGGCAACCCGGCCAACGTCATTTCTGCAGGTCGACGGGGGATTTCGCGGGTGGCGCCACCACGCTCAAAGCATCCGGCACGGAGCGGAAAGTCATGTCGGTCCGCGTCCCCAGGTAGTCCCCGTCGATCTGGCTGGCGATCGGTGTGTCCTGACTCACCACCCGCAGTTCGGCCACGTCGTCGTCGCGGATGAGGTGTTTGAACTCCAGCTTGGGCTTCTTGGCGAGCATCTGGCGTACCAGCCGCAGACTGGGCAGCACCTTCATGCTGGTGGTGGCGAACACGCCGAGCCCGGTCTCGTAGGTGGTCTCCGGGTTGGTCCACACCGGGCGGGCGTTGGCGTAGGTCCACGGGCTGGTGTTGGAGACGAACACGAAATGCACCCCGGTGGCCGGCTCCCGGCCGGGCAGGTGCAGGGTCAGCTTCGGATCCCGGCGGCTGCTGGCCAGCACCGCGGGCACCGCAGCGCGCACGTAGCGCGACATGGTGACCCCGCGTCCGGCGCGGCGGCGGGCCTCGACCGCGGCCACCACCTCCCCGTCGACGCCCATCCCGGCGCCGAAGACCGCCCAGCGCTCCCCGCAGTCGATCAACCCGACCCGGCGCCAGGCGCGCTGCGGACCGTGCGCGTCGAGCAGGTCGATCAGCTGGTTGGTCGCCACCACCGGGTCCGCGGCGATGCCCAGCGAGCGGGCGAAGACGTTGGCCGATCCGCCGGGCACCACCGAGATCGCCGGCAGCGGCCCGGCGGGCAGCGGTCCGGGCGGGCCGAGCAGCCCGTTGACCACGCCGTGCACGGTGCCGTCGCCGCCGTGCACGATCACCAGATCGACCCCGTCGGCCGCGGCGGCCCGCACGATCTCGGCGCCGTGACCGGGGTGGCCGGTCTGCTCGACCCGCAGGTGCAGCCGGCTCTGCAGGGCGTGGACCAGCAGGTCGCGCCCGGCGGGGGTGGTGGAGGTGGCGTTGGGGTTGACGATCAGTACGGCGCGCACGGATGCCGAGTCTAGAGCGTGCCGGCAGCGCCGCCGTTAGGTAACGATTTGATAACATAGCTCGGGTTAGCCAAGGGCGCGTTGCCGCCATGCTTTGTGCTGGTTGAGTCGGTGCCGAAGCGGGTATCCGGCAGGCGTGAGCTGTGGCGGCGGTTTGATCGGGAACTGAACATGTGCCTACGGTCGTTGTACCGAGAGCGCTGAGTTGATGACTGACGACGAATTCGGATTGTGGTGACTACTAACTCGTTATGTACCTCGATGGGCAAGTGAGCCGGACTCCACGGACCGAGTCGTTGCGTCCCCCCCACGGTGCGGACGCGCTGGGCATGCGCGATCTGGCGGAAGCCACCGGTGTGCTGGACGTCAACTCGACCTACGCATACCTGCTGATGGCCACCGATTTCGCGGCCACCTCGATCGTCGCCGACCGCGACGGCGAGGTCTGCGGCTTCATCACCGGCTACCACCCGCCCGACCGGCCCGAAGTGCTGTTCGTCTGGCAGGTGGCGGTGGCCGATTCCGCGCAGGGCACCGGGCTGGCCAGCGCCATGCTCGACGCGCTGGTGCACCGGGTGCGCGCCGACCGCCACGGCCACCCGATCACCGTGGAGACCACGGTGACGCCGAGCAACGAGGCGTCGCGGGCCTTCTTCGGCGCGTTCGCCCGCCGCCACGGCGTCGCCCTGACCGAGCATGACGGCTTCGGTGCCGAACTCCTCGACACCGACGGTGGCCACGAGGACGAACCGCTGCTGCGCATCGGTCCACTCGCCGAACCGCTGGCGGAGACCACGGCGAGGACCACTGCGAGCCCTAACTGATTTATGGAGATGGAGGATCCCATGACCACCCTGACCCCTGCGTCGGAAACCGACCTGCCCGCTGTGTTCAGCGAAGTCGAGTCGGAGGTACGCAGCTACTGCCGCGGCTGGCCGGCCACGATGGCCACCGCCAGCGGTTCCTGGATCACCGACACCGAGGGCCGCAAGTACCTCGACCTGTTCGGTGGGGCCGGCGCGCTGAACTACGGCCACAACAACCCGGTGCTCAAGGAGCCGCTGCTGGAGTACCTGGCCTCCGACGGGATCGTGCACTCGCTGGACATCGCGACGGTGGCCAAGCAGCACTTCCTGGAGACCTTCCAGGGCACCATCCTCAAGCCGCGCAACCTGGACTACAAGGTGCAGTTCCCGGGTCCGACCGGCACCAACGCCGTCGAGGCGGCCCTGAAGTTGGCCCGGAAGGTGACCGGACGCGAGTCGATCATCAGCTTCACCAACGCTTTTCACGGCATGACGCTGGGATCGCTGTCGGTGACCGGGAACTCGATGAAGCGGGCCGGTGCGGGCATCCCGCTGGTGCACGCCACCCCGATGCCCTACGACAACTACTTCGGTGGCGTCACCGAGGACTTCCAGTGGTTCGAGCGGGTTCTCGACGACTCCGGCAGCGGGCTGAACCGGCCGGCCGCGGTGATCGTGGAGACCGTGCAGGGTGAGGGCGGGCTCAACGTCGCCCGGGTGGAGTGGCTGCAGGCCCTCGCCGAACTCTGCCGCAAGCGCGACATCCTGCTGATCGTCGACGACGTGCAGATGGGCTGTGGCCGCACCGGTCCGTTCTTCAGCTTCGAGGAGGCCGGTCTGACCCCCGACATCGTGACGCTGTCCAAGTCGATCAGCGGGTACGGACTGCCGATGGCGCTCACCCTGTTCAAGCGGGATCTCGACGTGTGGTCCCCCGGGGAGCACAACGGGACCTTCCGCGGCCAGAACCCGTCGTTCATCACCGCGACCAAGGCGATCGAGACCTACTGGGCGGACTCGCAGTTCGAGAAGGACACGATCGCCAAGGGCGACTTCATGCGGGAGCGGCTCAACGGCATCGCCGCCAACCACGAGGGCGTCAAGGCCCGGGGCCGCGGTATGGCCCAGGGGCTGAAGTTCGACACCGCCGAACACGCCAACGCGGTCTGCGCGGCGGCCTTCGAGCGCGGCGCCATGATGGAGACCAGCGGCCCCTCCGACGAGGTCGTCAAACTGCTTCCGCCGCTGACCACTTCGCACGCCGACCTCGACACCGGCATGGACATCATCGCCGACGCCGTTTCGGCTGTCGTCCGCTGACCGAGAGGAAAAAACCCCCGATGATTGTTCGCACCACCGAGGAGATCACCGGCACCGAGCGCGACGTCTCCGACGGCACCTGGCGCTCCAAGCGCATCGTGCTCGCCGACGACGGTGCCGGCTTCTCGTTCCACGAGACCACCATCGAAGCCGGTTCGGTGAACCAGTTCCACTACCAGCACCACATCGAGGCGGTGTGGCTGGTGGAGGGCAAGGGCACGCTCACCAACCTGGAGAACGGTGAGCAGTTCCCGCTCGCCGCCGGTTCGATGTACCTGCTCGACGGCCACGAACGGCACCGCATCGACTGCGAGGAACAGATGCGGATGCTGTGTGTGTTCAACCCCCCGGTGACCGGACGGGAGGTTCACGACGAAAACGGCGCCTATCCCGCCCCTGCCCAGCAGGCATGACGCAGGCGACACTCACAGGCGTAGAAGACCGTTACCCCACCCGGCTCGGGCACGCGATCAGTCCGGTCCCGCGGACCGAGCCGACCGTGTGGGGCGACCCCCTCGACGGGCCGCTGAACCGGGCGGCGCTGAACCGATTCGCCGAACACGGCTACCTGATCAACCCGGGCACCGTCGGCGACGACACGCTGCCGCTGTTGCAGCGCGAACTGGAGTGGCTCGGCGCCGAACTCGACGCCGATGACCCGCGCGCGGTCCGCGAACCCGGCGGCGGGATCCGCTCGGTGTTCGCCCCGCATCTGCTCAGCGACCTGGTTGCCGAGGTGATCCGGTTGGACACCGTGCTGCCGATCGCCCGCCAACTGCTCGGCGGTGACGTCTACATCCACCAGGCGCGGATCAACATGATGCCCGGTTTCACCGGAAGCGGGTTCTACTGGCACTCCGACTTCGAGACCTGGCACGCCGAGGACGGCATGCCCGAGATCCGGGCGGTGTCCTGCTCGATCGCGCTGACCGACAACTACCCCTACAACGGGTCGCTGATGCTCGTGCCCGGCTCGCATCGGACGTTCTACCCGTGCGTGGGGGCGACGCCGGAGAACAACTACGAGACCTCGCTGGTCAGCCAGGACATCGGGGTGCCCGACCGGGACACCCTGGTCAAGGTCGTCGACCAGCACGGGATCGACCAGTTCGTCGGCCCGGCGGGCAGCGCGCTGTGGTTCGACGCCAACCTGCTGCACGGGTCGGGCTCCAACATCACCCCGCTGCCCCGCTCGAATGTGTTCCTGGTGTTCAACTCGGTGCACAACCCGCTGGCCGAGCCGTTCTGCGGCGCCCGGCGCCGACCCGAGTACCTCGCCTCCCGCGACCCGGTGGCTACGCTGGCGCTGTGAGTGTCATCCCCCCCGAAGGGGTACGCAAAGCCGGCTTCATCGTCGCCGCCGAAGGGGTGCTCGCGCTGCTCGCCGCGCTGGTGCTGGTGCTGCGCGGGATGGCCGGGTCCGACCAGTCCATGGTCAACGGCTTCGGCACCGCCGTCTGGTTCCTGCTGATCGGCGGGGCGGTGCTGGCCGCCGGTGCCGCGCTGGTGCGCGGCCGGGTGTGGGGCCGCGGCATCGCGGTGTTCGCACAGCTGTTGCTGCTGCCGGTGGCCTGGTACCTGGCGGTCGGCTCGCACCAGTGGGCCTACGGCATCCCGGTCGCGGTGGTCGCGTTCACGGTGCTGGGCCTGCTGTTCAGCCCGGCCGCGGTGGCCTGGACCGCCGGGCGGGGTCAGCCCGATCCGGCCAACCCGGCCAGTTCCGGGCCCGACAACCGGTAGGTGGTCCACTCCCGCTGCGGCTGCGCCCCGACCTGCTCGTAGAGCGCGATCGCGTCGGTGTTCCAGTTGAGCACCGCCCACGACAGCCGGGTGTAACCGCGCTGCACGCACAGCCGGGCCAGCGTGGCCAGCAGCGCCCGGGCCACGCCGCGCCGCCGGAACGCCGGACGCACGAACAGGTCTTCCAGGTGCACTCCCGCCATTCCGTCCCAGGTGGAGAAATTCGTGAACCACACCGCGATCGCCGCCGCGGCGCCGTCGACGTGCGCCAGATGGGCGTGCGCGCTCACCGGTTCGACGAACAACGCGGTGTGCAACTGGGTCTCGGTCACCGTGCATGCCTCGGCGGCACCCTCGAAGGCGGCGAGCTCGTGCACCATCGCGGTGATCGCCGGGACGTCGCCGGGTGTTGCCGGCCGGATCTCCAGGCTCATCGCCGCACCTCGAGGGCGTTGAGGATCGCGCCGAATTTCGTTGTCGTTTCGGCTACTTCGTCGTCGGGGTCGGATTCGGCGACGATCCCGCCGCCGGATCGGGCGAAGGCGCCACGACGGTCGGCGCTCAGCTGAGCGCCCCGCAGCGACACCATCCACCGCCCGTCGCCGCGCGCGTCGCACCATCCGGTGGCCCCCGCGTAGAACCCGCGGTCCCCCTCGAGGGCGCCGATCATCGCCACCGCGTCGGGCGTGGGCACGCCGCCGACCGCCGGGGTGGGATGCAGCCGCAGCGCCAGGTCCAGCGCGGTGGTCGCCGGGTCGCGCAGCCGGCCGCTGATCGGGGTGCTCAGGTGCCACAGGGTGGCGGTGCGGCCCAGGCGCGGGGCGGAGGTGATCGTCAACTCGGTGCACAGCGGTTCGAGCAGGGCCCGCATCGTGTCGATGACCAGCTGGTGCTCGTGGCGGTCCTTGCCGGACGCCGCCAGCGCGGCCGCGTTGTCCCGGTCCCGGTCGGGGTCGGCCGAGCGGGGTGCGGACCCGGCGAACGGCCGGCAGCTGAGCCGATCGCCCCGGCGGGTCACCAGCAGTTCCGGGCTGGCGCCCACCAGCGCCGCGCCCCGGTAGGCCGGGCCGGCGGGGGAGAGGTCCACCAGGTAGCCGTCGGCGGTGGGATCGGCGGCCACCAGCCGCGCCAACACGGTGCGGGCGTCCAGCGGCGCGTCGGCGGCCAGGCGCAGCCCGCGGGCCAGCACCACTTTGTGCAGCACCGGGTCCGGCCGGCGCAGCTCGGTCAGCGCGGCCGCCACCCGGCGGCGGTGTTCGGCGGCGCTGGGCTCCTCGGCCTCGACCCGCACCGTCGGCAGCGGGCCGGCCGGCCAGTCCGGCAACGTGTCGCGGCGGGCCAGGGTCTGCGGGCAGAACAGGGCGGCCGGCGCACCGTCATGAAACGGCAACGCCCCCACCACGATTGCGGCTTCACCGGTGCGCAGCGCGGCGCGGGCCGCGTCGACGTCGGGGTAGTGGGCGCCGAACCCGTACCCGATCAGGGTGCCCTCCGGCCCGCTCAGCACGAACTGCGGTTCGGTGTCGGGCAGCGTGTCGTCCTCGGGGGTGGTCACGGCCCGGCCAGCCCCAGCGCCAACAGCTGGTGCCCGCCGTGTTCGAACCCGGCCACCGCCACCGACGCGGCCGCCATCGCGAACCCGGCGCCGGCGGCGACCGGCAACCCCAGCCACCGGGCGATCACCGCCCGGGAGAAGTGGCTGTGCCCGACGAAGACCACGTCGTGCTCGACCATCCGGTCCAGGGCGATGCGGATCGCCCGGTCGGCGCGCCTGCCGACCTCCTCGACCGATTCGCCCTCGGGGCAGCCGTGGGTCCACACCAGCCAGTCCGGGACGCTCTCGCGGATCTGTTCGGTCGTGCGGCCCTCGTAGGCGCCGTAATCCCACTCCGCGAGCAGTTCGGTGGTCTCGGTGACGTGCAGCCCGGCCAGCTCGGCGGTGGTGCGGGCGCGTTGGCGCGGGCTGCACAGCACCAGCGGGTCGACCAGATCCAGCCCGCGCAGCACCGGCGCGACCGCCTGCGCGCGCCGCCGGCCGTAGTCGGTGAGCGCCAGGTCGGTCCGGCCGGTGTGCCTGCCGGTCTTGGACCATTCGGTCTCGCCGTGGCGCAACAGCAGCAGCCGGGCAGCGGGCCGGGAGAGCGCGACGGTCACGCCGACCGATTCTGCCCGAACCATCCCCCACGGGCACCGCTGGGCATGACAGGATGGCGGGGATCGCCGGTGACGGCGGTGAACCGTGTGGCGGGGAGGAGCGGCGTGACGCAGATGCGGGTGCTGGCGGTGGCCAACCAGAAGGGCGGAGTGGCCAAGACGACGACGGTAGCCTCGCTCGGTGCGGCGCTCACCGACGCCGGGTCGCGGGTGCTGCTGGTCGACCTGGACCCGCAGGGCTGTCTGACGTTCTCGCTGGGCACCGACCCGGATTCGTTGCCGGCGTCGGTGCACGAGGTGCTGCTCGGCGACGTGGAACCGGACGCGACGCTGGTCGAGACCGCCGAGGGCATGACCCTGCTGCCGGCCAACATCGACCTGGCCGGCGCCGAGGCGATGTTGCTGATGCGCGCCGGGCGTGAGTACGCGCTCAAACGGGCGCTGGCCAAGCTCGCCGACCGGTTCGACGTGGTGCTCATCGACTGTCCGCCGTCGCTGGGGGTGTTGACCCTCAACGGCTTGACCGCCGCCGACGAGGTCATCGTCCCGCTGCAGTGCGAGACCCTGGCCCACCGCGGGGTGGGCCAGTTGCTGCGGACGGTTTCCGACGTGCAGCAGATCACCAACCCGGAGCTGGCCCTGCTCGGGGCGCTGCCCACGCTGTACGACTCGCGCACCACCCACAGCCGCGACGTGTTGCTCGACATCGCCGACCGCTACGGCCTGGCGGTGCTGGCGCCGCCGATCCCGCGCACGGTGCGCTTCGCCGAGGCCAGCGCCTCGGGCGCCTCGGTGCTCGCGGCGCGTAAGAACAAGGGCGCGGAGGCCTACCGGGAGCTGGCCGAGGCGCTGGTCAAGCATTGGAAGACCGGCAAGGCGATGCCGACGTTCGCCCCCGAGGTCTGAGCCACCCGACGCGTCCTATTCGCCGAGCGCCACCAGCGTCGGGCCGCGCTGCTCGAGCACCAGGCCGCCGGAGACCGCCGGGTACACCGCGCTGAACTCGGCCGGCCGGCGCACCGGGATGGTCCGCTCGTACTCGCCGGTGTCCGGGTGGTAGACCGCGATACCGTCGGTGACCGGGATGAGCATCCGGTTGGCCATCAGCGCCGCCGGGCCCAGCGGCACCGCGCCGTCGCGGGCGCCGACGGTGTAGCGGTAGCGCAGGTCCGCGGGGTCGAACACCAGCACCGCGTCCCCGGTCCACCAGGTGATCAGGTCGCCGGGTTTGGACACCGCGAACGCGGTCGGCGGCGCGGTCAGCGCGGTGCTGGCGATCGTCGAGCCGGTCTCGTCGATGATGTCCACGTGCGGTGCCGGGGTGGGCAGATACACCGCGGTGGTGGTGTCGGCGACGGCCACGACCCGGGCGCCGGAGTCGGCGTCGAGGGTGGGCAGCGGCACATCGCGCTGCTCGGGCTCGTCCTCGTCCTTGCCCGGGCGCAGCAGCCGCAGCTGCAGGCCGGGCTGCTCCCCGCAGCTCTCCAGTACCGATACCGCCGACGGGCTGGCCGCCGCGGAGGTCAGGGTGCAGCCGCTGCCCAGCCGGCGCGCGGAGGGTTTGACCGGCGCGTCGATCTCGCCGAAGGAGAGCATCCGGACCAGGTCGGAGCGCCACATCTCCAGTCGGGTCGCGCCGAGGGCGAGCACCGTGGTGCCGTCGGAGCTCAACCGGACCTGCTTGTCGGCGTAGCTGCTGCGGGTCGGGCCGCGTTGCCCGGTGGCGCCGTCGACGGCGCTGACCTGCCCGCAGCCCCGGCGGTCGGGGTAGACCGCCAGCGCGTACTTGTAGACCCAGCTGACCCCGCACAGGTCGGCGCCGCGCGCGTAGCTCCACAGCTCGGCGCCGGTCCGCGGATCACGGCCGCTCATCTGGGCGCCCGCGCCGGTGACGACGACCCCGCCGACCAGCACCGGGCGGGTGGTCGCCGGGCTGGGGGCGGCCCAGAGCTCGTGCAGGGCGGTGGGCAACGCGATGGCCGAGGGCCGGTTGGTGGCCGGCTCGGCGGCCGGCCTGCTGACGGTGTGCCGGGCGTCGCTGACCCACCAGATCAGGGTCGCGGCGAGGGCGAGGACCACGACGATGGTGGCGGCGGCGATCAGGTCGCCGGTGGTACGGCGCTCCGGTCGAACCATCGGGGGTCAGCCGCTGGTCAGCTGGTGCCGGTGGCGGCGCTGTCGGCGGTCTTGCGGGGCCGACGACGCCGGCGGCGTTTGCGGGGCGCGTCCCCGCCGGCCGACCGTTCCGCGGCCGCCGCGTCGTCCGCCGCGCCGGCGCCGGCCGAGTCGGCGGGCGATGAATCGGTGGCCGCCGGCGTCGACCCGTTCTCGCTCACCGGTTTGCCGGCGCGGGTGCGTCGCCGTGAGCGGGTGCGCGGCCGGGCGGCCCGCTCCCCGCGGCTGCGCTCGGCGCCGCCGCGCTCGGGGCGCCGGCCCGGCGAGCGGCGCGGCTTGCCGATCCGGCCGGTGACGTCGTCGGGGATGTCGAGCTCGGTGTACAGGTGCGGCGAACTGGAGTAGGTCTCGGCCGGGTCGGGGCAGTCCAGGTCGAGTTCCTTGTTGATCATCGTCCAGCGGGCCAGCTCGTCCCAGTCGACCAGGGTGACCGCGACGCCGGTCTTGCCGGCCCGGCCGGTGCGCCCGATGCGGTGCACGTAGGTCTTCTCGTCGTCAGGGCACTGGTAGTTGATGACGTGGGTGACATCGTCGATGTCGATGCCGCGGGCGGCGACGTCGGTGGCGACCAGCACGTCGCTCTCCCCGGACCGGAAGGCGCTGAGCGCGGTCTCCCGGGCGCCCTGGCCGAGGTCGCCGTGCACCGCGCCGACCTTGAAGCCCCGCTCGGCGAGGTCGTCGGCGACCTTCTGGGCGGTGCGCTTGGTGCGGGTGAAGATCATGGTGGCGCCGCGGCCGCGGGCCTGCAGCACCCGGCTGACCAGCTCCACCTTGTCCAGCGCGTGGGCGCGGTAGACGAACTGCTCGGTGGCGTCGTGCACCGCCGAGGAGTGCGGCGCCTCGGCGCGGATGTGGGTGGGCTGGTTCATGAAGCTGCGGGCCAGGGTGACGATGGGGTCGGGCATGGTCGCCGAGAACAGCATCGCCTGCCGCTGGTCGGGGATCTGGGCCAGAATCCGCTCGATGTCAGGCAGAAAGCCCAGGTCGAGCATCTCGTCGGCCTCGTCGAGCACCAGCACCGACAGCCCGCCGAGCTGCAGGTGGCCCTGCTGGGCCAGGTCGAGGAGCCGCCCGGGCGTGCCGACGACGACGTCGACGCCGGCCTGCAGCGCCTCGATCTGCGGTTCGTAGGGCCGCCCGCCGTAGATCGACACCACCGACAGCGGCCGGACGGTGCCGTCGTCGCCGGGGTTGGACTCGGTGCTCAGGTGCTTCGCGGCGCCGGCCAGGTCGTCGTAGACCTGCAGGCACAGCTCCCGGGTGGGCACCACGATCAGGGCGCGGGGCGTGCCGGTCAGCGGGCGGGTGGTGTCGGCGCAGATGCGGTGCAGCAGCGGCACCCCGAACGCGAAGGTCTTGCCCATGCCGGTGCGGGCCTGACCGATCAGGTCGTCGCCGCTCAACGCGAGCGGCAGGGTCAGCTCCTGGATGGCGAACGGCCGTTCGATGCCGCGCTCGGCCAGGGCGCGCACGATCTCCTCGCGGACGCCGAGCTGGGCGAATGTCTGTTCAGGATGGGTGGTGATGGGTGTCATGCGGGGGGCAACAGCCTTTCCGGGGTCGCGATCGCGGTTCATATCGTCGAGCGCGCACGAGTCCAGACTGCCGGAGATGTCGCCGATTCGCGGGGCCGCAAAGTGGGCCGCCCGCCGGGCCGGTCGGGCCAAGAAGTGCACGCACATTTCCTGTGGCATCGGCATGGCATGCCGTTACCGTCCCCCCAGCATAGCGGGTCGAGGCGGCGCGCCCGACCAGGTGGGCGCGCCCGGGGGTCCCGCGGGCGCGTTGAGGGCCCGCGCCGAGGCTTTAGAGTGGGCACGATGACCCCGCTTCCGCCCTCCGACGAGGTGACCGTGGCGCCCGCGACGCGGCTGCCCGCCGACCACCCCGGTATCGACGAGTTGCTCTCGCTGCTGGCCTACGGCGAGGTGGCGGCCTTCTACCGGCTCACCGAGGAAGCCCGGATGGCCCCCGACCTGCGGGGCCGCATCTCGATGGGCAGCATGGCGGCCGCCGAGATGCGCCACTACGAACTGCTGCGCGACACCTTGCAGCAGCGCGGGGTCGAGGTGCTGCCCGCGATCAGCAAGCACGCGTCGACCCTGGACGGCTACCACCGGTTGACCATGCCGAGCACCTGGCTGGAGGCGCTGGTCAAGACCTATCTCGGTGATGCGCTGGCCGCGGACTTCTACCGGCAGATCGCCGACGTGCTGCCCGAGGAGGTGGCCGGCGTGGTGCGCGAGGTGCTCTCGGAGACCCAGCACTCGCAGTTCGTCGTCGCGGAGGTGCGGGCCGCGGTGACCGCCAGCGCCAAACAACGCAGTCGGCTGGCGCTGTGGTCGCGGCGACTGCTCGGGGAGGCGATCACCCAGGCCCAGCACGTGCTGGCCGACCGCGAGGAGATGGTGGACCTGGTGGTCGAGGGCACCGGCGGGCTCGGCGAGCTCACCGTGTTCTTCGACCGGTTACAGCAGTCCCACGACGCCCGGATGCGCGAACTCGGGCTGGCCTGACCCGCTCAGCGGGTGCAGGTGGCGATCATCGAGTTGGTGGCGGTCTGGCGCAGCAGCTGACCGGTGCCGTCGGTGATCGCGCAGTTGAGCTGGGAGTGCACGCTGGTGGCGGTCACCGAGGTGATGTTCACCCCGGGGTTGAGCACCACCCGCCGCGACCACGGCAGCGCCACGTTCAGGTCGGTGCGCGGAAAACCCTGTTCATCGGTGTAGACGACGGTCACCAGGTCCAGCAGGGACTTGGTGCCGGTCACCGTGTAGGTGATGACGCGCCGCTGCTCCGCCGGTGCGGTGGTGCTGGTCGGCGGGGGCGGCGGGGGCGCCGAGGTGGTGCTGGGCGCGGCGGTGGTGGTCGGCGTGGTCGGCGTGACCGTGGTGATGGTCTCGGGCGGCAGTGAGCCGGTCGGCGCGGGCGCGGGCGGCGGGGTGGCGATCACCGTGCGGGTCGGCGGGGAGGACACCGTGCCCGCGGTGCCGCCGTTGCCGCCGCTTTGCAGGATCACCGCGGTGGCCACCAGGGCGGCCGCCAGCACCAGCCCGGCGGTGATGGCCACCGGGCGCCACCGGCCACCGTCGTCGGGGTAGTCCGCGTACTCGTCGTAGTCCGCGTAGTCCCCGTCGTCCTCCGCGTAGTCCGGGTAGTAGTCGGCGTAGTCGGGGTAGTCGGCGGGCGCCGGGCCGGTCTGGGCGCCGAAGCCGCGGTAGGGCGCCAGCGGTTCCCGTTCGGCGCCGTAGCCCCGGTAGCCGGGGTGGTTGCGGTAGTCGCGCCGGGCCCCCTCGACCCGACCGCGGCCGGAGTGCGGGCCGCGGTCGCGTTGACGGGAGTCCAAGTCGGTCACAGCGCCGACGGTAGCGGCACCCCGGCCCGCTCCCGCGCCGACGCGCCTGCCCGTTAGCGAACCGTTACCGCAGCTGGGGACGGTTTTCCGGATGCCAGCCGCGGCGCCGGGACCGCGGTCGATTAACCTGCACTAACCTGCTCAGGTGGGGGACGTCTACCAAAGGAAAGGGGCCGGCGTGGAGGTCAAGATCGGGATCACCGACAGCCCGCGCGAGCTGGTTTTCACCAGCGCGCAGACACCCGACGAGGTCGAGGGGGTGCTCACCGCGGCGCTGCGCGACGGCTCGGAGGTGGTGACCTTCACCGACGAGAAGGGCCGCCGCTTCCTGATCTTCGCCGCGAAGATCGCCTACGTCGAGATCGGCACCGCCGACGCCCCGCGGGTCGGCTTCGGCATCGGCGCCACCGCAGCGGTCAAGCGCACCAAAACCAGCTGAGAGAAAACCAGCTGAGGGCCGGACCGTCGGCTCAGGACCGGGTCAGCGGCACGTGGGAGAGCCCACCCCAGGCGAACTGCACGGTGCCCTCCACCGCGTCCGCCTTGGTGATCGGCCGGTCGTTGGAGAGCCAATACCGCGCGCAGTCGACGCTGATCGCCACCAGCCCCACGGCGATCATGCGCGCCCGGTGCGGATCGAGACCGGAGTCGGCGCTGATCAGATCGAAAATGGCGTCGATACACGATTCGGTGGCCACCCGCACTTGCGCCGCGACCTGCGGCTCGCTGATGTAGTCGTTCTCGAAGATCAGCCGGTAGCCCTGGCCGTCGTGCTCGATGAAGTCGAAGAACGCCCCCACCGCCGCGCGCAACCGCTGCTGGTTGTCGGTGGTGGTGCGCAGCGCCTGGCGCACCCCGGAGACCAGGTTGTCCACGTGGCGCTGCAGCACCGCCAGGTACAACTCCAGTTTCGACGAGAAATGCTGGTAGAGCACCGGTTTGCTGACCCCGGCCCGGTCGGCGATCTCGTCCATCCCGGCGGCGTGGTAGCCGCGGTAGACGAAAACCTCGCTCGCAGCGACAAGTAACTGGCTGCGCCGCTCATCGCGGGGCAACCGGTTACCGCGCCGGTGCGTTCCGCGTGAGCCGCTCCGCTCGGCTTTGGCAAGATCGCTCATCTAGATCCTCAATCTGGGTTCCGCGGCCACCGGCCGCCGTCACCGCCTTGACACTACTCTGAACCCGCCGCCCGCCCGGGGCGCACACCCCGCGCCGCGCATCCGCCCGCGGCGTCGGGCGCGCCGAGAATCCCAGGTTGCGGCCGGTTGTGTCATTCTGGAGCGGTGACCTACGAACCGGTGCGGCACGTGGGCAGCGCCGGTCAGGTGCCGGTGCTCCACGATCGATGGCGGGAGCCGCTGCGCGCCCAGCGCGACCCGCTGGCGGGCGGATCCGGCCGCCCGCGCGCCGCCCGTGACCGTCGCCGCTGGCGGAAACAGACCTGGCTGGGCCGGTTCGTGTCGACCTACGGCTGGCGGGCCTACGCGCTGCCGGCGCTCATCGCGCTCACCGCGGTGGTGCTCTACCAGACGGTCAGCGGCACCAGCGCGCCCGGCCCGGACAGCGAGGAGCCGGTGCAGGGCCCGCCGACGATCGGGTCGTCGGGCACCGCGATCATCGGCGCCCCGCCGCGCGGCCTGACCCAGTTCGACGCCAACCTGCCCACCGGCAAACTGCCCGTCGGCGGCCCCTACACGGTCGCCGGCAACAAGTCCTGGCACATCGTGCCCGGCGCGATGGGGCCGATCGGTCAGGGCCTGGACAAGACCTTCACCTACACCATCGAGGTCGAGGACGGCATCGACACCTCGGCGTTCGGCGGTGACTTCGCGTTCGCGACCATGGTCGACAAGACGCTGAGCAACCCCAAGAGCTGGATCCACAACACCCAGTTCGGGTTCTCCCGCGTCGACGCCGCCAGCGGCGTCGAACCCGACTTCCGGATCTCGCTGACCTCGCCGATGACCGTGCGGGAGGGCTGCGGTTACGAGATCGAGCTGGAGGCCTCCTGCTACAACCCCGCCTACGGCGCCGACCGGGAGGCCCGGGTGTTCATCAACGCCGCCCGCTGGGAGCGCGGCGCGATGTCGTTCCAGGGCGACAACGGCTCCTACCGGCAATACCTGATCAACCACGAGGTCGGCCACGCCATCGGCTACGAACGCCACGAGCCCTGCGAGAAGCAGGACGCGCTGGCGCCGATCATGATGCAGCAGACGTTCTCCACCGCCAACGACGACGCCGCCCTGTTCGACCCGGACTCGGTGCACCCCGACGGCAAGATCTGTCGGTTCAACCCCTGGCCGTACCCGATCGCCTGATCCGGCGGGCGGGCGGCAGGAAGGTTCCGGACCGGTTTGTCGTTGTAGCGGTCAACTGCTGCGATGATCAGCGTGTACCCGAACGAGCGAATCGAGGAGATATCCGGTGTCGACATCGCTGCCGCCGCTGGTTGAGCCGGCCGCGGACCTGACCCGCGACGAGGTCGCCCGCTACAGCCGGCATCTGATCATCCCCGACGTGGGGGTGGACGGGCAGAAACGGCTGAAGAACGCCCGGGTGCTGGTGATCGGCGCCGGCGGGCTGGGCGCCCCGACCCTGCTGTACCTGGCCGCCGCCGGGGTCGGCACCCTCGGGGTCATCGACTTCGACGTCGTCGACGAATCCAACCTGCAGCGCCAGGTCATCCACGGCGTGGCCGACATCGGCCGGCCCAAGGTGGACAGCGCGCGCGACGCGATCGTCGCGATCAACCCGCTGGTGACGGTGCAGACCCACAACCAGCAGCTCACCACCGACAACGCCGTCGAGCTGTTCGCCGGCTATGACCTGATCCTCGACGGCACCGACAACTTCGCCACCCGCTACCTGGTCAACGACGCCGCGGTGCTGGCGGGCAAGCCGTATGTGTGGGGCTCGATCTACCGGTTCGAGGGCCAGATCTCGGTGTTCTGGGAGGACGCCCCCGACGGGCGCGGCCTGAACTACCGCGACCTGTACCCCGAGCCGCCGCCGCCGGGGATGGTGCCGTCCTGCGCCGAGGGCGGCGTGCTGGGCATCCTGTGCGCCTCGGTCGGCTCGGTGATGGGCACCGAGGCGATCAAGCTGATCACCGGGATCGGTGAACCGCTGCTGGGCCGGCTGATGGTCTACGACGCGCTGGAGATGAGCTACCGCACCGTCAAGGTCCGCAAGGACCCGACCACCCCGAAGATCACCGAGCTCATCGACTACGAGGCGTTCTGCGGGATGGTGTCCGACGAGGCGGCCACCGCCACCGCCGACGCCACCGTCACCCCCCGCGAGCTGCGCGAGATGCTGGACTCGGGCACGGTGGCGCTGATCGACGTGCGCGAGCCGGTGGAGTGGGAGATCAACCACATCGACGGGGCGCAGCTGATCCCGCAGTCGACGCTGAACACCGGCGACGGGCTGGCCAAGCTGCCGCAGGACCGCACCGCGGTGCTGTACTGCAAGACCGGGGTCCGCTCGGCGGAGGCGCTGGCCACCGTCAAAAACGCCGGATTCGCCGACGCCATGCACCTGCAGGGCGGCATCGTGGCGTGGGCCAAGCAAATCCAACCCGACATGGTCATGTACTGACCGGTTCCCGGGCGGGGCACCGTTAGGCTGACGGTGTGACCCCCGAGCCGCCCCCTGAACACGTGTTGGTGGCATTCGGGCTGAGCGATGAGCGGCCGGAGCCGCTCGGTGTCAGCTGGGAAGGCGGCTGGCGCTGCGGCGAAGTGGTGTTGTCGCTGGTTGCCGACAACGCGCGGGCCGCCTGGTCAGCCCGGGTGCGTGAGACCCTCTTCGTCGACGGGGTGCGGCTGGCCCGCCCGGTCCGCTCCTCCGACGGCCGCTACGTGGTCGCCGGCTGGCGTGCGGACACCTTCGTGGCCGGGGTGCCCGAGCCCCGCCACGACGAGGTCGTCTCCACCGGCATCCGGCTGCACGAGGCCACCAGCAAACTCGAGCGGCCCCGCTTCCTCACCCAGGCGCCCACCCTGCCGTGGACCGAGGTCGACGTGTTCAACGTCGCCGACCGGGCCGCGTGGGAGGAACGGCCGCTGCAGGCGCTGCCGCCCGGCGCGCAGGTCGCGCCCGGCTCCGCCGACGGGCAGCGCTCCATCGAGCTGATCAACCAGCTGGCCGGGCTGCGCCGACCGACCCGCAGCGCCAGCCAGCTCGTCCACGGCGACCTCTACGGCACGGTGCTGTTCGCCGGCAGCGCCGCCCCCGGCATCACCGACATCACCCCCTACTGGCGGCCGCCGTCCTGGGCGGCCGGGGTGGTGGTCGTCGACGCCCTGTCCTGGGGAGAAGCCGACGACGGCCTCATCGAGCGGTGGGAGGCCCTGCCGGAGTGGCCGCAGATGCTGCTGCGGGCACTGATCTTCCGGCTGGCCGTGCACGCCCTGCACCCGCGCTCGACGGCCGAGGCGTTCCCCGGCCTGGCCCGCACCGCCGCGCTGGTGCGGCTGATGCTCTAACGCGGCTCAGCCCGGCACGAACCGGTGGCGCACGGCGGCGAGATCCACCCGGCCCGCCGCGGCGAGCACCCCCTCGGCGCGCAGCCGCGCCAGCTGCTCGGTGCCCAGGTGCGGCGCCGGTCGCCCCGAGGCGCGGATCACCCGGTGCCACGGCAGGTCGGCGCCGTCGACCCGCAGGATCCAGCCCACACTGCGCGGGTTGCTCAGCCCGGCGGCCACCGCGACGTCGCCGTAGGTGGCGACCCGCCCGGCCGGGATCGCCGCGACCAGGGCCCGTACCGCCTCGACCTGCGCCTCGGTGATCGCCGGCATCGCTAGCCCGGCAGCCGCGCGCGGATGAGCGCGCCCACCTCGGCGGGGCGGGCCTGGGCCACCATGTGCCGGCAGTCCAGGTCGACCAGCTCGAACTCGCCGCCGAGGCGTCGGGCCAGCCCGTCGATGAGGTCGGGGCCGACGTAGGGCGGGTCGGTGGCGGTGGCGCGCACCAGCGTGGTCGGGGTGCCCGCCGCCGGCCAGGCGATGGCACGGGCCAGCTCACTCCAGTAAGCCATCATCGCCGGCAGGCTCAGCCGCCAGCCGCGACGGCCGTCGGGCAGCGCGATCAGATGGTCGTCGAGTTCGGCGTCCAGCAGCGCGGGAGGCACGTCGGCCCACGCCCCGTCGGCCTTCTCCGCGCGGGCCTCCGCCGCGTCGGGGTAGTCCGGGGAGGCCCACATCGCCTCGGCGATCCGGCGCATCCAGGCGCCGTCGAGCCCGACCGCCGGGTCGAGCAGCACCAGCGCCGCCACCAGATCCGGGCGGGCCGCGGCCAACGCCAGCGCGATCGCCCCGCCGAACGAGTGGCCCACCACCACGACCGGGCCGGTCGCCGCCCGCTCGGTGAGGCCGGCCAGCGCGGCGACGTTGGCGTCGATCGTCCACGGCGCATCCCACGACGAGCGGCCGTGGCCGAGCAGGTCGGGGGCCAGCACGGCGACATCGGGCAGCTGGGTCTCGGCCAGCGCCCGCCAGCGCCGGCCGTGGCCGGTCAGGCCGTGCAGGGCCAGCACCCGGGCCGGGCCGGGCGGGCCGAAAAGGTGGGTGTGCAGGGCAGCGGTCACCCGTGCCATGCTGCCGCACCGGTCAGTTGCGGGCGCGGCGGGTCGCGGATGGCTGTCGGGCCGGTGTGGTGTCATGCCGACATGTCCCATCGCTGGCCCGCGCAGGCCGCCGCCGCCCTCGACCCGGACCGCCGGGGGGTGCTGCGGGTGCTCGGCGGGCCGGGCACCGGCAAGACCACCCTGCTGGTCGACGCGGCGGCCGCCCACATCGGCGCCGGCGCGGACCCGGGCTCGGTGCTGCTGCTGACCGGCGCCGGCCGGATGCCCGCGGCGGCCCGCAACCGGCTGACCCGCACCCTGCTCAGCGCCGGCGGTGCCACGGTGATCGCCGAACCCCTGGTGCGCACCGTGCACGGCTACGCCTTCGCGGTGCTGGCGCTGGCGGCGCAGCGCGCCGGCGACCCGCCGCCGCGGCTGGTCACCAGCGCCGAACAGCACGGCATCATCGCCGAGCTGCTCGCCGGGGACCTCGAGGACCGCGCCGGCGGCTGGCCGGCGGACCTGCACCCCGCCCTGCCCACCACCGGGTTCGCCGACGAGCTGGCCGACCTGCTGGCCCGCTGCGCCGAACGGGGCGTCGATTCGGCTGCGCTGCAACGGCTCGGCCGCGACCACAAGCGCCCGGAATGGATCGCCGCCGGCCGCTTCGCCCGCCAGTACGAGCAGGTGATGCGGCTGCGCGCGGCGGTCGGCACCGCCGCCCCGCAGGCCACCGTCCCGACCCTGGGGGCGGCCGAACTCGTCGGCGCCGCGCTGGCCGCGCTGGCCGACGACCCCGACCTGCTGGCCGCCGAACGGGACCGCATCGACGTGCTGCTGGTCGACGACGCCCAGCAACTGGACCCGCAAGCCGCCCGGCTGGTGCGGGTGCTGGCCGCCGGCGCGCGGACAACCCTGCTGGCCGGCGACCCCAACCAGGCGGTCTACGGCTTCCGCGGCGCCGACCCCGCCGCGCTGCTCGGCGACGACACCCCCGCGGTGCACCTGGTCGACTCGCACCGCTGCGCCCCCGCGGTCGCCGACGCCGTCAGCGCCGTCGCCGCCCGGCTGCCCGGCACCGGACCGGCGCGGCGCATCGCCGGCCGCGGCCCGGGCGGCGCGGTGAGCACCCGGGTCGCCGCCTCCGGCCACGCCGAGGCCGCGCTGATCGCCGACACCCTGCGCCGCGCGCACCTGATCGACGGGGTGCCCTGGTCGGAGATGGCGGTCATCGTGCGGTCGGTGCCGCGCTCGGCGGCCGCGCTGTCGCGGGCCCTGAGCAGCGCCGGCGTGCCGGTGGAGCTGCCGGCACCGCGCGGGGCGCTGGCCCAGCAGCCCGCCGTCGCCGCCCTGCTGGCCGTGCTGGCGGCCGGCCTGGACGGCCTCGACGGGGCGGCCGCCGAAGGGCTGCTCACCGGCCCGATCGGCCGGGTGGACCCCGTGACCCTGCGCTCGCTGCGCCGGGCGCTGCGCCGCGCCGCCGCCGACCCGGCCCGCGGGTTCCCCGACCTGCTGGTCGACGCCCTGACCGACGCGCCCCCCGCCGGGCTGGCGCCGGTGCTGGCCCGGCCGCTGCAGCGGGTGGCGGCCACGCTGCGCGCCGCCCGCCGCCACACCGACGACGACCCGCGGCTGACCCTGTGGCAGGCGTGGGCGGCATCGGGCCTGCAGCGCCGCTGGCTGACCGCCCTGGACCGCGGCGGCGCGGCCGCCCTGCACGCCGGCCGCGACCTCGACGCGGTCAACGCCCTGTTCGACGTCGCCGACCGGTACGTGGCCCGCACCGGCGGCGCCTCGGTGCGCGGGCTGCTCGACCACGTCGCCGCGCTGCAGCTGCCGCCGGCCGCCGAGCCCGCCGGGACCAGCGCCGCGGTGAGCGTGCTCAGCGTGCACGCCGCCCTGGGCCGCGAGTGGGACCTGGTGGTCATCGCCGGCCTGCAGGACGGGCTGTGGCCCAACACCGTGCCGCGCGGCGGCGTGCTGGCGACCCAGCGGCTGCTCGACGTGCTCGACGGCGTCCCCGAACAGGCGTCGGTGCGGGCGCTGATGCTGGCCGAGGAACGCCGGCTGCTCATCGCCGCGCTGGGCCGGGCCCGGCGCCGGCTGCTGATCACCGCCGTGGACGGGGAGGCCGGCCCCGGCGACGCCGACTCCGAACTGCCCTCACCGTTTTTCACCGAACTGGCCGCCGGCCACCCCGATGCCGGCCCGCCGGTCGCCGCCCCGCCGGTGCTCTCCGCGGCCGGGGTGGTCGGCCGGCTGCGGGCGGTGGTCTGCGCCCGCGCCGGCGCGGTCGGCGAGCCCGACCGGCTCAGCGCGGCCCGGCAGCTGGCCCGGCTGGCCCGCGCCGGGGTGCCCGGCGCCGACCCGGCCCGCTGGGCGGGGATGACCCCGCCGAGCACGACGGCGCCGCTGCACCCGCCCGGCGAGCAGGTCGTCACCGTCTCGCCGTCGTCGCTGGGCACGCTCACCGACTGCCCGCTGCGCTGGCTGGCCGAACAGCACGGCGGCCGTGACGCCGCGCCGCTGGCCACCACGATCGGCTCACTGGTGCACGCCCTGATCGCGGAGTCCGGCCGCGCCGAGACCGCGTTGCTCGCCGAACTCGACCGGGTGTGGGAGCAGCTGCCGTTCCCGGCCCGCTGGCAGGCCGCCAACGAACTGGCCCGGCACCGCGACATGGTCTCGACGTTTCTGCAGTGGCGGGCCGCCACCCGCGGCCAGCTCACCGAGGTCGCGGTGGAACGCGAGGTCGACGGGCTGCTCGACGCCCCCGGTGAGCACGGACCGGGGGTGCGGCTGCGCGGCCGCGTGGACCGGGTGGAACGCGACGACGCCGGCCGGCTGGTGATCGTCGACGTCAAAACCGGCCGCAACCCGGTCACCAAGGACGCCGCCCAGAGCCACGCCCAGCTGGCCGCCTACCAGCTGGCCGTCACCGCCGGCCTGCTCGAACCCGACGCCGAGCCCGGCGGCGCCCGGCTGGTCTACCCGGCCAAATCCACCGCCGCCGGCAGCGCCTGCGAACGCGACCAGGTGCCGCTGACCCCGGAGACCGACGCGGCGTGGCGCGCCCAGATCCGCGCGGCGGTCGCCGCCACCGCCGGACCCGAGTTCACCGCCCGGGCCAACGACGGCTGCGCGCACTGCCCGATCCGGCCGACCTGCCCGGCCCACCCGCCCGGAAGCCGACCGTGAACCCCCGGCACAGCCCCGCCGAACTGGCCGCGGCGCTGGGCCTGCACCAACCCACCGACGAGCAGGCCGCCGTCATCGCCGCCCCACCCGGGCCGCTGGTGGTCATCGCCGGCGCCGGGGCGGGCAAGACCGAGACCATGGCCGCCCGGGTGGTGTGGCTGGTGGCCAACGGCCACGCCCGCCCCGAGCAGGTGCTGGGGCTGACCTTCACCCGCAAAGCCGCCGGCCAGCTGCTGCGGCGGGTGCGCTCGCGGCTGGCCGCGCTGGCCGCCGCCGGCCTGCTCGACGACCCGGACCCGACCGGCAGCCCGGCCGTCGCCACCTACCACGCCTTCGCCGGGCAGCTGCTGCGCGAGCACGGCCTGCTGCTCGGGGTGGAGCCGCACACCCGGCTGCTCAGCGAGACCGAACGCTGGCAACTGGCCTTCGACGTCGTCGCCGGCCACCCCGGGCCGCTGCCCACCCGCAGATCCCCCGACACGGTCACCCGGCTGGTGCTGCGGCTCTGCGACCAGCTCGCCGAGCACCTGGTCGACACCGCCGAGCTGCGCGACACCCACCGCGAACTCGAGCGGCTCATCCACACGCTGCCGCCCGGGCCGCGGCAGCGCGCCGAACCCAACCAGCAGCTGCGCGGCCTGCTGGCGGCCCAGACCGAACGCAGCGACCTGGTGCCGCTGATCGACGCGCTGCACCAGCGGATGCGCGCCGACGCGGTGATGGACTTCGGCACCCAGATGGCCACCGCCGCCCGGCTGGCCGAGCGGTTCCCGCAGATCGGCGCCGAACTGCGCCGCACCTACCGGGTGGTGCTGCTCGACGAATACCAGGACACCGGCCACGCCCAGCGGGTCGCGTTGTCCGCGCTGTTCGGCGGCGGCGCCGACGGCGCCCTGGCGCTGACCGCGGTGGGCGACCCGATCCAGTCGATCTACGGCTGGCGCGGCGCCTCGGCCACCAACCTGCCGCGGTTCACCACCGACTTCCCGCTGCCCGACGGCAGCCCGGCCCCCACCCGGGAGCTGCGCACCAGCTGGCGCAACCCGCCGGCGACCCTGGCGGTGGCCAACGCCGTGTCCGCGCAGGCCCGCCGGCGCTCGGTCGAGGTGCAGGAGTTGCTCCCGGCCCCGCACGCCGCGCCGGGCACCGTGACCGTCGCACTGCTCGCCGACGTCGCCGCCGAACGGGACTGGGTGGCCGAGCAGCTGCAGCGCCGCTACGCCCGGGCCCGCCGCGCCGGCGACGAACCGCCGACGGCGGCGGTGCTGGTGCGCCGCAACGCCGACGCCGCCCCGATGGCCGACGCGCTGCGGGCCCGCGGGGTGCCGGCCGAGGTGGTGGGCCTCGCCGGGCTGCTGGCCATCCCCGAGGTCGCCGACCTGGTGGCGATGCTGCGGTTGGTGGCCGACCCGACCGCCGGGTCGGCGGCGCTGCGGGTGCTCACCGGCGCGCGGTGGCGACTCGGCGCGGCCGACCTGGCCGCACTGTGGCGCCGCGCCCGCCGGCTGGTCGACCCGCCCGCCCCGGCCGCCGGGCCCGCCGAGATCGCCGCGGCGGCCGGCCCCGACGCCGACGCGCCTTGCCTGGCCGACGCCATCACCGACCCGGGCCCGGCGGACGACTATTCCCCGGCCGGCTACCGGCGGCTGCTCGCGCTGGCCGACGAACTGGCCGCCCTGCGCGCCCAGCTGCACCACCCGCTGCCCGACGTCGTCGCCGAACTGCGCCGGGCGCTCGGCGCCGACACCGAGGCACGGTCGGCCCAACCGCCGGGCGCCGGCGGCGGCACCGAGCAACTCGACGCCTTCGCCGACGTGGTGGCCCGCTACGCCGAACACACCGGCACCCGCACCGGCACCGCCGCCGGCCTGCTGGGCTACCTCGACGCCGCGCTGGTCGCCGAGAACGGCCTGGCCCCCGCCGAACCGGTCACCGTGGCCGCCCACCGGGTGCAGGTGCTCACCGTGCATGCGGCCAAGGGACTGGAATGGCAGCTGGTGGCGGTGCCGCACCTGGTGACGGGGGTGTTCCCGTCCACCGCCGCCCGCAGCACCTGGCTCACCGACCCGGGTGACCTGCCGCCGCTGCTGCGCGGGGACCGGGCCTCGCTGAGCGCGCACGGCGTCCCGGTGCTCGACACCGACGGCGTCACCGACCGCAAGCAGCTCTCCGAGGTCATCGACGGCCACCGGCGCCAGCTCGACCGGCGCCGCACCGACGAGGAACGCCGGCTGCTCTACGTGGCGGTCACCCGCGCCGAGGACACCCTGCTGCTCTCCGGCCACCACTGGGGCGAGACCGGACGCAAGCCCCGCGGCCCGGCGGAATTCCTCACCGAGATCAAAGAGTTCATCGACTCCACCGCCGACCTGCCCGGCGCCGTCACCGTCGAGCAGTGGGCACCGGAACCGGCCGCCGGCGAACCCAACCCGCTGTGTGACGAGACGGTCGAGGCGCAATGGCCGGTGGATCCGCTGGGGGAGCGGCGCGTCGACGTCGACCGGGGCGCCGCGCTGGTTGCCGCCGCGCTCGCCGAACCGGAACTCGCCAACCCCGATACCGCCGAAGCTGGCCCCGCCGAACTCGACTCCGCCGAACCCGACACCACCGAACCCGACCCCACCGAACCCGGCCCCGACCCGAACGGCTGGGCGGTCGAAGTCGACGCGCTGCTGGCCGAGCGGGCCCGGGCCGCCACCCCGCCGGTACCGGCGAGCACCGGGCAGCTGTCGGTGAGCGCCCTGGTGGATCTAGCCGCCGACCCCGACCCCGAGGCCGCGCGACGGCGGTTGGCCCACCGGCTGCCCGCCCGACCCGACCCACACGCCTTGCGCGGCACCGCATTCCACGACTGGGTGCAGCGTTTCTACGGCGCGGAGCGGCTTTTCGACCTCGCCGACCTGCCCGGCGCGGCCGACACCGCCGTCGATGACACCGCCGGGCTGGGCGCCCTGCAGGCGGCGTTCCGCGAGTCGGGGTGGGCGCAGCGCACGCCGATCGCGGTCGAGGTGCCCTTCGAGATGGCCCTCGGGGAGACCGTGGTGCGCGGCCGGATCGACGCCGTCTTCGCCGACCCCGACGGCGGGGTCACCGTCGTGGACTGGAAGACCGGCGCGCCACCGTCGGGTGCGGCGGCCGCGCAGGCCGCCGCGGTGCAGCTCGGTGTCTACCGGCTCGCCTGGGCGGAGCTATCCGGTAAGCCGGAATCTTTGGTGCGCACCGCATTCCACTACGTGCGCGACAACACCACCGTGGCGCCCGACGCGTTGCCCGGCCGCGACGAGCTGGCCGCCCTCACCCGTGCCGGCGAACCTTCACTGCCTCGGTGATCAGCGGGATCTGCAGCGGCAGCCGGGCCAGCAGGCCGGCCCGCACCGGCCACGGCCGATCCCACATCACCCGCACCATGTTCAGGTTGCCGGGGAACACACCGACGAACACCGCCAGCGCCGCCAGCGCGCCCAGCCGCCGGGTGCGCGGAACCGCCAGCAGCGCACCGGCGGCGAGTTCGGCGACCCCCGAGGCGTAGGTGTAGGCCCGCGGGCTGCCGGGCAGCTCGGTGGGAACGATGCCGTCGAAGGGCCGCGGCGCCAGGAAATGCAGGGTGCCCATGCCCAGCAGCAGGGCGGACAGGCGGCGGGCGGCGGCCCGGCCGGCGGCGCGCTGCGGGTCCGGAAGTGTCGTGGTCATGGTTACATTGTGCGGTGGCCAGAGGGAAGTTGCGCCGACTTGGCGGCCTCGACGAGCGATTGACCGCCAAACCCGACTACGCGCTGGTCGGGGTGCTGCGGATCCCGGAGAGCGACTCGCCGACCCGCGCCATCCTGCGCCGCATCGCGATCGCGCTGGGGGCGATGCTGGCCGCGGTGGTCATCGTCTACCTGACCCGCGACGGCTACACCGACGTGCGCGGCGAGCCGATGACCCTGCTGGACTGCGTCTACTTCGCCACCGTCTCGCTGACCACCACCGGCTACGGCGACGTCACCCCGGTCACCGAATTCGCCCGGCTCACCAATATCTTTCTGATCACCCCGCTGCGGGTCGCGTTCCTGGTCGTGCTGGTCGGCACCACCGTGGAGGTGCTGGCCGAACGCTCCCGGCAGGCGTTGAAGATCCAGCGTTGGAGGAAAAGAGTGCGCAACCACACCATCGTCGTCGGCTACGGCACCAAGGGCAAAACCGCGGTCGTCGCGATGGTGGGTGACGACGTGCCGACCAGCAGCATCGTGGTGGTCGACACCGACGAAGCCGCCCTCAAACACGCCGAGAACGCCGGGCTGGTCACCCAGCTCGGCGACGCCACCAAGGCCGACGTGCTGCGGCTGGCCGGCGCCCAGCACGCCGCGGCGATCATCGTCGCCACCAACCGCGACGACACCGCCGCGCTGGTCACCCTCACCGCCCGCGAGATCGCCCCGGACGCCAAGATCGTCGCCTCGATCCGGGAAGCCGAGAACCAGCACCTGCTGCAGCAGTCCGGCGCCGACTCGGTGGTGGTGTCCTCGGAGACCGCCGGGCGGCTGCTGGGCATCGCCACCTCCACCCCGCGGGTGGTGGAGATGATCGAGAACCTGCTCAGCCCGGACACCGGGCTGACCATCGCCGAACGTGAGGTCGAGCAGACCGAGGTCGGCGGTTCCGCCCGCCACCTGCGCGACATCGTGCTCGGGGTGGTGCGCGAGGGCCACCTGCTGCGCATCGACGCCCCCGAGGTCGACACCGTCGAGGCCGGCGACCGGCTGCTCTACGTGCGCACCGCGGTGAATTAACCGGCCAGCGCGGCCAGCTTCTCCTTCACCTCGCCGAGACTGGGGTTGGTCAGCGTCGACCCGTCGGCGAACCGCAGCGTCGGCACGGTGTGGTTGCCGTCGTTGACCGACCCGACGAACTCGGCGGCCTCGCGGTCCTTTTCGATGTTGATCTCGGTGTAGCCGATACCGGCCGCCTTCAGCATCGTCTTCAGCCGCAGACAGAACGGGCACCACGGTGTGGAGTACAGGGTCAACGAGTCGTTGCTGGCGCTCTTGCTGGTGCTCATAGGTCTCCCAACCTAATCGGTGGCCGCGGTTATGCCCACCGCCGCGGTGTCGTTCGCCGATGCCAAGATGGAGCCCATGCCGACCCAACCCCCGCCCGGCGGTGACCCGCTGCTGGTCGGCCTCGACGAGCAGCAGCGCGAAGCGGTGCTCGCCCCCCGCGGCCCGGTCTGCGTGCTGGCCGGGGCGGGCACCGGCAAGACCCGCACCATCACCCACCGCATCGCCCACCTGGTGGCCGGCGGGCACGTGGCCGCCGGGCAGGTGCTGGCGGTGACGTTCACCTCCCGCGCCGCCGGGGAGATGCGCGGCCGGCTGCGCGCCCTGGACGCCGCCGCCGACATCGGCGCACCGGTCGGCGCGGTGCAGGCGCTGACCTTTCACGCCGCGGCGCGCCGCCAGCTGCGGTATTTCTGGCCGCGGGTGGTCGGCGACACCGGCTGGCAGCTGCTGGACCGCAAGTTCAGTGTGGTGGCGCAGGCCGCCAACCGGGCCGGGCTGCACCCCAGCACCGACGACGTGCGCGACCTGGCCGGGGAGATCGAGTGGGCCAAGGCCTCGCTGATCAGCCCCGAGCAGTACCCGGGCGCGGTCGGCGAAGCCCGCCGCGACACCCCGATGGACCCGGCCCAGGTGGCGGCGGTCTACGCCGGCTACGAGGCGCTCAAGGCACGCGGCGAGCTGGTGCTGCTCGACTTCGACGACCTGCTGCTGCACACCGCCGCCGCCATCGAGAACGACGCCGCGGTCGCCCAGGAGTTCCGGGACCGCTACCGCTGCTTCGTCGTCGACGAGTACCAGGACGTCACCCCGCTGCAGCAGCGGGTGCTGTCGGCGTGGCTGGGGGAGCGCGACGACCTCACCGTCGTCGGCGACGCCAACCAGACCATCTACTCGTTCACCGGGGCCTCCCCGCGCTACCTGCTGGACTTCTCCCGCCGCTTCCCGGACGCGGCGGTGGTGCGCCTGGAACGCGACTACCGGTCCACGCCGCAGGTCGTGTCGCTGGCCAACCGGGTGATCGCCGCGGCCCGCGGACGGGTCGCGGGCAGCCGGCTGCAGCTGGTCGGCCAGCGCGACCCCGGCCCGGAGCCCAGCTTCGGCCAGCACCCCGACGAGGTCGCCGAGGCCGCCGCGGTGGCCGCCGCGATCGGCCGGCTCGTCGACGCGGGCACCCCGGCCGCCGAGATCGCGGTGCTCTACCGCATCAACGCCCAGTCGGAGGTGTACGAGGAGGCGCTGACCGAGGCCGGCATCACCTACCAGGTGCGCGGCGGGGAAGGGTTCTTCACCCGCCAGGAGATCCGGCAGGCGCTGGTGGCGCTGCAGCGCGTCGCCGAACGCGACACCGACGGCGAGGCCGGTGGGGCCGGGCTGCCGCAGCTGGTGCGCGCGGTGCTGGAACCGTTGGGGCTGACCGCGGCCGCACCCAGCGGTGCGCGCGCCCGCGAACGGTGGGAGGCGCTGACCGCGCTGGCCGAACTGGTCGACGAGGAGGTGGCGACCCGCCCCGGCCTGGACCTGGCCGGGCTGCTCACCGAGCTGAAGCTGCGCGCCGACTCGCGGCACCCGCCGGTGGTGCAAGGGGTGACGCTGGCCTCCCTGCACGCCGCCAAGGGCCTGGAGTGGGACGCGGTGTTCCTGGTCGGGCTGACCGACGGGGTGGTGCCGATCTCCCACGCGCTGGCGCACGGCCCGGACAGTGAAGCGGTCGAGGAAGAGCGGCGGCTGCTCTATGTCGGGGTGACCCGGGCGCGGGTGCATCTGGCGTTGAGTTGGGCGCTGGCCCGCAGCCCCGGCGGGCGGGCCAGCCGGCGGCCCTCCCGGTTCCTGACCGGGATCGCGCCGCAGGCCACCGGGGATGCCGCCCCGGCGCGGTCCCGCCGGACCCGCGGCAAGGTCAGCAGCTGCCGGGTCTGCAACGCGGCACTGACCACGCCCACCGCGGTGATGCTGCGACGCTGCGAGACCTGCGCCGTCGACATCGATGAGAAGCTGCTCGCCGAGCTCAAGGAGTGGCGGCTGCGCACCGCCCAGGAGCAGAAGGTGCCCGCCTACGTGGTGTTCACCGACAACACGCTGATCGCGATCGCCGAAGCGCTGCCCACCGACGACGCCGCCCTGGTGGCCATCCCCGGCATCGGGGCGCGCAAGCTCGAACAGTACGGCCCCGACGTGCTGGAGCTGGTCCGCGCCCGGGGCTGACCGCAACGCCGCTGGTCAAAAATGGTTTGCCGGTGTCGGTGGCGGGCCGCTACGCTCGACGCAACCGTTCCGCGCAGGGGCGGGCACACACCGGGAAGGGGGTCGCCGCGATGATCGGCACAGCCGTACTCGTCGGCGTGGCTGCCGCCCGCCATGCCGCCGCGGCGTCCGTGCCGCCGGGGTGCCCACCGCCTGCGCAATCGCAGCCGCACTGAGCTGACCCCCCCACCCCTCGGTCACGGACGCCCCACCCCGGATCCGTGGCCGACATCGTCTTCCCCGTCCGCAGCGTCGCTGCCAGCCCTGGTCCGGACCGGAAAAACCCGCCGCCAGACCAGAAAGCAGGACCGCCATGCCGACTCTCAGCCCCGACCCGGTGACCACCCGGCCGGACTCGGCGACCATCCCCGACCCGGCGACCCGCCGCCCGCGCCGGCCACTGCCGTGTCACACCCGCGACCCCGACCTGTGGTTCGCCGAGGACCCCGCCGACCTGGAGCGCGCCAAGGCGCTATGCGCCGACTGCCCGCTGCGCCGCGCCTGCCTGGCCGCGGCGCTCGACCGCGGTGAGCCGTGGGGCGTCTGGGGTGGCGAGATTCTGCTGCGCGGCCGGGTGGTGGCCCGCAAACGACCGCGGGGCCGGCCCCGCAAACAGCCGGTCGCGGCGTGAGCGCGGCTAGGCCGACGGCCCGACTTTCTCGGCGCTCTTCTCGAGGTCGGGATCGGTGAAGCCCGGCACCAACTCTTCGGAGAGCCGTTTGGTCGGCACGTGCGCGTCGAGCTGACACATGATCGCCGTGGTCGACCCCAGCACCCGCATCGCCATCGCCAGCTTCGGCGGCAGGTCCAGCTGGCGGGCCATCTTGAGTTGCTCGACGGGGCGTTCCAGCTGCTTGCCCGCCCGGCGCATCAGCCACTTGCGCGTGTAGTGGAAGACCTCGACCTCGACCGGCTCGACGTACTGGCGCAGCATCTCGTCGATCTCGCGCACCGAGACCTCCTGGCCCTTCTGGATGAAGCCGCCCTTGCGCATCGTGGCGATGACGTTCTCGTAGTCGTTGTCGCGGGCGTAGCGCACGGCCGCACCCAGTTCCGGGGGGAACCCGCCGGGCATCGGCGCCACCGCACCGAAGTCGATCACGCCCATCCGGCCGTCGGGGAGCAGCATGAAGTTGCCCGGGTGGGCGTCGCCGTGGATCAGCTCCAGCCGGCGCGCCGCGTCCCAGGTGAACTCGGCCAGCCGGGTGCCCATCAGGTCGCGTTGTTCGACGGTGCCGTTGCGGATGATCTCGGCCATGCCGATGCCGTCGATCCACTCCTGGATGACGACCTTGGGCGCGCTGGCCACCACGTTCGGGATGAGGAAGTGCGGGTGGCCGGCGTAGGCCTTGGCGAAGCGCCGCTGGTTGTCGGCTTCGAGCCGGTAGTCCAGCTCCATCTCGGTGCGTTCGATCAGCTCGTCGACCACGCCCTGCACGTCGACCCCGGGGGCCAGCTGCTTGAAGACGCCGGTCAACCGCCGGATGGTCTTCAGGTCGGCGCGCAGCGCCTCGTCGGCGCCGGGGTACTGGATCTTGACCGCCACCTGGCGGCCGTCGGCCCACACCGCCTTGTGCACCTGCCCGATGCTGGCCGAGGCGACCGGGGTGTCGTCGAACGAGGCGAACCGTTCCCGCCACTTGGTGCCCAGCTGGGCGTCGAGCACCCGATGCACCTTGTCGGGGGCCAGCGGCGGGGCGTCCTTCTGCAGCTTGGTCAGCGCTTCGCGGTAGGGCTCGCCGAACTGCTCGGGGATCGCCGCCTCCATCACCGACAGCGCCTGCCCGACCTTCATGGCGCCGCCCTTGAGCTCACCGAGCACGGTGAACAACTGGTCGGCCGCCTTCTCCATCATCTCGGCGGTGACCTCGTCTTTGGACTTCCCGGCCATCCGCTTACCCAAGCCCAGGGCGGCCCGGCCAGCGATCCCCATGGGCAGGCTGGCCAGTCGTGCGTTGCGGGCGGCGCGGCCGCGTTTGATCTCCGTCACGCTTCCATCATCCCCTATGGCCGCGGCGGGCAGGCGCGGTTGGTCCGACCGCCCGGTTCACTGGGGGAGTCAGCACGGGCAACGCGGGTGGCGCGGCCAGCTCCGCGCGGTCACCGCGGCGGTGCCGACGTCGAACTCCAGGGTGGCGTTGAGGGTCGCGGGCGGCGCGCTGCGCGATGCGGTGCCGCGCACCGCCGCGATCACCCGGTCCACCTGGTGCAGCGCGAGCGCGGCGGTGGCCAGCACGGTGGCGCGGTCGGCGGTGCCGACGGTGTCGCGCAGCTGGGCGGCCAGCACCGGCCAGGCGGTGTCGCGGTCACTGCGGTGCAAATCGGCGCAGCCCAGACAGCTGGTCACCCCGGGCACCACCAGCGGGCCGATCAGCCCGCCGCCGTCGCGCACCCGCACCGCCAGGTGCGGCACCCGGCCGGCGTGCAGATCGCGCAGCAGCCGGGGGTCGACGACCAGGGTGTCGGCCAGCACCACCAGATCGGTGCCGGCCCCCAGCCGCGCATGCGGCTGGAAACTGCGGCTCAGCCGTGCCCCCGAGCAGCGCAGCGCGGAGGCCAGCAGGTCCGACAGCGGCCCGCGGCCGTGCACCCGGATTCCCGGTGAGCGCGGGCGGGCGGGTCGCGCCGGCCCGCACCGCAGCACCCCGGCGGCCACCAGCGCGCCGAGCAGCTCAGTCAGGGCGCCGGCGTCGGTCAACCCGCCGCCGGCGGCGCGGCGACGCAGCTCCGGCAGCGCGGTCCGGGCCTGCAGGGTCCGCAGCAGGTCGGCCAGCCCGGCCGGGGTGAGCCCCGCCGGTGGGCACACCCGCACCGCGCGGCGCGGATCCCAGCCCACCTGCACGGTGTCGTCGGGGCGCACCAGCACCGGCATCGCCGGATCCAGGGTGTAGCACCGGACCATGGCGGAGAGACTGGCACAGCGAACGCGCGGACGCGCTCAGTTATCCACAGCCGGCCCGTCGCCGGGGCCGTCGCCGTCCTTCTCGAATTCGGCGAGCGCCGCATCGATGGCGCTGTCGATGCCGCTGGTGTCCCCGCCGAGCACCGAGTCGATGAACGCGGCCGGCTCGTCGAGGTCGCGGGCGCCGGGCAGCAGGTCCGGGTGCGCCCACACCGCGTCGCGGGCGTCGACGCCGACCGCCTCGGTCAGCCGCTCCCACAGCACGGCGGCCTCCCGCAGTTTGCGGGGCCGCAACTCCAACCCGACCAGCGTCGCGAAGGTCTGCTCGGCCGGCCCGCCGGTGGCCCGGCGGCGCCGCAACGTCTCGGCGAGCGCCGCGGTCGACGGGATCCGCTCCCCGAGCGCGGCGCTGACCACGGTCTGCACCCAGCCCTCGATCAGCGCCAGCAGGGTCTCCAGCCGCTCGAGGGCCTGGGTCTGTTCCGGGGTGGCCTTCGGCTCGAACATCCCCTCGCTGAGCAGCCGCTCCATGGCCTGCGGGTCGGTCAGCATCGTCGGGTCCAGCCCCTGGGCCATCTCCTCGATGCCGGACATGTCGATCTTCATCCCGCGCGCGTAGGCCTCGACCGCGTTGAGCAGTTGGCTGGCCAGCCACGGCACATGGCTGAACAGCCGGTGGTGGGCGGCTTCCTGGGCGGCCAGAAACGTCATGATCTCGCCGCGCGGCTGCTCCAGCCCGGCGGAGAACGCCTCGATCGCCTCGGGCATCAGCGCCGCCACCCCCTGCGGGCCCAGCGGCAACCCGATGTCGGTGGAGGTCAACACCTCCCGCGACAGCTGGCCCAACGCCTGGCCCAGCTGGGAGCCGAACGCCATCCCGCCCATCTGCGACATCATCGACAGCAGCGGGCCGGCCATCTGCTTGGCCTCCTCGGGCAGCGCCGAGGCCCACACCGTGGAGATCTGTTCGGCCATCGGGTCGCACAGCCGCTTCCAGGTCGCCAGGGTGTTGTCGATCCAGTCGGTGGGGGACCAGGCGGCAGCGGTGCGGGTGCCGGCGGGCAGGGCGGTCGCCCCGTCCAGCCAGGTTTCGGCCAGGTGCACCGCGTCGCCGATGGCCGCGGCGGTGGCCTGCGGGATCGGTGCGACGAACCCGATCGAACTGGCGGCCAGCTTGCGCGCCAGATCGTAGTTGACCGGCCCGGAGCCGCCCGCCGAACCGCTGCCCGCGCCGCTGAACATCTGCCCGAGGCGGGTGAAGATCTGGCCCAGGTCGGCGACGTTGAAATCGCCGCCGAACCCGAACGGGTCGGAGGACCCGGAGCCGGGCTCCTCGCCGCGGCGACGGTCACGGTCGGGGTCCTCGCCGGGGGAGGAGAAGCCGAAGGGCAGGTCAGCCATAACCCAACGGTACCGGCCGAGCAGGCCCACCGGGCGCGGCGGATCACGCCCTGAGTGAACGCCCCGCTGACCGGTGCCGTTTAGGGTAAGCGTGATGAACAGGCGGATTCTGACGCTGATGGTGGCGTTGGTGCCGGTGGTGGCCTTCGGTGTGCTGCTGGCCGCGGTCACCGTGCCGTACGTGTCGATGGGGCCGGGCCCCACCTACGACACCCTGGGACACTTCGACGGCAAGCAGGTCGTGGAGATCGTCGGAACCGAAACCCAGCCGACCACCGGACACCTCAACATGACCACCGTCGCCCAGCGCGACGGCCTGACCCTGGGGCAGGCGCTGGCGCTGTGGTTCTCCGGGCGGCAGCAATTGGTGCCGCGTGACATCGTCTACCCGCCGGGCAAGACCCGCGAGGAGATCGACGAGAACAACACCGCCGACTTCAAGAAGTCCGAGGACGCCGCCGAGTTCGCCGCGCTGGCCTACCTGAAATACCCCACCGCGGTGACCGTCGCCGCGGTCAACGACCCCGGCCCCGCGCACGGGCAGTTGCGCGCCGACGACGCCATCGACGCGGTCAACGGCCACCTGGTCGCCTCGGTCGAGGAGTTCACCGCCGAACTGCGCAAGACCAAACCCGGCCAGGAGGTGGTGATCGACTACCGCCGCAAACAGGAACCGGCGGGCATCGCGCGCATCACCCTGGGCGAGAACCCGGACCGCGACTACGGCTTTCTGGGGATCGCGGTCCTCGACGCCCCGTGGGCGCCGTTCACCGTCGACTTCCACCTGGCCAACATCGGCGGGCCGTCGGCGGGGCTGATGTTCAGCCTGGCCGTGGTGGACAAGCTCACCGACGGCCGGCTCGCCGGCCCGAAGTTCATCGCCGGCACCGGCACCATCGACGCCGACGGCGAGGTGGGGCCGATCGGCGGCATCACCCACAAGATGACCGCGGCCAGTGAGGCCGGCGCCGACTTCTTCCTGGTGCCGGTGGACAACTGCTATGAGGCCCGCTCGGAGACCAAGGGGCTGACGCTGATCAAGATCGAGAACCTCGCCCAGGCCGTCGACGCGCTGAACACGCTGCGTGCCGGCGGTGAACCACCCCGCTGCTAGCACCGGGTCATCGCCCCGCGGCGGTGCGTACAGTTGTGAAGCGTCGGGGTCAACGAGCAGGGAGCGAAGTCACGTGGGTATGCGGCCGGCGGCGAGGATGCCGAAGCTGAACCGACGGAGCCGGGTACTGATCGCGTTGGGGTTGGTGGCGCTCGCCCTGCTGCTGATCGGCCCGCGCTTCATCGACGGCTACGTCGACTGGCTGTGGTTCGGTGAGATCGGGTACCGCTCGGTGTTCACCACCGTGCTGGTGACCCGGCTGGTGGTGTTCGTCGTCGTCACCCTGGCGGTCGGCGGACTGATCTACGGGGGACTGGCGCTGGCCTACCGCACTCGGCCGGTCTTCGTGCCCAGCAACGGGCCCGACGATCCGGTGGAGCGCTACCGCACCGTGGTGCTCGCCCGGCCCCACCTGATCGGGCTGGGCGTGCCGCTGCTGGTCGGCCTGCTGGCGGGGGCGGTCGCGCAGAGCTACTGGGCGACGGTCCAACTGTTCCTGCACGGCGGTGAATTCGGTGTCGCCGACCCGCAGTTCGGCAAGGACATGGGCTTCTACGCCTTCGATCTGCCGTTCTACCGCCTGGTGCTGAGCTACCTGCTGGTGGCGGTCTTCCTGACGTTCCTGGCGAACCTGGCCGCCCACTATGTGTTCGGCGGGATCCGGCTGAGCGGGCGCGCCGGTGCGCTGACCCGGCCGGCGCGGATCCAGTTGGTCAGCCTGGTCGGGGTGCTGGTGCTGCTGAAAGTGGCGGCCTACTGGCTGGACCGCTACGAACTGTTGTCCAACACCCGGACCGGCAAGCCGTTCACCGGGGCCGGCTACACCGACATCAACGCCGTGCTGCCCGCCAAGCTGATCCTGCTGGCGATCGCGTTGATCTGCGCGGTGGCGGTGTTCTCCGCGATCGTGTTGCGCGACTTGCGCATCCCGGCGATCGGGTTGGCGTTGCTGCTGCTGTCCTCGCTGATCGTCGGGGCGGTCTGGCCGATGCTGATGGAACAGATCAGCGTCAAACCCAACGCCGCGCAGAAGGAGAGCGAGTACATCTCGCGCAGCATCACCGCGACCCGCAACGCCTACGGGTTGACCAGCGACGTGGTGCACTACGTGCCCTACCCCGGCAACGCGCCGGCCACCGCCAAACAGGTCGCCGCCGACCGGGCCACCACCTCCAACATCCGGTTGCTCGACCCGACCATCGTGTCCCCGGCGTTCACCCAGTTCCAGCAGGGGAAGAACTTCTACTACTTCCCCGACCAGCTGGCCATCGACCGCTACCGCGACGACGACGGGCACCTGCGCGACTACGTCGTCGCCGCCCGCGAACTCAACCCGGACCGGTTGACCGACAACCAGCGCGACTGGATCAACCGGCACAGCGTCTACACCCACGGCAATGGGTTCATCGCCTCGCCGGCCAACACGGTGCGCGGAATCGCCAACGACCCCAACCAGAACGGCGGTTACCCGGAGTTCCTGGTCAACGCGGTCGGCGCCAACGGCAGCGTCGTCTCCGACGGGCCCGCCCAGCTGGACCAGCCGCGCATCTACTACGGCCCGGTCATCGCCAACACTCCGGCCGACTACGCGATCGTGGGCAGCAACGGTCCCGACCGGGAATACGACTACGAGACCAACACCGAGACGAAGAACTACACCTACACCGGGCGCGGTGGGGTGCCGATCGGTAACTGGTTGGCGCGCAGCGTCTTCGCGGCGAAGTTCGCCGAACGCAACTTCTTGTTCTCCTCGGTGATCGGTGCCGACAGCAAGCTGTTGTTCAACCGCGACCCGGCCAAGCGGGTGAAGGCGGTCGCCCCGTGGCTGACCACCGACACGACCGTGTACCCGGCGATCGTCGACAAGCGGATGGTGTGGATCGTCGACGGCTACACCACACTGGACAACTACCCCTACTCGCAGTCGACGTCGCTGTCGTCGGCGACTGCGGACTCCAACGAGGTGGCCTTCAACCGGCTCACCCCGGACAAGCAGGTCTCCTACATCCGGAACTCGGTGAAGGCCACCGTCGACGCCTACGACGGCACCGTCACCCTCTACCAGCAGGACGAGAACGACCCGGTGCTCAACGCCTGGATGCAGGTGTTCCCCGGCACCGTGGAGCCCAAGAGCGCGATCAGCCCGGAGCTCGCCGAGCACCTGCGCTACCCGGAGGACCTGTTCAAGGTCCAGCGCATGCTGTTGGCGAAATATCACGTCAACGACCCGGTGACGTTCTTCTCCACGTCCGACTTCTGGGATGTGCCACTGGATCCGAACCCGACCGCGAGCAGCTTCCAGCCGCCCTACTACATCGTCGCCAAGGATCTGGCGAAGGGCGACGGGTCGGCGTCGTTCCAGCTGACCAGCGCGATGAACCGGTTCAAGCGTGATTATCTGGCGGCCTACGTCTCGGCCAGCTCCGATCCGGACACCTACGGGCAGCTGACCGTGCTGACCATCCCCGGTCAGGTCAACGGGCCCAAACTGGCCAACAACGCGATCACCACCGACACCGCGGTCTCCCAGGACCTCGGTGTGATCGGCCGGGACAACCAGAACCGGATCCGCTGGGGCAACCTGTTGACCCTGCCGCTGGGCGACGGCGGGCTGCTCTACGTCGAACCGGTGTACGCCTCACCGGGTTCCAGTGACGCGGCGTCGTCGTATCCGCGGCTGATCCGGGTGGCGATGATGTACAACGACAAGATCGGCTACGGCCCGACCGTGCGCGACGCGCTCACCGAGTTGTTCGGCAAGGGCGCCGATGCGACCGCGACCGGCATCGCCCCCACCGACACCGGGACTCCGGACAGCCCGCCGGATCGGGTTCCCGGCGAGGAGGCCCCGCGCCCGCCCGCGGCGGCGACCCCGGACACCACCACCGGGCTCTCCGCGGAGAAGGCCGAGGCGCTGCGGGAGATCGACGCGGCGATCGACGCGGTGCGCGACGCGCAGAAGAAGGGCGACTTCGCCGGCTACGGGGAGGCGCTGCAGCACCTCGATGAGGCGATGAGTAAGTTCGACGACGCGAAATAACCGCTGGTCACCGCGCGATTTGGTGGCACCGGCCGGTGTTGGGTAACCTGTACATGCCCGACGCGGGGTGGAGCAGCTCGGTAGCTCGCTGGGCTCATAACCCAGAGGTCGTAGGTTCGAATCCTGCCCCCGCTACTAGTGAAGATGCCCCTCAGGCAACAGCCTGAGGGGCATTTTCTATCGGGTTGGGGGAGCATTAGCTTGGCTAATGAAAGACTCCGCGCGGGCCTACCCGCCCCATCCGGACCGAAAGAGCTTGGCGGAAGGACCTTCCACAACATCTTCGTTGTCGAGCTTTCGGCCCTATACGTCGAAGCGCGTGTGGCAACTGACGACCCGCCTGCCGGGGTCCGGCGACGGACGGTTGCGAGGGTGATGAGCCATCGGGTCGCAAGTGGGATGGGGCCATGCGCGGCGCATTCCTGCTGATGCTCGCGAGTGTCGATGGCTTTATCCGAGGCGTAACGGCTGGATGGGTGGTCTTGCGAGAGAACCAGCCGATGGCGAAAACCGGCACCCGAGGCCGTGCGGAGCAACTAATGTTCGTGGCTGTGGGGGATGACCGCTGAACGACAAACTAGGTGCCCTGGTATCCATCGACGGCCCGGCGTGGTCAGCGCCGGGGATCAGTAAGCGCACAAGTCGTTACCCGTTGGCTGTGGAGGCGCCTGTCCTGCGAATGGTGAGTGTGTTGGTGCCGGGCATCTCAACGTTGAGCGAGAGTGCATTGCACTTTGCGCTGTACTGGGCACTCGCGGACCTGGCCTCCGCGCGCCAGTACGACTCCGCCACTTGCCAAACCTTGATCCGGCGGGCTGAATCCGCCCTGGCGTGGGCGTCTCTCGTCTCTCAAGATGCCGGCGATCTGACGGGGCCCGGTCACCTCCACGGCGCCGACACCGTACGGAGACTGCTCGCCGATGGGTTGGGCAACCGACTCAGCGAAGTCGGTCCGGAATCGTACTCAGAACGGGCCTCCGGTTTCTGGTCGCAGTACAAAGGGCCGGCAACAACCCTCGGCGTAGTGGCGACGGACAAGAACGCGCTGCGGCAAGGTCCGCGACCGTGCCCGGAAGCAATTCTGGGCATGTTCGCTCCGCTGCTGGACATCATCGTCAATCGGCCTATCACCGATGACGATCTATCCGACCTACTTCCCATTGCGCACGCCGGGCCGACGGCACCCTTTGTAGCTCCGCTGCGCAAAGTTGTCGCCGCTACCGGGGCAGGGGACTGGACCGGTGACGACCAAACGCGCCGCGCAACCTTGCGGATCTTTTGCCGCGCGACGCAGCTTCAACCGGGACAGCATGATTGGCGACGAATCGCCTACGGTGCAATCGCTTACGGCCACGAGCTCGCCACTGACACCGTGTTTCAACAAGAAGCCGGCCGCGCTGCGGCTTGGCGGGGCTTGCTGTTGCGACACCGGTTCGTGGGTGCCTGGCGGCTCCTATGGGCCCGACTGGTCGACGAGGTGCGCGAGGCCACCGACCCGATGCGACGCGACCAACTTCATGACTGGGTCCGCGGCCAGATGCCAGAGGGTCAGTTGGCGGCGTTCTTGTCGGATCTCCCACCCACCGCCGACGCAGCTGGGCATCCGCACCCTGCTGAGGATGACCTCGCCGGGCGCGGCGAAATTGAAACGGCAATTGCGACACTGCTGTTGGGCTCGCGCCGCCTCGGAGACCTCGATGGAGAAGCGCTCGCCGCCTTTCGCGGGGGTCGGCAGGCTCCACTGCGGGCATACCTTGACCCGCTGTGGGTGAGCACCCGCGCGGCGGCGGCATCGAAGGGCACCACGCGGGACTTCGCAGCACTGATCGTCGACGACATGCTCGCCCAGTCGCATCGCATCGCGCTGAGCAAGCTGGAGGTCACCGCCGACGGTCGGATTGAGCTCCCGACGAAGCTCGCCGATCGGGAGGGCCGCTACTTCGCCCTGGCGGCTGAAGGCGCCTACAACATCGGGTTTCGCGCCGAGACCCTCGGGAGCATCGCACGACAGCTCGGCGTGCTGTCCTGCGACAAGGATGGATTCGCCGTCACCGACTTGGGTCGCACCACGATGGGCCTACCGTGAGCGCGCGAGCGCGATTCGACTTCTGCTCACCATTGACTCTGCTCCAGCAGTGGCACGGCCGCGCCGACGGTGCGGCGCTGCGCGAAGTCTTGCTCACCGGCTACACCCTCGATTTGTTATTTATCGAGCAGCGGGCAGTTGGGCTGGCGCGGGGAATGGGAGCGCGGGTGACCATCCTCAGTGACGCCCACCACGCCGTCCACGACCCTGTGGATATTCGCCGTGCCGGTCGCGCATATCAGCACGGCTACGCCGCGTGTCACGGCGCATTTCATCCGAAGCTGGCCGTTCTTGTGGGGGAGGACGACGTGTGGGCGGCCGTCGGCTCGGGTAATCCGACGACCGCCGGTTGGGGACATAACGATGAACTCTGGATCGTGGTTCGGGGGCAACGGTCGAAGGGCCCTGCAGCGTTGGCTGATCTTGCCGACTGGATGGCAGCGCTGGCCGGCCATCCCGCAGTGCACATGCCGAGCTGGATCGCCGTCACCGTGACGCAGATTGCGGACATGGTGCGCCCTGAGACCGTTGAGATCTCGGAGCTGTCGATCCTCGGAAATCTCGATCGTCCTATCCTCGACCAGCTGCCCAACCTTGCCGTCGATGCGCTCAGCGTCAGTGCACCATTCTTGGATCCCGATGCCGCGGCCCTCGCCGCTTTGGTCGCGCGTCTGCAGCCTAAGTCGCTGACTGTAGCGCTGCAACCACAGCTCGGCAGTTATGACGGTAGCGCGGTGGCCGCGGCGGCCCGGGATGTCGACGTCGTCGAGTACCGGTGGCTATCGGAACAGGGCGAACGCCTAAGCCACGGCAAGCTTGTTGAGTGGCGCACCAGAGAGTCGCTGACCGCGATGGTGGGCAGCCCAAACCTCAGTCGTGTCGCGTTGCTGCGCGCGACACGCCACGGGGGGAACTGTGAGCTCGCCGCTGTCAGCCCGGCCGGGGTGTCGCTGGTGCCTGAAGGTGTGGCGGCCGCGAAGTCGGACTTGCAGATGCGCTGCACGATTGCCGCCTCCGATGAGCGCGTCACCGCGGTGCTGACGTTGCTCGGAGCACGAGCCAGCGACACCGGAATCACAGTCGAGTTGATCTGCCGCGAGGTTGCCCGAATCACGCTGGAGATGGCCTCGACTGCTGCCCCGGGGCAGTGGCGTGCATACCATTCATTCGAGGTGATCAAAGAGGACTGCCACCGCGTGATCCAGGTTGAATTTCTGGCGCCGGAGCCGGCAGGCGCCGCTGTTCGGGCAACGACCAACATCGGTGACAAAACCGTGACCAGTTCGGTGGTGTTCCTCACCGATACCGCCGCCTGTCTACCGCGAACCGGCCAAGCCACGACGCCTCGGCTTACTCGCGACTACACGGATGTCTTCACCGATGACGAGTTGCGCAACCGCTTCGAGAGCGACTTGCTGAAGTTGTTGCAGGCCAACTCCGTCCATCGACCGTCCCAGTCTTCGGGAACCTCCGCGCCGCGCGATGTAGCGGTGGACGACAACGACCGTTGGGGAGCGTGGCTGAACGATGTTGAGGCAGCATTGGGACCCGCCTTGACAACAGGGCTTTTCCCGGGATCGCTGGCGACGCTCCGAACTTCCAACTCGACCTGGGCGGTCGACTCCGCCGTCAGCGTGGATGCCGACGGACCTCTCGACGAGGAAAGCGAGGATGAAGGCGAGACGGCCGAAGACCTTTCGGATCGCCGGCCCACGCCGGATATTCCCGCCGAACAACGCCACCGGCTGCAGCTCTGGGCCCAGCGGCTGCGGCGGGGGGTCACTGCGACTCCTGCGCCAGCGGCCGAGCTTCGGATGTTGGTGCTGCAGCTGCACTTCGATCTACTCGCGGGCGGAGTATGGGGTCCGGATAACGACGAGTGGGCCGACCAACTCGCTGACGTTCTCATCGCGACTCCACCGACTCCGGACGACAATCTGCCGGACAGGGCGGAGCCCTACGTCGGTGCCCTGATCGCTGTGGGGGTGGCGTTGCTTGCTCAGGGCGCGACGCTGCATGGGGGAGGCCCGCGCGACATCGTCCTGCAGCGGGCATGGCAGGCAGTTGGAGCCCTCGCCGCGGACGCCGACCCAGATCTCATCGATCGATACCTGTACCAACCATCGCAGTCTTTCAGTCGCGTCGCCGAGTGGCGCGACATCGAAACGTACATCGAGCTTGCCAGCGCAGCTCGTGAGGATCCGCGCGCCGAGCTACTCGCCGCTTTCGAGGCGGAAGGGTTGGGCGCGGAAATAGACAGTGGCGCGTGGGTCGTCGACTGCGGCAGCGCGGCGCCTCGGCGTTACGCAGCCCGGATTGCGACACTCGTCGAACGCTACGACAGAATTTATGCCGTCGTTGCCCGAGGTGAGCGGGGAGCCTGTGTTCTATTGTGCGACAGCGGAACATACGCGTTAGCAGAAACGCAATCACAGGTATGGCGTGTCTTCGATCAGCCGTCGCCGTTGAGTACTCCGATGACGATGCTCGCGGAGGTACCTCGATCCGGTGAGCGCTATCCACGTGCAAGAGGTAAGTCGTTTCCCGAAGCCGTTGTGCAGCTGGCGAGCTCAATCGGGCTAGATGTGCAGATGGTTGTCGCTGCGCTAACCTGAGTATTCTCTTGGCCGCTAGCTCCCGATGGGCCCATCTGACTCCTCCGGGAGGAGGCACCACTCGGATGTGTTCCCGGGCGCTGCTCGTGGCAAAAAGGTGGCGGATAGCAGTGACACGTTGACTGTGCTCATTCCCCGGTAGTCGGACATTCGACGGTCGGATCTTGCGCGACGGGCACCCTGGGAAATTGGGAACAGATTTGGGTACAAAACTCCGCAAAACAGTTGAAATCAGTACCGACCACGCAAACACCATCGAACCCGTCAGACGCATGATTTGCATAAACGCGACACCGCTCACCCGGTGGAACGCCCATCCATCAGCTCATACCCCAGAGGGCGTAGGTTCGAACCCTGCCCCCGCTACTAGTGAGAAGGGCCCCCGGAGGAAACGCCGGGGCCGTATTCCATTTGACGTCCGTCGTCTCCCGATCCATGTCGCAGCCCGGCGGGTTGTCCGATGTCGGCTAGACTCGTCCACGCGGCAACGTCGCCGCGGCGAAGGGAGCTGTCATGGCCCGAGCATCGAGCGTGCCCACGCGATCCCCGATTGCCGCGATGCCGCCCGGCCGGCCGGTGATCGTCCGCGCCGCCGACGGCACCCGGTTGCACACCGAGGTTTTCGGCCCCCCGCACGGCTATCCGATCGTGCTATCGCACGGCTTCGTCTGCGCGATCCGGTTCTGGGCCAATCAGATCGCCGATCTGTCGAAGGATTTCCGGGTCATCGCCTTCGACCACCGCGGCCACGGTCGCAGCGGGATGCCGCGACGGGGCGCCTATTCGCTCAACCACCTCGCCGCCGACCTCGACGCCGTGCTGGAGGCCACGCTGGACCCGGGCGAGCGGGCCGTGATCGCCGGCCACTCGATGGGCGGCATCACCGTCGACGCCTGGTCGGCCCGCTACCGCCATCGGGTGGCGCACTACGCCGACGGGATCGCGCTGATCAACACGACCACCGGCGACCTGCTGGACAAGATCGATCTGCTGCCGTTTCCGCGCCGGCTGGTGCCGACCCGGCGGTTGGCCGCCACCAACCTGATCCGCCTCATCGGCGGGTTACCGGTGCCTCCGCCGCTGCGGATGCCGATCCGCCCGGTGGTGGCGATGATGGCGGCCGGCGCGGCCGCTGACCCCGTGGTCGCCGACTACGTCTACGAGATGTTCGAGACCACGCCGCCGGCCGGGCGCGGTGGCTGTGCGCGCGCCCTCATCCGCGAACTGGGGCACACCTACATGAACCTGTCGGGGCTGACGGTGCCCACGCTGGTGATCGGCAGCCACCGGGACCGGCTCACCCCGATCAGCCAGTCCCGCCGCATCGCCGAGGACGTGCCCAACCTGTTCCGGCTCGTCGAGCTGGCCGGCGGGCACTGCTCACCGCTGGAACAACCGGCGGCGGTCAACGCCGAACTGCGCGCCCTGGTCGCTGCGGTGGCTACCGACCCGGTGCGGGAAGCCAGTTCCTAACCGGCGCAGCCGGTCAGGGCGCCACCGACAGCCAGTCGGCGAACCCGGACGGGTCGTGGCGGCCCAGCGCCCCGTGCTCATAGAGCCCCCAGCCCTCCACGGCCGGCCCGTCGCCGTCGCGGCAGACCGCGCGGCCGACATGGTCGATCACCCCGAACCCGGCGCGGGCGACGATGGCCGGGTCGGTCATGTCGTAGGTGAGCCGCTCGGTGAAGTTCTCGCCCTTCCACATCCCGTGCAGCCAATCGGGGTCGCCGCCGTAGCCGCCGCCGACGTGAATCGGCACCGGCAGTTTGGATTCCACCTCGATGCGCACCGGGGTGCCGTCGGGCCGGGTGGCCTCGATCGTGGCGCCGGTCGGGATCCGGGTGCCAGACCGGTAGGTGGTGCTGACCCGCGGCCAGCCCAGCTGCTCGACTCGGCCGTCGCGCCAGACCCGGGTGGCGTCGTTGAGAGTGCGGAACCCGTTGGGCTCCTCCTGGATGATCAGCACGATCGCGAACTCGTCGAAGGCGACGGGCAGATACAGCCACCACATGCCCTCGAACGGCGGGTCGGCGGGCCGGCCGGCCGGCTCCGGTTCGCCCACCGGACGGATGCCCCAGGACCGGTCCCGCGAGCCGATCCAGGTTTGCGGGTCGACCGCGATCTCCTCCCCGTCGACCACGAGGTGCCCGCTCCAGGAGCCCAATTGGGCGAACCGCTGGGCGTCCAGGGTCACGCGCGTTCCGGACCGCAGCACATGGGGCTGCTCCTGGACGACATCGAACAGCCCCTGCCAGGTCAGGTCCGCCGCGATGCCCTCGGTCTCCTCCAGCACCACCCGCAGGGTGCGCAGCGGGTCGACGATCTCGATGCGGTAGTTGCCGACGTGCGGGTTGAGCCGGTCCTGGTCGATTCCGTCGGACAGGTGTACCGCGGTCTGGGTGTCGCCGCGGCGCACCAGAAAGAAGGCGTCCTTGACGCCGAGGTTGGGGTAGTAGCCCATGCCGGTGATCACGAAGATGTCGCCGGTGCGGTCGTGGGCGTTGAGATAGGAGCGGTCGTAGAAGTTGCGGTCGGAGGAGCCCGGCCAGGCGATCGGCTGGGACAGTTGGTGAACCGGGTATTCGTCGACTGGTCCGATCATCAGTTCTGTTCTCCCATCAGACGTTTCAACAGAGCACCGTGGTAGAAGAGCGACTCCGGGTCGGCGGGCGCCTCGATCTCGCCGAAGTGCACCCGGCGGGCGCCGGTGCGCAGGAACACCACCGCCCACATCAGCCCGGCATAGACGTAGAACCAGTTCAGATCACCGAGGGTGACACCGGTGAGCCGCTCGTAGGTGCGGCACACCTCGTCCTCGGTGAGGACATCGGGCAGCCCGGGCAGGTTCGCCAGGCCGGCGAGTTCCTGAAAGACCGAGTGGGCGAAGATCAGCCAGGCCACGTCGAGTTCGCGCGGACCCAGCGTCATCATCTCCCAGTCCAGCACGGCCACCGGGGCGAAGTCGCGGTAGACGACGTTGCCGATCCGGGCGTCGCCCCAACACAACACCGGCGCGGCGGCGGCCGCCTCGGCCGGCCAGTGCCGCTCCAGCCAATCGAAGCAGCGATCCAGTAGCGGGACCCGGCCGATATCGGGCACGGCGAACGCGTACCAGTCGCGCACCCAGTTGAAGTGGCGGCGCAACGCGCTGTCGCCGACGCGCCCCTCATCGATGAAGGCGAACGCCTCCTGCGGGTCGGGGATGGCGTGCAGGTCGGCCAGCACCGCCACCGTGGTGTCCTGCAACCGGCGTTGCTGGTCAGCGCTGCCGTCGGCGAACCAGTTGCCGCCGAAGGTGTAGGGCATGACGTCGGGCGGCACCTGACCGTCGACGCGGTCCATCAGGAAGAACGGTTCGCCGAGCACCGCGCCGGTGTTCTCCAGCCACCGCACCCGCGGGACCGGCACGTCGGTGAGTTCGCCGACCCGCCGCATCACCTCGAACTGGTGGTCCAACCGGTAGCTGGGAAACACCGGGACGTCGGCGGCATTGGGAGCGACCCGACCCACCCAGCGCTGTTCGACCGCCTCACCGTCCTGGGTCCAGCGTCCGGTGAGCATCAGGGTTTCCGAGGACATTCCGTTGGCGTCGACGCCGCTTTCCACGGTCACCTGCGGCGTCGCCCCGCCGGGCAGCACCGTGGCAAGCCAATTGGCCAGCTGAGCCGGTACGGTCGAGGTGTCACGACTGGATCGTTGTACCCGGTCGACCTTGGTCGTCACAGTCGGTTGTTCGACCACGGTGGCCACCTCCGGCGAGTATTACGATACTAGGAGTAGCGTTATGAAAGCAGATGTGCGGCTCGATGGCAAGACCCCGACCGCGGGTCGCCCGCGCGATCCGCGCATCGACGCCGCGATCCTGCGTGCCACCACTGAACTGCTGGGCGAGGTCGGTTACACCAACCTGACGCTGGCCGGCGTCGCCGAGCGGGCCGGGACGACCAAGAGCGCGCTGTACCGGCGGTGGTCGAGCAAGGCCGAACTGGTGCACGAGGCCTCGTTCCCGGCGGAGACGACCGTGCTGGAGACGTCGACCGGCGACATCACCGCCGACGTGCGCGCCATGATCGTCGCCGCGCGCGAGGTGTTCGCCAACCCGGTGGTGCGGGCGGCCCTACCGGGAGTGACCGCGGACATGTCGGTCGACCCCGAACTGCACGCCCGGGTGCTGTCCCGGTTCGCCGAATCGTTCGATGCGGTGCGCAACTGGCTGCGCCAAGCGGTGGAACGCGGCGCGGTACGCCCCGACGTCGACCCGGACCGGCTGGTGGAGGTCATCGGCGGCGCCACGCTGCTTCGGGTGCTGGTCCGCCCGGACGACGAACTCGACGACGCCTGGGTGGATCAGACCACCGCGATCGTGGTGCACGGTGTGATCACATAGTGCGGTGAGCACGATCGAACCGTTCCCGACCGATTGGCAGAGCGCCCTGGTGCTCGTGCCGCACCCCGACGATCCCGAATACGGGCTGGCCGCCGCGGTGGCGAAATGGACCACCGCAGGCCGCACGGTCCGCTACGAGTTGGCCTGCCGCGGTGAGGCCGGCATCGAAGGCATGCCCCCCGAGCAGGCCGGCCCGATCCGGGAAGGCGAGCAACGTCGGTCGGCCGCCATCGTCGGCGTCGACCACGTCGAGTTCTGGGACTTTCCCGACAGCGCGATCCGCAACACCGCCGCGCTGCGCGACCGGATCGCCGACCGGATCAGCGCGCTGCGCCCCGATGTGGTGCTCTCCATCTACGGTGGCGGCGAATGGGGCCCGGGGATGCCCAACCAGCGTGACCACATGGAATTCGCGGCCGCGGTCACCGAGGCCTTCGACCTACTCGCCGACCCGCCCCGCTGGCTGTTCCAGTTCGGTCCCGACCCGACCCACATCGAAACGGTCGATGACTACCTCGAGGTGGCGGTGGACGCCCTTGCCGCCCATGAGAAATACCTGTCGGTGCTCGACCCCGACACCCCGGTGCGCGACCAGGCGGCCGCGGTGATCGAGATGACTGTCGGCACCGCCCCGCAAACCGGCGCCCGGGTGGTCGGGTTCATCCACCTGCGCGGCCCGGCCTGAGGCGCGACCTCAGTCCTGCTCCGGTGGGTCGGTGTCGCCGTGGAGGAGTTCGTCGGGGTGGTGGGCGTGGTTGGTTTGGGGTGGGTGGGTGCCGTCGG
>NZ_LZLJ01000082.1 GCF_001668625.1 Mycobacterium sp. 1274756.6
ACAAACAACGCCGCCCCCGGCACCGGCGACCCAATCGGCACCACCGACGAACCCGGCGACAACGGCGCACTCACCGTCGCGTAGATGGTGGTCTCCGTGGGCCCATAAACATTGAGCATCACCCGCCCCGGCGCCCACCGATCCACCAACTCCGGTGGGCAGGCTTCAGCACCGACGACAAGAGCTGTGGCGTCCAACCCGGCCGGTGACAGCGCTCCGGCCGCCGACGGAGTCTGGTTGAACGCACTGACCTCTTCGGCCACCAACAACGCGTGGAAATCTTCCAGTGAAGCCGTCACCGATTCCGGCACCACCACCAACCGGCTCCCATGCAGCAACGCCCCCCATATCTCCCCCACCGACCAGTCAAAGGCCAGCGAGTGACACAGCACCCACACACCAGGACGCGGCAGCCCCGCATCGAGCGCTTCGAGAAGTTGCGTGACATTGCCATGTGTCGTAGCCACCCCCTTGGGCACACCGGTGGTCCCGGAGGTGTAAATAAGGTAGGCAATGTCGTCGGCCGCCGGCCCGAATGGCAGCACGGTGGCCGGTTGATCAGCGATCACCGGGTCGGCGATATCGATGACCGT
>NZ_LZLJ01000083.1 GCF_001668625.1 Mycobacterium sp. 1274756.6
CACCGGCGTGTGGACCCCGCCGGCCGATGCGACCACCGCCGCGCCGGTCCCGCCGGTCGACGCGACCCGCGCCGCCCAGCGGCGGCGGGACCGGCGACCGCATCGTGGAGGTGGCGGGCATCGAACCCGATGCGGCGAGTAACCGGGCGCCGACCGCGGCGGTCGCGCTGGGGCGCGCCGGGACGATCACCGGCACCCGCAGCCGCTGTCCGAGCAGCTCGCTGAGCATGGGCAGACTCGCGCCGCCGCCGACGATGGCCACCGCGGAGAGCCGTTCGGCCGCGGTGCCGCTGTTGGCCAGGGTCTCGGCCACGGCGTCGGCGAACGCGGTCACCGGCTCGGCGATGAGGTTCTGCAGTCCCGCGCGGGTCAACTCGACCGGTTCGCCGGGTGTGCGGCCCCCGGCGGACACCGTGGCGCTCGAGGCGGTCGCCAGCTGTTCCTTGGCCGCGCGGCACTCCTCACGCAGCCGAGCCAGCGAACTGGTCGCCGCGGTGGCCGAATCACCGGTGTCGGGCAGCCGGGACAGCACATGGTTGAGCACCGCCTCGTCGACCAGGTCGCCGGAGAACTCGCCATAGCGGACCGTCCGGCCGATCGGCGCGAAGCCGGCGTCGGCGTCCGCGACGGTGATGCTGGTCCCGGTCCCGCCGAAGTCGGCGAGCAGCACGATGCCGGTGCGCGGCATTCCGGGTTCGCCGGCCAGTGCCGCCAGCGCCGCCGCAGCATCGGGCAGCAGGGCCGGCGCCGCACCGCCGGCGGCCAGCCGGGTCGCCGACACCGCGGCGCGTAGCGCCTCGAAGACGTGCGGGTCCCAGTGGGCCGGAACCGCGATCGCCGCCGGAGTGCCGTAGCCGACCGCGCGGGCCATCGCGTCGAGCGCCTCGGCGGCCAACGCCTCACCGCGGTGGGTGGAGCCATCGGCGGCCACCAGCGGGACCGGGTCGCCGATGCGCTGGACGAAGCCGCGCAGCACCGTGCCGGGTTCGGTGAGGTGCGGGTTCTCGGCGGGCACGCCGACCTCGGGCGGGCGGTGCTCGAAGAAGGTCAGCACGCAGCGGCGGATCAGCGGCAGTTGCCCGTCGCGGGACGCCGCCAGGTTGGTCATCCCGATCGACAAACCCAGCGAGTCGCTCATTCTGCGGGCACCTCGTATCTCGCTCGTTGGCTGACGGAGCCTCAACGATAACCGCTGCGGAGCCGATCACCCGGCCGCGCAACACCGCACTCAGGGCAGGTCGGGCAGCGTGATCTCGGTCGGCAGGTTCGGCAACTGCGGCACCTCGGGCAACGTGATCGTCGACGGGATGTGCGGACGCCGGTGGGTCTTGCTGGTGGTCTCCGGCGCCTCGGTCTCCCCGGTGTCCGCAGGAGGCTGCTCGGCCGGGGGCTCGCTGGCCGTGGTTGTGGTGGGCGTGGTGGTCGAGGTCGTGGACGACGCCGACGTGCTGGTCGTGGTGGTGGTCGATGACACGGTGGTGGTCGACGACGGGGCCTGCGGGAAGGTCGGCCCGGAGTTGCCGCTGAACAGGGTGATCACGCCCCAGGTGATCAACGCGAGCAGGATCAGGACCAGGATGACCCAACCGGCCAGCAGCGGTGGTTTGCGATACCACGGGGTGGGGTGCCCGGCGGCGTCGTCGCCGAAGGAGACGGTCGGATCGTCATAACCTGCCACGGCAAGTGAGTTTAACGGCTCCGGTCACCGCGCGGCGCGACGAATCAGCCGGGAATGTCCGGGTAATCCTCCATCGGCGGCGGGTTCTGCTCGGCGGGCAGCAGGGGACCGGTCGGTGTGGTGGTCGTGGTCGTCACCGGGGTGGTCGTGGTCTCGTCGGTCTCGGTGGCCTCGGTCGTGGTGGGCTCCACCGTGGTGGTCGTGGTGGTCGTGGTGGGCTCGGTCGTCGTCGTCGTCGTGGTTGTCGTCGTGGTGGTGGTCGTCGTGGGGACCGTCGTGGTCGGCGGCGGGACGACCGGCGGGGCGGTGGTGGTGGTCGTGGTCGTCGTGGTGGTGGGGGCCGGCGCGGTGCCGCTCTCGTTGTGGAGCAACACGATGAGCCCGTACACGATCACCCCGATCAGCGCGGCGATCAGCACGCCCCAGCCGATCAGCGCGGCCGGCCTCAGATACCACGGGGTCGAACGTTCGGCGTCCGGGTCGTCGGCGTAGCTGCCGAAGTACTCGGTCGGTTCGTTGCCCGGATCGTCGGGTGTCTGGTTACGCGCCACGAAACCAGATGGTAGGTCGTCGGCGGCCGACGTGGGGCGACTTGCCCGATGCGGCCGGCCTCAGAACTGCCGCACCACCTGGTGCGCGAACAGCTCGAGGTGGTCGAGGTCGGCGAGGTCGAGCACCTGCAGATACACCCGCTGCACGCCGACCTCGACGGCCGCGCCGAGTTGGTCGACGATCTGAGCGGGCGTGCCCACCAGCGGGGTGTTGGACTGCAATTCATCGAGGTCGCGGTTGATCGCGGCGGCGCGGCGGGTCACTTCGGCGTCGTCGCGGCCGGCGCAGACCACGAACGCCGCCGAGTAGGTCATCGAGTGCGGATCGCGGCCGACCGCGGCGACGGCCTCGCCGACCCGGCGGTATTGGGTCTCGATGGTCTCGATCGAGGCGAACGGCACGTTGAACTCGTCGGCGAAGGTGGCGGCCAGCACCGGGGTGCGTCGGGCGCCCAGGCCGCCGACGATGATCGGCGGGTGGGGCCGCTGCACCGGTTTGGGCAGGGCCGGGGAATCGGCGATCGCGTAGTGGCTGCCGGCGTAGTCGAACAGCTCACCGTCCGGTGCGGTCCACAAGCCGGTGATGATTTCCAACTGCTCGGTGAGGCGGGCGAAGCGCTCCCCGAGCGGCGGGAACGGGATCGCGTAGGCGCGGTGCTCGTCCTCGAACCAGCCGGCCCCGATCCCGAACTCGACGCGGCCGTCGCTCATCGCGTCGACCTGGGCGACCGAGACCGCCAGCGGGCCCGGGTGCCGGAACGTCGCGGACGTGACCAGCGTGCCGAGCCGGATGGTGGAGGTTTCCCGCGCCAGGGCACCCAGCGTCACCCACGAATCGGTGGGGCCGGGCAGGCCCTCGCCGCTCATCGCGACGTAGTGGTCGGACCGGAAGAAGGCGGAGAACCCCAACTCTTCGGCGGCCCGGGCCACCGCCAGCTGGTCGGTGTAGCTGGCGCCCTGCTGCGGTTCGACGAATACCCGGAAGTCCATGAGCGTCAGAGTAGGCGGTGGTGCTCAAAAGGTGTCGACGCGCTGGATGCTGACGAACATGCCGCGGCCGGTGTCGATGTTGGTGAAGCGGGTTCCGTCGAAGGTGGCGTCGATGTCCCAGCCCTGCGCGCGGTAGCGGCGGTAGTCGAGGGTGACCGCCGGGATCGCGCCCAGGTTGCCCAGCACCCAGTCCAGCTGCCCGTCGGCGGTGAGGCGGACACCGTTGGCGCGGCCGCCGTCACGCATCGGTGAATCGGTGAACGGGGCCTCGCAGCCGACGGTGGCCGTCGAGATCTGGCAGCGGGTCTTGCCGGACTTGGTGGCGATGAACACCAGACCGCTGTCGTCGGCGGGCAGTTCGGTGACACCGGCCGGTGCGGTCGTGGTCGGGCTCGGCGACGGTGCCGGTGTCGTCGTGGTGGTCGGGCGCGGCGGCGGGGACGGCCGGGTGGTCTTGGGAAACGTCGGCTCCGGTGGGCCGGCGCCCGGACCGGCGACCGGGCGGCCGTCGATGGTGTTGGTGCACGCGGCGACCAGCGCGAACCCGGTCACGGCCAGCGCCACGCCGGCTCGACGCACACTCCTGGTCACAGTCTTGCTCCGATCCCGCGCAAACCCGCTCCAGACTACGCAGCCGGTGGCGCACGGGGCTGCAGTGACGCGCGTGGCGGTCAGGAGAAGTCGCGGAAAGCGAGCGCGAACCCGGCGATGAACACCGCCGCCGCCGCCGCGTACCCCAGCACCGACCACCAGCCCAGATCCAGATACTTGGTGACGGCGACCAGCGCGAGCGCCAGGAACACCAGCACCATGCCGTACAGCGGGGGACGGTAGGCGTACCGGTCGGGTCTCGGGTCGCTCATGCCGGTTCCTCCGTGGCGGTCTCGTACTCGGCGGCAGTGGCCCGCACCCGGTTGCGCACCAGATACCAGCCCCCGATCAGCGTCGGGATGCCCACCAGAGCGGCGGCGCGGATCCAGACGCCGTACTCGGGATCGAACAGCATCAAAATCACCACCCCGGCGAGGAAGACCAGGGTGAGGTAGCCGCTGTAGGGCGCCAGCGGCATCCGAAACGCCGGGCGCTGCAGCTCCCCGGTCCGGGTCAGCGCGTGAAAGCGCAACTGGCAGGAGACGATCGTCGCCCAGGCGGCCAACACGCCCAGGGCGGCGATGTTCAGCACGATCTCGAAGGCGTGCTCGGGCACGACCGCGTTCAACGCGACCCCGAACAGTCCGATCCCGCTGGTGAGCAGGATGCCGCCATAGGGCACACCGCTTTTCGACATCACCGCGGTGAACCGGGGCCCGCTGCCGTTGACCGCCATCGAGCGCAGGATGCGCCCGGTGGAGTACAGCCCGGCGTTCAGGCTGGACAGCGCGGCGGTGAGCACCACCAGGTTCATCAGACCGCCGGCGCCCTCGAAGCCGATCTTGGAGAAGAACGTCACGAACGGGCTCTCATGTGCGCGGTAGGCGGTGTAGGGCAGCAGCAGCGCCAACAGCACCACCGATCCGACATAGAAGATCACGATCCGGGCGATCACCGAGTTGATCGCGCGCGGCATCACCTTCTCCGGCTCGGCGGTCTCCCCGGCGGCGGTGCCGACCAACTCCACCGCGGCGTAGGCGAACACCACCCCGGAGGTCACCAACACCAGCGGGATCAGCCCGGTGGGGAAGAACCCGCCGCTCTCGCGCCAGAGCGCCAACCCGGTGTCGTGGCCGTCGATCTGGTAGCGGCCGGCCAAAAAAACCGTGCCGACGACCAGGAACGTCAGCAGCGCCACCACCTTGATCAGCGCCGCCCAGAACTCCAGTTCGCCGAAGAGCTTCACCGAGATCAGGTTCATCGCCACCACGGTGAGCAGCGCCGCCAGCGCCAGCAGCCACTGCGGAATCACGTGGAACAGTCCCCAGTAGTGGAAGTAGGTGGCGATCGCGGTGATGTCGACGATGCTGGTCATCGCCCAGTTCAAGAAGTACATCCAGCCGGCGACGAAAGCGACCTTCTCGCCGAAGAATTCCCGCGCGTAGGACACGAACGACCCCGACGACGGCCGGTGCAGCACCAGTTCGCCCAGTGCGCGCAGGATCAGGAAGACGAAGGCGCCGCAGATTCCGTAGACCAGAAACAGGCTGGGGCCGGCCGAGGCGAGCCGGCCGCCGGCGCCGAGGAACAGGCCGGTGCCGATCGCCCCGCCGATCGCGATCATCTGCAGTTGCCGCGGTTTGAGACCTTTGTGGTACCCGGCGTCCTCGCGGGTGAGCCGGTCCGCGGCGGGGCCGGATGACGGCTGGGGCAAGACAGTCCTCGATGTCGGGGGCGTGGCCGGTGGCATTTTCGGCGACCGCGCCGTGCGCACCGGCTAGATACTAAGGCCACCGCGGTGTGCGGGCGGCACCCGTTGCGGCGCGGTCGGCCAAAAGCGCCCGGCGGGCGAGTGCGGCTCACTACGCTGAAACGATGTCGCTGAGTCGACGCAGGGTGCTCGGTGGCGCCGGGTTGGTGGGGGCCGGCGCGCTCGGTGGCGTGGCCGCCGACCGCACGATCACCGAGACCGGGCCGTCGGATCGGCCCGAGGAGCCGACCGCGGCCGACGACGCCGCCCGGTTCGGCGACCCGCGCATCCCCGCCGAGCTCGGCTACACCCATTCCCACCTGTTTCGGCTGGGCGCGATGGCACCCACCGAGTTCGACGGCGGGCACCTGCGCCAGGCGCACCGCGGCAACTTCCCGATCCTGACCGGCCAGGAGGCCAGCGTCGTGATGGTGACGCTCGAGCCGGGCGGCATCCGGGAACCGCACTGGCATCCCAGCGCCTGGGAGATCAGCGTCATCACCCACGGCACGGCCAGTTGGACCCTGCTCGACCCGCTCGGAAACGCCGAGAGCTTCGACGCCGGTCCCGGCGATGTGGTCTTCGCGCCGCAGGGTTCGCTGCACTACTTCGAGAACAACGGTTCGGCGGACTTGAACGTTCTGATCGTCTTCAATGCCAGCACCGAGGAGGGCAGCGACGACATCGGGATCGGCGCCTCGATCAGCAAGTTACCGCCGGAGGTGCTCGCCGCGGTCTTCGGTGTGCCGGCGGAGACCTTCGCCGGGTTCCGGACCATCGACCGCTCCATCACGATCACCCGGCGCGGGCGGGCATGACCACCTCAAGGAACGTCCTCTTAGACTTACTAGCTATCTAGCGCATAGGATGGCCCGCCATGAACGGGATTGCGGCGGTCAACGGCACCGGCAATGTTGGCCTGCTCAGCATCGGGGCGTACCGGCCCGCCAGGGTGGTCACCAACGACGAGATCTGCGAAAACATCGACTCGTCGGATGAATGGATCTACACCCGCACCGGGATCAAGACCCGCCGCTTCGCCGCCCGCGACGAATCGGTCACCTCGATGGCGATCGAGGCGGGGCGCCGCGCGATCGCCAACGCGCTGCTGACCGGCGCCGACATCGACGCCGTGATCGTGGCGACCAACACCCACTTCGTGCAGACGCCGTCGTCGGCCCCGATGGTCGCCTCCGCGGTCGGCGCCCACGGCGTGCCCGGTTTCGACATCAGCGTCGGCTGCGCCGGGTTCGGCTACGCCCTCGGGGTGGCCGCGGACATGGTGCGCGCCGGCAGCGCGCGCACCGTGCTGGTCATCGGTTCGGAGAAGCTCTCGCCCACCTTGGACATGCATGACCGCGGCAACTGCTTCATCTTCGCCGACGGCGCCGGGGCGGTCGTCGTGGGTGAGACCCCCGACCTCGGGATCGGGCCGACCGTGTGGGGCAGCGACGGCGAGCAGAGCGCCGCGGTGCGCCAGGACATCGACTGGATCGATTACACCGAAAACCCCGGCGGCGAACGGCCGTTCCTGCGAATGGAGGGCACCGCGGTCTTCCGGTGGGCCGCCTTCGAAATGAGCAAGGCCGCCGCCCGAGCGCTGGAGGCGGCGAAGGTCGGCCCCGAGGACCTCAACGCCTTCGTGCCCCATCAGGCCAACAGCCGGATCAACGAACTGCTGGCCAAAAGTCTGCAGCTGCCGACGGAGGTCGCGGTGGCCAACGACATCGTGCACACCGGCAACACCTCGGCCGCCTCCGTGCCGCTGGCGATGGAGGAACTGTTGTCCACCGGTGCCGCCAAGCCGGGCGGGCTGGCCTTGCTGCTCGGTTACGGCGCCGGCCTCAGTTACGCCGCGCAGGTCGTCAAGCTGCCGCCGGTGCCGTTCGAATAAGGGCTGGTCGATGCCCGCCCGCTATGAGAAGCCCGGCCGCGCCGCCCGCGTGGGCAACAGGGTGATCCGGGGTCTCGCCGAAGCCGGGGTCAGCATCGCGGGCAGCCGGGCGCTGACGGTGCGCGGTCGCCGCAGCGGACAGCCCCGCCACGTGGTGGTCAATGTGTTGAGCGTCGACGGCGTGGACTACCTGGTCTCGCCGCGCGGCCAGACGCAATGGGTGCGCAACGCCCGCGCTGCCGGGGAGGTCGAGGTGGGGCCGCGCTGGCATCGGCGGCGGTGGGCGGTCACCGAGGTCGCCGACGAAGCCAAGCCGCCGCTGTTGCGCCGTTACCTGGCCCGTTGGCATTGGCAGGTCAAGGGAGTTGTCCTCGGGTTGACCCCGGAATCCAGCGACGCTGAACTGGCGGCCGCCGCGCCGTCTTTCCCGGTTTTCGCGCTCAGCGCGCATTGAATCGCGCGCCGGCCACCCTCGACCCGGCTTCGCCGCGTGGCGGTATTCGTGCACGCGGAGTCCGCATCCGGGAGTATTCTGAGGCTGCGATTTCGCGATGGTTGTTCCTGGCCTGAGTGCGCTGAGTTGATGCGAGTTCAAGCGGGAGGGATGTCATGGCCGATCCGAATATCGATGCCACCGCCCAGACGGTGTCGGACAAGCTGGACGGCACCAACAATGACGGGCAGGTTCTCGGCTACCGCCGCGCCGCGATGTTCTACGACGCCAACATGTTCGGGTTGTCCAAGGACTACGCCTTCCCGGAGGGATCGAACACCTCGCCCTCGGTGCTGGACCAGGCGACGAGTCTGGCGAAACTGCTCACCCGCAAACAAACCCTCGCCGACGGCAACGACTACGACGTGTGGGATTGCATATTCACCTTGACCAAGTGGGTTCTGGCGCAAGATCCCCACATCAACGACGACGAGATCAACTCGGTGAACTACCGAGGCCAAAAGTGACCCTGTCGCTGTTCACGGTGGGCGGAACCGGGGAAGGGGGCCCTACCGACCCGAACCAGTTCCCCGTCCAGGTGGCCGCCGGGCTGGCCCCGTCGGGGTGGCAGATCGTTGCGGACAAGCTGGACGGGATCGCCACCATCCCCCCGGCGCGGTGGTTCCCGATCAACTATCCCGCGGCGCTGTACCCGATGGCGCCCAGCGTGCAAGCGGGCCGAGCGAATCTGGTGGCCGCCATCAGAACGGCGCCGGGACCGTTCGTGCTGTGCGGCTACAGCCAGGGCGCCATCGTCACCGACGTCGTGTGGTCCCAAGACCTGCTGGCCGACACCGGCGTCATCCGCGATCGGCTGCCCGACGTGGCCGCGATCTTCAACTTCGGTGACCCGCTGCGATGCCCGGGGATCGCCAACGGAAACCTGCTGGCCGGGATACCACTGCCCCGCAACCTCGACGGGGTGGTCACCGGCGGGATCGGCGGGCCCGCCGACCTACGGCCCGAACAGACGCCGGGGTTCCTCTACAGCTTCGCTCTCGATGGGGACCTCTATGCCTGCGCGCCGGTGGGCGCGGACCCGTGGACCGCCGAGGCGGCGGCGGGTCGGGTGGAGACCGGCATCTATAACATCGTGCAGCAGGCGACGGTCATCGACGTCGTCGCCATCGCCGAAGACCTCGCCACACCCGTCGGCACCGTGGAAGCGATCATCAACGGCCTCACCTTCGCCGCCGCCGGCGCGAACGCCCCGCACTACCGGTACGGCCCGTTCGTGCGCACCGTGGTTGTCAAGATCCGGCAACTGGCCGAACAAGCCGGCGCGGCGAGCGCTGCGTGATCGGCCGCAGCGCCGGGTGGGCGCGGGGGCATGCGGCGATCGCGCGGGCACTGCGGGGGCTCTGCGGGGTATTGGCCGCGCCGGATTCGCGTGACGAACAAAACCGGATGGGGGCCCGGTGACCGACACGCTCTTCGCGGATGTCTCGGAATTTCAAGTGCCCGTGGACGATTCGTATCCATACCGAGTGCTGTCGATCCGGGTCAGCGACGGCACCTACCGGGACCACAACTTCGCCCGCAACTACGCCTGGATGCGAGCCGCACTCACCAACGGCCGGTTGACGTTCGGGATCGTCTACACCTACGTACGACCGAACTGGCTCGCCAACGCCAACACGGTGCGCACGATGATCGACGCCGCCGGTGGGCTGCATCCGCGCGTCGCGCTCATGCTCGACGTGGAGTCGGGGGGAAACCCAACCGGCGACGGCTCGGGCTGGATCAACCAGTTGTATTGGAATCTCGCCGACTACGCCGGCAACCCCGCGCGCGTCATCGGCTACGCCAACCGCTACGACTTCTACAGCATGTGGCGGGAGCGGCCCGCGGGGCTGCGCATGATCGGTGCCGGGTACGGCACCAACCCGCAACTGCCCGGACAGATCGCCCACCAATACACCGACGGCGGCGGATACAGCACCCCACTGCCGCAGGGGTGCCCGCCATTCGGACGGTGCGACATGAACTCAGCTGACGGATTGACCCCCGAACAGTTGGCACAAGCGTGCGGGATCACCACGACGGAAGGATGGCTGATGGCCCTCAGCGACGACGAACAGGCGGAATTGCTGGCCAAGGTTCGCGATATCTGGACGCAGTTACGCGGGCCGAGCGGGCAGGGCTGGGCGCAGTTGGGTCAGAACACCCACGGGCAGAACCTCACCCCGGTCGATGCGCTCGCCGCGATCAAAGACGACCTGGAAGATCGAGCCGGCGGCGAATCGCAGGTTTGAGTCGCGGGAATGTGGATACGCCGTGGGAACGGTCAGAGAAACCGGTTACGTGTTCCGGACCGACGGGACGCGGCGGAAGGAGTTGACGTGATGTTCCCAGCATTCAAGGCGACGGTGGCTGCGGCCGGTCTCGCGGCGGCAGGGCTGCTGGCGCCGGCACCGGCTTTCGCCGACGCCCAGGTGTTGTCGTTCGGCCAGTCGGCGGAGATTCAAAGCCCCGGCGGCGCCATCGACTACACGGTGAGCAACCTGCAGCCCAGCGGCCACAACGACGGGATCTGGTACTCCGACGTGACCGCCAAGGCGGTGAGTGGCACTCCGACGCCCAATATCGCCGACTTCAACGCGCGAGCCGTCAACAGCTCGACTTACGCGGTGATGAAGGGCGATGAGCCGGACGGTCTACCCAACGAACCGATCCAGCTGAACACCGAGACGACCGGCAAGCTGTACTTCGACGTGAAGGGCGGCACCGCCCCCGACAGCGTCGTCTACCGCGACGCGGCAGGCGTGGACAAGGTGGTGTGGAAGCAGTAGGAGTCCCCGACCAGAGCCGATGGCTCAAGGCCACAACGGACTTGAGTCATCGGCTCATGTCTGGGCGTGCACGGTGCGGTGCGGGGTGATCCGCAGGTAGGGCTCACCCACTCCCTCGGGCACCTCGGCGCTGCCGGGGGATCAGTCCTGGCCGTACACCGGCGGGCGGTCCAGCACGGTGACGCCGAATTTGGCGATCTCCTCGACGGTGTTGGTGTACTTGGACTGAGCCGTCGTGCCGATCGCCAGCATGTGGTCTTCGAAGAACCCCGGGGTCGTGATGATGAGGACCTCGGCGGTCGGCGTCTGGCTCTGAAAGGTGTGCGGCACTAACCGCGGCCCGTAGGCGACCCCGCCGGAACCGAGAACCCCGGTATCGCAGGCGGCCAGGTTTTGCCCGCCGGTCCAGAACTTCACCTCACCGTCGAGCACGACCCAGGTCTCGTCCTCGCGGGTGTGCATGTGCAGGGGTGGGGCACCGTCGGGGGTGAGCGTCAGGCGCAGCACGTTGAGCGCGTCATAGGTCTCGGAGCGGGCGATCACCCGCTCCAGGTGCGCGTCGAAGTAGGGGAACAGGTCCCCGGCGCCGGGGTCGCGTAGCACCGGGTCGAGTAGCGCCGGACGCGGCTCTGGGCTGGCTGACATCGATGAGCCTTTCAGTCGAACCGGCGAGATGCGGGCGTCGGGACGCGGTGGTGAGACGCCAGCGGCATTATGCGCACAAAACTCAACGTATGTCTATATCGGCCTGCGCGGCTCTAGAGCAGCTCGGGCCCGTAGCCGGCCGCGGGAGGGCGCGCCATCACGGTGGGCCGCACGCCGTAGCGGGGGCCGGTTGTCTCGCCGCCACGCGCTGCCCCGGCCAACGGCACCCCCGGCGCGCCGTGGCCGCCGGCCGGCGTGGCGGCCGGGCTGTGCCCGGGCAGTAACCCGGTGGTCGCACCGGCGGGTGCGGTGGCCGCCCAGTTCGCCGGAACGGACAGGGCGCCCAGCGGGGTCGCGCGGCCCATTCCGGCGGTCACCGCCGGGGTGCTCGCTGGTGCCGAGGCCACGGCGGTCGAACCGGCGGCCGGCGCCGCGGCGCTCACCAGGGTCTGGGTGCTGAGCGCCGGCGCAACCGGCGCATAGCTGCCGGGTGCGAACGCCCCCGGCGCAGCCTCGTTGAACTCCTGCACGGTGGCCAGGTCCGCCATGATCGCGGCGACCATCGCCGGGTTGAGCATGTCGGTGGAGGCCAGCGTGTTCCAGATGTTGGCGTTGGGGCCGAGCCCGGCGCCGCCCGGGTCCGCGAGCCAACCGCCGTCGGCCGGCGAATCGGACAAGCCGGGGGTAACGGCGGACCCCGCGTCGCGAACGGCGTTGCGCGGCGCCGTGGTCTCGTCGGACGAGCCGGCCGGGTCGGCGCGTTGCCTCGGATTCGGGACCGGCTGGAGTCGGGTGGCCGCGGCGGCAGCGGCGGCGTAGCCGTGCAGCGCTGCGGCGCACTGGGCCCACATCTCCAGGTACTGCGCTTCGGTGGCCATGATCGCCGCGGTGTTCAGCCCGAGCGCGTTGGTTTCGAGCAGGGTGCGGAGTTGGGCGCGGTTGGCTGCGATCACCGGGGGCGGGGTGGTTGCGGCCAGCGCCGCGTCGAAGGCGGCGGCCGCGGCGCGGGCCTGGGCCGCGGTCTGCTCGGCCCGGCCCGCCGCGGCGTTCAACCAGGCGGTATGTGGAACGACCTTGGCCGCCATCGCCGCCGCGGACGGGCCCAGCCATTCTTCGGTGGTCAGCCGGGTGAGCACGGCGGTGTAGGCGTCCGCACTGGACTGCAGATTCGCCGACAGCCCGTCCCAGGCGGCTGCGGCCGCCTGCATGGTCGCCGATCCGTCGCCCCCGTGGATCAGGGCGGCATTGATCTCCGGGGCGCGCGTACTGAAGTCGAGGCGCAGCAAAGCGGGGGCCATGGGGTCTCTCCTGGTGAACGACGGGCCCGGCACCCGGCTGCCTCCCCGGTCGCCGGCGTGACGTTATCGCCGCGGCAGCGTGCGCTGCCGCGGCCGGAGACGGCCGACGCGGGTCAGGAGGTGGGAACGGGTCCGGGACCGGATCGGGGCGGACTGATCAGCGAAGTCGGATAATGACTACCGTTGCGACTCAAGCTCGTCCTCACCTCCTCGCGGCCGGGACACTCGGGGATGTCAGCGTGGGCACGCGGGGCGGATCGAGCGCAGGCCCGGCGTGGCTGCCGGAGCCGCGCCGAAGGGGCGCGTGCTCCGTGACTGCGGGAGTCATCCTGGCATCGCGGTCGACGTTCGGCAACTTCGGCGCGAGTCGGCGCGGGTCGGTCGGCGCGCCGCGATCGCAGCGGCCGGGCGAACCGCCGGCGCGAAATCCGGCCGGCAGTCATAGCGGGGAACAAACCCGGGTACCCCGCCGTTGACACGACTGAAATCTTGAGTGAGCTAGGCTCAACCCCAGCTTGACAGATCGTGGGGAGCGATAGCAATCTTGAGTGTGGTTCGCTCAGACCACGCAAACGTTAAGAAGAGAAACATCTATCAGGAGGAAGCACTATGGCTCGTGCGGTCGGAATCGACCTCGGGACCACCAACTCCGTTGTCTCCGTCCTCGAGGGGGGCGACCCGGTGGTCGTCGCCAACTCCGAGGGTTCCCGGACCACCCCGTCGGTCGTCGCGTTCGCGCGCAACGGCGAGGTGCTCGTCGGTCAGCCCGCCAAGAACCAGGCGGTGACCAACGTCGACCGCACGATCCGGTCGGTGAAACGTCACATGGGCACCGACTGGTCGGTGGAGATCGACGACAAGAAGTACACCGCCCAGGAGATCAGCGCACGCGTGCTGCAGAAGCTCAAGCGCGACGCGGAGTCCTACCTCGGCGAGGACATCACCGACGCGGTGATCACCGTCCCCGCCTACTTCAACGACGCCCAGCGTCAGGCCACCAAGGAGGCCGGTCAGATCGCCGGCATGAACGTGCTGCGCATCGTCAACGAGCCGACCGCGGCGGCGCTCGCCTATGGTCTGGACAAGGGCGACCACGAGCAGACCATCCTGGTCTTCGACCTCGGTGGCGGAACCTTCGACGTGTCGCTGCTGGAGATCGGCGGCGGGGTCGTCGAGGTCCGGGCCACCTCCGGTGACAACCACCTCGGTGGCGACGACTGGGACGACCGGATCGTCGAGTGGCTCGTCGACAAGTTCAAGAGCACCAGCGGCATCGACCTGACCAAGGACAAGATGGCGATGCAGCGGCTGCGTGAGGCTGCGGAGAAGGCCAAGATCGAGCTCAGCTCCTCGCAGAGCACCTCGATCAATCTGCCCTACATCACCGTCGACGCGGAGAAGAACCCGCTGTTCCTCGACGAGCAGCTGACCCGCGCCGAGTTCCAGCGCATCACCCAGGACCTGCTCGACCGGGCCCGCAAGCCCTTCCAGCAGGTCATCAAGGACGCCGGTATCGCGGTCGGCGACATCGACCACGTCGTGCTCGTCGGCGGCTCCACCCGCATGCCCGCGGTGACCGACCTGGTCAAGGAGATGACCGGCGGCAAGGAGCCCAACAAGGGCGTCAACCCCGACGAGGTGGTGGCCGTGGGCGCCGCGCTGCAGGCCGGTGTGCTCAAGGGCGAGGTGAAAGACGTTCTGCTGCTGGACGTCACCCCGCTGTCCCTGGGGATCGAAACCAAGGGTGGCGTGATGACCAAGCTGATCGAACGCAACACCACGATCCCGACCAAGCGCAGCGAGACGTTCACCACCGCCGACGACAACCAGCCGTCGGTGCAGATCCAGGTCTATCAGGGTGAGCGCGAGATCGCCGCGCACAACAAGCTGCTCGGCTCTTTCGAGCTGACCGGGATCCCGCCCGCCCCGCGCGGTGTGCCCCAGATCGAGGTCACCTTCGACATCGACGCCAACGGCATCGTGCACGTGACCGCCAAGGACAAGGGCACCGGCAAGGAGAACACGATCAAGATCCAGGAGGGCTCCGGCCTCTCCCAAGACGAGATCGACCGGATGATCAAGGACGCCGAGGCGCACGCCGAGGAGGACCGTCAGCGCCGCGAGGAGGCCGACGTCCGCAACCAGGCCGAGTCGCTGGTCTATCAGACGGAGAAATTCGTCAAGGACCAGCGGGAGGCCGAAGGCGGGTCCAAGGTGCCCGAAGACACCCTGAACAAGGTGGACACCGCCATCGCCGACGCCAAGAAGGCGTTGGAAGGCACCGACATCGGGGCGATCAAGTCGGCGATGGAAAAGCTCGGCGAGGAGTCCCAGGCACTCGGCCAGGCGATCTACGAGGCCACCCAGGCCGAGCAGGGCGCCGGTGGGGCTGCCGACGCGGGCGCCGCAGGCGGATCCGACGACGTGGTCGACGCCGAGGTTGTCGACGATGACGGAGAGACCAAGTGACCGAAGGGAACCCGGAAGAACCGGTCGTGGTCACCGACAAGCGTCGGATCGACCCCGAGACCGGACAGGTACGTGAGGGTGCCTCCGGCCCGGCCCCGGGTGGGCCGGAGCCGGAGGCGCCACAGTCCGACGACGCGGCGAAGATCGCCGAGCTCACCGACGACCTCAAGCGGGTGCAGGCGGACTTCGCCAACTACCGCAAACGCGCGTTGCGTGAGCAGCAGGCGGCGGCCGACCGGGCCAGGGGCGCGGTGGTCACCGAGCTGCTGGGCATCCTCGACGACCTCGACCGTGCCCGCAGCCACGGCGACCTGGAGGCCGGCCCGCTCAAGGCGTTCGCCGACAAGCTGGTCGACACCCTGACCTCGCTGGGGCTGGCCCATTTCGGTGCCGAGGGTGACGATTTCGACCCGGCGATGCACGAAGCGGTGCAACATGAAGGCGACGGAGACCATCCGGTGATCGGCAACGTGCTACGCAAGGGCTACCAGCTCGGCGAGCAGGTGCTGCGCCACGCGATGGTCGCCGTGGTGGACACCGTCAAAGGAGAGGACACCGAGTCGACCGAAGACGCGGACGACGAGGACGGCACGGCCGAGCCCGAAGCGGACGGCTGAACCCCACGATGACTCGTGCGACAGGCTAGGGAGGTGAGACGACATGGTCCAACGTGAATGGGTCGAGAAGGACTTCTACAAGGTCCTCGGCGTCTCTCCCGATGCCAGTGAGGACGAGATCAAGCGGGTCGCGCGCAAGCTGCTCGCCGAGAACCATCCGGACCGCAACCCCGGCGACACCCAGGCGGACGAGAAGTACAAGGCCGTCGGCGAAGCGCGGGACGTCTTGACCGACAAGGAAAAACGTCGCGAATACGACGAAACCCGGCGGCTGTTCGCCGGGGGTGGTCGGCGCCGGTTCGGTGGTGGCGGCAACTTCGGCGGGTTCGGCGGTGCCGGCTCCGACGGCGTCGAGTTCAACCTCAACGACCTGTTCGACGCGGCCGGTGAGAGCGGCGGAGCCAACATCGGCGACCTGTTCGGCGGTCTGTTCGGCCGGGGAGCGGCCCCGCCGCGGGCCAGCCGGCCCCGGCGTGGCAACGACATGGAAACGGAGATCCAGCTGGATTTCCGGGAAGCCGCCCAGGGTGTGCAGACACCGCTGCGGCTCACCAGCCCGGCGCCGTGCACCACCTGCCACGGCAGCGGCGCGCGTCCGGGCACCAGCCCCAAGGTCTGCCGGAACTGCAACGGGTCCGGAGCGGTCAGCCGCAACCAGGGCGCGTTCGGCTTCTCCGAGCCGTGCACCGAGTGCCGCGGCAGCGGCTCGATCATCGAGCACCCGTGTCAGGACTGCAAGGGCACCGGGGTGGCCACCCGTACCCGCACCATCAACGTGCGGATTCCGGCCGGAGTGGAGGACGGTCAACGCATCCGGCTGGCCGGTCAAGGCGAGGCCGGGCTGCGCGGCGCCCCGTCGGGCGACCTGTACGTCACCGTGCACGTGCGCGCCGACCAGGTCTTCGGCCGCGACGGCAACGACCTGACCGTCACCATGCCGGTCAGCTTCGCGGAGCTGGCGTTGGGCACCACACTGACGGTGCCGACTCTGGAGGGCACGGTCAACGTTCGGGTGCCGCAGGGCACCACCGACGGGCGCATCCTGCGGGTGCGCGGCCGCGGCGTGCCCAAACGCGGTGGCGGCAACGGTGATCTGCTGGTGACGGTGAAGGTCGCGGTGCCACCGAACCTGGAAGGTTCGGCCCGGGAGGCGTTGGAGGCCTACGCCGCCGCGGAGAAGGCCAGCGGGTTCGACCCGCGCGCCGGGTGGGCGGGGAACCGGCCATGAGCAAGGAGAAGGACGGCCGCACATTTTTGATCTCGGTCGCCGCCGAGCTCGCCGGGATGCACGCCCAGACGTTGCGCACCTACGACCGGCTCGGTCTGGTCAGCCCCCGCCGTAGTTCCGGTGGGGGACGGCGGTACTCGCAGCACGACGTCGACCAGTTGCGGGAGGTGCAGCGACTCTCCCACGATGAGGGCGTCAACCTCGCCGGGATCAAACGCATCATCGAGTTGACCAACCAGGTCGAGGCGCTGCAGGCGCGGATCAAGGAACTCAACGAGGAGTTGGAGACGGCCCGTGCCGGTCAACGCCGCGAGGTGATGCTGGCACCCAAGAGCACCGCCGTCGTGGTGTGGCGCCCGCGCCGCTAGAACACCCGCCGGCCACCGAATCGGCCCCGCGAATGAAGCCCTACGGCGCTCCGCGGGCTCGGATTCCGCCGACGTTCTGCACTCGCGGTCCCCGGTGTGTCGTTCACAGCACGCGGATGGCGAACCGCGTCGTGTCCGGCTCACCGGGGTGGGCCAGCCGGTAGCCGCCGCGGCGGAGCGCGTCGGTGGGGGCGGTCATCGGTTCGAAGCAGATCACGTCGTCGCCGCCGGGGGCGAAGACCTGCGCGGCCGGGTAGCCCTGTTCGAAGACCACCTCAATACGCCGGCCGCCGCCGGAGACCGCGAACACCGCACCGGTGGGCACCTCGTCGAATCCGTCGTCGAGGAACGTCTCGCCGAGGGGCTGCTCGCCGCCGGGGTGGGATTCGGTGGCGCCGGTCGGGATACCCCACGCGTCCACCGGTCGGCGGGTCATCGGCGGGGTCTCGATCTGCCAAGCCGCCCGCGGAGCGTCGGGCACCCGCAGGTACGGATGGAAGCCGTAACAGAGCGGCACCGGCGCCGCCGTCGTGGCCTCGACGGTGGTGGCGATCCTCAACGCGCGATCGTCGAGGGACACCTCCATCGTCAGCAGGTGCGGGTAGGGGAAGCTGGCCAGTAGCCGCGGCTGGGCGCCGAAGTCCACCTCCGCGGTGAGCTGCGATTCGGTCTGCGTGCGCACCCGCCAGCCCGGGTAGGCGGCCAGCACCCCGTGGATCGGAACGCCGTGCTCGTCGGTGCGCACGCCGCCCGCGCCCGCGGTGAGCTTGACGACCGCGCCGTCGACGCGATAACTGTTGCCGCCGAGCCGGTTTGCCCACGGATAGAGGATCGGGATCCCCATCGTCTTCCCGTGCGAGACGTAGGCGGCCAGGCCGCGACGCTGCCCGAGCAACTCCACGCCGTCGTCGGCGAGGGAGACGCCCACCATGCCCGCGCCCGGCGCGAACGTCGCCGTCAGCGCCGACGACGGGTCGTGCAGCGTGACCGTCTCGATGTCGTCTGGAAATACGGGTGGCGCCATCGTCAGATTCTGGCACAGTTCGGGTGCCGAGACCCCCGACTCGGGCCCGCCCGGGCGCTCAGCTCGACAACGGATCGTGTTGAATCCGTTGTGCCGGTGCGCCCTTGGCGGTCAGGGCCGCCACCGAGGCGCGCACCATCTGCGGTCCGCCGCAGACCAGGATCTGGCGGTCCCCCCACCCGCCGTAGCGGCTGACGACCTCCGGCAATCGTCCGGTCTGGCGCACGTGCAACCCGCGTGGCGGAGTCGGATCGGGGTAGTCGCCGGCCCACGGCGGGTTGCTGTTGTACTCGCTGACCGGGGAGACCGACAGCCACGGGTTGTGCGCGGCGATCTGCCACAACGTGGGGAGGTCATAGAGCTCGCAGGGGTAGCGCGCGCCGAAGAACAGGTGCACGCGGGGATTCTCCGCCCAGCGGGTCAGGTCCATGATCAGCGCGCGCAGCGGGGCGAGCCCGGTGCTGCCCGCCACCATCAGCACATCGCCGCCCGTGCGGTCGACGTGCAGCCCGCCGTGCGGACTGGACATGCGCCACCGGTCGCCGCGGCGGGTCTCCTCGACGACGGCGGTGCTGACCAGCCCGCCGGGGACGGCACGGACGTGGAACTCGATGCCGCCGGAGTCGTCGGCGGGGATCGCCGGGGACAGGTAGCGCCACCGGCGGGGGCACTGCGGCACCTCCACTTTCACGTACTGGCCCGGGTGGTAGTGCATCGGCCGGTCCAACCGCAACCGCACCACCACCAGGTCGCGGGAGACCCGGTGCACCTCGACGACGGTGCCCTCCCACCAGGCCGGCCCCTCCTCGGCCTCGGCGGCGCCGCGCATCACGCCGGTGATCAGCTTGAGCGACTGCGCGGCCGTGGCGTCCAGCGCGGCGGTCCAGTCGGCGGCGTAGTGGCTGCGCAGCGCATGATGCAGCGCCGCGCGCATCGTCTCGTAATGCGCCGGGGTCACCCCGTACTTGCGGTGGTCGCGGCCGAGTTGGGCCAGAAACGCCACCGGCTCACGGGACCGGCGGGCGGCCAGTTCGCCGAACACCCAGTGCAACGCCCGGGCGAACAGGGCGCGCTGACCGGCCATGTCGGGCGGGAACATGTCGCGCACCGGGGGATCGGTGGCAAACCACCGGATGAAGAACCGGTGGACGGTGCCGTCGGGGCCATGGTCGGCGAAGGCGTCCCGCAGCAACTGCAGCGCATCCCGATCATCCAGCCCCACGCCGCCCGATTCTATGCGCGCCGCCCGCGTCCGGGGCCCGGTGAGCGCGCGAACACCGCCGGTCAGAAGGTCGGGACCGTCGGATTGCGGACCGGACGCCCGGCGGCGCTCATCTCCGGACGTCGGGCCGGATTGTCAGGCCGGAGAGCATCAGACCGGTCGCGTAGCCGACCAGTTCGTCGCGGTCGACGTCCAGGCGGCCGTCGACCCAGTCCAGCACCAGCGCGGCCAGCGCCCCGGACAGTGCAGTCGCGTCGAGGGCCGCCGTCGATGAGGCCCGGGTACCGGAGAGGCCGGCCTGTGCGACCAGCCGGCCCAGCAGGCCGGGCAGGATGTCGGCGCGGCGCGCTCCGAGCAGCGGGCTGGACAGCGGTTCGCGCAGCAGGATGCGGACGCGGCGCGGATCGCTCTGGAAGAAGGTGGCCGCGGCGTCGACGGCGGCGGCCACCGCGGCCTCGGGCGTGGGACGGCCCGTCGCGGCGTCGGTGATCGCGGCGGTGAGGTCGGTATTGCAGCGGTCGTAGACGGCGACCGCCAGCGCGTCGGTATTGGGGAAGCTCTCGTAGAAATAGCGTGGGCTCAACCCCGCGCGTCGGCACACCGCGCGCATGGCGACCCCGGCGATGCCCTCGTCGCCGAGCAGTTCGTAGCCGGCCCGCATGAGCTGGCACCGGCGTTGTTGGGCCCGGTCGCCGTGGGTCTGACCGCGCCATCGGCGGGGCGTACCCGCCGTCGCTGGCCGAGACCCAGTCGCATCCATCCGCACCCTCCCTCGCCCTCAAGGAATCACTTGATTCTAGTTGTCGACCGTGCCACGATCCCAAAGGAATCGCCTGATTCCAGTCGGGTTGGGATGAGCGGAGGAGTGGGATGTTCGACGAAGCCAAGTTCCGGGACGCCATCACCAAGCCCCGGCTGCGCCAGCCGCTACCGGAATACCTGCCGGGCAACCGCGCGGGCGGCAAGGTGAAGGTGCTCACCGAACCCGAACTCAACGCCATGACCGAGCAGTGGTTCGTCGACCTGGAGAAGAAGATCGCCTACTACGCCGAGCACGGCATGGACGTCGCATTCTTCGAGGAGTGGGGCAAGAAGTACTGGTGGAGCTGGCTGATGCGCGACATGTCGCTCAACCACGAGCTCTACACCCCCGACCTGCACTACAAGGACCCCACCACCTTCGGGCGGATCATCGTCGGGCTCGAGGAGTTCGAGCGGTACAACTTCGCCTTCCTCAACGCCATCCCAGACTGGCGCTACGACCCGCTGCCCGGGCAGATCTACTTCGACATGACCCCGGAGGGGGAGGCCCGCGTCGTCGTCCGCTACATCGGCAGCGGGCACTTCAGCGGCTCCCTGCGCTTCTACCCCTACGACGACTCCGCGCCGACCATGCACGGTGTCGGCACCTTCGTGCAGTGCACCGCGGTGGACCGCTACCACTTCAACAAAGACGGCCTGATGTACTTCGGGGAGACACTGTTCGACCTGCTCGACGCCACCCAGTCCGCCGGGGTGCTGCCCGGCGACGACAGCCTGGTGTTCAAGCTGCTGATGGGCGCTTCCCGCGTTCCGCGGCTGGTCCACGACGTGCGCAGCGCATTGCGGCTGGGATGAGCCGACGAGCGGAATCGCACGTTCTGACCCGGACCGTGCCCCGGCTTGGGCGGGACGATTTCCTCGCCCGCGCCGCGGCCGGATCGGCGGTCGCGGTAGGAGAGGCCGCGGTATGAGCGGGCGCGACATGCGCGGAAAAGTCGCGCTCGTCACCGGCGCCGGCCAGGGCATCGGGCGTGCGGTCGCCGCCGAACTGGGTGGGCGGGGAGTGTCGGTGGCACTCGTCGACCGTGCCGCGGACCGGCTGCGCGCGGCGGTGGCCGACCTGCCCCAGGCGCAGGCGCTGGCCGCCGTCGCCGACGTGACCGACCCCGCGACGCTGCGGCGCGCCGTCGCCGAGACCGTCGACACGTTCGGCCGGCTGGACTATCTGGTCGCCAACGCCGGCATCGCCCCGCCGGTGGCCACGGTGCGCGGCGGCGACGACGCGGCATTCAACCACGTGCTCGACGTCAATCTGCGCGGCGTTTACAACACCGTACGTGCCGGCCTGGAACCGGTGATCGCCGCCGGCGGGCACATCGAGGTGATCAGCTCAGGCGCCGCGTTCGCGCCGGGTCCCGGCGGCGCGGCCTATATGGTCAGCAAGGCCGGGGTCGAACAGCTCGCCCGCGCGCTGCGGTTGGAGTGCGCGCCGCACCGGGTCAGCGTCGGCACCACCTATTTCGGCATCGTGCAGACCGCGATGACTCGCGCCACCCTCGACGAACACCCGCTGGGTGCGCAGGTGAGCGCACTGCTGCCCTGGCCGCTCAGCCGGCGCATCAGCGCGGCGCAGGCCGCCGCGGCGGTCGCCGACGCCCTGCAGCACCGCCGGTCGCAGACCTTCCGCCCGCGGGCGTGGGCCGGCTATGCGTTGCTGCGCGGAGTCCTCAACGCGGTGGTCGACCCGGTGCTGGTGCGCAGCCCGCGTATCCACCGGCTGATCCGGGAGCTCGACGGCGGGTGAGCCCGACCGGCGGCCGGGCGCCCGATTGGCCCGGTTCGGCTGTCGGCGCGGTCGTTATCGGGCAGATTTGCGGGTAGCCCACCAGCCAGAACCCAACCCATCAAGCTTGAGCGGAACAGACTCAACCTCAGCGGCGTTGAAGTACGTGACTTTGCTTTTCCCCAGCTCAACGACTCGACTCCGAAGGAGAATCCGTGGACTCGTTCAACCCGACCACCAAAACCCAGGCGGCGCTGACCGCGGCGTTGCAGGCGGCCACCACCGCGGGCAACCCCGAGATCCGGCCCGCCCACCTGCTGTTGGCCCTGCTGACGCAGAACGACGGGATCGCCGCGCCGCTGCTGGAGGCCGTCGGAGTCGACCCGGCGCCGATCCGTTCCGAAGCGCAGCGCCTCGTCGACCTGTCGCCCCAGGTCACCAGCGCGAGCGCGCAGCCGCAACTGTCGCGTGAGGCGCTGGCGGCCATCACCGTCGCCCAGCACCTGGCCACCGAGATGGACGACGAGTACGTCTCCACCGAACACCTGATGGTCGGGCTGGCCACCGGTGACTCCGAGGTCGCCGGCCTGCTCAGCGGCCGCGGCGCCACCCCCGACGCGCTGCGCGACGCGTTCGTCAAGGTGCGCGGCAGCGCCCGGGTCACCAGCGCCGACCCCGAAGCGACCTACCAGGCGCTGGAGAAGTACTCCACCGACCTGACCGCCCGCGCTCGGGAAGGCAAGCTCGACCCGGTCATCGGCCGCGACACCGAGATCCGGCGCGTGGTGCAGGTGCTCTCCCGGCGCACCAAGAACAATCCGGTGCTCATCGGCGAGCCCGGCGTCGGGAAGACCGCCATCGTGGAGGGCCTGGCCCAGCGTGTGGTGGCCGGCGACGTCCCGGAGAGCCTGCGCGGCAAGTCCGTCATCGCCTTGGACCTGGGCTCGATGGTGGCCGGCGCGAAATACCGCGGTGAGTTCGAGGAGCGGCTCAAGGCCGTGCTCGACGACATCAAGAACTCCGCCGGCGAAGTGATCACGTTCATCGACGAGCTGCACACGATCGTCGGCGCCGGCGCCACCGGCGAGGGCGCGATGGACGCCGGCAACATGATCAAGCCGATGCTGGCGCGTGGGGAACTGCGCCTGGTGGGCGCCACCACGCTCGAGGAGTACCGCAAGTACATCGAGAAGGACGCCGCCCTGGAACGCCGCTTCCAGCAGGTCTACGTCGGGGAGCCCTCCGCCGAGGACACCATCGGCATCCTGCGCGGACTCAAGGACCGCTACGAGGTGCACCACGGGGTGCGGATCACCGACTCCGCGCTGGTGGCCGCCGCGACCCTGTCCGACCGCTACATCACCTCCCGCTTCCTGCCGGACAAGGCCATCGACCTGGTCGACGAGGCCGCCTCCCGGCTGCGCATGGAGATCGACTCCCGCCCGGTGGAGATCGACGAGGTGGAACGGCTGGTCCGCCGGCTGGAGATCGAGGAGATGGCGCTGGCCAAGGAGGAGGACGAGGCGTCCAAGGACCGGCTGGAGAAGCTGCGCGCCGAGCTGGCCGACTACAAGGAGCAGTTGGCGGAGCTGACCACCCGCTGGCATAACGAGAAGCACGCCATCGACATCGTCCGCGACCTCAAGGAGCAGCTGGACTCGCTGCGCGGGGAATCCGACCGCGCCGAACGCGACGGGGACCTGGCCAAGGCCGCCGAGCTGCGCTACGGACGCATCCCGGAGGTGGAGAAGAAGCTCGAGGCCGCCCTGCCCACCGCGCAGGCGCGGGAGAACGTCATGCTCAAGGAGGAGGTCGGCCCCGACGACATCGCCGACGTGGTCAGCGCCTGGACCGGCATCCCGGCCGGTCGGCTGCTGGAGGGGGAGACCGCCAAGCTGCTGCGGATGGAAGACGAGCTGGCCAAACGGGTCGTCGGCCAGAAGAAGCCGGTGGTCGCGGTCTCCGACGCGGTGCGCCGGGCGCGGGCCGGGGTCGCCGACCCCAACCGGCCCACCGGGGCGTTCCTGTTCCTCGGGCCCACCGGTGTCGGTAAGACCGAGCTGGCCAAGGCGCTGGCCGACTTCCTGTTCGACGACGAACGCGCCATGGTCCGCATCGACATGAGCGAGTACGGCGAGAAGCACTCGGTGGCCCGCCTGGTCGGAGCGCCGCCCGGCTACGTCGGCTACGACCAGGGCGGTCAGCTCACCGAGGCGGTGCGCCGCCGCCCGTACACGGTGGTGCTCTTCGACGAGGTGGAGAAGGCCCACCCGGACGTCTTCGACGTGCTGCTGCAGGTGCTCGACGAGGGCCGGCTCACCGACGGGCAGGGCCGCACCGTCGACTTCCGCAACACGATTCTGATCCTGACCTCCAACCTGGGGGCGGGCGGCGACGACGACCAGGTGATGGCCGCGGTGCGCGCGACGTTCAAGCCGGAGTTCATCAACCGGCTCGACGACGTGCTCATCTTCGAGGCGCTCAACCCCGACGAACTGGTCCACATCGTCGACATCCAGCTCGCACAGCTGGGCAAGCGGCTCGCCCAGCGCCGGCTGCAACTGGAGGTCTCGCAACCGGCCAAGCAGTGGCTGGCCGAACGCGGTTTCGACGCGGTCTACGGCGCCCGTCCGCTGCGCCGGCTCATCCAGCACGCGATCGGCGACGAGCTGGCCAAGATGCTGCTGGCCGGACAGATCCACGACGGCGACACCGTCCCGGTCAACGTCGCCGTCGACGGGGAGGGGCTGGTGCTGGGCTGACCGGCCGCAGAACCGACTACGGACCCGGGTGAACGCCGCGACGGCGGGCACCCGGGTCCGCTGTGAGCGGAGTGACCATCGTCACCCGCGCGATACCCGGTTGTGACCTGCTCGGATTCTGTGAACGCCCGGGTGAGCAAGTAAGCTTGTCGGGATGGTCCCGCTTTGGTTCACGCTGTCTGCGCTCTGTTTCGTGGGCGCGGCGGTGCTGCTGTACACCGACATCGACCGGCAGCGCGGTCGCGGTCGTCGTCGCAGGTCCTGGGCGCGCTCGCAGGGCTTCGACTACGAACCGGTCGCCACCGACATCATCGACCGCTGGAAACGCGGCGTGATGTCCACCGTCGGCGACGTCACCGCCCGCAACGTGGTGCTGGGCCAGATCCGCGGGGAAGCCGTCTACATCTTCGACCTCGCCGAGGTCGCCACGGTGATCGCGCTGCACCGCAAGGTCGGCACCAACGTGGTCATCGACATGCGGCTCAAGGGCATCAAGGAGCCCCGCGAGGCGGACACCTGGCTGCTGGGGGCCATCGGCCCGCGCATGGTCTACTCGACGAACCTCGACGCGGCGCGCCGGGCCTGTGACCGGCGGATGGTTACCTTCGCCCACACCGCACCCGACTGCGTCGAGGTCATGTGGAACGAGCCGAACTGGACCCTGATCAGCATGCCGCTGTCGGCCACCCGCGCCCAGTGGGACGAGGGTCTGCGCACCGTGCGCCAGTTCAACGACCTGCTGCGGGTGCTGCCGCCGCAGAGCCAGGCCGCGCTGCCGCAGGCCACCCAGCGCCGGGTGGCGGCGCCGGGCCGGCCATTGGCTCCAGTCGCGGGCCGCCAGGACCGCGCGGAGCCGCGCCCCGAGCCTCCGGCCGCGGGCCGCCAGGGCCGGGCCGAGCCGCGCCGCGAGCCTCCGGCCGCGGGCCGCCCCGAGCGGGCCGAGCCGCGGCGCGAGCCCGCCCGCGCGAACCGCAGCAGCGTCCGTCAGGCCCCGCCCCTGCAGCGTTGATGGGCCGCCCCGTCGCCCTGATCACCGGACCGACGTCCGGGCTGGGGGCCGGATACGCCCGCCGCCTCGCCGCCGACGGCCACGACCTGGTGCTCGTCGCCCGGGACGCCGAACGCCTCGAAGCCCTCGCCGCCGAGCTGCGCGGCCGCTGCGACGTGCAGGTGCTCGCCGCCGACCTCGCCGACGCCGACGACCGCGCCCGGGTGGCCGAGCGGTGTGCCGCCGGACTGCAGGTGCTGGTCAACAATGCCGGGTTCGGCACGTCCGGGGAGTTCTGGACCGCCGACCCCGCCGTGCTGCAGGCCCAACTCGACGTCAACGTCACCGCCGTGATGCAGCTGACCCGCGCCGCGTTGCCCGCGATGGTCGCCGCCGGGTCCGGCACCGTGATCAACATCGCCAGCGTCGCCGGGTTGCTGTCCGGGCGCGGCTCCACCTACTCGGCGTCCAAGGCGTGGGTGGTCTCGTTCTCCGAGGGGCTCGCCGGCGGTCTGGCCGGCACCGGGGTCTCGGTGCACGCCATCTGCCCGGGCTTCGTGCGCACCGAATTCCACGAGCGCGCCGGCATCGACATGGCCTCGATCCCGGGGCTGATGTGGCTGACGGTCGACGACGTGGTCGACGCCAGCCTCGCCGATGTGGCCGCCGGCAAGGTGCTCTCGGTACCCGGCCTGCAGTACAAGGTGCTGACCACCGCGGGCCGGCTGGTGCCGCGAAAACTGGTGCGCGCCATGACGAACGTCTTCGGGCGGGGCCGTGACCGGACCTGAGCTGACCGCAACCGACAAGGCCGAGCTGGCCGAACTGGTGCGCACCCTGGCGGTAGTGCACGGCCGGGTGACGCTGTCCTCGGGCAAGGAAGCCGACTACTACGTCGACCTGCGCCGCGCCACCCTGCACCACCGCGCCGCGCCGCTGATCGGACGGCTGGTGCGGGAACTCACCGCCGACTGGGACTACGCCGCCGTCGGCGGCCTGACGTTGGGCGCCGACCCGGTCGCGACCGCGGTGCTGCACGCCCCGGGCCGGCCCATCGACGCCTTCGTGGTCCGCAAATCGGTGAAAACCCATGGCATGCAACGCCTCATCGAAGGCGCTGAGGTCACCGGCAAACCCGTACTGGTGGTCGAGGACACCTCCACCACCGGCGGTTCGGCGTTGACGGCGGTGCACGCCGTGCGCGAGGCGGGCGCCCGTGTGGTGGGTGTGGTCACCGTGGTCGACCGTTCCACCGGCGCGGCCGAGGTGATCGAAGCCGAAGGCCTGCCGTACCGCAGCGTCCTGGGGCTGGCCGATCTGGGGTTGGCGTGAGCAGTGAGCTGCACGGCTGAATGCGGGCCCTGATCGCGATGCTCACCGCTGTCGTCACGGTGGCGGCCGGCTGCTCGAAAAACGATGCGCCGCAAGCACCGTACGGCGCCGAGGCCGCCCGGATGGGCCAGGAACTCAGCGTGCTCGGCTGGACGATGACGCTGTCGGACCTGCGCTGGGGCGCCGACCACGTGCTCGTCGACGTCTCCGCGCGCCCCGCCGACGGCGCCGAGAACCGCGCCGCGCCCGAAGATCTGCGCTTCGGTCTCTACGGCGCCCTGGCGCACCCGCTGGAGGCCGACGGGATCGGCAGCTGCGCCTCGGCGGTCGGGGCGACATCCCAGCCGCTGCAGGCCACCGGCGACCACCTCAGCGGAACGATCTGCCTGGGCCCGATGAAAGACCGCGCGGCGGTGCGCGGGATCTACGTCTACTCCCCGGCAGACCGGATGCCCGGCACCACGGTGGCCTACCCGGCCGCCTTCCCGGTCGGGCTGGCGCCGAGCGGCCCGGACGACACCGGGCTGGAGGTGTCGACGGCCAGCGTGGAGGCCTGGCGCGCCGACGGAATCCAGGTCGGGCCTGCGGCGCTGGGCGACCCGACGGCGTTCGAGGGCAACGGGCACATGCTGCTCGGTCTGGTCGCCGAGGCCCCCGCCGACCGCTACCGGCAGCAGTCGCAGGACCGCGGCGGGCCGCTGATGCTGTTGGTCGGGCCGTCGACGCCGGGCCCGTGGTCCAACCCGGCCTGCGAGGTCTACGGCCAGTCCGCGCTGGTGCTGCCCGACGCCCTGCTGGGTGCGGTGCGGGTCGCGGTGTCGCTGTGCACCCAGGGCAACCTGACCGCCGCGCTGCTGTACGCGACGGTGTCGGTCGTCGGCACCCACGCCGGGGTGTGGATCGCCCGTGACTGAACCCGGTCCCACCGAGTGGGGTCCGCCGGCCCCCGGCGTCGGACCCTGGCCGGGCCCGCCACCGGATGACCCGCGCTACGACCCGGAGCTGCTGCGCGACGGTGACACCCGCAACGTCGTCGACGCCTACCGGTACTGGAGCCGGGACGCGATCGTCGCCGACATCGACACCCGCCGCCACCGGCTGCACATCGCCATCGAGAACTTCGGCCAGGATGCCAACATCGGCGGGGTGGTGCGCGCCGCCAACGCGTTCGCGGTGCACACCGTGCACATCGTCGGGCGGCGCCGCTGGAACCGCCGCGGCGCCATGGTCACCGACCGCTACCAGCGGCTCGCCCACCACGACAGCACTGCGCAGCTGCTGGAGTTCGCCGCCGCGCAGAATCTCACCGTCGTCGCGGTCGACAACGTGCCCGGCGCCGCCCGGCTGGAGGAGACGCGCCTGCCGCGGGACTGCCTGCTGGTGTTCGGGCAGGAGGGCCCCGGGTTGTCCGCGGAGGTGACCGCCGGTGCCGCGCTGACCGTGTCGATCGCGCAGTTCGGCTCGACCCGGTCGATCAACGTCGCGGTCGCCGCCGGAATCGCCATGCACAGCTGGATCACCCAGCACGCTGACATCGGCCGGGCCTGGTAGGGCAGGATCAGTGGCCATGGATCAGCAGTGGGCCAACCGCGCGGGCAGCGCCGAAACCGCGATCACCGAACGCCACCTCCGCAAGCTTTGGCTGTTACCGGGCACGCAGCTGGGGGTGGTGGCGTGGCCGGCGACCGGCAGTGACCGCCGGTTCGGCACCTGGCACTACTGGTGGCAGGCGCATCTGCTGGACTGCCTGATCGACGCCGAGTTGCGCGACCCGCAACCGGAGCGCCGCACCCGGATCAAACGCCAGATCCGCAGTCACCGGCTGCGCAACTTCGGGGTGGTCAACAACTACTACGACGACATGGCGTGGCTGGCGCTGGCCGTCGAACGCGCCGACCGGGTGCTCGGCACCAGCCACCGCCGCACCCTGGACACGCTCACCGGGCAGTTGGTGGGCGCCTGGGTGCCCGAGGACGGCGGCGGCATCCCGTGGCGCAAACAGGACCAGTTCTTCAACGCTCCCGCCAACGGCCCGGCCGGCATCTTCTTAGCCCGCCACGGCGACCGGCTGCGCCGCGCGGCGCAGATGGCCGACTGGATCGACGCCACCCTCATCGACCCCGACACCGGGCTGGTCTTCGACGGCATCAAGGCGGGCTCGCTGGTGCGCGCCCAGTACACCTACTGCCAGGGCGTGGTCCTCGGGCTGGAGACCGAGCTCGCCGTGCGCACCGGCGACTCCCGCCACGCCGCCCGGGTACACCGGCTGGTGGCGGCGGTCGAGGCGGAGATGGCCCCGGGCGGAGTGCTCAAAGGCGGCGGTGGCGGCGACGGCGGCCTGTTCGGCGGGATCACCGCCCGCTACCTCGCGCTGGTGGCCACCGACCTGCCCGGCGACACCGCCGCCGACGTCACCGCGCGGGAGACCGCCGCGAAGCTGGTGTTGTCCTCGGCACGGTCGGCCTGGGACTACCGCCAGCCGGTCAACGGCCTGCCGCTGTTCGGGCCGTTCTGGGACCGCAACGCCGATCTGCCGCGCGCCGACGGCGAGCGGGCCCGCTCGGTAGACGGCGCGGTCAACCCGTCGTCGACCCCCGAACGCGACCTGTCGGTGCAGCTGGGCGGCTGGATGCTGATGGAGGCGGCCTACGCCGTCACCGCCGAGCGCCTCGCCGACTGACGGCTCAGGGGGTGGCGGCGGGGTCGGAGACCTCCGCCTCGGAGCCGGCGGCCGCGCCGCGCCGGCGCGCCAGGAAGGCGCGGGTCACCGAGTAGAACACCGGCAGCAGCGAGACGAACAGGATGCCGACGATGATCAGCTCCAGGTGTTCGATGATGCCCGGCACCCGGGTGCCCAGGAAGTAGCCGGTCAAGGTCATCCCGGCCCCCCACAGGATGCCGCCGACGATGTCGAAGCCCAGGTAGAGCGGGTAGCGCATGTAGGACACCCCGGCGATCACCGGGACGAAGGTGCGCGCGAACGGCACGAACCGGGCCAGGATGATCGCCACCGGTCCGTACTTCTCGAAGAACGCGTGCGCGTCGGTGACGTGCTGCTTCTTGAAGAACCGGGAGTCTTCCTTGTTGAACAGCGCCGGCCCGATCCGGCGGCCGATGAAATAGCCGGTCTGGTCGCCGAGCACCGCGACGATCGCCACCAGCGGTGCCAACAGCCGGATGTCCGGATTGCCCGCCGCGGCCAGCAGGCCGCCGGTGACCAGCAACGACTCGCCGGGCAGCAGCGGGAACAGCAGGCCCGTTTCGATGAAGACGATCACCAGGATGGCGGGGAGCACCGCGTGCCGGAAAACCCCGCTCTCGGGGCCGATCCAGTACATCGGGTCAAGAATGTGCGGCATCGCGGCCGCAAGCATGCTCATGTCGCACCAACATACCGGTGCCGGCGCGGATGGCCGGTTGGGGATAGCGGGAGCACTTGGGGATACTGGGAGGACACAGTCTGCACCCGCACGACGGTTCGAATCGCCCAGGAGGACGTTTTCATGCCTATCGCCACTCCCGAGATCTACAACGAGATGCTGACCCGGGCCAAGGAGAACTCGTACGCGTTTCCGGCCATCAACTGCACCTCGTCGGAGACCATCAACGCCGCGATCAAGGGATTCGCCGACGCCGGCAGCGACGGCATCATCCAGTTCTCGACCGGTGGTGCGGAGTTCGGTTCCGGTCTCGGGGTCAAGGACATGGTGACCGGCGCGGTGGCGCTCGCCGAGTTCGCGCACGTCATCGCCGAGAAGTACCCGATCACGGTCGCGCTGCACACCGACCACTGCCCCAAGGACAAGCTGGACGGGTTCGTCAAGCCGCTGCTGGCGCTCTCCCTGGAGCGGGTGAAGGCCGGCCGCAACCCGCTGTTCCAGTCGCACATGTGGGACGGCTCGGCGGTGCCGATCGACGAGAACCTGCAGATCGCCACCGGGCTGCTCAACGACGCGGCGGCGGCCAAGATCATCCTGGAGATCGAGATCGGTGTGGTCGGCGGTGAAGAGGACGGCGTCGCCCACGAGATCAACGAGAAGCTCTACACCACGCCGGAGGACTTCGAGAAGACCATCGACGCCCTCGGGGTCGGCGAGCACGGCCCGTACCTACTGGCGGCGACGTTCGGCAACGTGCACGGCGTGTACAAGCCGGGCAACGTCAAGCTCCGTCCGGAGATCCTCGACGAGGGCCAGAAGGTGGCCGCCGCCAAGCTCGGCCTGCCGGAGGGCTCCAAGCCGTTCAACTACGTCTTCCACGGCGGGTCGGGGTCGCTGAAGTCCGAGATCGAGGATGCGTTGCGGTACGGGGTGGTGAAGATGAACGTCGACACCGACACCCAGTACGCGTTCACCCGGCCGATCGCCACGCACATGTTCACCAACTACGACGGGGTGCTCAAGGTCGACGGCGACGTCGGGAACAAGAAGGTCTACGACCCGCGCAGCTACCTGAAGAAGTCCGAGGCGTCGATGACCGAGCGGGTCATCGAGGCCTGCAACGACCTGCACTGTGCGGGTAAGTCGCTGACGGCCTGACGGTCAGCGGCTCAGCGGCAGCGATCCTCGCAGCCCGCCGCACCGGCGATCCGGTCGGCGGGCTGGGGGGACGCCGGTGCAGGTGCCGTTCTCGGAGACCTATCGGACGCGTCGTGCGCGAGAGAGAAATCGTGCAGAGGTCCACTCGCGTTTTCTCTGCATAGATTCGCTCTCGCGGGACCGGCGGTGGCGACCCGAACCACGGACTGGCGAACCCGCGCCACCCCGAACGATCGGGGCGGCACTCAGCCCATCGGGGCTTGGCAGATCTTCCACTTGTCGTCGCGGAACTGCAGGTCGAAGCTGCGGGTGGAACGCTCGGTCGGGGCGTAGGCCATGTAGGCGGTGACGTTGGCTTCGGCGTGCTCGCCGTTGATCACCACCTCGTCGATGCTGCCGACCATCGGGTAGCGGTGTGCTCTTTTCACCTTGTCGTGCAGGGTGGCCCACTTCGCGTCGTCGTAGTTGACGTAGGTGTCGCGGGTGGTGCCGCAGGTGATGCTGCGCAGCGTGGTCAGATCACCCTTCTGCATCGCCTCGTCGAACTCGCTGATGGTGCCGCGCACCAGGTCCTCCTGGGAGGCGGCGGACTTGGCGTCGCGGGTGAGCAAGACCGTGCCGAGCACCGCGATCGCGGCCAGCGCCAACACGATCAGGGTCACGGCCAGCACCCAGCCCCAGCTGTTCTGAATGCGGGCGGACAGCCCACTGCCGCTGCGCGGCGGGATCGCCTGCGGAACCGCCTTGGCGCCCGGCTGCGGCTGGAACACTTCGGTGGCCGGGTCGTCCTGCGGCGGGATGACCTGGGTGGCGCCGGCGTCGAAGCCCGGCGCGGTGAACCGGCGCCCGGGCTGCCCGCCGCCGTCGGTGCTTCCGAGCACTTCGGTCGGCGGGTCCATCGCGACACGGTCGGTGTTGGCGTCGTCGGGGGCCACCGGGTCGACGGGGTCGGTGGTTTCCGAGCCGATCGAGGCGTCCGCGTCGCGACCGGCCCCTGATGGGTTCGCCATAGTGGTGCTGTCCCTCCGTCAAAAACCTACTAGCAGCTTACGGCCCGCCAACCGCACGGCAGAATGGACGCCATGGGGCTCACTGGTGACCTGTTGCGTCCGGATCCGATCCTGCTGCCTGCCGAACCCGACGTCGAGGACCGGCTCGCCGCCAACGAACATCCTGCCATCGTCGCGGCCGCGCATCCGGCAGCTTCGCTGGTGTGGGCGGTGCTGGGGGAGGCCGCCCTGGCCGACGACAAGGTGATCACCGCCTACGCCTACGCGCGGACCGGCTACCACCGCGGGCTCGACCAGCTGCGTAGGCACGGCTGGCGCGGCCACGGCCCGGTGCCCTACGAGCACGAGCCCAACCGCGGATTCCTGCGGTGTGTGGCGGTGCTGGCGCGCGCCGCCGACACCATCGGCGAGACCGACGAGAACCAGCGCTGCCTCGACCTGCTCGACGACTGCGACCCGCAGGCGCGCGCCCACCTCGGGTTCTAGGCGACCGGGCCGTCGGCGACCGGCTCCTCGGCGACCGGGCAGTCGACACCGGGTGGCTCGACCTGGATGGTGATGTGCTCCAGACCGTGCTCGGCCAGCAGCCGGCGGGCGTCGGCGAGCACCCGGGCGTGGTCGGTCTCGGCCGTCAGGTGGGCGGTCACCATGTCCTGTCCCGGGACGAGCGTCCACACGTGCAGATCGTGCACGTCGAGCACTCCGTCGAGCGCGGCGAGCGCGGCGCGCAGCGCGGGCACGTCGATATGGCCGGGGGAGGACTCCGAGAGAATCCGCAGCGCCGTCCCGGCCAGCAGCAAGGCCCGCGGCAGCACCCACAGCGCCACCAGCACCGCGACCACCACGTCGGCGTAGGGCCACCCGGTGGTGACGGTGACCAGGCCCGCGATCAGCACCCCGACGGAGCCGACGGTGTCGGCCAGCACCTCCAGGTAGGCGCCTTTGACCGCGAGGCTGCTCAAGCTGTGGGCGTGCAGCAGCGCCATCACCACGAGGTTGGCGACGAGCCCGGCGCAGGCCACCACGATCATCGGCACGCCGGGCACCTCCGGCGCGTGGCCGATGCGTCGGATCGCCTCGGTGAAGATGAACGCGGCGACACCCATCAGCAGCACCGCGTTGATCACCGCGGTGAAGACTTCGGCGCGGTGCCAGCCGTAGGTCCGGGCCGGCGAGGTGGACCCGCGCCGCGCCAGCACTACCGCCACCGTCCCCATGAACAGTGCGGCCAGGTCGGTGAGCATGTGGCCGGCGTCGGCGAGCAGCGCGATCGAGTTGATCCAGATCGCCGCGGTCAACTCGATGACGAAGAACACGGCCAGGATCGCCAAGGCGACGATCATCCGCGACACGCGGCGCTCGTTGCTGCCCATGGCTGCTCATCGTAGGGAAGCGGTGCGGACCGTTTACCAGCGCCAGCGTCGCTGCGGTGTATACAGCATCGATCTCGCTGATCGTCATCAACCCGGTCAGAACCAGCCAGGAGTCGGTGATGGCAGTCATGTCGGCGATCGCGGAGGCCGACACCGGCCGGGGCGGACTTAACGGAAGACGCCGTCAGCCATTCCTCGTTCGATCGCATTCACGAGTCGATGCACCCCTCCGGCTACCGGCCGGTCTTGGGCCGGTCGCGTGCGGACAAGGACCGGGCAAGGGCCGGTTGTTGTCGATCAGTGCGGGTTCACGGTGAAGGCCTCGCTTGTGACTCGTTTGCTTGGCGGGATGTGCCTGCGATCACCTGTCGGACTTGGTAGTGACGATTGCGCCGAGCCGGGTGCGGTGTCCTGGCGTACGTGCGAGGTCACGACGGCCGCGAGAACGGAGTCTCCCGCGAGTTAGGACGAGTGTTCGGCGCCAAAGTGTGTATACTGGCCGGCAAGTGCACTCTGGAGCGAAGGGTATAGGTCATGGCGCCGCGCAGTTCCGTTGCACCCAGCGATTGACGGTATGAGGCCGTGTTCAATCGCTTTTCCTGATTCTTCTCGGTGAAGCCGCGCGGTCTCCGGCGAAAGAGGTAAGAGATGCATACTGGTCTGTCCCTGAACTTTCAGAACGTCGATGATCAGGTGGAAGACGCGGATGTGTATCGCCATGAGCTCGGGTTAGCGTCTCGGGCGGAGGAGGCGGGATTTGATTCGGTGTGGGTGCCGGAAAATCACTTCACGTCGTATCAGTTGACGCCAAATGCGCCGCAGTTATTGGCGTGGTTGGCCGCGCGGACTAAGCGGTTGCGGCTGGGAACGATGGTCTCGGTGTTGCCTTGGCAGGACCCGATTCGTACGGCGGAGAGCTTCGTGATGCTCGACCACCTGTCGCAGGGTCGCGCGATGTTCGGCTTGGGCCGCGGTGCGGGCCGGGTTGAGTTCGACGGCTTCCGGTCGAAGATGGGTGAGTCACGCGAGCGGTTCAGTGAGTATGCCGAGGCGATCATGAACGGTTTGGACTCCGGCTTCATGGCCTATGACGGAGAGTTTTACCAGCAGCCACGGGTGGAACTGCGACCGCGGGTATATGCGCCGTTTAGGGGGCGTACGTTTGCATCGGCGGTTTCGTCGCGGTCGATTGACTTGATGGCCAATCTAGGTATTGGTTTGATGATCATCGCTCAAAAGCCCTGGGATGCTGTGGTCGCCGAGATGGCGATTTATCGGAAACGGTTCTTGGAGCTCAACAATGAGGAAGCGCCCAAGCCGGTGTTGTGTTTGTTCGTCGGCGTGGCCACCACCGAAGCTGAAGCGCAGCACCTGCGCGTTGAACATCTCCAGCGCTACGCACGGTCGACTGTTGAGCACTACGAGTTCGACAACATTGAGTTCTCGGCGATTGAGGGCTATGAGTACTATTCCGCGTTGAGTCGCGACATCCGAGAACACGGAATCGACCAATTTTCCTCAGAATTGGCTGATCTACACGTCTGGGGAACCCCGGATCAGGTGGTGGACGAGATCCTGGGCCATGTCGGTCGATTGGACGCTGGCGCGGTCGTACTGACTACCGCGTACGGCAATATGCCACCGGAGGTATCGACCGCAAACTTTGAGCTAGTGGCCAGCGAGGTCGTGCCGCGTTTGAAAGCCCACGACGTTGGCGGCGACATCGGTGTACGCCACGCCATCGGATCCTCGGTTACGATCGGCCCCTGACGATGACACGACACCGCTGTTATCGACCGCGTTTGCGCTGGGTCTTCAACCAGGGCGGTGTGCCCGCTCCCGCATCGGCCGAAAGCGTCGGAGCTTTGCGGGAGGTTTCCGTCGGGTTGTGGGTGGTGACTTGGCGTATAGGCAGACCAAGGTGATGGGTGACCTGATGCGCAAAAGCTGGGTTTGATGATTCGGTCGGCGGACAAGGTGGCCGCCGGTGGGTCGGCAGGGTCGATGTGACTCCGTAGGTTGATACTGATGCGGCGCTGGGTGGACGCGGCGCGGTTCGGTGATGTCGGTGTTCAGGCGACGTCGCAGTCCTCGGACCTGCTCGTTACCTCGGCGAGCTCGTCGACTGGGGTGTAACAAGCCGATTCCCCTGGCCGTACCCGTTGCACCGCTGGGTTGGGCCGTTTCCTCGTTTGTGCCATCGACTCGGGGTTGGTGGGCGGGTTGCCCGTGTCGGACTGACGGCGGCAGAGGACGCCCGGCGTATCCCGGTGGTGCACTTCAGCGCTTCAATTTGCAACGCATGGTGCTACATGAAACGACGCCACTTCTGGACGATGTGTTATGTGACTCACTGCCGGGGCGAGTCTTCCAGCGGTGTCCCTACCACTGCCTGTTCCCCGAGACGGCGTTGGCTAATGCCACCCCATGCTCGTTCACGGTGCTTGGGATGCGCCCCACGGGCTTCCTTCGGATGAGGCGGCAGCGCTACGTCTAGGTCGCAGTGATGGACAGGTGCGTTATCGAGCCATCCGTCGGGGGCGCCAGAGCGCCATCCGGGTCATCAACTGGTTCAGCCGAGTCAATGCGGTCAGCTTGTTGCTGTAATAGGTCAGGCCGGCGCCGAATCGGCTTCGAGGCTCGACGACGGTCTCCAACCGACAGAATTTGCGCATGCCATCTGCGCCGCCAAAGCGGGTTCCGATGCCGGAGGCGTTCCAGCCGCCCATCGGCGCTGTCGTACACATCATGTTGGAGATAACGTCGTTGATGTTGACCGCACCGCAGTTGAGTCGCAATGCGATCTTGCGGGCTCGAGGCAGGTTCCGCGAGAAGATGGAGGCACTGAGACCATACGGGGTTTCGTTCGCCAATCGGATTGCCTCGTCGATGGTGCCGACTTTCATGATCGGCAGCGTGGGGCCGAACGTCTCCTCGCGCATGCAAGCCATCGAATGATCGACATCGACCAGGACGGTCGGTCGATAGAAACTGCCGTTACCGGCTATCCGCTCGCCGCCCGTGAGAACGCGCGCCCCGGCAGCGACGGCCTGCGATACGTGATTCTCGACGATGCTGAGTTGCTGCTGGTCGATCAGCGAGCCGAAGTGATGACTGTCGCCGGCGCCCACCGTCAATTCCCGAACGTGGCGCACGGTCGCCTCAACGAACTGGTCATAGACGCTGTCGAGTACATATACGCGCTCGGTGGATATACAAGTCTGCCCGGCGTTGAACATGCCGCCCCAAACAGCTGCGTGGGCTGCCAGGTCGATGTCGGCATCGTCGAGCACGATCATGGGGTCCTTGCCGCCGAGTTCCAGACTGACCGGGGTCAGCCGATGGGAGGCCCGCTCCATCACCTTGCGTCCGGTAGCACTGGATCCGGTGAACTGGACGAAGTCGACGTGGTCGATCACTTCAGTACCGATGTCAGCGGCGCCCTGAACCAGGCCGAGCACATCGGGACCACCGCTGTCGGCCCAGCCGCGGGCCAGAAGTTCGGCGGTGAGAGGCGTTCGCTCGGACGGCTTCACCAGAACCGCACAGCCCGCGGCTAGTGCTCCGATCGCATCGGCCAGAGCGTTGGCCACCGGGTAGTTCCACGGCGCGATGACGCCGACCAGCGGGTATGGGCGATAGTGCACCTTGATGCGTTTGGTGCTCAGCAGAAGCAGCGGTGCCGGGCGCCGTTCGGGCGCCAGCGCCTTCTTCATGATTTTGAGGACGTAGGAGATGATCATGATGATCAGTGGGACCTCAAGCGCGGCGTCGACGCGGGATTTGCCGGTCTCCCGGATCAGTAAGTCTTCGATCTCGTCACGGTGATCGCCGAGCCAGACAGCGTAGCGGGAGAGAACTTTCGCACGGCCCGAGGCACCGATCTGCTCCCAGTTGCGCTGGCTATCGCGCAACTGGCGTGCCAGGGTAGCTACGTCGTCCGGAACGTTCCAAACGACGTCGCCGACGGGCACTCCGGTTGCCGGGTTGAAGATCGTAATTCCCTTGGACGACGCTGTGACGTCGGAAGATGTTGCCATGTAATGCATTTAACCACGTGACTTCCGCCGAAGCGAGAATATGAGGAATATTAGTGTGCGGACAGTGACGGTGAACTGCAGGAAGCGTTCGCGGAGCGGGTTCTCGACCAACGTTGGCTGGCCCTCGTCACCCGCTGCGTCGCGCAATGAGCTGAGGATTTTGGGATGGGCGTGCAGTTGAGCTGGGAAGACACACCCGAATAGCCCTGCCGGCAATGCGTCTGGTCCGGCTGAGTTGCGCCCTCGATGGCCGCGGCGATGGCGTGATACACTGACGCGTCAGTGGAGCCATCTGCCGGGTGCTTTAGTGCAGAGGGGCCGGGTCAAGTGGAGCCGACTGGTTGTACCGATGGGTGATGGGGGTATTGCGGCGGAATGCTCATTTACTGCGGTTCAAGCGCTGGATGGAGTTCTCGAGTAGTGACCCTCAAATCTGTGGAAAACCAAACCATGATCCAAAACCGAAGGCGTCGGCCGCACCCACTAATTACGCAGGAACCCGACGCTTGCCAGCAGGCCGCGATGGTCCGATTAGCTCGGCGAGCCTGGCGCCTGCTGGAGGAGTCGGTCTTCGGGACAGGTGCGCAGTCGTCGCACAGTCGAGGCAGTCGTGCGTGATCTGAATCGGCTGGGAAGAACCGCGCACGGGACCAACACCGAAATGACTGGAGGTCAGAACTAGATGCTCGCGGCATATGTGAAGTCGGTTTCAGCCGAAGATCCCCTGTCGGGCTTGGTGATCGGGGAGCGACCCGACCCGGTCCCGCCCGCGGGCTGGGCCGTGGTCGATGTCCGGGCGGCAGCGCTGAACCATCACGACCTGTGGGCTCTGCGGTTTCCCACCCTCAAGCCAGAACAGCTGCCGATGATCCTGGGTACCGACGCTGCCGGCGTCGACCAGGACGGCAACGAGGTCGTCGTGCACCCCGTCGTCACCCGGGACGACTGGCTTGGTGACGAGTTGCTCGACCCGTACATGACGCTGCTCTCCGACTACCACCAGGGCGCACTGGCGCAGAAGGTGATGGTGCCACGCCGGAACCTGGTGGCGAAGCCCACCTCGCTGTCCTTTGAAGAGGCCGCCTGCGTGCCTTCGGCGTGGGTCACTGCCTACCGGATGCTGTTCACCAAGGCGCGGGCGCAGCCGGGTCAGACCATTCTGGTCCAGGGGGCCGGTGGCGGTGTCGCCACCGCGGCGATCGCCCTGGGGCGCGCTGCCGGAGTGCGGATGTGGGCCACCTCGCGAGACGAGGGGAAGCGCGCACGTGCCGTCGAGCTGGGAGCCGATGCGGCGTTCGAATCCGGCGCCCGGCTGCCTGAGCGAGTCGATGCGGTGCTCGAGACCGTCGGTGAGGCGACGTGGTCGCATTCGCTGCGCTCGGTGCGCAACGGCGGCAACGTCGTGGTTGCCGGAGGCACCACCGGCTTCAACCCGCCGGCTGATTTGCAGCGGTTGATCTTCAAGCAGATCAACATCTTGAGCTCGGTCGGCGGCAGCCGCGACGAGCTGGTCCGGGTCTTGCAGATGATGGAGACCACCGGATTGCGGCCGGTGATCGACCGGGTCATCCCGCTGGCGGACGCCGGCGACGGCCTGGCGGCGATGGCGGCAGGCGACTTGTTCGGCAAGGTGGTCGTCGTTCCGTGAGTGAAGCGAGCGCACGACACTGTGTACCCAAGACGATCGGCGAAGGCGAGGCATAGCTGATGACCGAAGTGGGCGTGGTCGACCAGATCGGCTTCCGCACCGTCAACGATTTGTTGGCCGAACGGGCGGCGGCCGATCCGGGCAAAGAATTCCTGGTCTTCGAAAGCGGCGAGGGGCAGGTGGAGCGCTTCACCTACGGCCGGTGGCTCGCTGACGTCGAGGCGCTGGCGGCGGGTTTGGCCGGCCGCGGCGTCGGGCCAGGGACGAAGGTGGCGCTGCGAATGCGCAACGGGCCGCAATTGATCCTCAGTTGGTTCGCTGTGGCCCGGTTGGGTGCAGTGTCGGTGTTGACCATCGTTCAGAACACGCCGCGCGAAACCCACTATGTGACATCGTTCTCCGATTCGGAGTTCGTCATTACCGACGCGGACTTCCACGACATGTACGAACAACTGCTGCCTGAACTCCCGCTGGTCAAGTCGATCATCGTGGTGGGCTCAGACGGACCGGTCGAGGGTGCAACACGGTTCGAGGAGCTGACAGTCGCAGGCAGCCGAGCACCTGAGGTCCGGTTGGCTCCGGACGCCCCGATACAGATGCTGTTCACTTCGGGGACCACGGCGGCGCCCAAGGCTGTCGTGCTCACCCACGCCAACTGTCTGCATGCCGGGGAGCGGGAGCGGATGATCCAGAGTCTGGAGCCCACCGACCGGCTCCTGACGTGCCTGCCGTTCTACCACGTCAACGCGCAGACCGTCACCCTGCTGTCGGCGCTGACGCTGGGGGCCACCGCGATCTTCCTGCAGGCCTACAGCGCATCGCGCTTCATGGAGCAGGTCCGCCGGCACCGCGCGACACAGGTGATGCTCGGATCGGCAATCGTCCAAACCCTGCTGGTGACCCCCGAGCACCCTGATGACCGCAGCCATGAACTGCGGCGCGTGCCGTATGCGATCAACGTCGCCGACTCGCAGAAAGATGCGTTCGAGAAGCGTTTCGGCGTGCGGTTCATGAACGCATATGGCTTGACCGAAACGATGACGGTCGTCTCGGCGGCGCCGGTCTTCGGCGAGCAGCGCTGGCCCTCGATCGGTCGTCCCGCCGGCGAGCGGCTGGTCCGGTTGGTCGATGATCAGGGTGATCCGGTCCCGGTCGGGGAAGTCGGTGAGATCACCGTGTTCGGCCGACCCGGCTACACGATCATGAAGGAGTACTACAAGAACCCCGAGGCGACCAGCGACGCGATTCGCGACGGCTGGTTTCACACCGGTGATCTCGGTCGATTCGATGAGGACGGCTACCTCTATTTCGTCGACCGCAAGAAGGACATGATCAAGCGCTCCGGTGAGAACGTCTCGGCCACCGAAGTCGAGGCGGTGCTGATGGCACATCCCGACGTGCTGGAGGTTGCGGTCATCGGTGTGCCGGACCCAATCCGGGACGAGGCGGTCAAGGCGTGCCTCGTGTTGGTGCCCGGAAACGAAGTATCGGCTGACGAGCTCACCGAGTACTGTCGGGAACGGCTCGCGTCGTTCAAGGTGCCGACGATCATCGACATTCGGACGGAGTTGCCGCACACCGCGGTCGGCAAGATCGAGAAGAAGCAGCTACGGGCTGAGCACATCAACGCGATGAGTTGATCATCGGCTGCCCAAGCGGCAACTCGGTCGAGGTATCGCGAGGTCGAGGTTCCGCGAATCAGTGGACGCCGCCGGCGGTGGTGAGGGTCACCACGCCGATCGCGATCAGGCCGATACCGATCACCGTGGCGGTCGTCAACGGTTCGTCGAGGAACATGGCGCCGGCCACGACGATCAATGTCGTACCGATCGCAGCCCACAGCGCGTAGGCGGTACCGGTTTGCATCCCGCGGGCAATCGACAACGACAGCAAGAAGAACGATGCACCGTATCCGCCGAGGCATAGGACCGTCGGGAGCAGTCGGGTGAAACCGGCAGTGCTCTTCAGCAAACTAGTCGCGATCACTTCGGTGATGATCGCTGCGGCGAGCCACAAATAGGCCACGGGGTCTCCTGACGGTCGACGTGCGTTGTCATGTACATTAGTACATGAGCGACCGACGGGCACCGCTCCGACGGTGTGATTATCGTCAAAGTTCGTGCATCGCCGAGGTTTCCCGCCCATCGGGTTCGTTCGTCGATACCGCACACCGAGACTTCGAGGGCTGATAGGTGCAACGTACCCGCAACCCGGACATGCGCCGCGCGGAGATCACCGCCGCCGCGCTCGACATCATCGCCGAGAGCGGTCTGTGCAAAGTCTCGCACCGTAAGATCGCCGGGCGCGCCGGCGTCGCGCTGGGCACGACCACCTACTATTACCCGTCCTTGCGAGATCTGGTCCTGCAGGCGATGACCGCTGCGGTGGAAGAGTGGGCGACCGATTTCGAGAACCGCTTGGCGGACCGGGAACCCGCGGCCTCCGTGCAGAACGTGCTCGTCGATGCCGCCGCTGAGTTCGTGGAACAAAGCACCATCGCGGTCGTCACCTGCGAACTGTACGTCCACGGCGCACGCGACGACGCCTTGCGTGAACTGACGAACACCTGGTTGCAGCGAGTGCGGAATGCGGTTGCCACGGTGGCCGATCCGGTGCGAGCCAGGGCGATCGTCGCGCTACTCGATGGCGCCATGTTTCAAGCGGTGATTCTCGGCGAACCGTTCGACCGCCAGTCCGTCGGCCCCGCGATCGCGTGCCTGCTGGCGGATTGAAAGCCGCGTTGCGCTACGCCTCCGGCTGCCCCGGGGGCGGCGAGAGCTGGCTCTCCGGCGCGGGTTGGTCATCGGGTGCGACCTGATCGTCCGGCGAGAGCTGGTCGGGACAATAGGAGTTCGCGGCGATACCGACGAATTGCACCGCCACCTCGGGCATCAGTTCCGGGTTGTGCGCCATGAGCGCCTCGACCACATCAGGACTCGGAGTGCCGCTCGAAATCAGTTGGCAGACAGTTTGAGCGCTGACGACCGCAGCTTCGGCATTCCCGAAGGTGATGTCGGCAGCGTCTAGGGAGGAGAGGAACGCGACTTCGTCGGGGGATTCCTCGCCATCGGGGCCGGCTAGAGCGCTCGCAGCGGTTCCCAGGGCGAGTGCCCAAAGTCAGAACGATGCCAAAAGGATCCTCATGACTGGTGGTCCGCCCTTCCAATTGACTGGTGTTGCAATGAGTTTAGCGTATCTCAGAGATGGCCCCGCTGTGGTGCTTTCCGGTGTCGGTTAGAGCGGTGGTCCTCCGGCTGGCGCCATGGTGAAGGCACGCTCCACCCGAGCGCCAGCGTGCACGCAGGCTCATGTTCGGCCGCGTGCGTGAACCCACCTTCACGTTCGGCGGGTGGCGCGACGTGCCGCGGTGCGGGACGCCGCGCGTCAGCGCAGCAGCGCGCGGCTCATCACCACGCGCTGGATCTGGTTGGTGCCCTCGTAGATCTGGGTGATCTTGGCGTCGCGCATCATCCGCTCGACCGGGAAGTCGATGGTGTAGCCGGCCCCACCGAACAGTTGCACCGCGTCGGTGGTGATCTCCATGGCCACATCCGAGGCGAAACACTTGCTGGCCGCGGAGATGAACCCCAGATCCGGCTCGCCGCGCTCGGCGCGCGCCGCGGCGGAGTAGACCATCAGCCGGGCGGCCTCCAGCTTCATCGCCATGTCGGCGATCATGAACTGCACGCCCTGGTTGTCGGCGACCGGGCGGCCGAACTGCTTGCGGCCCTTGGTGTATTCGATCGCCGCGTCCAGCGCGCCCTGCGCGATCCCGACCGCCTGGGCGCCGATGGTCGGGCGGGTGTGATCCAGGGTGCGCAGCGCGGTCTTGAACCCGGTGCCCGGCTCGCCGATCATCCGGTCGCCGGGGATGCGGCAGTCCTCGAAGTACAACTCGGTGGTCGGTGAGCCCTTGATGCCCAGCTTCTTCTCCTTGGGCCCCACCGTGAAACCCTCGTCGTCCTTATGCACCATGAATGCCGAGATCCCGTTGGCGCCCTTGTCGGGATCGGTCACCGCCATCACCGTGTACCAAGTGGACTTGCCGCCGTTGGTGATCCAACACTTGGTTCCGTTGAGGACCCAGTCGGCGCCGTCGGCCCTGGCGCGGGTCCGCAGGGCGGCGGCATCGCTGCCTGCTTCCCGTTCGGAGAGGGCGTAGGAGGCCATGGCCTCGCCGCTGGCGATCGCGGGAAGGACCTGTTTTTTCAGCTCGTCGGAGCCGCTCAGGATCAGCCCCATGGTGCCGAGCTTGTTGACCCCGGGGATCAGCGACGAGGAGGCGCACACCCGCGCCACTTCCTCGATGACGATGCAGGTGGCGACCGAGTCCGCGCCCTGCCCGCCGTACTCCTCGGGCACGTGCACCGCGTTGAACCCCGAGGAGTTCAGCGCCGTCAGCGCCTCCTCGGGAAACCGGGACTGCTCGTCGACCTCGGCGGCATACGGGGCGATCTCCTTCTCCGCCAGTGCCCGGATCGCCGCCCGCAGCTCATCGTGCTCCTCGGGCAGTTGGAAAACGGAGAACGATCGGTCGGTCGTCGGGGCAATTGGGTTCGACACGGGCGGGGAATCCTTCGCGACGTCACGGACAGCGGCGGCCGTCCTCGGGGCAGAAACCATCAGCAGAACTGGCGCGCCAGTCTACCAGGGGTCGAGGGCGGACGTCGGGCGAGGGATTAAAGGGATTAAGAGGCGCCCGCGGGCCGGCGCGGGCGGTGGTGGGCCGGTCCGCCGGACCGGTCAGAACAGCGCGTTCCAGAACAACGTCAGCGACGCGCCCCAGCCGGCCAGCCCAGCCTTTACCCCGGAGAGCTCGAAGAGGGTGTAGACCATGCCGAAGAAGATCCGGTTGAGTCCGGGCGCGATCAGCAGCACCACCAGGATCAGGATCCCCCACTGCTTGGCCGGCGCCAGCGACGCCTGGGTCTCCGGGCTCAGGTGCGGCTCCAGCGCGCCGTAGCCGTCGAGCCCCGGCACCGGAAGCAGGTTCAGCACCACCGCGGTCAGCTGCAGCAACGCCAGGAAGGCCATGCCGGCCCAGAACACCGCGTGCGCCGGGTCGTAGAGCACCCGGATCGCCACCAGCAGCAGCACCGCCAGCACCACGTTGGCGGCCGGCCCGGCCAGCGCCACCAGCGAGCGCCGGTTGGGCGGCATGAACCCGGTGCGCACATACACCGCGCCGCCGGGCAAGCCGATGCCGCCGAGCGCGACGAACAGCATCGGCAGCCCCAGCGACAGCAGCGGGTGGCTGTAGCGCAGCGGATTCAGGGTCAGGTAGCCGCGGGCCTCCACGTCGTGGTCGCCGAAGCGCCACGCGGTGTAGGCGTGTCCGAACTCGTGCAGACACAGCGACACCAGCCAGCCGGCGATGACGAAGACGAACACCCCGGCGTAGGCCAGCGGCCCGACCTCCACCCCGGCCAGCCAGGCCAGCACCCCGCCGAGCGCGGTCACCGCGATCAGGCCCAGAAAGATCGGGCTGGGACGGACCGCCTGGGAGTGCATCGAGCGGAGGTTCACTCCAAGCAAGCTACCGGATACCCGGCCGGGCCCCGGTTCGGCGCAGCCGCCGTCACCGCACCTGCAGCCAGCCCTGAATGTGCCGGTAGAAGGCGAACCGGCGCACCCGGCGCGGGGCGGCCACCCCGTCGCGGGTCACCAGCGCCCCGGTGCAGCCCAGCTGGGCGGCGCGGCCGGTCACCCATCGCCGCCGCAGCCGCCCGGTCACCCGCGCGCGCAGCCCGGGCAGTTCGGCCAGCGACTCCACCCGCACGCCCCGCACCCGCCCGTCGAAAAGCACGGTGTCGTCGACGACGGCCTCGCCGTGCAGCAGCCCGTCGGCACCGCGCCAGGTGGCGGCCCCCACCAGCACGGTGCCGGTCTCGTCGCGGATGAGCGGCACCTCGCGGGCCGTCCCGGACAGGGCGCGCGCCGCGCGGCGCCGGGAGGTGACGTGGGCGACCTCGATGTCGAGCCGGTCGGCGCGCAGCAGTCGGGACAGCACCGTCGCCAGGGCCGCGTCGGCGCCCACCACGATCAGCCGACGGGTCCCGTCGAGCACGGCGTCGACCTCCTCGGCAGCGCCGATCGCGGTCGCCGGCAGCCCGGCCAGCGCGCGCGGCGCGGCGGCACCGTCGAAAAGCAGCAACCGCGTCTCGACTTGGTTCACGGCCCTCCTGACCTACCGCTGAGCTAGTGTGAGTCTCCGGCTGGATCACAGTAGACGCGAGACCAAGGCGGGAAAAGCCATGCCGGCAATCGTCCTGATCGGCGCCCAGTGGGGCGACGAGGGCAAGGGTAAAGCCACCGACCTGCTCGGTGAGCACGTCCAGTGGGTGGTGCGCTACCAGGGCGGCAACAACGCCGGGCACACCGTGGTGCTGCCCGGTGGGGAGAACTTCGCGCTGCACCTGATCCCGTCGGGGGTGCTGACTCCGGGGGTCACCAACGTGATCGGCAACGGCGTCGTCGTCGACCCGGGCGTGCTGCTCGACGAGCTGGCCGGGCTGGAGAACCGCGGCGTGGACACCTCGACCCTGCTGATCTCCGCCGACGCCCACCTGTTGATGCCGTACCACATCGCGATCGACAAGGTCACCGAGCGCTATCTCGGCAACAAGAAGATCGGCACCACCGGCCGCGGCATCGGACCCTGCTACCAGGACAAGATCGCCCGGATCGGCATCCGGGTCGCCGACGTGCTGGACCCGGACCTGCTCACCCACAAGATCGAGGCGGCGCTGGAGTTCAAAAACCAGGTGCTGGTCAAGATCTACAACCGCAAGGCCCTCGACCCGCAGCAGGTGGTGGAGGAACTGCTCACCCGGGCCGAGGGGTTTCGCCACCGCATCGCCGACACCCGGCTGCTGCTCGGTGAGGCTCTCGACGCCGGGCAGACCGTGCTGCTGGAGGGTTCGCAGGGCACCCTGCTCGACGTCGACCACGGCACCTACCCGTATGTGACCTCCTCCAACCCGACCGCCGGCGGCGCCGCCGTCGGATCGGGGATCGGGCCCACCCGGATCACCACCGTGTTGGGCATCCTGAAGGCCTACACCACCCGGGTGGGGGCCGGGCCGTTCCCCACCGAACTCTTCGACGAGCACGGCGAATACCTCGCCAAGACCGGCGGGGAGGTCGGGGTGACCACCGGCCGGGCGCGCCGCTGCGGCTGGTTCGACGCGGTGATCGCGCGCTACGCCACCCGCGTCAACGGCATCACCGACTACTTCTTGACCAAACTCGACGTGCTCTCCAGCCTGCAGACCGTGCCGGTCTGCGTCGGCTACCGCATCGACGGCAAGCAGACCACCGAGATGCCGATGACCCAATCCGACCTGGCCCGCGCCGAACCGATCTACGAGGAGCTGCCGGGCTGGTGGGAGGACATCTCCGGGGCGCGGGAGTTCGACGACCTGCCGGCCAAGGCCCGCGACTACGTGGCGCGGCTGGAGGAGCTGGCCGGGGCCCCGGTGTCGTGCATCGGGGTCGGGCCGGGCCGCGACCAGACCATCGTGCGCCGGGACGTCGTCCGGGGCCCGGCGTGACCGACGAACCCGACCGCGGCCGCGGCGGATTCCCGGACTTCGAGGTCGCCGATGCCGAGCCCGGCTTCTCCCGGTACCTGACCGCCATGCGCCGGCTGCAGGACCTGGCGGTGTCCGCCGCGCCCGACGACAGTGTGTGGGAGAAGGCCGCCGGGCAGCTCGAGGAGCTGGCCGGGGTGCTGGAGCCGGCCCGGGCCCCCGAAGGGGTGTCGCCGGCCGGGCGGATCCCGGCGCTGCCGGGCATGGGCAGCCTGCTGCTGCCGCCGTTCCGCATCGTCGAATTCGGGGTCGACGGAGTGGTGATGCGCGGGCGGTTCAGCCGTTTCCACGTCGGCGGCAACTCCGCGGTGCACGGCGGGGTGCTGCCGCTGCTGTTCGACTGGCTGTGCGGGATGGTGGTGCACGGCGCGCAACGACCGATCAGCCGCACCGCCTATCTCAAGGTCGACTATCGCGCGGTCACCCCGATCGACACCCCGCTGACCGTGCGCGGCCGCGTCGACAAGGTCGAGGGCCGTAAGGCTTTCATCTCCGGTGAGCTCGTCGACCGGGACGAGAAGCTGCTCGCCGAGCTGGACGCGCTGATGGTGCAGCTGCTTCCCGGCCAGCCCTGATCACTGCACGTTCAACGCCGCCTCCTCCAGGTCCAGCCCGTGCAGCAGGGCCCGCAGCACCTGGTCGTCGAGGTGGCCGGCGTCGCGTTCGGCGATGTAGGCGGCGCGTTCGGCGGCCAGCATCTCCAGGCGCAGTCGGCGGAACACCGCCGAGAGGCTCTCGTCGAGTTCGGCGTCGCTGGCCCCGCTGTGCCGACGCAACCGCTCCCGCGCCGCGTTGCGCCGGCGGGTGTTGAGGCTGCGCAGCACCTCCGCGGCCCGCTCGGTGGCTTCGGAGGGCTCCTCGGCGGCCAGCAGTTCGTCGAGGCGTTCCATCGCCGCGCGGGCCGCCTTGTCCTGCGCGGTGGCCGCCGCGATCGCATCGGTGCGGGCCTCGTCACCGGAGACCCCCATCTTGCGGATCAGCCACGGCAGGGTCAGCCCGTGCAGCAGCAGGGTGCCCACCACGACCACGAACGTCAGGAACACCAGCTGCGCGCGGCCCGGGAACGAGGTGCCGGCCAGGGTGAGGGCGGGCACACCGAACGCCGCGGCCAGCGACACCACGCCGCGCATCCCGGCCCAGGCCAGCACCGCGACCTGCGCCGGGGTGGGGGAGGGGCCGCGTCGGCGCAGTCGGCCGGGCGCCACCTGCGGCAGGTAGGCGAACCCGGCCACCCACACGATCCGCACCGCCAGCACCGCGGCGAACACCGCCGCCGACGCACCGAGCAGCTCGGCGAAGGTGTCCCCGTGCAGGTTGGCGATCACGGTCGGCAACTGCAGCCCGATGAGCAGGAACGCGAACGACTCCAGGATCAGTGTCAGCGCCCGCCACACCGCCTGGTCCTGCAGGCGGGTGGAGTAGTCGGCGCGGGTGAACCGCTGACCCAGGAGGAGGGCGGCCACCACCACCGCCAGCACCCCGGACCCGTCGAGCATCTCGGCGACCAGGTAGATCAAAAACGGCGCGACCAGCCCGATCGCGCTCTCGGCCAGCGCGTCGGAGAGCCGCGCGCGCACCTGCACCAGCAGCAGCCCCAGCACGGCCCCGGTGGCCACCCCGCCGAGGGCGGCCAGCGCGAACGTCGCGAACCCGCCCGCGACGGTGACCGTCGCGCCGATCGCCGCACCCAGCGCCACCTTGTAGGCGGTCAGCGCGGTGGCGTCGTTGAGCAGGCTCTCCCCGGACAGCAGGGTCATGATGCGCCGCGGCAGCCCGAGCCGGCGCCCCACCGCGGTCGCCGACACGGCGTCCGGCGGGGCGACGATCGCGCCGAGGGTGAACGCGGCGGCCAGGGTGAGCTGCGGCACCACCTGGTAGGCGACCAGCCCCACGACCACGGTGGTGGCCAGCGGCAACCCGACCGCCAGCATCGAGATCGGCCGGATGTTGCGGCGCATGTTCAGATAGGAGCTCTCCAGCCCCGCCGACCACAGCAGCGGCGGCAGGATCACGAACAGCACCAGATCCGAGCCCATCGTCACGTCCGGGATCGCCGGGATCATCCCGAGGACCAGGCCCACCACCACCAGGGCCAGCGGCGCGGAGACGGTGAAATGGCGGGCCACCGCGGCCACCAGGACGGCCGATCCGACCACCGCCAGCAGCAGAGCATCCACGTCGGCCATCCCTCCGTTCCGGTGCGCCTTTATCCTGAAGCAACAAGCTGGCCGTGAACTGAAGGGGGTGGGTCCGTGACCGACACCGATTCCGTGTCGGGGCGGAGCCGTCCCCGGGTGCTGCTGCTCGGTGCCGGCCAACTCGGCGCCGAGCTGGCCGTGGCGCTGCAGCGGCTGGGCGCGCAGGTGATCGTGGCCGAACCGGCCGCCGGGCCCGGCGTCGACGAGGTGGTGGCGCTGTCCGACACCGACGCGCTCTCCGCCGCGATCTCCGGGCTGCGCCCCGACGTGGTGGTGGCCGGCAGCGACGCGGTGGCGGTGGAGGCGCTGCGATTGGCCGGCCAGTCCGGCGCGGTGCAGGTGGTGCCGTCGGCGCGCAGCGTGCGGCTGGCCGCCGACCGCGAGGAGCTGCGCCACCTGGTCACCGAGGACATCGGTGTGCCCACCGTGCCGTTCTGGTTCGCCGGGTCGCCGCAGGAACTCGCCGAGGTCACCGAGGAGGCCGGGTATCCGCTGGTGGTCAGCCCGCTGGCGGCGGACAAACCCGGCGATGGCCAGTCGGTGCTGGTGCGCCCCGACGACATCGAACCGGCGTGGCGGCGCGCCATCGCCGCCGACGGGCACAGCGGACGGGTGCTCGCCGAGTCGGTGATCCAGACCGACTTCGAGATCACCCAGCTGGTGGTGGTCACCGACGAGGACGACGTGCAGTTCTGCGCCCCGATCGGGCACCGGCGCACCGCCGACGGCCGCGGGCTGGAGTGCTGGCAGCCGCAGCCGATGAGCACGATCGCGCTGGATTCGGCGCGGTCGGTCGCCGGGCGCGTCGTGCGCGCCCTCGGCGGGCGCGGCCTGTTCGCCGTCGACCTCGCGATCCGCGACGACGAGGTGTTCTTCCGCGACGCCGGCGTCTTCCCGGCCGACACCGGGCTGGTCACGCTGCGCACCCAGCGGCTCTCCCAGTTCGAGCTGGCCGCCCGCGCCGTGTTGGGCCTGCCCGCCGACACCGTGCTGATCTCCCCGGGCGCGGCCCGGCTGCTCTACACCGAATTCGGTGCGGTGCCGGCCGCGGCGCTGTCCGAACCCGAAACCGATGTGCGGGTCTTCGGCCCGGGCTGCCGGTCGGCGGTGGCGCTGGCCACCGCCGGGGACGTCGACGCGGCGCTGGCGCGCGCGGTACACGCCGCCGACGCCCTCCCGGGGGTCGCCCAGCTGTGAGCGAGGAACGTCAGGTCGGCGGCACCTCGCCGGTCCCGGTGTTGGCCGCGATCGCGGTGGTTGCGCTCGTACTGATCGGATTGGGGGTCACGGCGTTGCGGCGCGACGACGGCGACGCCCAGGACGTGGTGCGCGCGGCGATCGGGCAGAACGATGCGCTGCAGCGGGAGGACTTCGCCGCCTTCCGTGACTTCACCTGCTCTTCCGAGCAGGGCCGGGAGTCGGATTTCGTTGAGCGTCACCGCAAGACGCAGCGGGACCGCGGGGCGCGCTACGTCGGCAACGTGACCGAGGTCAGGGTGGACGGCGACCGGGCGACCGCGACCGTCCTCTACTACTTCCAGGACGATCCGGACGACAAGATCACCGCTCCCACCAGCTTCGTTCGTGAGAACGGTAGGTGGAAGGCGTGTGCGCCGACCCTGGCCGGATATGCGACACTCACGCACGTGAGCTATGCCGGAGATATCACGCCGCGCGAGTCGTGGCAACTGCTCAACGACAACCCGGACGCGGTGCTCGTCGACGTGCGCACCGAGGCCGAGTGGCGGTTCGTCGGCGTGCCCGACCTCTCCGGCATCGGCAAGGACGTGGTCTACATCCAGTGGGTGGACTCGGCGGGCAACCCCAACCCGAACTTCGCCCGGGAACTGACCGAGAAGGTCTCCGGCGGGCCGGTGGTGTTCCTGTGCCGCTCGGGTAACCGGTCGATCCCGGCCGCGACGACCGCCACCGAAGCCGGCCTCACCCCGGCCTACAACATGCTGGACGGGTTCGAGGGCGCGCCGGACGGCGACGGCCACCGCGGCGTTACCGGATGGAAGGCCGACGGGCTGCCCTGGACCCAGTCGTGAGCCAGGAGCCGCAACCGGCGTCCGTGCGGCGTCCCCGGCCGCTGCCCGACGGTGTCGGCCCGGCCACCATCGGGGTGCGCGGCGGCATCCTGCGCTCGCAGTTCGACGAGACCGCCGAGGCGCTGTTCCTCAGCTCCGGCTACGTCTACTCCTCGGCGGCCGCGGCGGAGGCGGCCTTCACCGGGGAGGTCGACCGGTACGTCTATTCGCGCTACGGCAACCCGACCATCTCGATGTTCGAGGAGCGGCTGCGGCTGATCGAAGGGGCGGAGGCGGCGTTCGCCACCGCCAGCGGGATGGCCGCGGTGTTCACCGCGCTCGGCGCGCTGCTGGGCGCCGGTGACCGGCTGGTGGCGTCGCGCAGCCTGTTCGGCTCCTGCTATGTGGTGTGCGCCGAGATCCTGCCGCGCTGGGGGGTGGAGACCGTCTTCGTCGACGGCGACGACCTCACCCAGTGGCAGCAGGCGCTGTCGGTGCCCACCCAGGCGGTGTTCTTCGAAACCCCGTCCAACCCGATGCAGTCCCTGGTGGACATCGCCGCGGTCACCGAGTTGGCGCACGCCGCGGGCGCGAAAGTGGTGCTGGACAACGTTTTCGCCACCCCGCTGCTGCAGCAGGCGCTGCCGCTGGGGGTGGATGTGGTGGTGTACTCGGGCACCAAACACATCGACGGGCAGGGCCGGGTGCTCGGCGGGGCGATCCTGGGCAGCGCGGACTACATCACCGGGCCGGTGAAAACGCTGATGCGCCACACCGGTCCGGCGATGAGCGCGTTCAACGCCTGGCTGCTGCTCAAGGGCCTGGAGACGATGGCGGTGCGGGTGGATCACGCCAACGCGGCGGCGCTGCGCATCGCGGAGTTCCTCGAGGGCCACGAGCGCATCGCCTGGGTGCGCTACCCGTTTTTGGATTCCCACCCGCAGCAGGCGCTGGCGCGCAGGCAGATGACCGGTGGCGGCACGGTGATCACGTTCGCCCTCAACGCCGCGGCCGACGCCGGCAAACAGCGGGCCTTCGAACTGCTCGACGGGCTGCGGCTGATCGACATCTCCAACAACCTCGGCGACGTCAAGACGCTGATCACCCACCCGGCGACCACCACGCACCGCGCGATGGGGCCGGAGGGCCGGGCGGCGATCGGCCTGGGCGACGAGGTGGTGCGCATTTCGGTGGGTCTGGAGGAGGTCGACGACCTCATCGCCGATCTGGACCAGGCGCTGGGCAGATAACGATTCGTTCTCGGCGCGGCGCGACACGGCTCACCGTCGCGGCCCGGCCGCCGGGGCCACACTACGGTGGGTGGTGTGGACCGTCGTACTGCGCTGAAGCTGCCGTTGGCCTTGTCGGCCGGCGTTATGCTGGCCCGGATGCCCAGCGCGAGTGCGGCCCCGGGCCGCTGGTCGGCCCAGCAGGCCAACAACTGGTACCGCGGGCAGGGCTGGCTGATCGGGTCCAACTATCTGCCGGCCACCAGCATCAACCAGCTGGAGATGTTCCAGCCCGCCACGTTCGACCTCCAGCGCATCAACACCGAGCTGGGCTGGGCGCGGCAGTGCGGGTTCAACACCATGCGGGTGTTCCTGCACGATCAGCTGTGGGCGGCGGATCGGCGCGGCTTCTCCAACCGGCTGTCGCAGTTCGTCGGGGTGGCGGCGCGGAACCGGATCAAGCCGATGTTCGTGTTCTTCGACTCCTGCTGGGACCCGCACCCCAAGGCCGGCCAGCAGCCGGCGCCGCGGCGCGGCATCCACAACTCGGGGTGGGCGCAGAGCCCGGGCGCCGACCGCATCGACGACACGGCCTACCGCCGCGTGCTGCAGGAGTACGTGACCTCGGTGATGACCCAGTTCCGCAACGACGACCGGGTGCTGGCCTGGGACGTGTGGAACGAGCCGGACAACATGGCCAAGCAGTACGCGTCGGTGGAGCGCTCCGACAAGCTCGACCGGGTGGCCGATCTGTTGCCGCAGGTGTTCTCCTGGGCGCGGGCGGTCAACCCGCGCCAGCCGATCACCAGCGGGGTGTGGGACGGCTCCTGGGCGGATCCGTCCGGGCGCACCGAGATTCAGAACGTGCAGTTGACCAACTCCGACATCGTCACGTTTCACAGCTACGACCACCCGACCGGGTTCAACAACCGCATCGACGAGTTGGCGCCGGAGGGGCGGCCGATCCTGTGCACCGAGTACATGGCGCGGCAGGAGGGCAGCACCGTGCAGGGGATCCTGCCGGTGGCCAAGCGCCGCAACGTCGGGGTCTACAACTGGGGTTTGGTCGCGGGCAAGAGCCAGACCTATTACCCGTGGGACTCCTGGGATAACCCCTACACCTCGATCCCCAAGATGTGGTTCCACGACCTGCTGCGCCCCGACGGCCGGCCCTACCAGAACGCCGAGATCCAGATGGTGCAGAAGCTCACCGGCCGCAGCTAGTCAGCTAGCTGCGGGCCGGGTTGGCGCTCAGTCGGCTTGTTCGCGCACGCCCTGGGCGTCCTGGGCGCGGTCCTCGTAGGCCTTGCGCGCGGTGGTGTCGTAGTCGAGGAAGATGCGGTCCAGCCCGAGGCGCTTGTTCATGCCCCGGCGGCCCCGCGGGCCCAGCAGCTGCGCCAGCGTGGCGGTGAACCGCAGCGGTGCCGGCACCGACGCCAGCGTCTTGGGCTTGTTGAGCAGTTTGACGATGGCCTTGGCGATGTCCTCGGGTTCGACCGGCTTGCTGGCCGCGGTGGTCTTCGTCCCGGAGATCAGGTCGGTGTTGGTGAACGGCGGCATGACCGCGCTGACCTGCACGCCGTGCTCGACGACCTCGTCGGCGAGGGCGACCGTCAAGCCGATCACGGCCGCCTTGGTGGCGGTGTAGGTGACCTGCCCGGGCAGCGGGATCAAGCCGATCAGCGACGCGATGTTGATGACATGCCCGCTGCGGCGCGCGATCATCTCCGGCAGCACCAGCTGGCAGCCGGTGAGCACGCCGTAGACGTTGACCTCGACCGAGGAGCGCATCGATTTCTGCGACTGCTCGAGGAAGGGGCCGACCGGCATCACGCCGGCATTGTTGATCAGCACGTCGATGCGGCCGCCGCCGTCGGCGCGGGCCTTGTCGAGGAACAGCGCGAACGACTCGCGGTCGGTGACGTCGAGGGGATGCCCGGAGACCGGGCCGAGGGCGCTGAGCGCGGACACCGAGGACTCCAGCACGTCGATGTCGCGGTCCCCGATGACCACCCGCGCGCCCTTGCCGAGCAGGGTCTTGGCGGTGGCCAGCCCGATGCCCCGGGCGGCCCCGGTGATGACGATGGTCTTACCGGCGATGTTGTCCATGACAGCGGACTTTACACCTGTCAAATGTGACGGCGGCGACAGCGTCGCGTCCCGGGCTACAGGCTCCAGAGGCCGACGTCGATCGAGATGCCCGACGACGGGCTGTACTTGACCTTCGCCGGGCTCACCCCGACCGGAAGCGCGAACGACACACACCCGGTCGCCGCCTCCTGCGGGGCGAGGACGAACTGCCCGTACAGGAAGTTCTTGCACTGGCTGACGGCGGCCAGCGCCGACGGGTAGTCCTGCTCGTCGGAGCCGATCAGCGAGACGTCGTTGTTGGCGTCGCCGGTGATGGTCAGCGCACCGATGTTCTTGACCGTCAACTCCACCGCGACGTAGTTCTTGTCGGACTCTCGGCCGTAGGGCACCGTGGCCGGGTTGATCACCTGCAGCACGGTGACCGCGATCCGGCTGTCCCCGATCCGGTCGAGTTCGAGGGTGTCGCCGAGGTAGGCGGGTGGGCGCGGCGGCGGCGTCGGCAGGCTCGGTGAGAACACCGGGGGCCGTTCGTCGCCGCTGGAGACCTCGGCGCAGCCGGCGGCCAGCACCGTCAGCGCCGCCAGCATCACCGCCAGGGCGCGGTTCACGACCGCACCGCCAGCGGCTGGGTGCGTTCCGAGGGCGGCAGGGCGTTGTCGCCGCGTGGGTGGACCACCCGCGGCCACCAGAACCAGCGGCCCAACAGCACCGCGATCGAGGGCATGAACAGCGAGCGCACGATCAGCGTGTCGAGCAGCAGACCGATGCACACCGTCGACCCGAACTGGCCGAGCACCTCCAGGTCGCTGCCGAGCATCGCGGCCATCGTGAACGCGAACACCAGACCGGCCGCGGTCACCACACCGCCGGAGCCGCCGATGGCGCGGATGTAACCGGTCTTCAACCCGGCGTGGATCTCCTCGTTGAACCGCGACACCAGCAACAGGTTGTAGTCCGAGCCGACCGCCAGCAGGATGATCACCGACAGCACCGACACCACCCAGTGGATGTTGTGGCCCAACAAGTCCTGCCAGATCAACACGGATAGACCGAACGCCGCCGCGATCGAACTCGACGCGGTGCCCACGATCACCAGCGCGGCGACCAGGCTGCGGGTGATCAACACCATGATCAGGAAGATCAGCGTCAGCGACGCGATCACCGCGATCATCATGTCGAACTTGGCGCCGTCGTGCATGTCCTTGAACGTTGCGGCGGTGCCGCCCAGGAACACTCGCGCGTTGGCCAGCGAGGACTGTTTGAGGGCCTCCTGGGCGGCGAGACGCTCGGAGTCCACCCGCGCGATCCCGGACGGGGTGGCCGGGTCACCGTCGTGGGTGATGAAGAACCGCGCGGACTTGCCGTCGGGAGACATGAACTGGCGCAAGCCGGTTTGGAAGTCCTCGTTGTCGAACGCTTCCGGCGGCAGGTAGAAGAAGTCGTCGTTGCGGGCCTCGTCGAAACTCTGGCCCATCATCACCGCGGTGTTCGACATGTACTTCATCTGGTCCATCATCGCGTCGAACGTGCTGTGCATCGTGAGCGTGAGGGCCTTGGTGTGCTTCATGCTGGCGATGGCCGGCGGCAGGATCGCCACCATCTCCTTCTGCCAGTCGTCCATCTGGTGGATGTCGCGGGACATGTAGCCGAACTGCTCGTCGATCTTGTCGATGCCGTCGAGGGCGTCGAAGATGCTGCGCAGCGACCAGCAGATCGGGATCGCGTTGCAGTGCGGCTCCCAGTAGAAGTAGTTGCGCATCGGCCGCCAGAAATCGTCGAAATCGGCGATGTGGTCGCGCATCTCGTCGGTGACCGCCACCATGTCGTCGGTGACGCCGGCCATGTCGCTGGTGGTGTTGGACAGGCCGGTGGTGATCCGCAGCATGTCCTCGAGGTAGTCGATGGTGACCTGCTGCTCGTCGGCCATCTTGAGCATGTCGGCCATCCGGTCCTTGATGAAGTCCATGTTCTGCATCAGCATGTTGCCCTGCATGCCCTGCTGGAACGGGATCGAGCTGTGCTGGATCGGGATGCCCAGCGGGCGGGTGATGCTCTGGACCATCGCGATGCCGGGCAGCCGGATGATGTTCTTGGCCACCCGGTCGAGCACGAGCATGTCGGCCGGGTTGCGCATGTCCCGGTCGGCTTCGACCATCAACATGTCCGGGTTCATCCGCGCCTGGGTGAAGTGCCGCTCGGCGGCGGTGTAGCCGATGTTCACCGGCGCGTCGTCGGGCAGGTAGTAGCGGTCGTTGTAGTTGGTTTCGTAGCCGGGCAGGGCGACCATGCCGATCATCACGATGACGCCGCTGGCGGCCAGCACCGGACCCGGCCAGCGGACCACGCTGGTGCCGACCTTGCGCCACAGCCGGCTCTGGGTGCCCTTGACCTGGCCCTCGTGTCGCTTCTGCTTCTGCTCGAGCAGGCCGAACCGGGCGGCGACGGTGAGCACCGCGGGCCCCAGGGTGAGCGCGACCGCGACCACCACCAGCATCCCGATCGAGACCGGAACGCCCATGGTCTTGAAGTAGGGCAGGCGGGTGAAGCTGAGGCAGTAGGCCGCGCCGGCGATGGTCAGGCCCGAGCCGAGCACGACCGGGGTCACGCTGCGCACGGTGGTGTAGTAGGCGGTTTCGCGGTCCTCGCCGAGGATGCGGGCTTCGCGGTAGCGGCCGATCAGGAAGATGCCGTAGTCGGTGGCGGCGGCGATCGCCAGCATCGTCAGGATGTTGGTGGCGAACGTCGTCATCCCCATGACGCCGGCGTTGCCCAGCAGCGCGACGACGCCGCGGGAACAGGCCAGCCCGATCCCGGTCATGAACAGCTGCACCAGGGTGGTGACCACCGAGCGGTAGACGATCAGCAGCATGATCGTGATCGCGCCGAGGGTGGCCAGGGTGATCTTGGCCAGGCTGGCGTTGCCGATCATGTGCATGTCGGTCGCCAGGGCGGTCGACCCGACGACGTGCGCGGTCAGGCCCGGCGGCGCTTCGGTGTCGGCGATGACGTCGCGGACCGCCTCCACCGACTCGTTGGCCAGCGTGGTGCCCTGCTGACCGGCGAGGTTGAGCATGACGTAGGCGGCTTTGCCGTCGGAGGACTGCACCCCGGCGGCGGTCAGCCGGTCGCTCCAGAAGTCCTGGATGTGCTGGACGTGTTCGGGGTCCTCGCGCAGCTTGGCGACGATCTCGTCGTAGTACTCGTGGGCGGCGTCGCCGAGCTCGTCGTCGCCCTCGATGACGACCATCACGGTGCTGTTGGAGTCGAACTCCTGGAAGTTGTCGCCGAGGCGGGCCATGGCGATCATCGACGGCGCTTCCGCCGGCGCCATCGGCGCCGAGTGTGCCTCACCGACCGCCTCGAGTTGCGGGACGACCACGTTGACGATGACCGTCAGGACGAACCAGCCGATGATGATCGGGATGCAGAAGATACGCAGCATGTGCGCGAAGAACGGACGTTTCTTGTCCGGTCCGTAGGCGCTGTGCTGGGTCACGCGGATTTCACCACACAGAAGGTCTGGGCGTTGTTGCCCTGGGCGTATTGTTCGGCGCGCACGATGTCGTCGACGGTGACGCGGCAGCCGATCTCGCTGCTGTCACCCTGGACCATGATGTTGGGGCTGACCGAGGGCAGCGTGGTGCTGAAGGTGAAGCTCCACGGCAGCACCGCGCCGTCGACCTGGTGGGTGTTGGCTTCGGCGTCCCAGTAGTTGATGCTCACCACGGTGCCCGGCGCGCCGAGGACCTCGTAGGTGACCACCTTGGGGTTGAACTGGACGATCTCGATGCCGTGCCCGGCGCGGGCGTTGGGGTCTTCAGAGCCGAACACGTTGTGCAGCCGGGAGACCACCAGACCGGAAACGGACAACACGACGATGAACACCAGTGGTATCCACAGCCGTTTGAGCACCCGGTTCACGATCCATCCTCTGCGCACCGACGACGATCAGTTGCTTCGCTGAGCTAAGCTTCGGGAACGTTACCGCACTTATCTTGCGGTTGGAAAGCCGCGGCGACGTGCCGTGGATCACCGGAAGGCGGCCAGCCCGGTGAAGGCTTGGCCGAGGACGAGTTGGTGCATCTCGGGGGTGCCTTCGTAGGTGAGCACCGATTCGAGGTTGACCATGTGGCGGATCACCGGGTACTCCAGCGAGATGCCGTTGCCGCCGAGAATGGTGCGCGCGGTGCGACAGATCTGTAGGGCTTCGCGGGTGTTGTTGAGCTTGCCGAAACTGACCTGCGCCGGAGCGAGCCCGACGCTGTCTTTGAGCCGGCCCAGGTGTAAGGCGAGCAGCTGACCCTTGTGCAGTTCGACCGCCATGTCGGCGAGTTTGGCTTGGGTGAGCTGGAATCCGGCGATCGGCCGACCGAATTGGGTGCGGTCCCGGGCATAGTCGCGGGCGGCGATCCACGCCGAGCGGGCGGCACCCATTGCGCCCCAGATGATGCCGTAGCGCGCCTCGGAGAGACTCGACAGCGGACCCTTGAGTCCCTCCGCGCCGGGCAGGAGCGCGTCGGCGGGCAGGCGCACCTCGTCGAGGACGAGTTCGCTGGTGATCGAGGCTCGCAGCGAGAGCTTGCGGTGGATGGTGTTGGCGGTGAAGCCGGGGGCGTCGGTGGGCACGATGAACCCGCGGATGCCGTCGTCGGTGGCCGCCCACACCACGGCGACGTCGGCGATGGAGCCGTTGGTGATCCACATCTTGCGGCCGGTGAGGATCCAGTCGCTGCCGTCGCGGCGGGCCCGGGTGGTCATCGCGGCGGGGTCGGAGCCGACGTCGGGTTCGGTGAGTCCGAAGCAGCCGAGGATCTCGCCCTTGGCCATGCCCGGCAGCCACTGCTGTTTTTGGTCCTCCGATCCGTTGTGGTGGATGGAGAACATGGCCAGCGAGCCCTGCACGCTCACCAGCGACCGGATGCCGGAATCGGCGGCCTCGAGTTCCAGGCACGCCAGCCCGTAGTGCACCGCCGAGGCGCCGCCGCAGCCGTAGCCGTGCAGGTGCATGCCCAGCAGGCCGAGTTCGCCGAACTGTCTGGCCAGCTCCCGAGCCCCCGGCAGGTCGCCGGCTTCGAACCAGTCGGCCACATGGGGGGTGATGTGCTCGGCGCAGAACCGGCGCACGGTGTCGCGCACCGCGATCTCGTCATCGGAGAGCGAGGCATCCAAAGCGAGCGGATCCAGCGGGTCGAAGCGCGGCGCGGAAGTAGTCACCGGTTCATCGTCTCACTGGGGCTGGGTTTGATCGAGAAGGTGGATTCGGCGCGCGCGGTAGGCGCGGGGCAGGTGTACGTGGTTGGCGCGGGGCCGGCGGGCGTGGTTGGCGCTGGCCTCCAGCAGGTACGCCGTCGCGGCTCCGAGGTGTGCGTCGATGCGTCCGCCTCTGCGCGACAAAGCCGGATTTGGTGCCATTTTTCGGTATCTGGCACGGCGACCGCAGCACCACGCCCCCCGCGGGGCACTGTGGTCACAGCGGCCCCAACGCGTCGCTGGAATCGGGGTGCCCACCTCGCCGCGACACCGGATCGGCGACCTCTTCGCGTAACGCCTGCACGCGCCGGTGTATGCGATGTTCGGTGGCTCGCGGGACCGAACCGGGGCCGTAGCGTCCGCGACTCCACTTGCGCACCCGGCCGCGGCCGCGTTCCCAGCGCAGCGCATCGGAGATCGCCTTCGACGGCCGCCCGGCCGTCGCGAAACCCTGGGCGGCAAGCGCACCCGCCAATTCGGCGACGGTCGTCTGACCGTGTTCGAACAGATATGTGGTCAGCAGGTAGCGCAGTTCGATACCCGTGACGACCCGGCCGGCGCCGTTCTGCCGCGCCGCCTGCCGCGCCCTGATCCTGTGCAGTGTCGTGTTCATGAGGCACGGTGGCACGAGGCACTGACACCCCTCGGCGCGCGCCCGCGGGTGCCCTCGGCCGCCGCCGAGGGGGTCGCCGACGCTGTCGCTGATAGCCGGGCACCGCTGTATCAGCGACGTTTTGAGACGGTCGAGAACGGTTGGGTGCCTGTGGTTTCTGTGGTTTTACGATGGCTCCCTATGCGCCTGAACGCCGTCACTAGGACGGGGTGTCGCTTAGAGGCGGACGCAACGGCACACTTCCCTCGCTCGGTGATCGCGGCGACGGATCAGGGCGCGGGGCCGCGGCGCGGATGGCGGTGCCGGTTGGCGGGGGCCGGAGGTCGGGGGCGAACTCTACCCCGCCATGGTCAGCCCGCCACTGACGCTGATCACCTGGCCGGTGATGAACGACGCCGCGTCGGAGGCGAAGAACAGCACCGGCGCGGCGACCTCCTCGGGGCGGGCCAGGCGGCGGAACGGGATCGCTTTGACCAGGGCCTCTTTGAGTTTCTCCGGTTGCGCGGCGAAAAGCGGAGTGTCGGTGGGCCCGGGGCAGACGCAGTTGACCGTGATGGAGTGCCGCGCCATCTCGCGGGCCAGCGATTTGGTCAGGGCGATCACTCCGCCTTTGGCGCCGGCGTAGATGGTCTCGCCGGCACTGCCGACCCGTCCGGCGTCGCTGGCCAGATTGACCACCCGACCCCTGCCGGCGGTGATCATGCCCGGCAGGAATGCGCTGCACATGTGGACCGGACCCAAGTAGTTGATCGCCACCACCTTCTCGGCGAACTCCGGCGTCGCGTCCAGAAACTGCCGGGTTTCATCCCACCCGGCGGCGTTGACCAGCACCTGCGGTGTCCCCAGTTCCGCGTGTACCCGGTCTCGCAAGGCCTCCACGGCAGCCCGGTCGGCGATATCGACCGGCAGCGCGGTGATGCGCTCGGCATCGTGGGCGGCGGTGGCCGCGGCCGCCGCCTCGTTGAGGTCGGCGGCCACCACCCGGCAGCCGGAAGCGGCGAAGCCCAGCGCGATGGCACGACCGATCCCCGAACCGGCGCCGGTGACAACGACAAGTGCGTTTTCCATCCGGACTTCAGTCTCGTAGATCGTCGCGGTCGCGGGCAAGGGCGGCAGCGCCGCCCGGGGCGTGCCGGACTAGCCGATCTTCGCGCGGATCGGGTCGATCAGGGCGGTGATCACCTCGGCGGGCAGGTCGTGACCGCACGCCTGGACATCGATGACGATCGTGTCCGCCACCGCCAGGCCGCGCCGGCAACCCCAGCCCTCGCCCCCTTCCGCGGCCAGCGACAGCGTCAGAACGCCGTTGACCTCGGTGAACTCACCGACCCGCCACAGCGCGTCGACCCCGTCGGGTTCGGTCACTTCGCGGACATTGATGGTCCGACCGGAGCAGGCTTGCCAGGTTTGCCGCGCCGCGTCGGCTATCCGCTGCGGCGAACCGGGATAGGACAACACGGCCTGCTCGGCGGAATGGCGCAATGGACCGTCGGCGGGGTCGCGCATATGGGCGGTGCGCACCTCGGTCCAGCCGGTGTTGTCGTAGAAGGCGGTGGTGGCGGGGTAGAAGGCGGCGACGCAGTCGTTGTCGACGATGTGGTCGCCGTACAGCACGGTGAGATGGTCGGTCGGCGTGGTGTCGGTGACCGCCTCGATGCCCAGCGCCGCGGCGACTTCGGCCGGGCTGAGCAGCAGTCCGGCCAGTGGGCGTGCCGGGGCGCTGCGCAGCGACGACGTGGGCTCGGAGAAGCCCGGCTCTCGGTCACCGGCGAGGGCGCCGACGAGCGCGAGCAACAAAACCGGCACCGTCAGCACTGCGACCGGGACCAGGATCGCCAGCCACCACCGTGACCTCGCCGCCGGCGCCGGCCGATCGGTCCCGGCGGCGTACCAGCGGGCCTGCGCGTACAGATCCGCGCGGGCGCGCCGGTTGGTTGCGAGCGCCACCCAGTTCCACAACAGCAACGACGCGATGCTCCACCACCCGGCCGTCTTGTTGTGGCTTTGCGCATCGTCGATCGCGGCCTCGCACTGGTCACGGGTGCCGGTGACCGTCCAGCGCTGGTTGTGCCAGAAGATCAGCGCCCCGGTGTGTTTCATCACCCGGACCTGAAACAGCGGCTCCGGCGCCGCCGGGTCGGGCGGCGGCAAAGGCTGCGACACATCACCTCCCGAGCGGTCGTCGCCGAGAAGCCTATGGCGAACCCCGAGAGGGTCCGGACGGTAATTTTCCGGGGTACGGCTGACGGCACCGGCAGAGCGCAGCACGACGTCCACGCGCCTGGCAGGCTGACCCCATGGCCGCCACCATCTGCGACATCCTGTCCGCGGCCGCGGCGCTGCTGGGCGCGCCCGGCGCCACCGACGCGATCGGGCTGGGCGACACCCTCGGCGGCAAACGCCGTATCGCGGTGCTGCTGGTCGACGGCATGGGCAGGCACCTACTCGACGACCTCGCCGCCGACGCGCCACTCCTGGCGGCCGCGGCCGCCGGCACCGCCGGACGGCTGGACACCCTGGAGTGCGTGTTCCCGTCCACCACGCCGACCAACCTGGTGTCGCTGGGCACCGGTGTCGCACCCGGTCAGCACGGCGTGCTCGGATTCACCGTCAACGTGCCGGGCACCGAGAGGGTGCTCATCCACATCATCTGGCACGACGACCCGCCGCCACACCGCTGGCAGCCGGTGCCGACCTGGTTCGCCCGCCTCAACGCCGCGGGCATCCCGGCGCGCGCGGTGTTGCCAGCACCGTTTCTGGAGTCCGGCCTCACGGCCGCGGCCTACGGCGGGGCGGAGTTGATCGGCACCGGCAACGGCGATGACTACGCCCAAGTCCTGCTCGACACGCTGCACCGCGGGCCGGGCCTGGTGTACGGCTATCTCAGCGCGGTGGACACCGCGGCGCACCGCTTCGGGATCGGCTCGCCGCAGTGGCGGGCGGCCGCCGCCTACGCCGACACCGTCGTCGCCCGCCTGCTCGACGGCCTGCCCGACGACGCAGCATTGCTGATCACCGCCGACCACGGTGGCCTGAACATCACGGAATCCGACCGCATCGACCTGGACGCCGAGCCCGCGCTGCTCACCGGGGTGCGGGTGGTCGCCGGCGAACCGCGGGTGCGCTACCTGCACACCGCGCCGGGCGCCGCACCGGATGTGCAGGCCGCCTGGTCGGAGCGACTGACCGGTTACGCCGACGTGCAGACCCGCGAGGAAGCGATCGACGCCGGGCTGTTCGGTCCGGTGGACGAGGAGTTCCTGCCGCGCATCGGCGACCTGGTCGTCACCTGTACCGGGGCGGGCGCGGTCATGGTGACCGCTCACGAGCCGCCGCAGATCTCGGAGATGATCGGCTTCCACGGGGCGAAAACCGCCGTGGAGATGACTATCCCGCTGATCAGTTTCGGCTAGCGCGTCGCAGCGCCGCACAGCCGGGCGCACCCTAGAATCGCCGCATGGCGCGCGCCTTCCACGCCTTGTCGGTCGCCCTGGCACTGATCCTCGCCGGCTGTCAGCTACCCGGCGGTTCGCCCGGCGCGCCGGGGATGGCCCGGTCGATCCTGGCGTATACCGCCGCCCACGAGTTCGCGCTGGTGCACAACTCCGCGGTGGCGGGCCGGGTCGACGGTGACTTCGTCGCCGCCCGAGCACAGTTCACCGCCGACGGCAGGTTCGCCTTCGCGGTGGAAGGCGGCGGACACCTGGTGGTCATCGACAGCCAGAACGGTGACGTGCGGGCCTTCCCGGCCGCGTCGGAGACCCCGGTCGCCGAGGACGCCAGCGCGGTGGTGTGGTTCGAGGCGCCGGATCGGCTGATGCGGATGGACTTAGCGGCGGACCGTCCCGAACCCGAACTGCGCCAGAACATCCAGCTGCCCGACTCGGGCACGCCGCGTACCGAGGGACCGGAACCCGAGGTGCGGGTACTCGGTGTCAGCGCCGGCGGTGTGCTGCTCGCCCGCACCGAATGTCCTTGCGACGCAGAGCGCCACGCCCACCTGTACCTGGTGGGCAGCGACCGGGTGGTTCAGGACCTGGGTGTGCCCGCGACCGGAGCGGTCAGCGCGCCGCAACTCAGCGCCGACGACGGCCGCCTGGCCTACGCCACGAATGTCGCGTCCGGCGCGGACTGCGAGACCAGCACGGTGGTGCAGGTCGACCTGGTCAGCGGCATCGTCGGCACGTCCGCTGTGGGTGACGGTTGCGGACCGATCGACCACCTGTGGTGGGGCGACGTCGGGTCCCTGTTCGCCGCGGCCGACGACGGCGGCGGTGTCCCGGCCGTGTGGAAGCACGGCGCGGGTGGATGGAGCCTGGTCGAGCCGGGTCCGGTGCTGGAGAAACGCAGCCTGCGCACCGGCGACACCGCGGTGCTGGTGCCCGCCACCGATTCGGCGGGTCCGGCGACGCTGGCCATCGACGCCGGCGAGCAACGCACCGAGTTGGCCGCCGGCGTGGCGACGATCGCGGTGCAGCCGAGCTGAACGGCGACCGGCCCCGCCCGCACAGCGCGGACGGGGCCGGGGAGCCGAACCGGTCAGCCGGCCATGAACTCGTCGTAGGCCGAGGCCAGCGGGCCGCTCAGCACCTGGGTGTTGCACTGGCGCTGGGTCTCGCCGATCGGTGCCAGGATGTTGCGCAGCTCGAAATACTCGTTCGGGTTCGCGGTGAAGTAGCTGCGGATGTTGGCAGCTGCTTCCGGCCGCGGCTGGCTGATCGCCGACGACACGACCGCGTTGGCGCCCGGGTGCCCGGCCAGATACGCCTGGGCGGCGCTCGTGGTCGAGTTCAGCGTGTTCTGCACCCCCTGCGGGCTGCAGTCCGGTGCGGCCAGCGCACTCGGCGCCACCGCGGCGGCTCCCGCCACCAGCAGACCGGCCAGACCGGTCCCGGCGGCATAACGTCGCATCCGGTGTGTGCTCATGGTTGTGTACCCCCTTGACAATGTGGTGTTCCCCCCGCCGGAACCCAAAGTACGGCAGAGCTTCTCGTCGGCAACCTCGGCGAAGCACCACGCCTGCGGAAACGAAAACCGTTGTCGCAACAAAAAGGTGAGGCGTGTCGCAGAAAAGGGGCCCGGGACGGCCCGAGCCGGGGGGAAACTCTGAGATTTCTTACCGGGCGGCCCGATCCCTCATCGAAACGTTACTTTACGTTGTAATCATATTGAGACCTATGCTGAGTCTCGGGCGCCTCACCCGCATCACCGGCCACGGCCGGTCCGGGTCAACCCAGTCGTGCCCGGGCGGCGGCCACGGCCTCGCGGATCGGCCCCTCCCACAGCGGGCCGTGCCCGGGGGCCAGCAGCGAGGTGTCGAGCAACTCCAGCGCCGCCAGGCTGCGGACGCCCTGCTCGTGATCGTGGGAGAACAGCGCGGGTAACACCTGCGGTCCGCTGCGCGACAGCAGCGGATGCCCGGTCACCAGGGCGTCCCCGCTGACCAGTACCCCGTCCACCACGTACGAGCAGTGCCCGCCGGTGTGCCCCGGCGACGGCACCGCCAGCGGCGCCCCGGGCAGGTCGGCGGCGATCTGCGGGGTCAACGCCTGCACCGATGGGATACCCGCGCCGCTGAGGCCGCCGGCGCGGACCAGGTGCAGGCTCCACAGCGCCCACCGCGGCTGCCACAGCCGCATCGCCACATCCAGCGGCGAAGCCTGCTCCAAATACTCCCGCCGGGCGTGACCCACCTCGTCGTAGTGGCAGTAGACCGGGGTGCGGTGCTGCTCGGCGAACCAGATCGCCGAGCCCAGGTGGTCGATGTGGGCGTGGGTGAGCAGGATCGCCCGCACGTCGGCGGCGTCGTAGCCGGCCTCGCGCAGCGAGGCGAGCACCGCGTCTCGGTCGCCCGGGTAGCCGGCGTCGATCAGCATGACCCCGGCGTCGTCGGCCACCAGCACCCAGTTGACCATCTCGCCGTGGGCCAGAAACACGGTCTCGGTGACCTGAATCAGCCGCGCCATATCGGAGAGTCTAAGCACGGGGTAGAAATAGACACGTGGCTGAGTTGAGACTGGGATACAAGGCGTCGGCCGAGCAGTTCGGGCCCCGGGAACTCGTCGAACTGGGGGTGGCCGCCGAAGAGCACGGCATGGACAGCGCCACCGTCAGCGACCACTTCCAGCCGTGGCGCCACGAGGGCGGCCACGCCCCGTTCTCGCTGGCCTGGCTGGCCGCGGTCGGCGAACGCACCAAGCACCTGACGGTCGGGACTTCGGTACTCACCCCGACGTTCCGCTACAACCCGGCGGTGATCGCGCAGGCGTTCGCCACCCTCGCCTGCCTCTACCCCGACCGGGTGTTCCTCGGCGTGGGTACCGGGGAGGCGCTCAACGAGATCGCCACCGGCTTCACCGGCGAGTGGCCCGCGTTCAAGGAACGATTCGCCCGGCTGCGCGAGTCGGTGCGCCTGATGCGCGAGCTGTGGCTGGGTGACCGGGTCGACTTCGACGGCGACTACTACCACACCGAGGGCGCCTCCATCTACGACGTGCCCGACGCCGGGGTGCCGATCTACATCGCCGCTGGTGGTCCGGTCGTCGCCAAGTACGCCGGCCGCGCCGGCGACGGGTTCATCTGCACCTCCGGCAAGGGCGAGGAGCTCTACAAAGACAAACTTCTGCCTGCGGTGGCCGAGGGGGCGGCGGCCGCCGAGCGCGACGCCGACGCCATCGACAAGATGATCGAGATCAAGATCTCCTACGATCCCGACCCCGACCTCGCGTTGGAGAACACCCGGTTCTGGGCGCCGCTGTCGCTCACCGCCGAGCAGAAGCACTCCATCGACGACCCGATCGAGATGGAGAAGGCCGCCGACGCGCTGCCCATCGAGCAGGTCGCCAAGCGCTGGATCGTCGCCTCCGACCCCGACGAGGCGGTGGAGAAGGTCGCCGACTACCTCGGCTACGGGCTCAACCACCTGGTCTTCCACGCGCCCGGCCATGACCAGTTGCGGTTTTTGCGGCTGTTCCAGACCGACCTGGCGCCGCGGCTGCGCCGCCTGGGCTGAGCGTGACTACGGGCGACGGCGCGGCGCGCGCCATCTACGTCGCCGCCCCCGAGGGCGACACCGGCAAGTCCACCATCGCGTTGGGGCTGCTGCACCGGCTCACCGCGACGCTGCCGCGGGTGGGGGTGTTCCGCCCGATCACCCGGCTCGGGGAGGATCGGGACTACATCCTGGAGCTGCTGTTGGCCCACACCACCGCGGGGTTGGGCTACCAGCAGTGCGTCGGGGTGACCTACCGGCAGATGCACGAGGATCCCGACGCGGCGATCGCCGACATCGTGGACCGCTACCACGCGATGGCCGCCGACTGCGACGCGGTCGTGATCGTCGGATCGGACTACACCGACGTCACCAGCCCCGCGGAGTTGAGCGTCAACGCCCGCATCGCGGTGAACCTGGGCGCCCCGGTGCTGCTCGCGGTGCGCGCGAAGAACCGGACCGCGGAACAGGTCGCGCAGGTGATCAGCGTGTGTCTGGCCGAACTGGGCAACCAGCACGCCCACACCGCCGCGGTGGTGGCCAACCGCTGCGATCCCGCGCAGCTGGACGAACTCACCGCGGCCCTGGCCGACACCACCGCACACGACGGCGTGAAGAAGTACGTGCTGCCCGACGAGCCGCTGCTGTTCGCGCCGACGGTCACCGAGTTGCGCGCCGCGGTCGGCGGCGAGGTGGTCTCCGGGGACACCGCGCTGCTCGACCGCGAAGTGCTGGGTGTGACGGTGGCCGGCATGACCGCCGACCACGTGCTGGAACGGTTGCGCGACGGGGCGGCGGTGATCACCCCGGGCGACCGCTCCGATGTGGTGTTGGCGGTGGCCAGCGCGCACGCCGCCGACGGGTTCCCGTCCCTGTCCTGCCTGATCCTCAACGGTGGCTTCGAGTTACATCCCTCGATCGCAAAACTGGTTGCCGGGCTGGGGCTGCGGCTGCCGATCATCGCCACCGACGCGGGCACCTTCGACACCGCCAGCGCAGCGGCGACCGCGCGCGGCCGGGTGACCGCGGCCTCCCAGCGCAAGATCGACACCGCGCTGGCGTTGATGGAAGAGCACGTCGACGTCACCGACCTGCTCGACCGACTGTCGATCCCCATCCCGTCGGTGATCACCCCGCAGATGTTCACTCACCAGCTGCAGGATCGAGCACGCGCGGACCGCAAGCGCATCGTGTTGCCCGAGGGCACCGACGACCGGGTGCTCAAGGCCGCGGGCCGGCTGCTCCGTCGCGAGGTGGCTGAGTTGACCATCCTCGGGAACGAGAACGAAATCCGTTCGCGGGCCAGCGAACTGGGGGTGGACCTGGGCGACGCGCAGGTCATCGACCCGGCCACCAGTGATCTGCGCGAGGAGTTCGCCGCCCAGTACGCCGAGTTGCGCAAACACAAGGACATCTCCCCGGACTGGGCGCTGGAGTTGATGGGCGACGTGTCCTACTTCGGCACGATGCTCGTCTACAACGGGTACGTCGACGGCATGGTCTCCGGTGCGGCGCACACCACCGCACACACCGTGCGCCCGGCCTTCGAGATCATTCGGCCCGCTCCGGACGTCTCCACCGTCTCCAGCATCTTCCTGATGCTGCTGGCCGACCGGGTGCTGGCTTACGGGGATTGCGCGATCGTGCCCGACCCGACCGCCGAGCAGTTGGCCGACATCGCGATCTCCTCGGCGCGCACCGCCGCACAGTTCGGCATCGACCCGCGGGTGGCGATGCTGTCGTATTCGACCGGTGACTCGGGGTCGGGCGCGGATGTGGAGAAGGTCCGCACCGCCACCGCGCTGGTGCGCGAACGCAACCCGCAGTTACTGGTGGAAGGACCGATCCAGTACGACGCGGCGGTCGACGCCGCGGTCGCCAAAGGCAAGATGCCCGACTCCCAGGTGGCGGGCAAGGCGACCGTACTGATCTTCCCCGACCTCAACACCGGCAACAACACCTACAAGGCGGTGCAGCGCTCCGCCGGGGCGATCGCGGTCGGCCCGGTGCTGCAGGGGCTGAACAAGCCGGTCAACGACCTGTCCCGCGGTGCCCTGATCGAAGACATCGTCAACACGGTTGCGATCACGGCCGTGCAAGCTCAGGAGGAGCGGTGAAGAGTACGGTCCTGGTGCTCAACTGCGGGTCCTCGACGCTGAAATACGCTCTGGTGGAACCGGCTTCGGGGGACACTCGCGCGCACGGGCTCGTCGAGCGCATCGGGGAGGGTGAGGTCCCCGACCACGAAGCGGCGTTGCGGACCGCGTTTGACCGGCTCGCCGACGACGGCGTCGACCTGCACGACGGCACCTTGATCGCCGTCGGGCACCGCGCTGTGCACGGCGGACGCAAGTTCGTCGAGCCGACGCTGGTCACCGACGAGCTGATCGAGACGATGCGTGAGTTGGAGCCCCTTGCGCCGCTGCATAACCCGCCCGGGGTGCTCGGGATGGAGGTGGCGCGCCGGCTGCTGCCCGAGCTGCCGCACGTGGCGGTGTTCGACACCGCGTTCTTCCACGACCTGCCGGCCGCGGCCGCCAGCTACGCCATCGACTCCGGCCTGGCTGAGAAGTGGCACATCCGCCGCTACGGATTCCACGGGCAATCCCACGAGTACGTTTCGCAGCAGGCGGCGGCGTTCGTCGGGCGGCCGTATGATTCGCTGCGCCAGATCGTGTTGCACCTGGGCAACGGCGCGTCGGCCTCGGCGATCGACCGGGGCCGCCCGGTGGACACCTCGATGGGCCTGACCCCGATGGAGGGGCTGGTGATGGGCACCCGCTCCGGGGACATCGACCCGGGTGTGCTGGGGTACCTGCACCGCACGGCGGGACTGTCGGTCGACGAGATCGACACCCTGCTGAACCGCCGCTCCGGCATGCTGGGTCTCGGTGGGGCGGTGGACTTCCGGGAGATCCACTCCCGTATCGACGACGGCGATGATGCCGCCGCCCTGGCCTATGCCGTGTACTGCCATCGGCTACGCAAGTACGTCGGCGCCTATCTGGCCGTGCTCGGCGGGGCCGACGTGCTCAGCTTCACCGCCGGGGTGGGGGAGAACGACGCGCGCCTGCGCGCCGATGCGCTGAGCGGGCTGTCCGCGCTGGGCATCGAGGTCGACGACGAGCGGAACGTCTCGGAATCTCGACAGACCCGGCGCATCTCCGCCGACTCCTCCGCGGTGACCGTGCTGGTGGTGCCCACCAACGAAGAGCTCGCGATCGCGCGGGCGTGCGCGGCGGTGGTGGGGTAGGGCCGCTCAGCGCGGCGGGTCCGGCGCCAGGCTCCCGTCGGGCGCGATGTGGGCGAAGATCTGCTGCAGCAGGGCGATGATGTGCGGGTCCTCGACGGTGTAGATGTGGTGACGTCCCTCACGGCGCGCGCTGATCAAACCGGCCAGCCGCAGCTTGGTCAGGTGCTGGCTCATGGTGGCGACGCCGAGACCGGCGCGGCCGGCCAGGGTGGTCACGTCGTGCGGCCCCTGGGTGGCCAGCCAGAGGACGTGTAACCGAGCAGGGCTGCTGAGCAGCGCGAACGTCTCGGCGGCCGAGGCGAGCTGCGGTGCTGTCGGCTCATCACGCGGGTCTGCTGAAGTCATCGTTTCGGGTGGCCGTTCTTCGGGTTTCGCTACGTCGACGTCCATCTTGTCCTAGTGCTACAGCCGGACTTCGCGCAACGCAATAATTAGATAGTTGCGCAACCATCGAAATGAACGCAGGATGGGACCGTCCGCGCGCAGGGCCACCGCCGTCGACCGGCCGCCCTGCCACCGCCCGACCACACGATGGGTTGCTTGACCGTGAGCCGAACTCCGCTGCTGCTCCGCCCGCTCGGCTGGGGAATCCAGACCACCGTCGGCGCCGTCGAGGCCGCCACTCGCACCGCCGCTGCCGCCGCCGGGACCGTGGGCGACATCGCCTCCGCCAGCGTGCAGCTGGCGACACTGCCGGTACGTGAAGGACTCAATGCGCTGGCCGGTGAGGGCATGTCGCTGACCCGCCGCTGCTGGCGCGGAGACCAGCGCGCCTGGATCGAGGTGGCCGGCCTGGCCGGCGCCGACGGCGCCCAACGCGGCGAACGGACCCTGGCCGCCCTGAGCAGCCGGCCCGGGGTGGTCTCGGCGAGCCTCAACGCTCCGCTGGAGCGCGTGGTCGTCGAACTCGATCCCGCCGCCCCACCCACGCTGCGCGAGCTGTGCCGGCTGCTCGACGAGGCCGACCACGCCCAAGCCAAGCCCAGCGGCGTGCGCACCACGCTGCCCGGCGACGGCCTGCTGTTGGTCACCCGCGGCGTCATGGTCGGCGTCAACGCCGCCGGGTTCGCCATCGCGGTGGCCGGGCGGGCGTTGCGGCTGCCGGCCGCGCCCCTGGCGGTGGATGCGGCCGGCACGTTCGTCAACTACCAGCCGTGGCTGCGTCGTGCGCTGCACGAGCGGATCGGCACCGGCCCGGCCGACACCGTCCTGTCGCTGCTGGGCACCGGCGCCCGCATCGCCACCCTGTCCCCGGCCGCCCTGGCCGTCGACGTCGCGATGCAGGGCCTCAAGGCCGCCGAAGACCAGGCCGCCGCCCGGGCGTGGCGCCACCACGAGCCGCGGCTGGCCCGGCCCGCCGACCACACCCGGGTACACCGGCCGCAGCGCCCGGTGCCGCTGCCCGACGGCCCCGCCCAGCGCTACACCAGCAAGATGGCGTTCACCCAGGTGATCGGCGCGGGACTGGTCGGCGCGCTCACCCGGAACTCCGCCCAGGCCGCCAACGCGGTGGTGGTGGCCGCCCCCAAGGCGCTGCGCGCCACGACGGAGGCTTTCGCCGCCACGCTGGGTCGCACCCTGGCCGAGCGGCACGACGTACTGGTTTTGCAGCCGCACGGGCTGCGTCGACTCGACCGGGTCGACACCGTGCTGATCGACCCGCGGGTGCTCTGCACCGATCGGCTGCGGGTGGCGCAGCTGCGCGGCGCGTCGTCGAGCCGGCGTGCTGCGGCCTGGCCCGTGGCCCAGGACATGCTGGCCGGCAAGGGGATCAAGCCCGGGTGGCATCCGGTGCCCGGCCACGACGGCGTCGAGGTGCTCCTGGCCCCGACGGCGCACCCGCTGGCCGCGGCCCTGATCGCCGAGGCGCGGGCGGCCGAGGTGGAGCTGGTCTCCCTGGACGTGGACCTCCTCGGTGAGCTGCGGCCGGGCTTCGACGACCTGGCCGCGGCCGACGACGACCCCGACATCGCGCTGGCCGGCGCCCTGGCCGCCCTCCAGCAGGACGGTCGCACCGTGGCGGTGGTCTCGTCGACCGCGGCTGCCGCACTGTGCAGCGCCGACGTCGGCCTCGGCGTCCTGACCGAGAACGACCCGCCCTGGCAGGCCGACCTGATCGTGCAGGATCTGGCCGGGGTGTGGCAGGTCCTGCACGCACTGCCGGCCGCCCGGTCGGCCACCGACCGCGGTATCGCGATCTCCACCGGTGCGACCAGCCTGGGTGCGTTGTTGATGGTGCCCGGCGTGCGCGGCGGCCGCGGCCCCAGCCCGGTCACCGCCGGCGCGGCTGCCGGGGTGGTCTCCGGCTACCTGCTGGCCCGGCGCGCCACCGCGGTGTCGGCGCCGCGGCCCGCACCCGCACAGGAATGGCACGCCATGTCGGTCGACCAGGTTCGCCAGATCCTGCCCGCGCCCACCGGCGAACTCCGCGCTCCGTCGGCCGAGCAGCCGAACATGGTGTGGCAGTTCCTCACCGCGGTGCGCGCCGAACTCTCCGACCCGTTGATGCCGGTGCTCGGGCTGTGCTCGGCCGCCACGGCCATGCTGGGCTCGCCGGTCGACGCGATGATGGTCAGCACGGTGCTGATCGGCAACTGCATGCTCGCCGCGGGCCAGCAGCTGCAGGCCGAGAACCGGCTCACCCGCCTGCTGGCACAGCAGGCCCCGCCCGCCCGCACCGTCGGAGCCGGCGGCTATGCCGAGGTGCCCGCCGAGGCGCTGCTGCCGGGCGCCGTCATCGAGGTGCGCAGCAACGAGGTGGTGCCCGCCGACGCCCGGCTGATCGAGGCCACCGACCTGGAGGTCGACGAGTCCTCGCTGACCGGGGAATCGCTGTCGGTGGACAAGCAGACCGCCGCCACGCCCGGCGCCGAACTCGCCGACCGGCGCTGCATGCTCTACGCCGGCACCACGGTGATCGCCGGGACCGCGGTGGCGATCGTGACCGCGGTCGGCCCCGAAACCCAGGCCCGCCGCGCCGCCGAACTGGCGGCCGGGGAACTGCCCGTCGTCGGGTTGCAACACCAACTGTCCACGCTGATGAGCCGGGCGTTCCCGGCCAGCGCCGCCGGCGGCGCACTGGTGGGCCTGCTGGGTCTGTTGCGCGGCGGCACCCTGCGGGTGGCGCTGGGCAACGCGATCGCGGTGGCGGTGGCCGCCGTGCCCGAGGGCATGCCGCTGATGGCCACCCTGGCCCAGCACGCCTCCGGGCAGCGGTTGAGCAAGGTCGGTGCGCTGGTGCGGATCCCGCGCACGGTCGAAGCGCTCGGCCGGGTCGAGGTGGTCTGCTTCGACAAGACCGGGACGCTCAGCGAGAACCGGCTGCGGGTCACCGGCATCCACCCGGTGGCCGGGCACAGCGACGACGACGTCCTGGCCGTCGCCGCGCACGCTGCGCCGGCGCCCGAGGGTGCCGCGCACGCCCACGCCACCGACCAGGCGGTGATCGAAGCCGCCGCCGCGCTCCCCGCCGACGAGCGGTGGCTGACACCGGATGCGCACGTGCCGTTCCGGTCCGGGCGGGCCTTCTCCGCCTCCGTCTCCGGGCGCGACCTGGTGCTCAAGGGCGCCCCGGAGGTGGTGCTGGCGGCGTGCGAGGACGCGCCCGCCGACGTCGACGACCAGATTGCCGAACTCGCCGCCCAGGGGCTGCGGGTGATCGCGGTGGCGCGCCGTCGGCTCACCGCCGCGCAGGCACGCACCGCCCGCGACGACGCCGACGGTGTCGAGACACTGTGCGGCTCCGAGCTGAGCCTGCTGGGGTTCCTCGGCATCGCCGACACGCCGCGCGAGGAGGCCCCCCGACTGCTCGCCGACCTCACCACCCGCGGCGTCGACATCCGGCTGATCACCGGCGACCACCCGGTCACCGCCACGGCCATCGCCGCCCAACTGGGGATGGCCGTCGCCTCGGAGCAGGTGATCACCGGGTCGCAGTGGAACGCGTTGTCGCGCAAGGAGCAGCTGCAGGCGGTGGCCGACCGGGTGATCTTCGCCCGCATGTCACCGGAGAACAAGGTGCAGGTGGTGCAGACCCTGGAGCGCAGCGGGCGGGTGACCGCGATGGTCGGTGACGGCGCCAACGACGCCGCGGCCATCCGGGCTGCCAGCGTGGGCCTCGGCGTGGTGGCCCGCGGCAGCGACTCGGCGCACACCACCGCCGACATCGTGCTGACCGACGGGCGGATCGGCGCGCTGGCCGACGCCATCGACGAGGGCCGACGGTTGTGGCGCGGCGTGCAGTTGGCGGTGACCGGGCTGCTCGGCGGAAACATCGGGGAGGTGCTCTTCGGTGTGATCGGCACAGCCATCACCGGCACGTCGCCGCTGAACAACCGGCAGCTGCTGCTGATGAACATGCTCACCGACGCGCTGCCGGCCACCTCGGTGGCGGTGAGCACCCCGGCCGGCCCCGCGGATCGGGTGGTGGGCGGTATCGACGAGCCGGCGCTGGTGCGCGCGGTCGCGGTGCGCGGCGTCATCACCGGGGTGGCGGCCAGCGCGGCCTGGGCGATGGCGGGGTTGACCGGCCGCCCGCAGCGTGCCGCCACCGTCGCGCTGATCAGCCTGGTCACCACCGAGTTGGCCCAGACCCTGGTCGACTCGCACGCCCCGCTGGTGTGGCTCACCGCCACCGGCTCCTTCGCGGTGTTCGCCGCCGCGATCAGCCTGCCCGGGGTGAGCCAACTGCTGGGCTGCACCCCGGTCGGCCCGCTGGGCTGGGCGCAGGCGCTGGCCTCGTCGGGTGCGGCCGTCGGCGCGATCGCGGTGGCGCCGCGGTTGCTGCCGGCGCGCTGGCAGGCCGTGACGCCGCCGGTGGGCGAGGAAGCGCCCGACCCGACCGTGGCGGCTGCGGGTCCGGCAGGGGCGCAGTTCGGCGGGGACGGCGCGACGCTGGCGATCGATCGCCCCGCGAACGGGAGACGCCTCGAGCTAGTCCCCGCGCCCTGAGCCGGATTCCTGCAACCCGGCGGCCAGGGCGGCGAACACCCGCGCGCCCAGGTCGTCGGGCACCGCGTCGGGGTCGAAGGCCCGCTCGATGGCCAGCCCGTTGATCAGGGCGGTGGTGGCGACGGCGAGTTCTTCACCGCTGAGCAGCGCGTTGTCGGTGATGAGGTGTTCGGTTGCGGCCCCGGCCAATTCGCGGGCGGGGCGGATGAACTCGCTGACCACGCTCTCGCGGGTGGCGTCGTCGCGGGCGCCCAGCGCCAGGAAATCCAGCAGCAGCGGCAGCCAGCGCGGGTCGCGGCCGACCCGGTACAGAAACCGGCCGATCGGGTCGGCGCCGTCGCCCAGATTCTGAAAGTCGGCAGCGGCAGCGGCATCGGCGAGCCGGTCGGCCAACAGCGCGGCGAACAGTTCCCGCTTGGAGCCGAAGTAGTGATACAGCGCCCCGCGGGACACCCAGGCGCCGCGGTAGACCTGCTCCAGGGTGGCGTCGTGATAGCCGTGTTCGGCGAAGACCCGGCCGGCCGCGCGGAGCAGCGCCGCGCGGGTCTGGGCGCGCCGCTCGTGCTGGGGAGTGCGTTCGCGGGGCATGGCGTGAAACTACCCGAGGTCGACACATACCGCACAACGGTATGTTTTGTTAGACTGTGGGCGTGATCGCGACGCCCCGTCCCCTTCTGTCGGGCCGGCGCGCAGTTCGGAGTCGCCGCCTCGACACCACGGCCAGCCTGACCGCCCAGATCAACGCCGCTCAACGGGCCGCCGAGGCGCGGTTGCCGGCCGGGTTGATCGCCCGGTTTTCCGAGCCGAATCCGGCCTGGTCGCGGGCCGACGACTGGCTGGGGATCGTCACCGCCGAACGGACGGTGACCGGGTAGAGAGGAGACGCCGATGGCCACCGACGCCGTGGTGCCCGGCTGGCTGCGCTGGGTGATGCAGGCCGACCGGGCCGGCTCCGCCTGGTATGTCGGCACCGGGTTTTTGTTCGCCCCGATCCTGGCAATCGTCTCCCCGTGGCCGCTGCTGACGGCCCTGCTGTGGTGGCTGATCGCGCTGGCCGGACTCGAACTGGGCTTGCTCGGGATCGCCATGGCGGTCGGACTGGCCCGAATCCTGCGGTCCGGGGCGGAGATTCCCGAGGACTACTGGTTCGGGCTGATCGGGCAGCGCCCCCGCCGGTAGCTGCACTTGGGTCGTGCGGAAGGTCTCCGGGTCATCGAGCCGATGGTTCAGGGCTACCGGTCGCCCCACTCCTTGCCCACCAGGCTGGCAGCGGCGTCGCGGGTGACCGCGATGGCGTGTGAGGGGCATTCCAACGCCGCCTGCTCGACGGCCGCCGCGTACTCCTCGGGCACCTCCAGTGGGCCCACCGTTTCGCCGTCTTCGCCGATCAGGGTGACCGTTTCATCAGGGGTCATCGCGAACACCGCCCAGGCACGCCGCACACAGAACCCGGCGCCGACGCAGCGATTCTGATCGACGGCGACCCGCAGCGGGCCTTGCTGGTCAGGGGAGGCCATGCCTGGGGCAACCGCCCCCGCGGCGGGAGTATTTCGGGGCGAGAGTAGGCGGACTGACCGCCGTGCGGGACGCGGGTCTGGGGGTCGCGATGATCTGGCCCGGGGCAGCGGCGAACCGACGGACGTCCCTGGAATCGACGTGCAAAACGCCACACAGCGCAAAAATATCGCCCTCTAACGATGATCAGCTGTCGATCTCAGGGGAGACACGGCCCTGCAGCGCCGTCGAGGCGATACTTGCGGATGTGCGAACCCGACTCCCGACGCTGCGTTTCGCCGGTGCGCCGGGAGGGCGTACAAGCGCCGCTTAGAACGTCGAAATCGGCCGCACCTTGTTCGCCATGTCCACCAGCGCATACCGGTGGTCGCGGGTCGGGGCGGTGCGCGCCAGACCGCGCAGCGCCGCCTCGACCCCTAACCGCAGGCCGTGGTCGGTGAACGGGAAGCCCAGGATGTGGTTGGTCGACGCGTCGTTGTGTTCCAGCCAGTCCATGGCCGCACCCAGCACCAGCGCGCGGATCTGCAGGACGCGCGGTTCGGTTTCCGGCAGCGCCTCCACCCGTCGCGCGGCATCGCGGATGTCTTCCTCGGTGATCTCGTCGCGGTTGCGTCCCGACAACAGCGTGACGGCGGAGGTGAGCCGGGCGGTGGTGAAGTAGCGGGAGGTGGCCGGCACCTGATCGAGGGTGCGCACCGCCGCCAGCCGGTCGCCGTCGCTGGATTGGGCTCGGGCCAACCCGAATCCGGCGGAGATCACCGAATCGTCGGTGGCCCACACCGCGCGGTAGAAACTGCGCGCTTCGGCATTGCCGGCCATCTCGTGGGTGGCCGCCAACGCCAGTTTCGGGGCCAGCTCGCCGGGAAAGATGTCGAGGACTTCGGTGAAATCCTTCAACGCGGCGTCGTGGTCGCCGTTGAGCAGGGCGGCGACCGCCCGGAACCACACCAGTCGCCATTGCCAGCCCACCCGCTCGGCCAGCGCCTCGAGCTTCGCGCTGGCCTTGACGACCTCCTCGAGGTCCAGCAGCGCACGCACCTCCATCAACGGCAGCTCGACCGATTCGCTCAGGTCGACTCCGTCGGAGTCCAGTGCCCCGTCGCGCACCGCCCGCAGCGAGTCCAGTGTCTGCACCGGCTGGGAGAGCACGGTGGCCGACAGCACCGGCGCGGCCACATCCGAGCTGTCGACCAGCGGCACCTGCAGCGCGGTGACGATCTCGCGGGCGGTGAGGGTCTCGGTGTGCACCCGCCCGTCGCGGTAAACGTCGGTGTGCGCCAACAGCAGCGCAACCCCGAAGGTGGATCGCGACCGGGTGAAGTTCGACGACAACCCCGGGCGCGGCACTCCGGAATCCTGGGCGACCGCCTCCCGCAGCACCCCGAGCAGCTGGCCCGACATCTCCTCGGCGGAGATGAACCGTCGGGTCGGGTCGGGGTCGATGGCCCGGCGCAGCAGCCGCGCGTAGGACGGGTAACGGGTCAGCGCCGGGTCGTCGTCGGGCAGCCCTTCGACGTAGCGACCGCCCCGGGTGCGCAGCTTCAGGGTCAACGCCGCCAGGGTGCGCCCCACCGTATAGATGTCGGTGGCCACCGTCGGGCCGGTGCGCACGATCTCCGGCGCCTGATATCCCGGGGTGCCGTAAAGGTAGCCGTAGGAGTTGATCCGGGAGACCGCACCGAGGTCGATGAGTTTGAGCTGCTCCTCGGTGAGCATGATGTTCTCCGGTTTGAGGTCGTTGTAGGCCAAACCGATCGAGTGCAGATACCCCAGGGCCGGCAGGATCTCGAGCATGTAGGCGATCGCCTCGGGCACCGGCAGCTTCTTGTCGCGGGACTCCTTGAGCGACTTGCCGCCGACGTACTCCATCACGATGTAGCCGACCGGATCGCCGTGCCGGTCGTGATGCTCGACGAAGTTGTAGATCTTGACGATCGAGGGATGGACCACTTCGGCGAGGAACTTGCGCTCGGCCATCGCGATCGCCTGAGCCTCGGCATCCCCGGAATGCACCAGGCCTTTGAGCACGACCGGACGTTCGTTGACGTTGTGGTCGACGGCCAGGTACACCCAGCCCAACCCGCCGTGCGCCACACAGCCCTTGATCTCGTACTGGCCGGCCACGATATCGCCGGGGTTCAGTTGCGGCAGAAACGAATACGGGCTACCGCAATGCTGACACCAGCCCTCGCTGGGTGCCGGCACCTCCGGGGTGGAGCGACCCACCGGCTGCCCGCAGTTCCAGCAGAACCGTTTGTTCTCCGCCACCACCGGGTTGACCATCAACGCCGACTCGGGATCGGTGTCGGGCACGCGCGGGATCACCACCAGCCCGCCGCCGAGCCGGCGGGTGGTGGGGCGGTGCCGACGTGGACGCAGGAACTCCAGCGCCGCAGCGGTTTCGGCGTCGTCCTCCTCGTCGTCGAACGGCGGCCGGTAGATCGCTTGGGTGGCCATCGGCCGCAACGACGCGGAGTCGAACAAGTCCTGCGCCGGCTGGGTGGCCGGGCCGCCGGTGCTCACCTCGTCGGCTTCGGGACCGTCGTGCTCGTGGCTCGTCATGACTGCACATACCTCGGAACCGGAGGCGCGGGCGCGGGACCGAGCACGGTCAGCCAACGCCGATAGAGGGTGTTCCAGGTGCCGTCGCGGCGGATGCGCTCCAAGGTGCCGTTGACGAAGCGCACCAACCCGGTGTTCTCCAGATTGACGCCGATGCCGTAGGGCTCCTCGCCCATATACGGTCCGACGATGTTGAGATAAGGGTCCTGGGAGACCAGCCCGGCCAGGATCGAGTCGTCGGTGGAGACGGCGTCGACCTGCCGCTGCTGCAACGCCACCAGGCAGTCCGCCCACGTGATCACCGAGACGATGATCGGCGGCGGGGCGATCTGGCGGACCCGGTTCAGCGACGTGGTCCCGCGGGCCACACACACCCGCTTGCCCGACAGGTCGGCCGCCTCGGCGATCGAGGAGTCCCGCGGGATCAGGATCCGCTGGTGGGCGGTGAGATAGACGGTGGAGAAGTTGACGTGCTTGCGCCGCTCGCAGGTGATGCTCATCGACTTCACCACGATGTCGACCTTCTTGTCCTGCAGCGCGGTGACCCGCTCCGCCGACGACAGGATCCGGTACTCCACCTGGAGAGGAGAACCGAAGATGTCGCGCGCGACCTCGCCGGCGATGTCGACGTCGAATCCGGTGATCTCCCCGGTGATTGGATCGCGGAAGCTCAGCAGGTTCGAACCGACATCCAGCCCGACGATGAGCCGGCCGCGGTCCCGGATGTCCTTGACCGCGGCGTCGGCTTCGGCCTTGGTGCGAAACGGCGGCAGGCTGGCCGTGGCGTCGCAGTCCGGTTTGGCTTCCGGGGCCAGCGGCGGCTGCGGCGCCAGTTCCTCCATCCCGGCCGGGGTGGGCGGCGGCAGGGTCGGTGAGCTGATCGCCGGGGTGTGATCGGAGTGCCCGCAGCCCGCGGTGACCAACAGGGCCGCCAGCAACACCCCCAGGCGCCTCATCGGTACTCACCCAGCCGGGGCCACAGGCCCAACGCGACCGCGATCGCCGCCGCGATCGACAGCACCGCCCCGCCGACGGTGGCGCCGTAGAGGCCGCGGCGGGCGGCGGTGATCTCGGCACGCAACTGCTCGCGGCTCTCCTCGATCGCCTGACCCAGCGCGTTGTCGAGCTTCTCGAACGCCGGGGTGGAGTCGCCCTCCCCGGTCCCGACCGCGACCTGGGTGGCCGCCTGGTAGTTGCCGACCGCGATGTACTGGTTGATCCGGTAGTTGGCGTGCCGCCAGCGGTCCAGCAGTTCGTCGGCGTCGGCCAGCGCGGATTTGTCGATGGTGTTGTCGTTGTCCAGATACTGGTTGAGCTGGTGCTGCATGGCGTCGATGTGCTCGTAGAAGGTGCGCTTGGGCGCCTGCTCCCCGCCGCGGCGGACCAGCGACAGCGTCTCCTCCGCGCGGGCCTGCTGCGCCACGATCGACAGGTTGGTCAGGGTCTTCAACGAGTCCGCGGAGGTGTTCTTGGCGTTGCGGCTGCTGGTGGTGGAGATCGCCAGCGCCGTGCCCACCCAGATCACCATCACGAGGATAGCCAGCCCGCCGGCCACCAGCCCCGGGTTGACCCGACGGCGGGTGCGCGCCGCCAGCCAGCGATGCGCGAACGCCCCGAACAGCACGGTGACCGCGATGACCAGGATCACCGGCGCCGGCACCCGGGTGGAGGCGGTGGTCTCCGCGTCGACCCGCGCGGAGGTCTCGTCGTAGAGGCTCTGCGCGTCGGGCAGGATCGTGTCCTGCATCAGCGAGGACGCCTCGGCCAGGTAGCTCGCCCCCACCGGGTTGCCGGCCCGGTTGTTGGTGCGGGCGATCTCCACCAGCCCGGTATAGACGGTGAGTTCGGCGTTGATCCGGCCCAGCAGCGCCATCAGGTGCTCGTCGGTGAGTCCGCTGGAGGAGCGGGTCACGGCGTCGGCGGCGCCGATGATGGCCTGCTCGTAGCGTTGCCGCACCGGGGCGGGCTCGGCCTGGGCGATGAACGCGGTGGCCGCGGCGGCGTCGGCGACCGACAGCGCGGTGTAGAGCTGACCGGCGGCCGACGCGAGCGGCTCGGTGTGGTTGAGCACCGTGGTCAGCGTCTGCTGCCGGTGGTCGATGGTTGTGGCGGTGGCGAACGCGCTGGCCAGCCCGAGCATCGACAGCACGATGCCGATGGTGGCCAGCTTGCCGGGCGTGGTGGTCAGAAACCACCAGTACGGGTGGGCCGGCTGTTTCGGCGACGTCGACCCCTCCGGCTCGGTCGACGGATGCGCCAGCTCCACGGTCACGTGCGTTCGAGCCCCCGTCTATCGGCTGCTGTGCTGGCCCCCAACTGTATAAGCAGAGTCTAAGAGAATGCCGTTTGTGGAGGTAGCGGTTTTCGTGTCGGGCGCCCAATTGCTGCGACCCCGCCGCCCGGGACCGGATTAGATTGATCCGGTGGAGCGCGCACAGGCCCTGACCGAGCAACGGGTGGCGACCCGGTACCGCAACGGGTTCGTTGCGCTGGCCGCGATCGGGTTCACCGCTGCCGTGCTGGGCAGCTTCTTTCATCCGCGGTTGGCCACCCCGTGGGTGTGGCTGCTGGTGCTCGGCGGGCTGGCCTGCGGGGCGGCGGGATTGGTCGGGGCGCGGGCGGCCACCGCCCGAATGCGTTTCCGGGTGACGCAGCCTAGGTGGTTGTTGCTGGCCCAGGCGGCCGTCCTGCCGACCTGCGCGATGGGCGCCAGCTGGGCCCTCGGCAACCTGGTTGGGGCATCAAGTGGAGGATTCGGGCCGGTCACGATCGGTCTGGTGATCCCGATAGCGCTGCTCGCGCTGTTCGCGACCATCCTCAACGCCGAAAGCCTCTTCGACGGCGACGCCGACGGGGTGCGGTTCATCCAGCGCGGCCGGCAGCTGCGGCGCACCCGCATCCCGTGGGCCGACATCGCCGCCATCGTGGTGGCCACCGGCGCGCGGCCGAAAACGGTCGAGATCGGGGTGCGCACCCGCCCGGGCGTCGCCACCCGCCCGTTCACCCTGCGCGCCGGTGAGCTGCTCACCGACCTGCCGTACCGGATCGTGGCGCCCCGCACGTCGTTCTCCCTCGACGACATCGGCGGAATGCTCAACCGCTCCGGGCGCACCGACATCGCGCTGCTGCACCGCACCCCGGCCGGCGAGATTCTGCTCGGCCATGCCAATGCCTGGACCTCCCGAGCTCCCTCGCCGGCGAGCGGAACGCGTCGCTTCGACCCGGCCGGGTCACCGCCCGCATAAGCTGGGCTGGTGCGCGGCGACGGTGACGGATGGGCCTTCTCGGCCACCGGCGCGCGGTATTGGGGGCGCTTCGGCGCAGCCGGGCTGCTGCTGCGCGCCCCGCTGGCCGACGGCACCCCGGCGGTGCTGCTGCAACACCGTGCCTGGTGGAGCCACCAGGGCGGCACCTGGGCATTGCCCGGCGGCGCACGCGACAGCCACGAAACCCCGGAACAGGCCGCGGTGCGTGAAGCCGGCGAAGAGGCCGGCGTGCCCGCCCACCTCGTCGCGGTCCGCGCCGCGCTGATCACCGCCGACGTCGGCACCTGGGCCTACACCACCGTGGTCGCCGACGCCACCGAACCGCTGGCCGTGCAACCCAACCAGGAGAGCACCGAACTGCGCTGGGTCCCCGAACCGCAGGTGACCGAGCTGCCGCTGCACTCCGGGTTCGCGAGCAGCTGGCCGCGGCTGCGCACCGCCGTCGCCGCGGTCCCGCTGGACCCCGACGACGAACGGCGCCGCCACCTGCCACGCACCGTCGTCGTCGAATCCGAGATGTTCCTGTGGGCCACCGCCGGGGAACCTGACCTGCAACCCTCGCGGCTCAGCGAGGCGATCTCGGAGCTGCTGCCGGGATAAGGAGACGCCGATGCGCTGGCGCGGAGTGAGCCACGTCGAGTTCGCGGTGCTCGACTACGACAACCTTTGCTGTCGCGGGAACGGCGCTGAGGACCGCCACCGCGAGCGCGCCTCGCGAGTGAAGCGCTACGGCGGCAAAACGCGCCGGATCTCTCCCCACGGCTTCACTCGCCGGGGGGGCTTCGTCACTCGAGTGCGGCGCGGAGGCGTCGGGCCGCGGCCTGCGGATCATCGGCGGCGGTGATCGCCCGCACCACCACCACCCGGCGCGCCCCGGCCGCGATGACCTGCGGTAGCCGCTCCTCGGAGATGCCGCCGATGGCGAACCACGGCTTGTCGGTGCCGGTCGCGGCGGCCTGCTCCACCAGGGCCAGGCCCGCGGCGGCCCGGCCCGGTTTGGTCGGCGTGGTCCAGCACGGCCCGACGCAGAAATAGTCGATGTCCTCGGCGATCGCCGCCGCCAGCTGGGTGGCGTCGTGAGTGGAGCGGCCGATCACCGTGTCGGCGCCGACGATCTCACGGGCCGTCGCCGGCGGCAGATCCCGCTGGCCCAGGTGCAGCACGTCCGCGCCGGCCGCCCGGGCGATGTCGGCGCGGTCGTTGACGGCCAGCAACGCGCCGTGCCGCGCCGCCGCCTCGGCCAGCACCACCAGCGCAGCCAGCTCGTCGGCGGCCTCCAGCGCACCGAACTGCTGCTCACCGGGCGAGCCCTTGTCGCGCAGCTGGATGATGTCGACCCCACCGGCCAGGGCGGCCTCGGCAAACTCGGCGAGATCGCCGCGCTCGCGGCGCGCGTCGGTACACAGGTACAGCCGGGAGGCGGCCAGCCGGGTCGCGGGTTCGTGCACACTGCGACGCTAGCGGCTAGCGTGGGAACAGACCACGGGAGTCCCGGGTGATCCGGTGCGGGGCTGAGAGTGGGCACACCCGGAAGGCCGGCCTGCCCTGACCGTCACACCTGATCCGGATCATGCCGGCGAAGGGAGCAGCAGATGACCGACCTGGCCGTGATCGGCGGCGGCGTCATCGGGCTTGCCGTAGCCCGCCGCGCCGCCCAAGCCGGCCACACCGTGACCGTGCACCACGACGGGCGGCACGGCGCATCCTGGGTCGCCGGCGGCATGCTCACCCCGCACAGCGAGGGCTGGCCGGGGGAGGACCGGCTGCTGCGCCTCGGACTCGACTCGCTGACGCTGTGGCACGAGAAATTCCTCGACGGGCTGCCCGCCGAGGTCGTCACCGCCCGCGAATCGCTGGTGGTGGCGGTGGACCGCGCCGACGTGGCCGACCTGCGCACCGTCGCCGACTGGCTCTCCGCCCAGGGGCACCCGGTGACCTGGGAGAGCGCTGCACGCGACGTCGAGCCGCTGCTTGCCCGCGGCATCCGGCACGGTTTCCACGCCCCCACCGAACTCGCCGTCGACAACCGCGCCCTCGTCGAAGCGCTGGGCAGCGCCTGCCGTGAGCTGGGCGTGCGGTTCGCCGGCCCGGTCGCGGCGCTGTCGGAGGTCGCCGCCGACACCACGGTGATCGCCAACGGCATCGACGCGCCCACCCTGTGGCCCGGGCTGCCGATCCGTCCGGTCAAGGGCGAGGTGCTGCGGCTGCGCTGGCGCAAGGGGTGTATGCCGGTGCCGCAGCGGGTGATTCGTGCTCGGGTGCACGGCCGGCAGGTGTATCTGGTGCCGCGCGACGACGGTGTGGTCGTCGGCGCCACCCAGTACGAGCACGGCCGCGACACCGCGCCCGCGGTCTCCGGGGTGCGGGACCTCCTCGACGATGCGTGCGCCGTCGCGCCGGGTCTGGGAGAATACGAGTTGGCCGAATGTGCGGCCGGGCTGCGCCCGATGACGGCCGACAACATGCCGCTGGTCCACCGCCTCGACGACACCACCGTGGTGGCGGCCGGGCACGGCCGCAACGGCTTCCTGCTGGCGGCGTGGACAGCCGAACACGTGGTGACCGAACTACTTCCCCTGGGAGTCCGGTGATGATCGTGACGGTCAACGACAAACAGGTCGAGGTCGACGCGACGACCACGATCGCCGACCTGCTGTCCGCGCTGGGCTACCCCGACCGCGGTATCGCCGTGGCGCTGGACTATTCGGTGTTACCCAAAGCCGACTGGCACCAGACCCTTTCCGACGGTGCGCGGCTCGAGATCCTCACGGCGGTGCAAGGTGGCTGACAACAAACTCACGATCGGCGGACGCAGCTTCTCCTCCCGACTGATCATGGGCACCGGGGGAGCGGCCAACCTCGCCGCGCTCGAGGAGGCCCTGATCGCCTCCGGCACCGAGCTGACCACGGTGGCGCTGCGCCGCGTCGACGCCGAAGGCGGCACCGGCATGCTCGATCTGCTGGGGCGGCTCGGCATCACCCCGCTGCCCAACACCGCCGGCTGCCGCAGCGCCGCCGAAGCGGTGCTCACCGCGCAGTTGGCGCGCGAGGCGCTCGGCACCGACTGGGTCAAACTCGAGGTGATCGCCGACGAGCGGACCCTGCTGCCGGACGCGGTCGAATTGGTGCGCGCGGCCGAGCAGTTGGTCGACGAGGGATTTGTGGTGCTGCCCTACACCAACGACGACCCGGTGCTGGCCAAGCGGTTGGAGGACACCGGGTGCGCGGCGGTGATGCCGCTGGGCTCCCCGATCGGTACCGGGCTGGGCATCACCAACCCGCACAACATCGAGATGATCGTCGCCGCTGCCGGCGTCCCGGTGATCCTCGACGCCGGGATCGGCACCGCCAGCGACGCCGCGCTGGCGATGGAGCTCGGTTGTGACGCAGTGCTGCTCGCCTCCGCGGTGACCCGTGCCGCGGATCCCGCCGCGATGGCCGCGGCGATGGCCAGCGCCGTCCACGCCGGCCACCTGGCCCGCCACGCCGGGCGCATCCCGAAACGGTTCTGGGCGCGGGCGTCCTCACCGGAGAAGAATTGGTGAACCGGCTGCGGCCCGTGCTCGCCGCGGTGCTGGTGGTGAGCGGTCTGGGGGCCGGCGGTTGGCTGCTGTGGCATCGCAGTGACTGCGCGATCATCGAGGACGCCGGCCAGCAGTGGGCCGCGCTGATGGCGGCCACCAACGACTCGTTCGACCGGGGCACCTTCTACCAAGCCGAGTTTCAGGCACTCGCCGACATGGAGGCCAAAATGGTCGCGGCGTTGCGTTCGGCTGCTCGGGACGTGTCGTCGCCGGAGCTGGCTGAACACCTCGACGTCTGGGCCGACAGCACGGCGCTGAACCTCGAGGTTCAGCGCGAAGACTCCACCGCCTGGGGCGAGTTGCCGCCGCCGGACGTCATGGCGAAACTGCAACGTTCGCAGGAGTTGTACCTGCAATCCACCGACCTGCTCGTGCAACGCTGTCCCGCCCTGGGGCCGAAGCTGCATCTGGCCTGAAAACGCTTGCGCGAGTGAAGTTCCAAGGCGGAAAAACCGCGAATTTTCCGCCACAGGACTGCATTCGCGGAGAAGCGGGAGCCGGGGGCGAGAGCGGAGGCAGGGACGCGGGCAGGCCAGAGTGCTACGGCTTGTAGCCGCGCTCCTTGAGTTCTTGGCACACCCGGAACACGATGTCCTCGGCGCGATGGCCGGCGATGACCCGGACCACATTCCAGCCCCGATATTTCAGTTCCTCAGCGCGCCAGATGTCATACGCCCACTGGTCGCGGTCGCTGCGGTGGTGGTCGCCGTCGTACTCCGCCGCGACCTTGAACACCGGCCAGCCCATGTCGAGGTAGAGACGACGGCCGGTGCGGGCGACCACCGGGATCTGGGTCTGCGGGCGGGGCAGACCGGCGCGGATCAGCACCAGGCGCAGCCAGGATTCGCGCGGCGACTGCGCCCCGGCATCCACCACCTGCAGCGCACTGCCAAGCGCCCGCAATCCGCGCACCCCGACATGACCGCCGGCCACCGCGCAGATGTCGTCGACGGCCAGTCCGGTCGCGCGCAGCAGGCCGTCGATCGCCGCGACCGCGGGGAACAGGGGGTGGTGCCTGCCGAGATCGAACGCGGTGCGCGCCGGGGTGGTCAACTGCAGCGGCCCGCAGCTCGTCGCCAGGGTCTGCACCTCCCCGGCGGGCAGGTTCTCCCGGCGCACGATCACCCCGCGCGGCGCCGACGGGTTGTGGTGGAACACCTCGATCGGGGTGGCCGGGTGCAGCCAGCTCACGCCGTGCAGTGCCGCGGCGGCGCGGCCGGCGACCACGGCGCGGCGCCGCGACCACAGCCAGGCCGCCAGCGTGCGCTGCACCAGCGTCAACCGCGCGTCGCGGGGCACGTAGACGTCGGGAAACTCCGCGCGGAAGCGGGTGCGCAGCCCGTGGCGGGTCAGCTGGCCGCGGGCCAGTGCCTCACTGCCCAGGACGGGTCGTATCTCCATGGCCGAGAAGCATCGTGAGTCGATGCCGAGGCGACAATTCAGCGCCCGCCCCGGTTGGGGATAGCGCTAGGTGGGGCGGCCCACCTGGTAGGTGCCGTCGTCGTCGAGGAAGGTCACCACCACCTGGCGCGGCACCCCGTGGATGGTGAGCGTGCAGCCGAACGAGGCGCCCTTCTCCGCGACCGGGTTCTCACCCTTGTTGCAGGTGATGTCCTTGACGTTGGTGGCGCCGTAGCCGGTGACGGTGTCGGTGAGGATCTGCTGCACACCGTCCTGCACGTCGTGGATGTCGACCCGGTTGGTGACGAAGTAGCCCGGGGTGCGGAACCCGACCAGCCACACCACGGCGGCCACGACCTCGATGAACAGCCCGATCGCCACCCCCAGCAGCACCAGTGCGCGCCGGGAGCGCCGGGTGGAGATCGGCGGCGAGGCGTCGGGGTCTTGGCGGGTCACGATCGGCGGCCTTTCGTCACGGGTAGCGCTGGATGCAACGGTCGATGTCGCCGTACACGCCGGTACGGAACGCGTCGATGCGGGCGAAGCCGGCCGGTACGGCATCGCCGTTGACGTCGCTGGCCGCGATGCCGTTGGTGAGCAGCCCGGTCACCGCCTCGTCCAGGTCGCCGGCGGACAAGGTGATCGTGACCCCGTCGTCGCGGGTGAACGGTTCAGCCAGCATGGCGGTGGCCGACCCGGTCATGCACGCGGTGCGCAGGCCGGCCTGGGCGGTGTCGAGCGCGAGATCGCCGCGCTGGTGCTGCAGGGCGAGCATGTAGCGCGACATCAGCACCGAGTAGGCGGTGTTGTCGCCGGCCAGCGACAGCGCCGACTCGAACGACATCTCATCCGGTTCGGGTTGGGTGCCCAACTCGGTCAGCTCCGGCAGGTCCACCACGATCTCGTTGCGTTCCGGGCAGTACGACGCCGGCGGGCTGGGTCGGGCGTCCCCGCACGGCCGTTCGGTGTCGAAGCTCAGCGCCGGGGGCTCGGCGGGTGCCAGGCGTGCGGTGAGCTCGTCGACGATGGTGGCCACCGACTCCGCGGTGACCGGCCACTCGCCGGTGTCGTCCTCCTGCAGCGCGACCGGCAGCCCGTGGCGACGCGACTCGATCTGGTCGGTGTCGATCAGCCCGCACGAGCGGGCGCCTTCGCTGAACCCGAACTGGAACGCCGAGATGCGCTCGAAGGCCGACCCGTGCTCGTCGTCGACGCTGTCGCCCTCGATCAGCAGCGGGTCGCGGATGCCGACCAGCACGGCCAGCAGGTCGTTGAGGCCGTTGCCGGTGGACAGCCGGAACCGCGGCGAGTCCTCCTCGGCAACCCAGCGCATGTACACCCCGGCCAGGCAGTCGGCCTGCTGCTCGCGCACCAGCACCGGCGTGTCGAGCGTGGTGAGCTTGGCCATCCGGCTGATCGCGTGCCCGTATTCGTGGGCGAGCACCATGGTGATCGCCATGTCGCCGTAGGCGCCGCGCAACACCGGCATCATGATCCCGCGGTCCCAGCCGACGGTGTTGTCCAGCAGGCAGTAGACGGCGTTGGCGAACCGGAACGTCGGGTGCATACAGAAACGGGTCGGGCGCGGCTGACGCGCGTCCCAGGAGAACAGCTGACCGACCTGCTCAAACGTGCCGGTGAAGGTTTGCTGGTAGGCGCCGGCCCAGAAGGTCTCGATGTCGCTGATGGCCTGACGGGCGATCATGTCCACCGGGCCGCCGTCGCTGCCGGTGGCCTGCACCAGCGGTCGTTCGGCCTCCGAGCGCAGTCCGCTCGGCCCGTCGACGGCGGGCAGCCCGCCGACGCTGAACGGGTCGGCGTAGACCGAGACCGGCCGGCTGTCGATCATCGTGGTGCAGCCGGCGATCAGCAAGGCCACGCCGAGCCCGGTGAGGACACGCCGCAACTGACGCATCGGGTGACAAACCCCCTGACGTGGGTCGGTGGCGCGGAAAATCCCGTGTGTGGCCCACCCTGTATACCGTGATTGAATTCAAGGCACGGCACATCTGACGACATCGTGGGGAAGGCGGTGAGGATGCCCGACCAACACACCCCGCAAGGGGGCAACCGGCCCGGCGGTGATCCCGACCGATTCAACCCCACCCAGCAGTGGCGCGCCGGACCGGGTGCGGCCCCGCAGGACCCGACGATGGTCGCCCCGATCGGCTGGTCGCCCTCCGGCGGGATGCCACCGCAGCCGCCCCAGCCGCCGACGCAACCGCCCCCGCAGCCATCGCCGCCGCCCGGCTGGAACGCCCCGCCGCAGGGCTCCGGGTGGGGGCCGGGTTCGTCGGGCTGGTCGCCGTCGCAGTCCTACGGCTGGTCGCCGTCGCAGCCCGGCGCGGCGGGCTGGCCGACCAACCCGCCCGGCTCACCGTGGGGTCCGCCACCGGGGGGCGGCAGATCCACCGGGAAGATCGCGGCGCTGGTCGGTCTCGCGTTGACCGTGGTTGTCGCGTTGGTGGTCGGTGTGGTGCTGGTGACCAAACGTTCCGGCGGTGACGACGACACCGCAGCGCCGCTCGTCGACGTCACCACCAGCAGTTCCCCGGCGCCTACCGTGGCCGTCACCGCCCTCGAAGGGCTCCTGCCCACCGCCAGCACCGTCGACACCGCGCTGCACATCAGCGGACTGGACATCAGGGACACCCGGCAGGCGGTCTACGTGCTCGAGAACGACGACCGGGTCTCCGACATGGATTGCATCAGCGTCCCGTACGTCTCCCAGGGCGCGGTCTATGAGGGCAGCGGTTACACCGCGATCCGGGCCCGCCGGATGGAGAAGAAGGACGTCATCATCGACACCGCGGCGGCGACGTTCCCGACCAGCGCGGACGCCGCCGAGTTCCGGGAGAAGATCACCCAGCAGTGGCAGGGCTGCGCCCGCAAATCGCTGAACCGGTACTTCTCCGGCAACGACGACGATGAGACCTGGATGATCGGCTCCACCGAGACCGGCGAAGACACCGCGCGCACCATCGCCTATCAGGAGGGCGGCGAAGGCTGGGCGTGCACCCACGCGATCGGCTCGCGCGGCAACGCCGCGCTCGAGGCGCTGGTCTGCGGCAACGGGATGACCGACGAGGCCGCCACCCTGCTCGACAGCATGCTCAATTCGGTCGCCAGCTAGCGGTGCGACCGCGGCGCGGGTGGCTGATGTGTGGCAGGGGAAGCGGGAGCGTCTAACGTGGTCACGATGAACACCAGGTCGAAGCTGCTCACCGCCGTGCTCGGAGTGGCCACCGTCGCCGCGCTGGTCGGCGGCTGCCAACGCGCCGCCGTGCCACCGGCATCGGTGTCCGAACAGTTCGCCAACCAACTGCGTGAACAGGTGACCACCGACGCGATGATGGCGCACCTGACCAAGCTGCAGGAGATCGCCGACCAAAACGACGGCAACCGTGCCGCCGGCACGCCCGGTTATGACGCCAGCGTCGACTACGTGGTCAAAGTCTTGAAAGACAACGGGTTTCAGGTTCAGACCCCCGAGTTCGACGCCCGCGTCTTCGAGTCCGAGCCGGGCAAGCTGGCGGTCGGTGAAACCCCGATCGAGGTCCGCGCCCTGGAGTTCAGCCTGCCCACGCCGGAGAAGGGGCTGACCGGGCCGCTGGTGGCGCTGCGCGCCGACGACGACTCGCCCGGCTGCACCGAATCCGACTACGACGGCCTGCAGGTGACCGGTGCGCTGGTGCTCGTCGACCGCGGCGAATGCCCATTCTCGGAGAAGGAGGCCGCCGCGGCCAAACGCGGTGCGATCGCGGTCATCATCGCCGACAACGTCGACGAGGAGAAGATGGGCGGCACCCTCGGTGAGGACACCGAGGTGAAGCTGCCGGTGGTCAGCGTCACCAAATCCGAGGGCGCCAAGCTGCGCGACCACCACGGGCCGGTCACCCTCACCCTGAAAGCCGAAACTCGGGAGATCCACTCCCGCAACATCATCGCGCAGACCCAGACCGGTGCCTCCGACGACGTGGTGATGGTCGGGGCCCACCTCGACAGCGTTCCCGACGGGCCCGGCATCAACGACAACGGATCCGGGGTCGCTGCCGTGCTGGAGACCGCGGTGCAGTTGGGCGCGACACCCGACGTGAAGAACGCGGTGCGGTTCGGATTCTGGGGCGCGGAGGAACTCGGCCTGATCGGTTCACGGCGCTACGTCGAATCCCTGGAACTGACCGAGTTGAAGAACATCGCGCTGTATCTCAACTTCGACATGCTCGCCTCCCCCAACCCCGGCTACTTCACCTACGACGGCGATCAGTCGCTGCCGCTGGATCAGCGTGGCCGCCCGATCGTGCCGGAGGGCTCGGCGGGCATCGAGCGCACCCTGGTGGCATACCTGGAGGCGACCGGCAAGGCCGCGCGCGACACCTCCTTCGACGGCCGCTCGGACTACGACGGCTTCACCCGCGCCGGAATCCCGTCCGGCGGGCTGTTCTCCGGCGCCGAGGGCGAGATGACCGAGGAACAGGCCAAGCTGTGGGGCGGCAAGGCCGGCGAGCCCTACGACCCGAACTACCACAAGGCCGGCGACACGCTGGAGAACATCAACAAGACCGCGCTGGGCATCCTGGGGCCCGGCGTCGGCTACGTCGTCGGTCACTACGCGATGGACGTGACCGGCAAGAACGGTGTCGCGACCTTCGACAATCGGACCCGGCACACCCTCGCCACGCCATGACCCGCTTCCTGCGGCCCATGCAGGCGGTGCTCTCGCTGCGCACGATCGTGATCGTGGCGGCGCTGTCGGTGGTGCTGCTGGTTATCCTGTTGGGCGCCTGGGTGTGGGTCGGGGTGACCAACGACCAGTACAACCAACTGGATCGGCGGCTGGACTCGGTGAGCAGCCTCGGCGACATCTCCTCGTTGCTGCGCAGCGGTCAGCGCCACGACGCGGACCTGCCACCCCCGGACGGCAGCGTGGTGCGCACCGCCCGGATCGGCGGCATCACCGTGTCGGTGCCCGCCGACGTGGTGCTGCCCGCGTTCGAGAACGGCTACAACAACACCACCATCAACGGCGTCGAATACCGGGTGCGCACCTTCGCAGCCGGCCAGGCCTCCGTCGCCGTGGGTGCGCCGATGGCGGCCACCAAGAAGCGGATCAACGAACTGCACCTTCGGGTGCTGCTGATCTGCGGCGGGGTGATCGTGGGCACCGTGATCGTGGGCTGGATCATGTGGCGGATCATGATCAACCCGTTCCGGCTGCTCGCCCAGCAGGCCCGCGCGATCAGCGCCCAGTCGGTCCCCGACGACCTGCAGGTGCGCGGGGTGCGTGAGGCGGTCGAGATCGGCGAGGCGGTCGAGGGCATGCTGGCCCGCATCGGAACGGCGCAGGAGCGCACCAAGGCCGCACTGGAATCGGCGCGTGACTTCGCCGCGGTGGCCTCCCACGAACTGCGCACCCCGCTGACCGCGATGCGCACCAACCTCGAGGTGCTGGCCACCATGGACCTGCCGATCGAACAGCGCAAGGAGATGGTCGGCGACGTCATGCGGACCCAGACCCGCATCGAGCTCACCCTCTCCGCCCTGGAGCGGCTGGCTCAGGGGGAGCTCACCACCGACGAAGACTATGTGCCGCTGGACATCACCGAGTTGCTCGACCGGGCCGCCCACGACGCGATGCGCTCCTACCCGGATGTGCAGGTCACCTTGGTGCCCACCGCCGGGGTGTTCCTGCTGGGCCTGCCGGCCGGGTTGCGGTTGGTGATCGACAACGCGATCACCAACGCCGTCAAGCACGGCCACGCCACCGAGATCCAGCTGGACGCGGTGAGCTCTTCCGCCGGTGTGGAGATCACGATCGACGACAACGGGACTGGCGTGCCCGAGGACGAACGCGAAGTGGTCTTCGAGCGGTTCTCCCGTGGCTCGACCGCGTCCCGGTCCGGTTCGGGCCTCGGCCTCGCCCTGGTGGCGCAGCAGGCCGAACTGCACGGCGGCGCCGCGGCTTTGGAGGACAGCCCGCTGGGCGGCACCCGACTGGTGATGCGGCTGCCGGGCACCCCGCCGGTGTAGAGCCAGGTCAGTGTGACGCGGCCGCAGTGGCGGCACGGAAGCGGTCGAGCGCCCGGACGTCGGTCAATTCCGTCCGGTAGCCCGGGTTTCGCCAATAGAACCGCATCATTTCGCGCAGCACATCGCCGTCGGGGGTGTACAGCCCGGGCGAGCGGAGCGTGCGGTATGTGCCGTCGACCAGCTGCACAGTCACCGGCCGCCGCGCGAACGATAACCCGCCGGACGGCGAATCGGTGATGTCGAAGATCTCATCCCAGCGACCCGTCACCGACCGCAGCACCGAGTCGAACGCGAACCCCTCCGCGTTGAACCGGATCCCACCGACCCCGCCGCGCACCGCAACCGTCACCAGGGCGACCAGCAGGGGCGCCGTCACCGCCGCCAGGACGGCCGTGCCGAGCGCCGGGGAGAACGTATCGAACATGATGGAGTGCAGCACGATGTTGTCGAGTTGGGGCTGCGGATCGGTGGTCAGCTGCAGGTAGCCGAACAGCCCCGAGCCGAGCGCCCCGCTCGCCAGGGCGACGAGCACCGAGACATCCACGCGGGTGGCGGGCCGCAGGGTCAGGCCGGCGCTGCCGACACTGCTGCGCGCGACGGAGGTGTGCCGGGCCCATGCGATGGCGACCATCCCGGCGACAGCGGCGTTGAGGAACAGCACCATGAAACCCGCGAGGTATTCGCCGTATTTGAACGCGAGGACCATGAACATCAGCTCGACCAGCACGAACGTGACCACAACCATGAGTGGCCGACCCAATGCCAGCAGTGTGCTGCCGAGGTGACCCCCGTCCGTCGCCGTCTCCTCGGGCGGATAGCCGGGCCCCACCCGCGGCAGCCGGACCGTGGCCGGCTCGCCGACAGCGGGGTAGCCGGGGCCCGGACCGCCACCGGTCGGCATCATGCTGGGTTCTCCGTGGCGTGCGGGAGCATCCGCTGAGCGTATCGCGGCGGACCGCACCCAAGGGACACGAAGCGGACGGGCGAATTCGGCGCCCGACGCCCCGCGAGCCCGCGGTTAAACTACACCGGTGACCCAGTTCGATCCCGCCGCCCAAATTCGCCCGCCGGGCAGTGAGCTCAAGTCCTTACAGACCACCAAATGGGTCATTCTGGTCACCTGCGGGATCCCGACCATCGTCGGCCTGCTCATCGGCGCGGTCGCCGCCGCGCTTTCCGGTCGCGGCGGCCTGGCGGTGCTGCTGGTCGGCGGCGCGGTGTTCTTCATCGTCGGACTGGGCGCAACCTTCGTTCCGTCGCTGTTCGAACCGTGCTGGTCCGTCGATGGCCGCGGAACGGTATTGCGGATGCCGCAGGGCGCGAACACCTTCGGCAACTTGATGATTTCGGGCTTTTCGATGCTGGGAGTGGGCGCGGGGGCGGTGGCGTTCTTCGACCCCGGATCGCTGGACTTCTTCTCCGAGGATGCCGGACCGCTCCGCGCGATCGGCGTGTTCTGGGCGCTCGGTGCCATCGGCTTCTGGGTTTTCTTCGTCGTTCAGAACAACCGGCGGGGCGGCCACCACCTGCTGTTCACCCCGGAGGGATTCGTCTTCGCCGACGGCACCCTCGACAAACAGGGCCGGTGGGCCGAGGTCCGCGACCTGCGCGACTCCACACCGGAAATCCAGGTCGGCTTGAAAGAAGCCCCGCTGACCACCTGGAATGCCAACGGAATGTGCCCGCTGACCCTGGTTCTCGCCGACGGCAGAACACCGTACATTCAGGACCTGCGCTACTACGCCGGCCAGAAAGCCGAACCGCAGGCGTTCCGGGACTGGGTGCGGTTCTACTGGGAGCACCCCTGGAACCGCGGTGAGCTCGCCAACGGCGGTGCGCTCCACCGGCTGGCGGATATGCAGGCCTGGTACCGCGGAACCCACCCGGCTGCACCGCGGCGTTGACTCTGCATCGTTGGCGCCGTTTTTCGTCAAACCGCGAGTGGGCAGCGCCATGACCGCAGGGTCAATGACGGTGTGCCGGGTCAGCCGAACCGGTAGTCGCTCAACGCAAACCGGGACCCGTCGGCCACCGCGTCGGCGGTGGAGGTGGGCCGCAGCAGGGTCGCCTCGCCGTCGTGGTTGAAGTAGTACGAGCGTGAGGTCGCGCAATCCCCGGCGTAGAACACCGAATCGTCGAGCAGCCCGGTCATCCGCTCCAGGAACGCGGCGTTGGCCTCCTCGGTCACCTCGAAGGTGTCGGCACCCCGGCGATGCAGTTCGGCGAAGAGCCGGTCGATGTGACGCATCTGGTACTCCATCGTGTTGAAGAACGACAGACCGGAGAACGCGTACGGGCTGGCCAGGCTGAGGTAGTTGGGGAACGCCGGGATCGACACCCCCTGGTAGGCCTGAAACCGATTGTCCCGCCACCACTTGCCCAGGCTGCGGCCGCCTCGCCCGATGATCTCGATGGCCGGGAAATTGGCGTCCCACAAGTCGAAGCCGGTCGCGAGCACCAGCGCGTCGATGCCGGTCTTTTGCCCGTCGGCGGTGACGATGCCGTCGGATTCGATCCGCTGGATCGGTGCGGTCTGCAGATGCACGTTCGCCCTGGTGAACGACCGGTAGTAGTCGTTGGAGTAGGTGGGACGCTTGCAGCCGAAGTCGTAGTCCGGCGTCAGCGCGGCGCGCAACCGTCTGTCGCGAACGGTGGCGAACAGGAACAGTTTCGCGGCGTCGGCGGCGGCGATGTTCAACCGGCGGAACCGCCGGAACCGCAGCACCCCGGTCACCATCAACAACTCCAGCAGCGTGTCGGTGACGAACCGGAATCCGCGGTGGACCGCCGGTACCGCCGCGAACAGCCGCTGCAGCGCCGGCGGGATCGCGAAGTCGATCTTCGGCACCACCCAGATCGGGGTGCGTTGGTAGACGGTCAGGTCCGCCGCCCGCCGCGCCAACTCCGGAATCAGCTGGACCGCGGTGGCGCCGGTGCCGATGAGCCCCACCCGTTTCCCGGTGAAGTCGAACGCGTCATCCCACGCCGTGGTGTGCATGACGCGGCCGGCGAAATCGGTGATCCCGTCGATCTCCGGCGTGTGCGGCTGGGAGAGGAACCCGGTGGCGGTGATCAGGAACTGGGTGGAGATCACGTCGCCGTTAGCCAGGCTCACCTGCCACCGGCGGGTCTCCTCATCCCACCGGGCCCCCGCCACGGTGGTGTTGAACCGCATGTACCCGCGCACGTCGTACTTGTCGGCGACATGCTCGGCATAGCGTTTCAACTCCTCGCCCGGGGCGAACAGGCGAGACCAGTACGGGTTGGGTTCGAACCAGTAGGAGTAGGTGGTCGAGGGGATGTCGACCGCCAACCCGGGATAGCGGTTGACGTGCCAGGTTCCGCCGAGATCGCTCTCCCGGTCGAGGATCACCATGTCGCGGTAGCCCAGCCGGCTCAGCTGGATCGCCGCCCCGATTCCCCCGAACCCGGCGCCGACGATGACCGCATCGACGTGCTCGGCACTCATAAGCCGACGATACCTTACTCATGAGTAAGTTTGTAGTCGTCGGGACCGGGTAACCTGGACGGGCCGACGCAGTCCGAGCAGGGGAGGAGCCATGACCGAGCCGATTCCGAGCGCCAGCGACCTCGACATCGCCGAGCAGGCCATGGCCGTCGACGACGAGCACGACGACGTGTTCGACCCCGACACGGGCTCCGCCGAAGCCAATCCGGCCGATGTCTACGACCAGCACCAAAGCGTCCCCCTCGACGACGACGATTACCCCAGCGGATAGGCGGTCGATGAGCGAACCCGTTCCCGGCGCACCGACCGGGGCTGACCCGGCGGGTGTGTTCGCAGCGCTGGCCGAGATCGTCTACCGCGGCAGCAGCATCGACGAGGTCTACTCCGCGATCTGCGTGGCCGCCACCCTGCTGGTGCCGTCCTGCGACCACGCCAGCATCCTGATGCGCCGCGGCGGCCGCTACCGGATCGCGGCAGCCAGCGACGGTATCGCACGCCGCATCGACGAGATGGAACGCGAACTCGGTGAAGGGCCCTGCCTGGACGCCATCGAGGACGAGGCCGCCCAGATCGACACCGACCTGGCGGTGCACAGCACCTGGCCCCGGTTGGCGACGCGGATCCTGGCCGAGACGCCGGTGCGCGGGGCGATGGGCTTCCGGCTGCTGGTCGACGACCGCAAGGAGGCGGCGCTGAACCTGTTCAGCGACACCCCGAATGCCTTCGACACCGCGGCCGCTGAACGCGCCGTCATGTTGGCCGCGTTCGCTTCGGTGACCGTCAACGCGGTGATCCGCGGCGAGGACGTGTCCACGTTGCAGCGCGGCCTGGACAGCAATCGCGAGATCGGCAAGGCCATCGGGATGCTGATGCTGCTCAACAGCGTCAGCGATGTCGAGGCCTTCGACATGCTGCGGCGCGTCTCCCAGGAGACCAACGTCAAGCTCGCCAAGGTCGCCGCCGAGGTGATCGCCGGCAGCGTGCGGCTGCACCCGGGTTCAGCGGCCCAGTAACCGCAGCGCGGCGGAGACCGCCAGCTCCGGAACGTCGAGGGTCTTCGACGCCAGATCATGTCGGGCGTCGGCGATTTCGACGATCTCGGTCGCCGCAGGAATCAAACCCGCCGCTTCGCGCAGCTCGGCCAGGCTGCCGAAGGGATCCCGGCCGCCGTGGGTGAACACGGTCGGCACGGTGATGTCGGGCAGATGGGCGGTGCGGGCCCGCTCCGGCTTTCCCGGCGGGTGCAGTGGGTAGGAGAATAACGTCAGCAGATCCACCGGGACCGCCCCGGTCACCATCGAGGTCTGCCGGCCGCCGTAGGAGTGCCCCCCGGCCACCAGTGGGCCGTCGGCGAGGTCGCGGGCGAGCGCGGTCGCCGCAAGGATGCCGTCACGGTCGACCTGCCCGTTTCCCGACGGCGGGCCGCTGACCCGGCGCCGCCGGAACGGCAGGTTGTAGCGGATGGCCAGCCAGCCGCACGCGGCCCACGCTTCGCAGACCCGCTGCAGCAGTGGCGAATCCCGATTCCCGCCGGCACCGTGGGTCAACAGGACCACGCCGGCGGGGGCTCGGTCCGGACGGTGGGCGATCCCGTCGATCGCCGAGAGGTTCACGGCTGCAACCGAAACAGCGGGGAGACCGGGCCATGACCGTGGCCCAGTGGATAGGCGGCGCGCAGGCAGTCGGTCACCCAGCGTTTCGCGAAGCCCACCGCATCCGGGACGGTGAAGCCGTGGGCGAGGGCGGCCGCGGTGGCCGCGGCCAGTGTGTCCCCGGCGCCGTGGTCGTCGCCGGTGTCGACCCGCGCGGCCGGGAACTCGACGAACTCGCGGCCGTCGTAGAGCAGGTCGGGGCTGTCGGTCGCCGAGCGCAGATGCCCGCCCTTGACCAGCACCCACGCCGGCCCGAGCGCGTGCAGCGCCCGGGCGGCGTCCCGCTGGGTGCCGGCGTCGACGACGTCGATGCCCACCAGCAGTCGCACCTCGTCGAGGTTCGGCGTGACCAGCGTGGCCAGCGGGAACAGCGTGTCGCGCAGGCTATCGAGCGCCTCGGGCACCAACAGCGGATCACCGTGCATCGACGCGCAGACCGGGTCGACCACCAGCGGCACCCCCGGATCGAGGCGCCGCCAGGTGGCGGCCACCGCGTCGATGATCTCCGGGGCGGCGAGCATGCCGGTCTTGGCGGCCTGTAGCCCGATGTCGGTGACGACCGCGTCGATCTGCTCACCGACCACCTCGGGGGGCACCCGGTGCACCCGCCGCACCCCGACGGAATTCTGCACCGTCACCGCGGTCACCGCGACCAGGGCGTGGACGCCCAGCATCGCGGCGGTGCGCAGGTCCGCCTGGATCCCGGCGCCGCCACCGGAGTCCGACCCGGCGATGGTCAGGATCCGCGCCGGGGTGGCCCGGGGCGCAGCCAGCGGCAGGTAACTCACTGCGACAGCGGCAGATACACCCGGTTGCCGTGTTCGGCGAACTCGGCCGACTTCTCCGCCATGCCCGCGGCGATGGCGGCGTCGATGTCCTCCTCGGTCTCCAGGCCGTGCTCGGCGGCGTAGTCGCGCACGTCCTGGGTGATCCGCATCGAGCAGAACTTGGGGCCGCACATCGAGCAGAAGTGCGCCGACTTCGCCGGTTCGGCCGGCAGCGTCTCGTCGTGGTACTCCCGCGCGGTGTCGGGGTCCAGCGAGAGCGCGAACTGGTCATACCAGCGGAACTCGAAGCGGGCTTTGGACAATTCGTCGTCGCGGCGCTGGGCGTGCGGGTGGCCCTTGGCCAGATCGGCGGCATGCGCGGCGATCTTGTAGGCGATCACGCCGTCCTTGACGTCCTTACGGTCCGGCAAGCCCAGGTGCTCCTTGGGGGTGACGTAGCAGAGCATCGCGGTGCCGGCCTGGGCGATGATCGCCGCGCCGATCGCGGAGGTGATGTGGTCGTAGGCCGGCGCGATGTCGGTGGCCAGCGGACCGAGGGTGTAGAACGGCGCCTCCTCGCACCATTCCTCCTCCAGCCGCACATTCTCGACGATCTTGTGCATCGGGACGTGCCCGGGACCTTCGATCATCACCTGCACGCCATGGGATTTGGCGATCTTGGTCAACTCGCCCAGGGTGCGCAGCTCGGCGAACTGGGCCTCGTCGTTGGCGTCGGCGATCGAGCCGGGGCGCAGCCCGTCGCCCAGGGAGAAGGTGACGTCGTAGCGGGCCAGGATCTCGCAGAGCTCGGCGAAGTTGGTGTAGAGGAACGACTCCTGGTGATGCGCCAGGCACCACGCCGCCATGATCGACCCGCCGCGCGAGACGATCCCGGTGACCCGCTTGGCGGTGAGCGGCACATAGCGCAGCAGCACGCCGGCGTGCACGGTCATGTAGTCCACGCCCTGCTCGCACTGCTCGATGACGGTGTCGCGGTAGATCTCCCAGGTCAGCTTCGCCGGGTCGCCGTTGACCTTCTCCAACGCCTGGTAGATCGGCACCGTGCCCACCGGAACCGGCGAGTTGCGCAGAATCCACTCGCGGGTCTCGTGGATGTCCTTGCCGGTGGACAGGTCCATGATGGTGTCCGCGCCCCACCGGATCGCCCACACCATCTTGTCGACCTCCTCGCCGATGGAGGAGGTGACCGCGGAGTTGCCGATGTTGGCGTTCACCTTCACCGCGAACGCCTTACCGATGATCATCGGTTCGATCTCGGGGTGCTTGTGGTTGGCCGGGATCACCGCCCGCCCGCGCGCGACCTCGTCGCGCACCAGCTCGGCGGGCATGCCCTCGCGGGCGGCGATGAACGCCATCTCCGCGGTGATCTCCCCGGCGCGGGCCCGCTGCAGCTGGGTCCCGCGGTCGGTGACCACCCCGGGGCGGGCCGGCAGGCCGGCGTGCAGGTCGATGGTGGCGTCGGTGTCGGTGTAGGGCCCGGAGGTGTCGTAGAGGTCGAAGTGCTCCCCGTTGGTGAGGTTCACCCGACGGAACGGCACCTTCGCCCCGGGCACGCCGTCCAGGTCGCGGTAGTGCTTGGTGCTGTAGGGGATCGGGCCGGTGGTCACGGCCGGGTCCACGGAAACAGACAGATCGGTCATCTTCATCTCCCTACGCCGGCATTACCCGGTCAGGTTCAGACGGTCGACGGCTCTAGCCGTCCTCTCAGCGCCCTCCGTTGGACGCTCCCGTGCGGTGTGCGGTTGTGGTGCGCCGACGACGTGCCGAGCGCACGCCCCACGCTATCCCAGTGCCGGCCCGCTGCCCAGGGATCGGCGCGACCCGGCGAGGCGCGCCCGCCGACACGCCGCCGACCTGCGGATTAGCCGCGTGAACGGGGGTGTAGTTGACCCCGGTCGGAGCCCTGGTGCACCATGGGTACCGCAAGCACCTCGTTAAGCGAGGCGTCTGCACGGACATAGGCCACTGACCCTGAACGTCGAGAGACGCCGCGGGTCAGGACAGCTCCTCCCGGCTTAAGGGTTGAGCCCAAGTGGCTTCCGGTCTCCGGACACGCCGTGCAGTGCCAAAGCCCGAACGAGTGGGGTGCGGTTCTTCCGGTGTGAGCCGGGTTTCGCCTCCTGATGTGCACCGCACGCGGACGGCACCACGGTGCCATGGCCGAGAGGAGGTGAGGGGCGAAATGAGCTCCGGTGATAGTCCATCCCGACCCAGGGCGATCGTTACGTCCCCGCGCTCGGCCGCCGCATCTCGGCGCTGACCGCCGGAACGCAACGCCATCGCCACCTCGTCCCACAGTTTTTCCCGGCCAGGAGGCAATCATGGCGACCATTGCATACAGCGACGTAACCACCCCGGCTCGCGCCGCGGTGAACGGTTTTGCCGAACTGCACCGCCGCGACGGCGACCCGCTGGTCGAGGGTGCCACCCGGCTGCTCAGCGTGCCGCTGCGTCAGGTGTACGCGCTGGCGTGGCGGGCCGGGATCCTCACCGTCCGGTAGCCGCGCGGCTCAGGCCTCTTCCATCGCCTTGCCGAGTTCCTCCAGGATCCGGCTGCGCTGGTTGGCGGCCATCAGGTGGCCGGCGGCGATCACCAGCGCGACCGGCCATTCGATCAGTTCGAACGTGGCCAGCAGTGCCAACCCGCCGTAGTAGGCCAACTGCTCCGGCGGGGGCACTGCGACCTCGCCCACCACGGGCAGGTTCAGCGCGAACGACTCGCCCTCGCGGATCTCCTGCACCGCGTCTCGGTGTGACGCCTCACGGCGCGACTGCTTGTCCACCATCGTTTGCCTTTCAGTAACGGAGGATTCGCCGCCGGGTCGGCTACTGCGGTCATTGTCGGACATATGGCGACGACCGATCTCCCGGCCGACCGTGCGGTTCTGACGATTGCGGAGATTCTGACCGTTCCGCTGCAGCACGCGTATGCGCTGCTGTGGCGGGCGGGGGTGATGCGGGTAGATCGGCCAGCCCGATCAGCCGCGGCACCACCGCGGCAGCACCCACAGCCACCCCGGCCGTCCCGAGGGCCTGCGCCCACCCGATGGGTCCCAGCGGAGTACAGCCGAGGAACTGGCTGAGCCCGGGGACGCTGATCAGCGTCCCCATCACCGCCAGTGAGCCACCGGCGGTCAGCACCACCAGCGGCGCGCGGGAGTCCAGCAGGGTCTGGCCCAGCTGAGCCGAGACCAGCGACACCAGCGCCACCGTCGAAGCTCGCTGCTGCCGCCCGGTGAGCGAGGCCAACGCCCAGGCCGAGCTGGCGGCCACCGCGGTGGTGGCGCCCCGCACCCCCACCGCGCGCCACAGCCGGCGTTCGTCGGGCCCGCGGGTCTGGTGCGACATCGGGTGGCGCGGCGGGCTGACCGCCAGGGCGGCGGCCGGCAGCGCGTCGGTGAGCATGTTCACCAACAGCAACTGGCGGGTGTTCAGCGGGGAGTTGCCGGTGATCGCGGTGCCCAGCGTCGCGAACGCGACCTCCCCGGCGTTGCCGCCGAGCAGCACCGCCACCGCCGCCTGCACCCGCTGCCACAGCTGGCGGCCCTCCTCCACGGCGGCCACCAGGGATTCGATCCGCCCGTCGACGAGCACCACGTCGGAGACGCTGTGCGCCGGGTCGCTGCCCCGGCTGACCACCCCGACCCCGACGGTGGCGGCCCGGATCGCCGCGGCGTCGTTGGAGCCGTCACCGACCATCGCGCAGACCCGCCCGGTGCGCTCCAGGGTTTGGACGATCTGCACCTTGTTCGCCGGGGTCATCCGGGCGAAGATCACGGTGCGGCCGACCGCGCGCTCCTGGTCCTTGCGGGACAACGCATCCCACTGCGCCCCGCTGATCACCTGATCGGGTCGCACCGGCATGCCCAGGTCGCGGGCGATGGCGGCGGCGGTGATCGGATGGTCACCGGTGATGAGGCGGATGCCCAGGCCGTGCTCGCGCAGGTCGGCCAGCAGCGCCGCCGACTCCGGGCGGGGAGTGTCGGACAGCCCGAGGAACCCGGTCAGCTCCAACCCCTCGGCGCACATCTCGACCAGGTTGTCCGGGTCGTCGGCTGCGGCGCGGAGCCCGGCGTCGTCGAGTTCGCGGCGGGCCACCGCGATCACCCGCAGGCCGTCGGCGGCCATCCCGTCGACGATGTCGGCCAGCGACCCGCTGCGGGTGGTGCACCCGGCCAGCAGCACCTCCGGGGCGCCCTTGACCGTGAGCTCCCGGCCCGACACCGACGCGGAGAAGGACCGCCCCGGCCGGAACGGCAGGTGCGCCAGCGGCTCGGTGTGCGGCGCACCGCCGTTGACCGACACCGCCTTGTCGGTGATGGCGGTGTCGGTGGCGTGGACGTGGGCACGACCGTTGAGGACCGGGGTGGCGGCCTCGGCGCAGCGCAGCACCTCGGCGTCGTCGTTGCCGTTGACCGGGTGCACTCGGGTGACCCGCAGCCGGTTCTCGCTGAGCGTGCCGGTCTTGTCGAAGCAGACCACGTCGACGCGGCCGAGCGCCTCCACCGACCCCGGGATGCGCACCAGCGCGCCGAGCCGGGTCAGCCGCCGGGCCGAGGCCTGCTGGGCCAGGGTGGCCACCAGCGGCATGCCCTCGGGGACCGCGGCCACCGTGACCGCGATGCCGGAGGCCACCGCCTGGCGCAAACCCTTGCCGCGCAACATCCCCAGCAGACCGACGGCGGCGCCTCCGCCCAGACTCACCGGCCAGGCCCGGTTGGTCAGCCGGCTCAGCTGGTGCTGCAGGCCGACGGTTTCGTTGCGGTCACCGGCCAGGTCGGCGGCGCGCCGCACCTGGGTGTCGGCACCGACCGCGGTCACCAGCGCCAGCGCGGTGCCGGTCATCACGGTGGTGCCGGCGAAAAGCATGCAGAGCTGTTCGGCGAGTTCGGCGCCGGGGGTGGCCGCGACCTGCTTGTCCACCGGCATCGATTCGCCGGTGAGCGAGGACTCGTCGACCTCCACCTCGTCGGCCTCGATCAGCCGGGCGTCGGCGGGCACCACCTCGTCGGGACGCACCTCGATCACGTCGCCGGGCCGCAGGTCCTCGGCGGCGATCTCGGTGTAGACCGGCTCGCCGCCGGGGCCGGCCGTGTACAGCCGCGCCGCCGGGATCTGCTGGGCCAGCAGCTGATTCAACTTCGACTCGGCGCGCAGCCGTTGACCGGCGGCCAGGAACGCGTTGCCGGTGAGCACCGAACCCACCATGATCGCGTCGACCGGCGAGCCCAGGATGGCGCTGGCCGCCGAACCGAGTGCCAGCATCGGGGTCAGCGGGTCGGCGAGTTCGGCGCGCACCGCCCCGGCGAACTGCCACGCGGCGCGGCGGGGCCGCGAGCTCGCCTCGATGAGCCGCCGGCCGGCCACCAGGCCGGGCTGCAACCGCCCGGCGAGGGTCGAGCCGGGAGCGTCGTCGGGTCCGCCGCGCTCGGGCGGGGGCAGCAGCCTGCGGACCTGCTGCACCGACATGGCGTGCCACTCGTGCACCGGCGGCGGCTGCGGGGTGGGCTCCGCGGCGGTGCGCCGGGCCAGCAGGAACCCGGACAGGAAGCCGACGGCCGCGCCGCTGGTGACCGGCCCGGGCCCGGAACCGCGCACCCCGGGCAGCATCAGCAGCGCGCCCAACGCGCTGGCTCCGGTGGCGATCTCGGTGCCGCGGCGGCTGGCGAGCCGGGCCGCCGGGATGGCGTGGATCACCTGCCACGCCCCGGCGAGGTCGGCGACCAGCAGGTCGGCGTACCACGGCAGCGCGGCATCGGTGCATACGCCGAGCCCGATGTCGGCGGCCGAGAGCGCGCGGATCGCCTCGGTCGACAGCACCGCCACGTGCCGACCGGCGCCCTGGCGGTCGCGCACCACGTCGGTCAGCGCATCGCCCACCGGACGCGTCCCCGCCGGTTCGATCTCGTCGAAGGCGGGTGCGAGGTCGTCGAGCACGTCGATGTCGACGGAGACGACCTCCAGGCCGGCGCTGCGCGCCTCGGCGACCAGGACGGCGGCCAGCGGGTCGTGGGCGGGCCGGTACAGCGCCTCCAGCGCGGTGTCGGGATCCAGGGAGTGCCAGCCGGGGGTCAGGTCGGGGTCGTCGAGGCGGGCCTGGGCGCGATCCCATGCCGCGGCCAGGTCCCGGTCGGGGACCCCGCGCACCCCGACGACCTTCAGCCGGTCGGTGCAGAGCACCCGCGGGTCGATGACCAGCGTGTCGACCCGGTCGAGGCGGCGCAGCGCGTCGGCTTGCAAACCCAGCACGTCGTGCCGGTCGGCGAGTTCACGGCCGAGGGTGGCGGCGAACGCCTCCCGGGTCACCCGGGCCGCCTTCGGCGCGGCCACCAGCACCGCCGTGCCCGCCATGTCGGGGTTGCGGGTGGTGGCGGCGACCGCGACCGTGCCCAGCGCCTGCACCAGCGCGGCCACCCCGCCGTGGCGTTCCACCGGTCCCGGCGGCTCGGGCACCGGGCGGACCGGCCGGTGCGACCGGCTGTCGCCGCCGTGGCGGGCCAGGGCCGGTTCGTGCCGGTGCCAGGCCCGCAACCCGGCCTGGTGTTCGCCGATGGCCAGTGCCTCCATCGCCACGTCGAGCAGCAGCGCCGCGGGGGCCAACGTCACCGTGTGTGCGGCGGCCATGGCGACGTTGAGCACGGCGTCGGAGGCCGCGGTGCCGATGCGGTCCTCGAGCATGCCGCGCAGCCGCGGCTGGTAGACCACGGCGGCGACCGCCGCCTCCACACTGGGCGGCAGGGGTTTGAGCCGCAGCACGGTGCCGGCCAACGCGGCGCCGAACCCGACGGTGTTGGCGCCGGCGGTGACCGCCTGCGCGGCGGCCAGCAGGCCGTCGCCGGGCAGGCTGGTGGCGGGCACGTCGGCATCGGTGGCGGTGCGGTACTGCTGTTCCAGACCGGTGATCACCGCGCAGATCCGGCGCAGCGACGCGTCGGCGGTGAGCGTGACGATCAGCCGGGACAGCGGGTAGTTCAGGGTCACAGCCGTGACGCCGGGGATCTCGCGCACCGCGGCCACCACAGCCGGTCCCAGCTCGCGGCCGCGGTTGCCGTGCAGGCCGCGCACCTCGATCCAGGCCCGGCCGTTGCCCCGCCAGCTGCGCCGCCCGACCAGCACATCGGTCAGGCCCCGCGAGACGGTGTCGACGGCCTCGCGGGCCGGCCGGGTCGCCAGGTCGAAGCCGGTGGCGGCGGCGGTCGCGGCGGCGGTCACCGAGGCGCCGGCGAGTCGAAGCGAGGTCTGGAAGCCCCAGAAGGCCAGTCGAAACGGAACGGAGCCGGCTGATGAGCGACTGATGGCCAAAATCTACCGAGGGTCGGTCTTATCCGGCGCCGTTGTCTTCGCCGGTGCGGTGGTTTTCGCGGCGGCGGACTTCTTGGCCGCCGATTTCTTGGCGGGCGCCTTCTTCGCCGCCGACTTGCGCGCAGTCGACTTCTTGGCGGCGGTCTTCGTGGCCGGGGCCTTCGCCGCCGCCTTGGTGGCCGAGGGCGCCCTGCTGCCGGCTGCCTTGCGCCCCTCGGCCTTGGCCGGGGCGGCGCTGTTGCCGGCGCGGGGGGCGGCGTCACCGCCGGGCACCGCACGCAGCTGAGACGGCGAGGACACCGCGGCCTGCGCGGCCCGCTGCTGCTTGATCTGCCGCAGCGCCAGGGCGCCGCCGCCGACGACCAGCAGCACCGGCCACTCCACCAAGCCGATCACCCCGAGGGCGCCAAGGGTCGCCGCGGCGACCGGGGTGGAATGGCTGCCCTTGTCCACCCCGCTCTGCACCCCGGCGACGGTGCCCTTCACCGTGCCCCGGACACCGCCGACGACACCGTTGATGACGGCGCCGCCCACCGCTCCGGCCGCCATCGTGGTCGCGTCCGCCGCCCGACCCGCCGTTCGGGCCACCTTGCGCAGTGCGCCTTGGATGTCCATCACGCTCCCCTTCAGCTGCAAGACCATCCAGCCTAGTCGGGTTCGCGACATCGCGCGAGACTCTCGCGCGCCGCACCGGTGCCGCCGCAGGCGGGACCTATCCGCCGCGAGTGCAGAGCCAGGGCGGAAAAATGCGAAAACACCGCCGCACAGCTTCATTCGCGACCGTGCTGCACCTGCGGCGCAGGGAGCCGGTCGGCGCGAGTGTCAGCGGCGCAGCTCCACCAGGACCGGCGCGTGGTCGCTGGGCGATTTGCCCTTGCGCTCCTCGCGCACGATCTCGGCGTGCGTGACCCGCGCGGCCAGGGCGGGGGAGCCGAGGATGAAATCGATGCGCATGCCCTGCCGCTTGGGGAACCGCAGCTGGGTGTAGTCCCAGTAGGTGTAGACGCCGGGGCCGGGGGTGAACGGGCGCACCACGTCGGTGAACCCCGCCTCGGTGAACGCGTGGAAGGCGCGGCGTTCCGGTTCGGAGACGTGGGTGGCGCCGGCGAAGAACTCCATGCTCCACACGTCGTCGTCGAACGGGGCGATGTTCCAGTCCCCGGCCAGCGCGATCGGCGTCGACGGGTCCTCGGCCAGCCAGCGCTCGGCGTTGGCGCGCAGCGCCGCCAGCCACTCCAGCTTGTAGCGGTAGTGCGGATCGTCGAGGGTGCGGCCGTTGGGCACATACAGGCTCCAGGTCCGCACCCCGCCGCAGGTCGCCGCCAGCGCCCGCGCCTCCACGGCCGGGTCGGTGTCGGGCTTGGCCGCCCAACCCGGCTGATCGGGAAAACCCACCTGTACGTCCGCCAGGCCCACCCGGGAGGCGATCGCCACCCCGTTCCACTGGTTGACCCCGACGTGGACGACCTCGTAGCCGAGCTCGACGAACGGCAGCGCCGGGAACTGGCCGTCGGTGCACTTGGTCTCCTGCAGGGCCAGCACGTCCACCTCGGCGCGGGCCAGCCAGTCGGTCACCCGGCCCACCCGGGCGCGGATCGAGTTCACGTTCCAGGTGGCCAGCCGCAGCGTGTCGGGAGTCATGTCAGCGCCGCCGGGTGGTCGGCCCGGCCCAGATCGCCTCGGTGCGCACATACCGGAGGCGGTGCTGCGGGGTGAAGCCCAGGCCGGTGAACAGCCCCAGCGCGGCGTCGTCGCCGTCGCGGACCTGGGCGTAGCCGTCGGTTGCGCCGTGCTCGACGGCCCAGGCCAGCAGCGCCGCGCAGACCGCCGAGGCCTGCCCGCGGCGGCGTTGCCCGGCGTCGACGCGGACGTCGGAGAGCCCCACCCAGCGGGTGCCGTCCGGGGCGGCGGTGATCGCCGCCCGCGCCACCGCGCCGGCGGGGCCGACGGCGAAACAGACCTGCCCGTCGAGCACCGCGGTGAGCTCGCCGACCGGGACGTCGCGGTCGTAGCCGGCCAGCCAGTCCGGGCCGGGGTCGGCGGCCAGGGCGATCTCGGGGCGGTGCGGCAGGGTCGCGGGCAACTCGGTGACCAAGGTGCGGTTCTCGCGTTCGACGGGGGTGTCGTCGCGCATCGACACCAGCCGGTCGGGGACGGCGAACAGCGGGGTGCGGCCGCGTTCGACGTAGAAGTCGACGATGGCCGGCACCGCCGCGAACGACGCCCCCATCTCCAGCGGGATCGCCGAGTTGGCCCGGAACGTGGCGCCGGCGCCGACCCGCAGCAGCCAGCCGTCCAGCCAACGTTGCTCGGTTCCCGGAAACGCCAGCGCCGCCGCATGTTCCACCGCGCGGATCTGTGAATTGCGCACCGGAACATCGGTCAGTCGGCGCACGGTGAGCACGTCGTCGGGGGAGAACTCGACGACCTCGCCGGTCTTGGTGCGCACCCGCACCACCGGCGCCACCGCCAGCAGGTGCCCGACCGCGTCGCTCAGCGGCGGCTCGGAGCCGGCCGGCAACCGGAACCGCACCGCCACCCGGGTGCCGACGCTGGGCAGCTCGCTCATCAGTGGCCGAACGGGTCGGGCACGTCGCCGGGCAGCCAGGACAGGTCCGGCACCCCCCAGCCGTTCTTCTTCACCGCGCGCTTGGCGGCGCGGGCGTGCCGGCCGATCAGCCGGTCCAGGTACAGGAAACCGTCGAGGTGGCCGGTCTCGTGCTGCAGCATCCGGGCGAACAGCCCGCTGCCCTCCAGGGCGACGGGGGCGCCGTCGGCATCGAGGCCGGTCACCTTCGCCCAGTCGGCGCGCCCGGTCGGGAACGACTCGCCGGGCACCGACAGGCAGCCCTCGTCGTCGTGCTCCGGGTCGGGCATGGTCTCCGGGATCGGCGACGTCTCCAGCACCGGGTTGACCACGACGCCGCGGCGGCGGGTCGGCCGGCCGCGGTCCTCGGCGCAGTCGTAGACGAACACCCGCAGGTCGACGCCGATCTGGTTGGCGGCCAAGCCGACCCCGTTGGCGGCGTCCATGGTGTCGAACATGTCGGTGATCAGGTCGGCCAGCTCGGCGGGCAGCGCCCCGTCATCGCCGACCGGCACCGGGCGGGTCGGGGTGTGCAGGACGGGATCGCCCACGATGCGGATGGGTACGACGGCCATGAGCCGCAAGCTTAAATCGCGCCGGCGCGGGCGACTCGCGGGGTCGGGTTACCGGCCAGTCCGCTCGGACGTGATTGAATATGCGCCGAAACACAGTGTTGTCATTCCAGTGTGGGGAAGGGTCCGGTCAACGAGATGGACGGCGCCATGGCGCGGACTAATCGATCAGCAGACGACTCGGAAACCATCGACGGCTTGACCCGCCGTGAACACGACATCCTGGCCTTCGAGCGGCAGTGGTGGAAGTACGCCGGCTCCAAGGAAGAAGCCATCAAAGAGCTGTTCGGGCTGTCGGCCACCCGCTACTACCAGGTGCTCAACGCGTTGGTGGAGCGCCCCGACGCCCTGGCCGTCGACCCGATGCTGGTCAAGCGGCTGCGCCGGATGCGGGCCACCCGACTCAAGGCGAAGGCGGCCCGACGGCTCGGCTTTGAACTCCCCTAGCGCGCCGCGACGGCGGACAGGTTTGCGCCGCCGCACCCGCGCCCCGTTACAGTGGGCGCGATGAACGACCACGTCCCGGATTCCTCCGGATTGCCGCTGCGCGCCATGGTGATGGTGCTGCTGTTTCTCGGCGTGATCTTCCTGCTGCTGGGCTTCCAGTGGCTGACGTCGGGCGACTCCGGCGACGAGGACGCGGTCTCGACCACCACCAGCAGCGTCACGACCACCACCACCACGACCGAAGCGGCCATCCCCGACGTCGACGTGCGGGTGTACAACATTACCGACCAGGAGGGGCTGGCCGGCGCCACCGCCGACCGGTTGCGTGAGGAGCACTACAAGGTCACTGACGTCACCAACCTGGTGTTGACCGACGTGTCGCAGACCACCGTGTACTTCACCCCCGATGACGCCGACGAGCAGCGGGCCGCCGAGGCGATCGGCAAACTGCTCGACGCGCCGGTCGAGCCGCGCATCGAGGACCCCGACGTGGCCGATCAACCACCGGGCGTCATCGTCGTGGTGGCCGGTTGACCCGCTAAGCTCTCCCCATGGTTAAGCCCAGTCGTCACACAGTTGCCCCGCTTGCCGCCGCCGCGTTGGCGGTCCCCGCCGTGCTGCTCAGCGGCTGCAGCCCGCACCAGCCGGAAGCCGACGGCCCCGGGCCGGCGCCGTCGATCTGGACCGGGTCACCGGCGCCGGAGACCCCCGACGAGCAGGCGGCGCAGTCCGACGTGGTGACCACCGAGCTGCGCGGGCCCGACGGCGCGCAGATCGCGACCGCCCAGTTCGACTTCACCGAGGACTTCGTCAAGATCACCGTCCGCACCACCGGGGAGGGGCAGCTGACCCCGGGCTTCCACGGCCTGCACCTGCACGAGGTGGGTAAATGTGAGGCCGACTCGGTGGCTCCCGCCGGCGGGGAGCCGGGCGACTTCCTTTCCGCGGGCGGGCATTTCCGGGTTCCGGACCACCACGGCCACCCGGCCAGCGGTGACCTGACCTCGCTGCAGATCCGCCAGGACGGGCAGGGCCTGCTGGTCACCACGACCGACGCGTTCAGCCGTGCGGACCTGGAAGCCGGCGCCGGAACCTCGATCATCATCCACGCCGGGGACGACAACTTCGCCAACATCCCCGCCGACCGGTACGTCCAGATCGACGGCACCCCCGGCCCCGACGAGACCACGATGAAGACTGGCGACGCCGGCCAGCGGGTGGCCTGCGGTGTCATCAGCCCGGGGAGCTGACACTCCCGACGACCACACGCCCGCCCGGATCGGGTTCCTCGGTTCGCCGCGGCCCACGATCGGGGTGGAGTGGGAGTTCGCGCTCGTCGACGCGGTCACCCGCGACCTGTCCAACGAGGCCGCCGAGGTGATCGCCGAGATCGGTGAGAACCCGCGCGTGCACAAGGAGTTGCTGCGCAACACCGTCGAGATCGTCACCGACATCTGCGAGGACACCCCGCAGGCCATGGCCGATCTGCGCGAGACGCTGCGCACGGCGCGGCAGGTGGTGCGCGACCGCGGGATGGAATTGTTCAGTGCGGGAACGCATCCGTTCGCGCGCTGGTCGTCGCAGGAACTCACCGACGCGCCGCGCTACGCGGAGCTGATCAAGCGCACCCAGTGGTGGGGCAGACAGATGCTGATCTGGGGTGTGCACGTGCACGTCGGCATCCGCTCGGCGTCCAAGGCGATGCCGATCATCTCCGCGCTGCTCAACTACTACCCGCACCTGCTGGCGCTGTCGGCGTCGTCGCCGTGGTGGGGCGGGGACGACACCGGGTACGCCAGCAACCGATCGATGATGTTCCAGCAGCTGCCGACCGCCGGGCTGCCGTTCCAGTTCCAGGCCTGGCGGCAGTTCGAGCGGTTCGTCCACGACCAGAAGAAGACCGGCATCATCGACGACCTCAACGAAATCCGTTGGGACATCCGGCCGTCCCCGCGACTGGGCACCGTGGAGCTGCGCGTCTGCGACGGGGTGTCCAACCTGCGCGAGCTCGGTGCGCTGGTGGCGCTGACGCACTGCCTGGTGGTCGACCTGGACAACCGGCTGGAAGCCGGCGAGCTGCTGCCGGTGATGCCGCCGTGGCACGTCCAGGAGAACAAGTGGCGGGCCGCGCGGTACGGGCTGGACGCCGAGATCATCCTCGACGCCGACAGCAACGAGCGGCTGGTCACCGCGGACATCGAGGACCTGCTGACCCGCCTCGAACCGGTGGCGCGGACCCTCAACTGCGTCGACGAACTGGCCGCGGTGGAGGACATCTACCGCCACGGCGCGTCCTACCAGCGGCAGCGCCGGGTGGCCGAGGAACACGACGGCGATCTGCGGGTGGTGGTCGACGCCCTCATCGACGAACTGGAACTGTAAACCCGTGCTGCTGCCGATGTTTCCGCTGGAGGCGGCGCTGCTGCCCGGGGAGGAACTGCCGCTGCGGATCTTCGAACCGCGCTACCGGGCGCTGCTGACCGACTGCCTGGCCGCCGACCGCCGGTTCGGGGTGGTGCTCATCGCCGCGGGACGCGAGGTGGGCGGCGGGGACCGACGCTGCGACGTGGGCGTGGCGGTGCGCATCGCCCGCCACCGCAAACTCGGTTTCGGTCAGCACGCGGTGATCGGCGAAGCCGGGGAACGCATCCGGGTGCTGGACTGGCTGCCCGACGACCCGTATCCGCGGGCCCGGGTGCAGAGCTGGCCCGACGAGCCCGGCGAGCCGGTGGCCGACGCCGAGCTGAGGGCGGTGACCGACCGGCTGCTCGGGGTGTATCGGCGGCTGGCCGCCGCCCGCGGGGTGCGCGCCCCGTCCGCGGCGGTCTTCGGGCGGCTGCCCGAGCCCGCGGGGGAGCGGCTGTACGCGCTGGCGGCCCGCGCGCCGATCGGGCCCGCCGACCGGTATGCGGTGCTGGCCGCCCCGTCGCCGGCGGCCCGGCTGACCGCGCTGCGCGACGCCGTCGACGGGTTGGCCGACCGGGTGGCGTTCGAGCTGAGCCGCACCCGCGACGACGAGTAGCGCACTACTCGTTCATCTCGTCGACCACCAGCTCGCTCATGTCCTGCTCGCGGTAGGCCAACCGGGCCACCCGGTGGCCGACCACCGGGGCGGTGATCACGATGAACAGCCCGGTCACCACCAGCATCCCCACGTCGAAACTGCCCCGCAGCCGCAGCGCGGCCCCGGCGAGCACCAGCAGCAGCCCCAGCACCTGCGGTTTGGTGGCCGAGTGCATCCGGGCCAGCGTGTCGGGGAAGCGCAACACCCCGATCGCCGCGGTGAGCGCCAGCACCGAACCCGCCAGCACCAGCAGCCCGGCGATCAGATCGGGAACGTTCACGGCCGCCTCCGCTTGTCGGGGACCCGGAACCGCGCGACGCTGACCGAGCCGACGAAGCTGATCAGCGCGAGCGCCGCCAGGCTGTAGGTGACGGTGGTGTCGCCGCTGGCCGCGGCGAACGTGCCGATACCGCACATCGCCATCGCGACCAGGGTGTCGACGGCGACCAGCCGATCCAAGGTGGTCGGCCCGGCCAGCAGCCGGTACATGGTGATGATCGCGGCCACGCCCAGGATGACCCCGGCGGCCAGCCAGATGCCGGTCACGGCTGCCACTCCTTCTCCCGCTCGAACGCCGCCACCAGCAGCCGCTCCACCTCGGCGACCTGGTGGCGGAACTGCGCCACCGCCCGCGGGGAGCCGACGTCGAGGACATGGCAGTACAGGATGCGGCGCACCTGGTCGATCTCCAGCACGATCGACCCGGGGATCAGGGTGGTGATGTTGGCGGCCAGCACCAGAACCAGATCCGATTTGATGCTCAGCGGCACCCGCAACACCCCGTTGCGCGGCACCGGCCCCGGCCGCACCGCCAGCCACGCCACCTGCAGGCTGGACAGCAGCAGATACCAGGTCACCCGGACCAGCAGGCGCAGCAGCGCCACCGGGTGCAGCAAACCCTGCACCGGCACCCGCGGCATCGGCAGTGCCACCAGCACCAGCACCGCCACGCCGATCCCGCCCAGCACGTTGGCCGGGGTCACCCGCCCCCACAGCAGCACCCAGACCGCGGCCAGCGCGATGACCGTCAGCACCCGCAGCCCGGCCGCCCTCACCGCTCACCGCCGGGGGTCAGCACCGCGGAGATGTACTCGCCGCGGTCGATCACCTCGGCGGCCGCGCGGCCCGCGTAACCGAACACCGGACCGGCCGCCACCGTCAACGCCAACCCCACCGCGATCAGCGCCAGGGTGGGCAGCAGCATCCCGGCCGGCATCCGGCCGACGTCGTCGCGGTCGACGAACGCGATGTCCTCGGCCTCGTCGAGCAGCACGCTGGGCGCGGCCGCCGCCAACGCGCCCTCCGGTGCGTCGACCCGGGGCCGCCAGAACGCCCGCGTCCACACCCGCGCCATCACCAGCAGGGTGAGCAGGCTGGTCGCGACCGCGCCGCCCACCAGCGTCCAGGCCAGCACCGAGCCGTTCTGCGCGCCGGCCTGCAGCAGCGCCACCTTGCCGATGAACCCGGAGAACGGCGGGATCCCGCCGAGGTTGAGCGCGGGCACCAGGAACACCGCCGCCAGCAGCGGGCTGGCGGCCAGCCCGCCGAGGCGCTGCAGGCTGGAGGAGCCGCCCTGCCGTTCGATCAGCCCGGCCGCCAGGAACAGGGTGGTCATGACGATGATGTGGTGGGCCACGTAGTAGATGGCGCCGGCCATCCCGAGCTCGTTGGCCACGGCCACCCCGAACACCATGAACCCGATGTGACTGACCAGGGTGAACGACAGCAGCCGTTTGATATCGCTCTGGGCGATCGCGCCGAAGATGCCCACCAGCATCGTCAGCAGCGCCGCCACCAGCAGCACCGGGTCCAGCCGGCCCGCCGGGAACAGCAGCGAATGGGCCCGGATGACGGCATACACCCCGACCTTGGTCAGCAGGCCGGCGAACACCGCGGTGATCGGCGCCGGCGCCGTCGGGTAGGCGTCGGGCAGCCACGCCGACAGCGGGAACACCGCCGCCTTGATGCCGAACGCCACCAGCAGCACCGCGAAGATCGCGCTGCGGATGCCGGTGCCCAGATCCCCGGTGCGGGTGGCCAACTCGGCCAGGTTGAGGGTGCCGGTGGCGGCGTAGACCAACGCGATGCCGACCAGGAAGATCAGCGACGACACCATCGACACCATCACGTAGCCGATGCCGGCCCGCACCCGGTCGGCGCTGCCGCCGATGGTCAACAGCACGAAGCTCGCCGCCAGCAGCACCTCGAAGCCGACGAACAGGTTGAACAGGTCCCCGGCCAGAAACGCCATGCCGACCCCGGCGGCCAGCGACAGGTAGGTGGGCAGGAAGATCGAGATCGGCTGGCGGTCGTCGCCGTCGCGCACCCCCTGCCCGATCGCGTAGACGACCACGCACAGCAGCACGATCGCCGAGACGACCAGCATCAGCGCGGAGAGCCGGTCGACCACCAGCGAGATGCCCAGCGGCCCCAGCCCGGCATCGGTCGGACCCCAGCCGCCGACCGACACCGCCAGCGTGCCGTCCCGGTCGGTCAGATACAGCAGTGCGGCGCCGACGGCGGTCACCGCGCCCAGCACGGCCAGGGTGATCGCGCGCTGCACCCGCGGGCGCGGCCCGACGACCAGCGTCAGCGCCGCCCCCAGGGTGGGCAGCAGCACCGGCAGCGGCGTCAACGCCGCGGCCAGGCTCATGACGGCTCCGGACTGTCGACGACGGCGTCCAGCTCGTGCGGGTCGACCGCGTCGTCGACGTCCTGCTCGGCGGCGATGGCCTCCTCGTCGGAGAGCTGCGAGACCCGGGTCGCCTCCGGGTCGTCGCCGACGACGTCGGCGGTGGTCAGCCGGTAGGAGCGATAGGCCAGCGCCAGCACGAACGCCGCCACCCCCATCGTGATCACGATCGCGGTGAGCACCATCGCCTGCGCCAGCGGATCGGCGGCGGTGTCCTTGCCCGCGGAGCTGTCCTGCACCGGCGGGTTACCCGGCGGGCCCGACACGTGCACGATCAGCAGGTTGACCGCGTTGCCGATCATCAACAACCCCAGCAGCATCCGGGTCAGCTGCCGCTCCAGCAGCAGGTAGACCCCGGCCGCGACGAGGGCGCCGATGGTCAGCAGCGAGAACAGGTGCGCGCTCATCGGGTCTCCACCAGCGGCCCGGCCGGCGTGGCCGGCACCTCCTCGTCCAGCCGGGCGCCCAGGCTGCGCAGCACGTCGAGCACCAACCCGACCACCACCAGGTAGACGCCGAGGTCGAAGAAGAGCGCGGTCACCAGCGTGACGTGCCCGAGCACCGGCAGGTCCACCGACAGCACCGCCGAGGACAGCACCGGCGCCCCCAGCAGCAGCGACCCGATCGCGGTGCCGCCGACCAGCGTCAACCCCACCCCGAGCACCTTGCCGGCATCCAGCGGCAGGGTCTCGCCGAGCTCGTAGCGGCCGCCGGCCAGGTAGCGCAGGGTCAGCGCCAGCCCGGCGGTCAACCCGCCGGCGAACCCGCCGCCGGGGGTGTTGTGCCCGGCGAAGAAGAAGTACACCGAGACCACCATGATCAGCGGGAACATGATCCGGGTGACCACCTCGAGCACCAGGGACCGCTCGTTGGGGTCGCGGTAGTCGCTGCCGACCAGCCAGGTGGTGTCCCCGATCGCCGGGCTGTACGGGGTGGCGGCACCGAAATCGTGGTCGGTGGCGTCGACGACGCGGGGGGCCACCCCGAACCGGCGGTGCCGGAACACCAGGGAGGCCACCCCGGTGGCGGCCACCAGCAGCACCGAGATCTCGCCGAGGGTGTCCCAGGCCCGGATGTCGACCAGCAGCACGTTGACCGTGTTGGAGCCGTGACCGCGCTGGTAGGCGGCCTCGGGCAGCAGCGCGGCGATCCCGACCCCGGAGCGGGCGGCCATCGCGAACGCCGCCAGCACGGTCACCGACGCCCCGACCGCCACCGCCAGCGCGGCGCGCGGCAGCCGCGACCGGCGCGGCACCGCGGCGGTCTCGGCCGGCAGCGCCCGCAGCACCAGCACGAAGATCACCAGCGTCATGGTCTCGACCAGGACCTGGGTCAGCGCCAGGTCCGGGGCGCCGTGGAAGGCGAACACCATCCCGCAGCCGTAGCCGGTGATCCCGACCATCAGCACCGCCGAGAGCCGGTTGCGGGTCAGCGTCGCCCCGAGCGCCGCGCCGACGATCACGACGGTGATGGTGACCTCCAGCGGGGAGTCCCACCACAGCACGCTGAGGTCGGGGCGCGCGCCGGCGGCCAGCGCGACCAGCGGCACCGTGACGAAGGTGACCAGGATCATCGTCTGGTTGACCGGCAGCGAACCGCTCTGGGTGAGCCCGGCCACCCGCACCGAGGCCACGTCGAGGGCCTGGATCACCGCGTTGTACACCCGGTCGGCGTTGCCCAGCGGCAGCCGGCGCAGCCGGGTCAGCTGCAGCGGGCCGCGCGCGGCGAACACCGCCGCCCCGGCCGCGATCACCAGCACCGACAGCAGCAGCGGCAGGTTGGCGCCGTGCCACAGCGCCAGCCGGCTGGTCAGCCCGCCGGGCAGGGTTCCGGCGTAACCGCGCAGCACGGTGTCCAGCCGGCCGGCGCCCAACCCCAGGGCCAGCCCGGCCACGGCCAGCACCCCCGGCGCGAGCAGGAACGAGCGTGTCGGGCGGGTGGCCAACGCCACCCGGGTGCTCGGTCCGCGCTGCCCCTTGGCGGCGAACGCCCCCCAGATGAACCGCAGGCTGTAGATCATCGAGAACACCGAGCCGATCAGCACCGCGGTCAGCGCGACCGGGCCGGTCGGGCCGGACGCCTCGGCGAGCCCGGCGAACGCGGCCTCCTTGGCCACGAACCCCAGGAACGGGGGCAGCGCGGCCATGCTGGCGGCGCCGAGTACCGCGATCGCCGCCAGCGCCGGAAACCGTCGGCCCAGCCCGGCCAGGTCGCGGATGTCGCGGGTGCCGGTGCCGTGGTCGATGATCCCGACCACCATGAACAGGGCCGCCTTGTAGGCGGCGTGCGCGCACATCACCGTCAGCCCGGCCAGCATCAGATCACCGCTGCCCGCCCCGACCAGCGCGATCATCAGGCCCAGCTGGCTGACCGTGGTGAACGCCAGCAGCAGTTTGAGGTCGTATTCGCGGACCGCCCGCCACCCGGCCGCCAGCAGCGTGGCCAGGCCCAGCCCGAGCACGGTGGGCCGCCAGCCCGGCGAGTCGGCGAAGCCGGGGGCCAGTCGCGCCGTCAGGTAGATGCCGGCTTTGACCATGGCGGCGGCGTGCAGGTAGGCGCTGACCGGGGTGGGGGCGGCCATCGCCCCGGGCAGCCAGAAATGCAGCGGCACGATCGCGGACTTGCTCAACGCGCCGACCAGCACCAGCAGCACGCCGACGGTGACCGCCGTGCCGCCCGGCGGGTGCGCCACCACCTCCGAGAGCAGGTAGCTGCCCGCGGCCTGGCCGATCAGGATCACCCCGACCAGCATCGCCAGGCCGCCGGCGGTGGTGACCAGCAGTGCCTGGGTGGCGGCCCGGCGGCTGACCGCCCGGTCGGCGTAGTGGCCGATCAGCAGGAAGGACAACACGGTGGTCAGCTCCCAGAACACGTAGAGCACCAGCATGTTGTCGGCGATCATCAGCCCGAACATGGACGCGGCGAAGGCGACCAGTTTCCCGGCGAAGCTCGGTACTCGCGGGTCGGGGGCGTGGCCGGTCACCGGCCGGAAGTACTCGGCGCAGTAGCCCAGCACCAGCGCGCCCACCCCGAGCACCAGCACGCTGAACACCGCCGCGAGGGTGTCGAGCCGCAGCGCGATGTCCATGGACAGCCCCGGCACCCAGGACACGGTCCGGCGGTGCTCACCGTCCTGCGGCCAGGTGGCGACCAGCCAGATCAGCGACCCGGCGGGCACCGCGGCCAGCAGATAGAACATCCGCCTGCCCCACCGGCGCACCAGCAGCGGCGCCACCGACGCGGCGACCGCGTGGGCGAGCAGAATCGCGAGCATCACACTCCGGTGTGGTCTGCGCTGGACGCAAGGCCGGTCAGCCCGCGGTCGGGTTGGCAGGGTCTGGTTCGCTAGGCAGTCTACCGATCAGCGGGTGGCGGCACCGAATCGGTGCGCGCCCGATCGCCCGTGCCCGCCCCGAAACTCATTGCCGCACCAGCGGTCCCGGCCGGCGGGGTACTGCGGAAATCGACGTACCAGCGGGCCCGGAGCGCGAAAATCGCGGCTTCGGCGCCGGATCGGTGTCGATCTCAGGGGCGACCCGGAGCCGGCGCCGGTCAGGACGCGCCGGCGGCGAAGGCGCGCAGCGCCGCGACCTGCGCGGGGTCCAGCGAGGGCCGCACGGCGGCGCGGGCGGCGGCGACGTCGGCGGCGGTCACCTCGGCCGCCTCCAGGGAGCGGCGCATCGCGGTCAGCGCGGCCTCCCGAAGCAGGGCGACACAGTCGGCGGCGCTGTAGCCGTCCAGGTCGGCGGCGAGCGCCGCGAGGTCGACGTCGGCGCCCAGCGGCACCGAGCGGGCCGCGGTGCGCAGGATGTCGGCGCGGGCCGCGGCATCCGGCGGCTCGACGAAGACCAGCTTCTCCAGCCGGCCCGGCCGCAGCAGCGCCGGGTCGATCAGGTCGGGCCGGTTGGAGGCGCCGACGATCACCACGTCGCGCAGTGGTTCGACTCCGTCGAGTTCGGTGAGCAGCGCCGCCACCACCCGATCGCTGACCCCGGAGTCCACGGTCTGGCCGCGCCGCGGCGCCAGCGCGTCGATCTCGTCGAGGAACACCAGCGCGGGCGCCGAGTCGCGGGCGCGGCGGAACAGGTCACGCACCGCCTTCTCGCTGCTGCCGACCCACTTGTCCAGCAGCTCCGGGCCTTTGACCGCGTGCACGCTCAGCCGTCCCGAGCTGGCCAGCGCCCGCACCAGGAAGGTCTTGCCGCAGCCCGGCGGGCCGTACAGCAGCACCCCGCGCGGCGGGTCGACGCCGAGCCGGGCGAAGGTGTCGGGATGCTGCAGCGGCCACAGCACCGCCTCGGTCAGCGCCTGGCGGGTCTCGGCCATGTCCCCGACGTCGTCGAGGGTGACATCGCCCACCGAGATCTCCGTGGCCGCCGAACGCGACAGCGGCCGGATCACGGTCAGGGCGCCGGTCAGGTCCTCCTGCAGCACCCGGGCCGGGTGTCCGGCGGTGCTGGCGCGGGCCGCGGCCCGCAACGCCGCTTCCCGGACCAGCGCGGCCAGGTCGGCGACCACGAAGCCCGGGGTGCGCTCGGCGACCTCGGTCAACTCCAGTTCCCCGGTGGGGGCCGAGCGCAGCAGCGATTCCAGCAGTGCCCGGCGGGTCGGGGCGTCCGGCAGGCTGAGCACCAGTTCCCGGTCGCACAGCTCCGGGCTGCGCAGCCGGTGATCGAGCCGATCGGGCATCGTCGAGGTCGCCACGAACGCCACGCCGTCGGCGGCCACCGCGGCGCGTAGCTCGGACAGGATCGGGGTGGCCACCGGCGCGGCGGTCTCGGGCAGCAGCGCGTCGATGTCGGTGATCAGCAGCACCCCGGGGTCGGCGCGCAGCCCGGCGACCGCGTCGCGGACCGCGGCCAGCCGGTCCTCGGGGGCCAGCGCCCCGATGTCCGGGCCGTCGAGCTCCACCAGCCGGCGCCCGGCGCACACCGACCGCACCAGCGTGGACTTGCCGACCCCGGCCGGCCCGGAGACCAGCACGCCCAGCTGCGGGTCGGCGCCCAGGCTGCGCAGCAGTTGCGGCTGGTCGAGCGCCAGTTTCAGCCACTCGGTGAGTTTGTCGGCCTGCGCGCCGACGCCTTTGAGGTCGTCGACCGGCGGGGCCGGTTCGGCCGCCGGGGCCGGCGCGGCGCGCCCGGCGCCCCAACCGACCGCGGTGTTGGGTTGCACGCTGACCGGCGCGGCCGGGTCGACGGCGGTCACCGTGAGCAGTTCGGAGGTCCAGGTGATGCCGACCGCCGCCGCCAGCGCCGCCCCGGCCGCCGATTCGGTGCCGACCTCGCCGGTGTCGCGGGGGCCCAGGTCGCGGGGGAGCAGGGAGACGGCGTCGCCGACGGTGAGCACCTTGCCCAGCAGGGCGCGGCGCAGCGTGGCGGTCGGCAGCGCGGTGGCCAGCGCCGAGCCGGTCAAGCTCACCGTGCGGGCGGCGGCGACGTCGGCCGCGGCCACCAGCACCTCGGCGTTCTCGATGAGCCCGGCGTTGGACAACGTGATGTCGTCGAGCAGGGCCAGGCCCGGGGCGGCGGCCGGGTCGGCGGCGGCCACCACGGCGGCGGTGGTGCGCGCCCCGGTCAGCGACACCGCGTCCCATTCGCGCAGGCCCAGCGCGGCCAGCGCCTCCGGATGCAGCCGCACCACGCCGCGGCGGGCGTCGACCGCGGCGGTGTTCAGCCGCGCCGTCAGCCGCAGATGCCGGCTCATCGGCCCGGCTTGCGCAGCCCCAGCCGCGTCATCGAGCGCCGGTTGGGTTGGGCGCGCCGGATCACCCGCCGGGCCGGGCCGGGCTGGGCGCGCCGGATCGCCCGGCGGGCCGCCCGCCACTCCCGCGGCTTGTCCTCCCAGGTCTCCGGGTGGGCGGCCACCCAGCGGTGGCTGCGCACCCCGAACGGGATGTGGATCAGGTAGGCGCCGATGAGCACCAGGATCAGGATGTAGGGGAACAGCAGTGCGGCCCCGGCCACGATCACCACCGCGGCCAGCAGCAGCGCCGCCAGGTTCGGCGGCACCGCCACCGCGTGCATCTTGCGCATCGGGATGCGCGAGACCACCAGCGCCGAACAGAACACCAGCCAGGCGCAGACGAACCACTCCGAGGTCCACCAGCCGCTGTCGAACTGCATGTAGGCGGCCAGCGGGCCGATCACGGCGAGCGCACCGGCCGGGGCCGGCATCCCGACGAAGTACTCGCGGGTGTAGGCGGGTTGGGCGGTGTCGTCGAGCAGCGCGTTGAACCGGGCCAGCCGCAACACGATGCACACCGCGTACAGCAGCGCCGCGATCCAGCCGGCCGGGGAGGTCGGCAGCATCGTGACGTAGATGACCACGGCGGGCGCCACCCCGAAGTTGACCGCGTCGGCCAGTGAGTCGATCTCCTCGCCCATCCGCGACGCGGCGTCGAGGAAGCGGGCCACCCGCCCGTCGAGGCCGTCGAGGATGGCGGCCGCGGCGATCATCGCCATCGCGAGGTGCGGTTCGGCGTCGAGCGCGAACTTGATCGAGGTCAGCCCGGCGCAGATCGCCAGGACGGTCATTGACCCGGGCAGGATGCGCAGGCCCACCGCCCGCCGGCCGGTGCGGGTCATGCCAGCTCGGCCAGGACGGTCTCGCCGCCGACGGCGCGCTGGCCCACCCGCACCGTCGGCTCGGTGCCTGCGGGCAGGTAGGTGTCCAGCCGGGAGCCGAACCGGATCAGCCCGTAGGTGTCCCCGATCGCCAGGCGGTCGCCGGGGTTCGCCTCGCAGACGATGCGGCGGGCCAGCAGCCCGGCGATCTGCACCGCGATCACCTGGGCGCCGTCGGGGGTGCGCAGCACCAGGCTGGTGCGTTCGTTGTCCGCGCTGGCCACCGGGCGCTCCGCGGAGTAGAACCGGCCCGGCCGGTGGGTCACCGCGACCACCTCGCCGGAGACCGGCGCCCGCTGCACGTGCACGTCGAACAGCGACAAAAAGATGCTCACCCGCGGCAGCGGGGTGTCGGGCAGGCCCAGCTCGGGCGGCGGGGCGGCGGTGTCGACCAGGCAGACGGTGCCGTCGGCCGGGGCGACCACGGCACCGACCGTCGACGGCGGCACCCGCGGCGGGTGCCGGAAGAAGCCGGCGCAGGCGCCGGCGACGGCCAGACCGCCGCGGCGCACCCAGCGGTACCGGTGCCCGACCAGCGCGACCGACAGGCCGGCGGCGATGAACGGGATGCCGGCGGCGTGCACCGGCGGCACCGTCGTGCGGACCAGGTTCAACAGGCGCTGGGCGGTCGGGGCGGTCTCGAGGTCGGGCGGGCGGGCCATCCGGACATCCTAGAGGGGACTCGAGCCGGCCGGCCCGCGGCCGATCGCGGTCAGCGCAGGTCCCACACCCGCACCGGCGCCCCCACCGGCAGCTCGGTGACGTCGGCGGGGATGTCGAGCAGGCAGTTCGCCGACGCCAGGAACCGCAGATGGTGCGAGGCCGGCGGTCCCGCGCTGGTCACCGTGCCGTTGACCGGGTCCAAGGCGCCGCGGCGGAACTGGCGCTTGCCGCGCGGGGAGGTGAGGGGCTCGGCGAGTTCGGCCTCCAGGGTGGGCCGGTGCGTCGCGGCGAACCCGAGGGCGGCGCGCAGGGCGGGACGCAGGAACACCTCGAAGGAGACCAGCGCGCTGACCGGGTTGCCCGGCAGGGTGATCACCGGGACGTCGCCGACCCGGCCGATGCCCTGCGGCATGCCGGGCTGCATCGCCACCTTGACGAACTCCACCCCGCGCCCGCCGTCGCGGCCGAACGCGTCCTTGACCACCTCGTAGGCGCCGGCGGAGACCCCGCCGCTGGTGACGATGACGTCGGTGTCGGCGGCGTGGGAGTTCAGCACGGCGCTGAACTCGGTCACGTCGTCGCTGACCGTGGCCACCGCCGTGACGTCGGCGCCGGCGTCGCGCAGCGCCGCCGCCAGCATCGCGGCGTTGGACTCATAGATCTGGCCCGGTTGCAGCGGGGTGCCCGGGGCCACCAGTTCGGTGCCGGTGGAGATCACCAGCACGCGGGGGCGCGGCCACACGGTCAGCCGGTCCAGTCCGAGCGCGGCGACCAGCGAGGGCCGCCACATCCGCCGCGCCGGCGAGGACGTCGCCGCCGGGGACACCGTGCTCACCGCGGGCCGGCCGGTCACCGCGCCGGTGGTGGGGCTGGTCGCCGCGCTCGGACTGGACCGGCTGACCGTGTGGCCGCGCCCCCGCGTGCTGGTGATCTCCACCGGCACCT
>NZ_LZLJ01000084.1 GCF_001668625.1 Mycobacterium sp. 1274756.6
CCCACCCCACCAAACGGACACGCCACAAACCGCGACCCGGTCAACCCCGAACGACCCACATACCCCACCCCCACACCAGCACCGGCCACATACAACTCCCCCACCACACCCACCGGCACCGGCCGCAACCAACCATCCAGCACAAAAAAGGCGAGGTGCCGCAATGGCACACCAACCGGGCTTGTCGTTCGGTCGATGTCGTCGGATGTGATCTCCCGAAATGAGGCGTGCACGGTCGTCTCGGTGGTCCCGTACATGTTGATAAGCCGTGGACCGGTCGGGTATGCGCGCAGCCACGGGGAAAGACGCTGGGGTTCAAGCGCTTCGCCGGCAAAAACCACGGCTTGAAGGCGTGACAGGCAAGATTTGTCACGCTCTTGAACGGCGGCGGCCTGGAGCGCGTAGAAGGCAGAAGGCGTCTGGCTCAAAACGCAGACGTTCTCGGTAGCCAACAGGGCATGGAACTCGGCTGGCGAGCGCACCGCGTCCGCGCCGGCAACCACAACTCGACCACCGCATAGCAGTGCGCCCCAGATCTCCCACACCGAAACGTCGAAGGCGAGTGAGTGCCACTGCGACCAGGTTTGCCCCGCGCCCGACTTCAGTTCGGTATGCAGCGGTTTGATCAGTCGAATGACATTGAGGTGGGTAACAGCGACGCCCTTGGGTCTGCCGGTCGTGCCGGAGGTGTAGATGATGTAGGCAATGTCGTGTGGTGTCGGTACCGCGAGGGCGGTGGCCGGCTGCTCAGCGATAGCGGCGTCATCGATATCGATGACCCGCGGGCAGCCGGCTGGCACGCGCGGCCGTAGCTCTTCGGTGGTGAGAACAGCTACCGGCTTCGCGTCGTCGACGAGGAAGGCGATTCGCGAGTCCGGCACCGCCGCATCAATCGGCACGTAGGCTGCTCCGGCCTTCAGGACGCTCAGAATTGCGACGATTGCGTTCGCCGACCGCGGAAGCAGCAGCGCGACGCGTTCGCCGGGGGCGGCTCCTTCGGAGACCAACACATGCGCCAACCGATTCGATGCCTCATCCAACTCCCGGTACGTCAACGACACGCCCTGGAACGTCAACCCCACCGCCCCCGGCGCCCGCACCACCTGCGCGGCAAACAAATCCACCAGCGAGCTCCGCGCAGCCGCCCGCTCCACCAGCACCCTGTGATTACCCCAATCGAGGAGCCGGTTTCGCTCGCCGGCATCGAGCACCTCCACCGACGACAGCTTCCGGGCGGGGTCGGCGGTGATCGCGTCGAGTAGGCGCTGAAGCCGCGCGAGCATGGCCTCGATGGTTTCCGTATCGAACACGTCCGTACGGAACTCCACCAGCCCGCCGATCCCGGCGGCCGCCCCATCCGCGGTCCAGCGCTCCTCCAGCGAGAGCAGAAGATCCATGCGTGCCGAATGTGTTGCGCCCGGGATCGGCGTGACGTCGACGTTGCCCAGTCTGAGTCCGGCGGCGGCGGTGCTGTCCTGCTGCCACGGTAGGTTCTGCCAGCCCACCATCACCTGAATCAGAGGATGGTGAGTGAGGCTTCGCACCGGGTTGAGTCGCTCGACGAGCGATTCGAATGGCACGTCTTGGTTCTCATAGGCGGCCAAGCCACGGTGCCGGATTTGTTCGAGGAGTTCGACGATCGTGGGATCACCGCCGAGATCGACTCTCAGCACCAAGGTGTTGACGAAAAAGCCGACGAGGTCTTCCAGAGCCGGGTCTTGACGCCCGGCGATGGAGACCCCGATCGCCACATCGGTGCTGGCACTCAGTTTTGACAGCAATACAGCCAGCGCTGCCTGGACGACCATCACGCTGGTCACGTTGTGTTCTCGGGCCACCCGGCCGATTCGCTGCTGCAACTCCGCCGGCCAGTTCACCGTGACCGCGTCGCCGCGGTAGTCGGCTATCGGCGGGTATGGCCGGTCGGTCGGTAGCTCAAGGCGCTCCGGAAGACCGGCCAATGCGGTTTCCCAGTAGGCCAGCTGGGTGGCGATCACACTCTCGGGGTTGGATTCGTCGCCCAGCCATTGTTGTTGCCACACCGTGTAATCGGCGTACTGCACCGGTAGCGGTGCCCAATCGGGGGCGCTTCCGGCGCACCGGCTGGTGTAGGCCGTTCCGAGGTCGGCGACAAGCGGAGCGATCGACCAACCGTCGGCGGCGATGTGGTGCACCACTGCGGCCAGCACATACTGGTTGCCTTCGGTTCGGAACAGTCGGGCGTGCAGCGGGATCTCGTGTGTCAAGTCGAAGCAGTGCCGCATCACGTCGCCGGTGGCCTGGTCGAGGCGCTCTGCCGGCCATCCGGTGGCATCGATGACATCCCAACCGAAGTCGGCGTGCTCGGCCGGCAGCACGACCTGCTGGGGGACGCCGTCAGCCACGGTGAACACCGTGCGCAGACTCTCGTGGCGGCCCACCACATCGGCCAGAGCTTGGCCGAGCGCCTCGGTATCGAGGTCGCCGCACAGCCGCAACGCCACCGGCATGTTGTAGATCGCCGACGGTCCCTGCAACTGCTCCAAGAACCACAACCGCTGCTGGGCATACGACAGTGGAATCTGCGCCGGTCGTGGGAGCGCGTGCAGCGGTGGGCGCTCGATGTCGTCGTGGTCGCGGTCGAGGCGGTCGGCGAGACGGCCTGCAGTGGGTACGTCGAACAGATATCGCACCGGCACGCTCTTGCCGAGTGCTGCCTGCAGACGCGCACTGACTCGAGTGGCGGTCAGCGAGTCCCCGCCCAGTGCGAAGAAGTCGTCGTCGAGACCGACTTGCGGCAGCGCGAGCACCTCGGCGAAGGTTTCCGCGACGGTCTTCTCGGTCGGCGTGTGGGGCGCGCGGAACTGCGTGGCGACGAATACTGGCTCGGGAAGGGCTTTGCGGTCGATTTTGCCGGAGGACGTGAGCGGAAAGTCGTCGAGCACCAGGATGTGGGTGGGCACCATGTAGTCCGGAAGCCGGGCGTCTAGCCACTGCCGGACGGCGTTGACTTTACTGTTGGTGCCGGGATCGTTGGCGAAACTGCGGCGCTGTCCGAGACCGCCGGGGCTGCGGTAGAGGTCGGTGAGCACCGAATCGGGCCAGCGGTACTCCGGCGCGTGGAAGACGGCGTCCAACGTGCCGGGTTCTGCGCCCCAGGTGACGGCGACGTGGTAGCCGGCATCGTCCGCTAACCGGTAGAGCTGCTCCGGACTCGCGGCGTCGACCGCGCAGTCGTGGGCGAGAGCGCGGGCCTCAGGCAACGACAGTCCGGCGGACAGACCTTGTTCGATACTGACATCGCTGACTACTCCGGTGCGGGGAATGTTCACGATGCGCACCACATCCGGTCGCTGTGTTGTCAATTCAGCGTGCAAGCCGCTCAGCCCGGCGCAGTCGGTCCACTCCCATTCCGGAACGCTTGCCAGCGAGCAGACCGAGGCGGGCGCTTTGTGAATGACGACGTCGTAGCGGTACCGCGTGAGCTCGTTATCCGCAACGCCTCGTTTGACCTCGATTCCGACGCCGGCCACCGCAGGACGCTCGGCGGCCCAGCTGGTGAAGAATTCCGGTGCCAGCAACAGTTCCAGCTCCGCCAGGGTCGCGCGCTGAACGCGCTGGCGGATTTCATCGGCATCTACCCTGTGGTCGGCGTCGCAACGGGCCAAGGCGATGCCGGTTTGGAACGCCCCTTGCAGACTGTGGTTACGCACGTCGCCGATGAATAGTGCTCCGCCGGGCGACAGTAACTCGGCGGCGGTGTCGATGACGTCGGTTAGGTAAGCGGCACTTGGGAAGTACTGGATGACGGAGTTGAGGACGATGACGTCGAAGTATCCCGTCGGCAATCCCTCGGATACGTCGGCGGGTTGTACCCGCAGGTGCACATGGTCACCCCACGGCTGGGCGGCGACCGCGGCCTGCAGTGTCCGGATGGTCGGAGCCGAGAAGTCGGTGCCCCAGTACTCCACCGCGTCGGAAGCGAGCTGAGAGAGCAGCAGCCCGGAACCCACTCCGATCTCCAACACGCGGCGCGGCGCCAGCCGACGGATGCGGTCGACCGTGGTCGAACGCCACTCGACCATTTGGTCTAGCGGAATCGGATCACCCGTGTAGCTGCTGTTCCAACCGCGGAAGTCGTCGCCGAACGTGACGCCGACGGACTCGGCGTCGTATAACTCGTCATAGATGTGTTGCCACTGGTCGACGACCTCGACGTCGTGGTCGTCGAGACCGCCGCTGTGCAAGGTGACGTAGGCGACGAGATGATCGGTGGCGTCCCGCCGACGCATCGCGACCGCCGCCCCGGTGACGTGTGGGCTGGCCATCAGCGTGTTTTCGATCTCTCCCAGCTCGATACGCTGGCCACGCAACTTGACCTGGGCATCGGCGCGACCGAGATATTCCAGGCTCCCCGCTGCCGTCCAGCGCACCAGGTCCCCACTGCGGTACATCCGCTCACCCGGCGCGCCAAACGGGTTGGCCACAAACCGATCCCCGGTGAGTCCCGGCCGGCCCACATAGCCACGCGCGATCGCCGCGCCGGCCAGATACAACTCGCCGACCACGCCGGCGGGCGCCGGCTTCAACCTCGCGTCGAGGACCAGAGCGCAGACGCCGGCGATCGGGATGCCGATATCCACCGGCTGCCCGGGTGTCAAGGTGCTCCAGGTCGACCAGATGGTGACCTCGGTGGGGCCGTAGGCGTTGAACATCCGGCGCCGCAGTGCCCAGTGGTTCACCAGTACAGCCGGACAGGCCTCCCCTCCGGTGATCAGCGTCGCCAGCCCGTCGAGGCGGGAGCGGTCCAGTGTCGCCAGCACTGTCGGCGTCAACAGCGCTGCGTCCACCTGTTGGCCTTCGATCACCTCGGTCAAGGCTTCGCCGGCATAAGAATCGGCGTCGGCCACCACCAACGTTGCCCACGACGCCACTGCCAGCAGCCATTCGAACACCGATGCATCGAACGTGGGTGCCGCCACCATCAACACCCGGGAGCGGTCACTGAGCGTGTACACCGACCGGTGCGCGGCGGCCACCCCGAGCACACCGGCGTGGCTGACCAGTACGCCCTTGGGCACACCGGTCGATCCGGAGGTGAAGATCGCATAGGCTCCGCAGTCGGGGCGCAGTGGCGCCAGCCGGTCGGCGTCGCTGATCGGTTCGGCCGGCCACCGCGCCATGTCCAGCTCGTCGATCCGGACCACGGTCCGCTCACCGGTGCCGCCGACCGGGTCAACGCCACAGGTCAATACGCAGACCGCTCCGACCGCGTCGAGCACCGTAGCGATCCGCTCGACCGGATGGTTTCGGTCCACCGGCACGTACACCCCGCCGGCTTTGAGCACCGCCCACCAGGCGACGACCAGTTCCGCTGATCGATCGATCGCCACGGCGACCGCGCGTTCCGGGCCCACCCCGGAGTCGATCAGCATGCGGGCCAATCGGGAGGACCATTCATCGATGTCGCGGTAGGTCAGTTGGCGAGGTCCGTCGACCACGGCCAGCGCGTCGGGTGCGGCGTGCACCGCTGTAGCCAGCAGTTGCGGTGCCACCCCGACCGGTGCCGTAATGCCCGCTCCGGACCACTTCGCCACCAGCAGTGCCCACTCATCGCGGTCGAGCAGCCCTATCTCGCCGACCAGGACGTCCGGATCGGCGACCACAGCGGCCACCACTTTGCCGAACCACGCCACCAACCGTTCGATGGTGGCCCTGTCGAACAGGTCGGTGGCGTAGGTGACGACCCCGGCAGCCATCGGTGCAGCGGAATTAGTCGTCGCCATTCCCCGCAGCGCGTAGGGTGCCTCAGATTCCTCGCTGGGTAGCTCCCGGAGATCGAAATCGATGTCGAACTTCGCGGTGTGCGTGGTCACCACGAACGGGTCGACGTCAGCGCCGTCGAAGGCCACCTCGGGGCGCACGTTGTTCTGGAAGGCCACCACGACCTGGAAGAGCGGGTGATGCGACGCCGACCGGGTCGGATTCAGCCGCTCGACGAGCAGCTCGAACGGTACGTCCTGATTGCTGTAAGCGTTGAGTGCCTTGGTCCGCACTTGCGCGACGACGTCGCTGAACCGAACGGCGGCGCCTACCTTGACCCGCAGGACCCAGGAGTTGACGAAGAAGCCGACCAGGTCGTCAAGGGCGGCATCTTGCCGGCCGGCGATCGGCGTTCCCAGCGCGATGTCCTCGCCGACGCCGACTCGGTGCAGCAGGACGGCGACGGCGGCTTGCAGCACCATGGACGCGGTCGCATTGTGGGCGGCGGCCAACGCCTTGACGCCCGCCCAGGTCTGCGGGTCGATGCGTACGTCGACCCGGTCACCGCCGTAACTCGAGACGGCGGGGCGGGGCCGGTCGGGCGGCAGCGACACCACGTCCGGTAACCCGGCCAACTCGTCGCGCCAGTACGCTAATTGGGTGGCGATGACGCTGTCCGGGTCGGATTCGTCGCCCAGCCAATTCTGTTGCCACAGGGTGTAGTCGACGTACTGCACGGGCAGCGGTTCCCAAGTGGGCGCCTGCCCCCCGCACCGCGCCGCATAGGCAACGCCGACATCCCGGACCATCGGCACCATGGACCAGCCGTCAAACGCGATATGGTGCAACACGATTCCCAGCACATACTGCTCGGCCTCCAGCTGGTAAATCTGCGCTCGGAACGGAATTTCGGCCGATAGGTCGAATCGGTAGCCCGCCAACGCCGCCAGCGCGTCGGCCAGCGCATGCTCCGGCAGGGCGACCACCGTCGCCTGGCCGTGCCGCCATTGCCCGGGCTGGGGCGGCAATACGTGCTGCACCGGAACTCCGTCGACCGCAGGGAAAACCGTGCGCAATGACTCATGCCGACCGATCACGTCGTCGAGAGCCGCCGCTAAGGCGTCGACGTCCAACGTGCCGTTGATGCGAAAAGCGGTGGGCATGTTATAGGTGGCGACTTCGCCCTCAAAGCGGTTGAGGAACCACAACCGTTGCTGGGCGAACGACAACGGCACCACCTCAGGGCGCGGCATCGACACCAACGCCGGGCGCCGACCACACCCACCACCCTCACCCACCCGCTGGGCCAACTGCGCGACGGTGGGGGCGTCGAACAACACCCGCACCGCCACCTCAGTGCCCAACGCTTGGTTGATCGCGGCGACCA
>NZ_LZLJ01000085.1 GCF_001668625.1 Mycobacterium sp. 1274756.6
CAAACAACGCCGCCCCCGGCACCGGCGACCCAATCGGCACCACCGACGAACCCGGCGACAACGGCGCACTCACCGTGATGTAACAGGTAGTTTCCGTTGGCCCGTAGGCGTTAACCATCACCCGCCCCGGAGCCCACCGATCCACCACCTCAACCGGGCACGTTTCGGCGCTGACCAACAACGCTGCTCTGTCCAACCCCTCCGGGGACAGCAATTCCACGGCTGACGGCGTCTGCGTCAACACATCAACCTGCTCCGCGACTAATAGCGCGTGGAAGTCTGTTGGCGAAGCCGTCACCGATTCCGGCACCACCACCAGACGCCTGCCGTGCAACAACGCACCCAAAATCTCCGTCACCGAGAAGTCGAAAGCCAGCGAATGACATTGCGACCACACCTGCCCCGCAACCAACTCAGCACTCAACGCTGTTAACAGGGAGATGACGCTACGGTGGGTAATGGCCACGCCCTTGGGCCTGCCGGTGGTGCCTGAGGTGTAAATGATGTAAGCGATGTCGTCGGGTGTTGGCCCCGACGCCAACCGGCTGGCTGGCTGGTCGGCGATCACCGGGTCGGCGATATCGATGACCGTCACGCCCATGCCGGCAACACGGTCGGCGTGTTCGGCGTCGGCGAGCACCA
>NZ_LZLJ01000086.1 GCF_001668625.1 Mycobacterium sp. 1274756.6
CCCCGCCCCGGGCCGGCCCCCCGGGGGGGCCCCCCCGGGGCGGGGGGGGGGGGGGGGGGGGGGGGGCGCCGCCCCCCCCCCCCCCCCCGCGGCGGGGGGGGGGGGCCCGGCCCCCCCCCCCCACCACTGCTTTCGCCGCCCGCGGTGGCCTGGATCACCCTGGCCCGCCCTGGCCGGTAGCGTCGGACCCGTGAGCGCCGAGCAACGTGAATTCGACCTGGTCCTCTACGGAGCCACCGGCTTCGTCGGGAAACTCACCGCCCGTTACCTGGCCCGCGCGGGCGGTCCGGCCCGCATCGCCCTGGCCGGCCGCTCCACCGAGCGGCTCAGCGCCGTCCGCGACAGCCTGGGCGAGCCGGCCCGGGACTGGCCTCTGCTGCACGCCGACGCCGCCGAGCCCGCGACCCTGACCGACCTGGCGAAGCGCGCCCAGGTGGTGGTCACCACCGTCGGCCCCTACACCCGCTACGGCCTGCCGCTGGTGGGCGCCTGCGCCGCGGCCGGCACCGACTACGCCGACCTCACCGGCGAGGCGATGTTCGTGCGCGAGAGCATCGACACCTTCCACAAGCAGGCCGCGGACACCGGCGCGCGCATCGTGCACGCCTGCGGTTTCGACTCCATCCCCTCCGATCTGAGCGTCTACGCCCTCTACCGGCAGGTGCGCGCCGACCAGGCCGGCGAACTGCTCGACACCGACTACGTCCTGCGCCGCTTCAGCGGCGGACTCTCCGGGGGCACGATCGCCTCCGGGATGGAGATGATGGCCACCTCCTCCACCGACCCCGACGCGCGGCGTCTGCTCGCCGACCCGTACACGTTGAGCAACGACATCGCCGCCGAACCCCGGTTGGGCCCCCAGCCGGACTTCCCGTGGCGGCGCGGCGCCGAGATCGCCCCTGAGCTGGCCGGGCTGTGGACCGGCGGGTTCTTGATGGCGCCGTATAACACCCGCATCGTGCGGCGCAGCAACGAACTGCAGGGCTGGGCCTACGGCAGGCGGTTCCGCTACAGCGAACAGATGAGCCTGGGCGGCTCGCTGCTCGCGCCGGCCGCAGCGGCGCTGGCCACCGGCGTCACCGCGGCGACCATGGGGCTCGGCGGCCGCTACTTCCGGCTGCTGCCGCGGCGGCTGGTCGAGGCCATCGCACCCAAGCCTGGCACCGGGCCCAGCGCCGCCGCCCGCGAACGCGGCCACTACCGGGTGGAGACCTACGCCACCACCGACACCGGCGCCCGCTATGTGACCAGCTTCGCCCAGCGCGGCGACCCCGGCTACCAGGCGACATCGGTGTTGCTGGGGGAGAGCGGGCTGGCGTTGGCGCTGGACCGGGAGAAGCTCTCCGAGCTGCGCGGTGTGCTCACCCCGGCCGCCGCGATGGGCGACGCGCTGCTGGAGCGGTTCCCGGCCGCCGAAGTCGCGGTCGAGACCACCCGGCTGGGTTAGGCTCGACCTGCGGCGCCAAGCCCGCTGACCTCCCGGGCCCGCGCAGGCCCCGACACCCGCAACGGAAGCGTGCACACCATGGCCGGTCTTGACGATCTGTTCGCCCAGATCCCCACCCAGCAGATCGCCGCGAAGCTCGGCGCCGACGAAGCCGAGGTCGACGAGGCGATCCAGACCCTGGTGCCGGTGCTGGTGGGCGGCCTGCAGCACAACGCCGAGAACCCGGAGAACGTCGCCGACATCGAGTCGGCGGCCAACAGCCACGCCGCACGCGGGCTGCTCGACCGCGGTTCCGTCCTCGACGACGTCGACGAGGACGCCGGACAGCAGGCGGTCGCCACCATCTTCGGCGGCAACGACAACACCGAGGTCGCCGCCGCGCTCTCCGGCGGCGGCGCGGGCAACAACGACCTGATCCAGAAGCTGCTGCCGATCCTGACCCCGATCGTGCTGGCCTACATCGGCAAGCAGCTCGGCGGCGCCGGTAAGGACGACGCGGCCGAGTCCCACGGCGACGGTGGGCTCGGCGAGGTGCTGGGCAACATCCTCGGCGGTGGCAGCAACAACCCGCTGGGCACGATCCTGGGCGGCATGCTCGGCGACAACAAGGGTGGCATCCTCGGCGGCATCCTCGGGGGTCTGCTGGGCGGCAAGAAGTAGCCCGGCGGCTGCCCGCCGATTTGCGGGCTTCCTAGAATTGGCCGGGTGACCGCCAGCCCGAGCCGCCCGACCGATGACGCCCTCCCGAAATCCTGGGACCCGGGCGCCGTGGAAGCCGCGCTCTACCAGGGCTGGGTGGAGGCCGGCTACTTCACCGCCGACCCGCACAGCGACAAGCCCGGCTACTCGATCGTGCTGCCGCCACCCAACGTCACCGGCAGCCTGCACATGGGGCACGCGCTGGACCACACGCTCATGGACGCACTCACCCGCCGCAAACGGATGCAGGGCTACGAGGTGCTGTGGCTGCCGGGCATGGACCATGCCGGCATCGCCACCCAGAGCGTGGTGGAGCGCCGCCTCGCCGACGCCGGGCAGACCAAGGAGGACCTCGGCCGGGAGGCCTTCATCGCGAAGGTGTGGGAGTGGAAAGAGGAGTCCGGCGGCACCATCGGTGAACAGATGCGCCGGCTCGGCGACGGCGTGGACTGGAGCCGGGACCGCTTCACCATGGACGCGGGCCTGTCCCGCGCGGTGCGCACCATCTTCAAACGCCTCTACGACGCCGGGCTGATCTACCGCGCCGAACGGCTGGTCAACTGGTCGCCGGTGCTGGAGACCGCGATCAGCGACCTGGAGGTCAAATACGACGACATCGAAGGCGAACTGGTCTCGTTCCGCTACGGCGCCCTTGACGACGACGGCCCGCACATCGTGGTTGCCACCACCCGGGTCGAGACCATGCTCGGCGACACCGCCATCGCGGTGCACCCCGACGACGACCGGTACCGCCATCTGGTCGGCGCCACCCTGCCGCACCCGTTCCTGCAGCGCGACATCGTGATCGTCGCCGACGACCACGTCGACCCCGAATTCGGCACCGGCGCGGTCAAGGTCACCCCCGCCCACGACCCCAACGACTTCGAGATCGGCCTGCGCCACGACCTGCCGATGCCCTCGATCCTGGACACCAAGGGCCGCATCGCCGACACCGGCACCGTCTTCGACGGTATGGACCGGTTCGAAGCGCGGGTCAAGGTCCGCGAGGCGCTGGCCGAGCAGGGCCGCATCGTCGCCGAGAAGCGCCCCTACGTGCACAGCGTGGGCCACTCCGAGCGCAGCGGCGAGGTCATCGAACCCCGGCTGTCGCTGCAGTGGTGGGTGAAGGTCGCCGCGCTGGCCGAGTCGGCCGGCGACGCGGTGCGCCACGGTGACACCGAGATCCACCCGGCCGGGCTGCGGCCACGCTGGTTCGGCTGGGTCGACGACATGCACGACTGGTGCATCTCCCGGCAGCTGTGGTGGGGCCACCGCATCCCGATCTGGCACGGACCCGACGGCCAGGTCGTGTGCGTGGGCCCCGACGAGGAGCCGCCGGCCGGCTACGAACAGGACCCCGACGTCCTCGACACCTGGTTCTCCTCGGCGCTGTGGCCGTTTTCCACGATGGGCTGGCCCGACCGCACCCCCGAGCTGGCGAAGTTCTATCCGACCAGCGTGCTGGTCACCGGCTACGACATCCTGTTCTTCTGGGTGGCGCGGATGATGATGTTCGGCACCTTCGTCGGTGACGACGACGCCATCACCGGCGGGTCCGCGCCCGACCGCGGCGGGCGCCCGCAGGTGCCGTTCCACAACGTCTTCCTGCACGGGCTGATCCGCGACGAACACGGCCGCAAGATGAGCAAGTCGCGCGGCAACGGCATCGACCCGCTGGACTGGGTGGAGCGGTTCGGCGCCGACGCGCTGCGGTTCACCCTGGCCCGCGGCGCCAGCCCCGGCGGCGACCTGTCCATCGGCGAGGACCACGCCCGCGCCTCCCGCAACTTCGTCACCAAGCTGTTCAACGCCACCCGGTTCGCGCTGCTCAACGGCACCGCCCCGGCGCCGCTACCGGAGCCCGCGGAGCTCACCGCCGCCGACCGCTGGATCCTGGGCCGCCTCGAACAGGTCCGCGCCGAGGTCGACGCCGCCCTGGACGGCTACGAGTTCAGCAAGGCCTGCGAGGCGCTGTACCACTTCACCTGGGACGAGTTCTGCGACTGGTATGTCGAGCTGGCCAAGGTGCAGCTCGGCGCCGGACACCCCCACACCACCGCGGTGTTGGCCGCCGTCCTCGACACCCTGCTGCGGCTGCTGCACCCGGTGATCCCGTTCGTCACCGAGACCCTGTGGCAGGCGCTGACCCGCGACTCGGGTGCCGCGCCCTCGCTGGTGATCGCCGAGTGGCCCACCCCGTCGGGGATCGCGTTGGACCCGCACGCCGCCGCCCGCGTCGCCGACGTGCAGAAACTGGTGACCGAGGTCCGCCGGTTCCGCAGCGACCAGGGCCTGGCCGACCGGCAGAAGGTTCCGGCGCGGCTGGCCGGCATCGACACCGCCGGCCTGGACACCGAGCTGGCGACCGTGCAGGCGCTGGCCTGGCTGGCGGCCCCCGGCGCCGACTTCGCCGCCTCCGCGGCGCTGGAGGTGCGGCTCAGCGGGGCCACCGTCGTCGTCGAGGTCGACACCTCCGGCACCGTCGACGTCGCCGCCGAGCGGCGCCGGCTGGAAAAGGACCTGGCCGCCGCGCAGAAGGAACTGGCCACCACCACCGCCAAGCTGGACAACCCGGCGTTTTTGGAGAAGGCGCCCGCCCCCGTCGTCGACAAGATCCGCAGCCGTCAGCACCTCGCCCGGGAGGAAGCCGACCGCATCACCGCCCGGCTGGCGGACCTGGCGTGAGCATCCCCACCGGCGACGACACCCCCACCCCCGACGAGGTGGCGGCGCTGCTGCAGGTCGAGCACCTGCTCGACCAGCGGTGGGGCGAGACCCAGATCGAGCCGAGCCTGACCCGCATCAACGCGCTGCTCGATCTGCTCGGCTCCCCGCAGCGCAGCTACCCCACGATCCACATCGGCGGCACCAACGGCAAGACCTCGGTGGCGCGGATGGTCGACGCGCTGCTCACCGCGCTGCACCGGCGCACCGGCCGGTACACCAGCCCGCACCTGCAATCGGCGGTGGAGCGCATCGCCGTCGACGGCAACCCGATCAGCCCGGCGCAGTACGTGGCCACCTACCGGGAGATCGAACCGTTCGTGCAGATGGTCGACGAGTCCTCCCGCGCCACCGGCGGCCCGGCGATGAGCAAGTTCGAAGTGCTCACCGGAATGGCGTTCGCGGCGTTCGCCGACGCGCCGGTCGAGGTCGCCGTCGTCGAGGTCGGCCTGGGCGGCCGGTGGGACGCCACCAACGTGGTCGACGCGCCGGTGGTGGCCATCACCCCGATCGGCATCGACCACGTGGAGTACCTCGGCAGCGACCTGGCCGGGATCGCCGCGGAGAAGGCCGGGATCATCCACGCCACCGGCGACGACCAGGTCGACACCGTCGCGGTGATCGCCCGGCAGCGACCCGAGGCGATGGAGCCGCTGCTGGCCCGGGCGGTCGACACCGATGCCGCCGTCGCCCGGGAGGACGCCGAGTTCGCCGTGCTCGACCGCCAGGTCGCCGTCGGCGGGCAGCTGCTGACCCTGCAAGGCCTGGGCGGGGTCTACTCCGAGATCCTGCTGCCGCTGCACGGTGAGCACCAGGCGCACAACGCCGCGGTGGCGCTGGCGGCGGTGGAGGCGTTCTTCGGCGCGGGCAAGGACCGCCAACTCGACGTCGAGGCCGTGCGCGCCGGGTTCGCCGCGGTGCGCAGCCCCGGCCGGCTCGAGCGCCTGCGCAGCGCCCCGACCGTGTTCATCGACGCCGCCCACAACCCGGCGGGCGCCGCCGCGCTGGCGCAGACCCTCAGCGACGAATTCGACTTCCGGTACCTGGTCGGGGTGGTCAGCATCCTCGCCGACAAGGACGTCGACGCCATCCTGGCCGCCCTCGAACCGGTCTTCGACCATCTGGTGGTCACCCACAACGGGTCGCCGCGGGCGGTGCCCGTCGAGGAACTGGCGCTGGCCGCCCAGCAGCGGTTCGGACCCGACCGGGTTAGCCCGGCACCGACCCTGCCCGACGCCATCGAAGCCGCGACCGCGCTGGTCGAAGACGCCGGCGTCGACGGCACGCTCTCCGGCACCGGCGTCGTCATCACCGGTTCGGTGGTGACCGCCGGCGCCGCCCGCAGCCTGCTCGGAGGTGAACCGCAGTGACCGATCGACCCGCCCCGGTCGACCCGTGGAAGAGTTTCCGTGGGGTGATGGCCGCCACGCTGCTCCTCGAGGCGATCGTGGTGCTGCTGGCCCTGCCGGTGGTCGGCATGGTCGGCGGCGGACTGACCACCGCCTCGCTGGCCTACCTGCTCGGCGTCGCGTTCGTGCTGGTGCTGCTCACCGGCATCCAGGGCCGGCCGTGGGCGATCTGGGTGAACCTGGCCATGCAGATGGTGTTGCTGCTGGGGTTCGCCGTCTACCCCGGGGTGGGGTTCGTCGGGGTGGTGTTCACCCTGGTGTGGGTGCTGATCGCCTACTTCCGGGTCGAGGTGCTGCGCAGGCAGCGGCGCGGGCTGCTGCCCGGGCAGAGCGGGCCGCCCGACGGCGCTGCCTGAGGCGCGGCGCCGTCGGTTACGCTGTGCGCCGTGACCGAACGCACCCTGGTGTTGATCAAACCCGACGGCGTGGGCCGACGCCTGACGGGCGAGATTTTGCGCCGCATCGAAGGCAAGGGGCTCACGCTGGTGGCGTTGGAGCTCAAGCACGTCACCGACGACCTGGCCCGCCGCCACTACGCCGAACACGACGGCAAACCGTTCTTCGGCTCGCTGCTGGAGTTCATCGCCTCCGGCCCGGTGGTGGCAGCGGTGGTCGAGGGCCCGCGGGCGATCGCGGCGTTCCGGCAACTCGCCGGCGGCACCGACCCGGTCGACAAGGCCACCCCCGGCACGATCCGCGGCGACTACGGGCTGGAAATCCAGTCCAACCTGGTGCACGGCTCCGACTCGGCGGACGCGGCGCGCCGCGAGATCGAGTTGTGGTTCCCCGGACTTTAGGGACAGATCACCGACTTGGTTCGCGCCGGCGCCACAGTGTGGGATACTGGGCGGAGGTGAACGACATCGAACCGATGCCCGACACCCCGGTGACGACTTAGACAAGCGCGACCATCGCAGCCATGATGTGGCGCGGATAGTCGAAGTGATCATCAGCCAGGCGCCGAGTGGGTTCGCCACGAGCCGCTCGGAGCGAGACCACCACAAGCTCGGGAAACGTGACCCGGGCATATAGCGGAAGCCCTCGTGCAGGCCGCGTCGACCAGACGCGCCCGGGGGCTCGAGGAGACTCACGTGAGTGATGATGTCCAATCCATATCTTCATCCGAGGCCGCAACCGAGGCCGCTGACCTGCCGGAGAAACTGAGGGTCCACTCGCTCGCCCGGGTGCTGGGGACGACGAGCCGGCGGGTGCTCGACGCGCTCGCCGACCTCGACGGCCGGATTCGCAGCGCCCACTCCAGCGTCGACCGGGTCGACGCGGTCCGGGTCCGGGATCTGCTGGCCGCTCCCGACCTCGCCGAGGACCCCACCCCCGAGGTGCCCGCGGTCGTCACCGCCGACGAGCCGGAATCCCGGCTGATGCTGGAGACGACGGCCACCCAAGCCGAATACATGCCGCTGTTCGTCGCACCCGAACCGGTCCCCGCCGTCGTGGCCGGCACGGGCAGCGCCGACGACGGCGACACCGACGACAGCGACGAGGGTGAGGACGGCGAGGACGGCGACCGGCCGGCCGGCCGGCGGCGCCGCCGCGGGCGACGCGGCCGCGGCCGAGGCCGCGGGGAGCAGGGCGCCGACGACACCGGCACCGACAGCGGCGCACCCGGTGACCAGAGCGGCGAATCGGGCAAAACCGACGGCGCCACCGACAACGACGCCGGCGACAAAGACGACAACAACGACAGCGACGCCAGCGGAGACAAGGACGACAACGGGGACAACGGCACCGGCGAGGGCACCAGCCGACGCCGCCGGCGCCGCCGGCGCCGCAAGTCCGGTTCCGGCGACGACACCGACGACAACTCCAGCGACGACCCGCCGAACACCGTCGTCCACGAACGGTCGCCGCGCAGCAAGGACTCCGAGATCCAGGGCATCAACGGCTCGACGCGGCTGGAGGCCAAACGGCAGCGCCGCCGCGACGGCCGCGACGCCGGTCGGCGCCGCCCGCCGGTGCTGTCGGAGGCCGAGTTCCTGGCCCGCCGCGAATCGGTCGAACGCACCATGGTGGTGCGCGACAAGGTGCGCACCGAAGCGCCGCACGAGGGCACCCGCTACACCCAGATCGCGGTGCTCGAGGACGGCATCGTCGTCGAGCACTTCGTCACCTCCGGCGCGTCGACCTCGCTGGTCGGCAACATCTATCTGGGCATCGTGCAGAACGTGCTGCCGTCGATGGAAGCGGCGTTCGTCGACATCGGCCGCGGCCGCAACGGCGTGCTCTACGCCGGGGAGGTCAACTGGGAGGCCGCCGGACTCGGCGGCGCCAACCGCAAGATCGAACAGGCCCTCAAGCCCGGCGACTACGTCGTCGTGCAGGTCAGCAAGGACCCGGTGGGGCACAAGGGCGCCCGACTGACCACCCAGGTGTCGCTGGCCGGTAGGTACCTGGTCTATGTGCCCGGGGCCTCCTCGACCGGCATCAGCCGCAAGCTGCCCGACACCGAACGGCAGCGGCTCAAGCAGATCCTGCGTGAGGTGGTGCCCGCCGACGCCGGCGTGATCATCCGCACCGCCTCCGAGGGCATCAAGGAAGACGACATCCGCGCCGACGTGAACCGGCTGCAGGAGCGCTGGAGCCAGATCGACGCCACCGCCAAGGAGACCGAGAAGAAGGCCGCCGGAGCGGCCGTCGCGCTCTACGAAGAACCCGACGTGCTGGTCAAGGTGATCCGCGACCTGTTCAACGAGGACTTCTCCCGGCTCATCGTCTCCGGTGACGACGCGTGGGCCACGATCACCGGCTACATGGACTCCGTCGCCCCCGAATTGCTGTCCAAGGTCGACAAATACGAGCCGCCCAGCGGCCCGGACGGGCAGCCCGGCCCGGATGTTTTCGCCGTGCACCGCATCGACGAGCAGCTGACCAAGGCGCTGGACCGCAAGGTGTGGCTGCCGTCGGGCGGCACCCTGGTCATCGACCGCACCGAGGCGATGACCGTCGTGGACGTCAACACCGGCAAGTTCACCGGCGCGGGCGGCAACTTGGAGGAGACGGTCACCAAGAACAACCTGGAGGCCGCCGAGGAGATCGTGCGGCAACTGCGGCTGCGCGACATCGGCGGCATCGTGGTGATCGACTTCATCGACATGGTGCTGGAGTCCAACCGGGATCTGGTGCTGCGTCGGCTCACCGAGGCGCTGGCCCGCGACCGCACCCGCCATCAGGTCTCCGAGGTCACCTCGCTGGGCCTGGTCCAGCTCACCCGCAAACGGTTGGGCACCGGGCTGATCGAGGCGTTCTCCAGCACCTGCCCGCACTGCACGGGCCGCGGTATCACCCTGCACGCCGACCCGGTCGAATCGGGTTCGTCAAGCGGCCGGCGCTCCGACAACGGTGGCCGCCGCGGCCGCCGCTCCCGGCGCGGCCGGTCCGAGGAACCGGCGGTCGCGAAGGTGCCGACCCACACCGCCGGGGAGCACCCGATGTTCAAGGCGATGGCTGCCGCGCAAGCCGCCGAGGACACCGAGGACGCCGAGGCCGCGCGCGACGCGGACACCGACTCGGTCGCCGCGCCGGTCGAAGGCGCCGGCCGAGCCGGCCACGTCGGCGAAGCGGACACCGATCCCGCCGAGGTCGATGAGAACGGTGTCGACGAGGACGAGCAGGACTACGACGACACCGACGACACCGACGACACCGACGACTTCGACACCGACTACGACAGCGACTACGACGACCTCGACGACGACGACGAAGAAGAAGACGACGACGAGGACGACTTCGACGCCGACGACCACGACACCGACGAGCACGACGCCGACGAGCACGACGAGGACCGTGACGGACCGGCCGGCACCGACGATCGGCACTGGGCGCGGCCACGACGCCGGCGCGCGGCGGCGCGACCGGCCGGGCCACCCGCCGCCGACAACTGACCGGGGCGGGCGGTGACTTACCCCCGGTTTGACCCGTCACCGCTGGTCACGTACCCTTGAGCAGTTGTCGCCAGGCCCACCGTCGGGGTGGGCCGAGCCGTGGCCGACACACCCCAGAACCCGCCCGCGCACCGAGCGTGTTGCGCGCGCACCGATGAGCGAAGCAGAGGAAACGACACGATGGCGACGTACGCAATCGTCAAGACCGGCGGCAAGCAGTACAAGGTCGCGGTCGGGGATGTGGTGAAGGTCGAGAAGCTCGACGCCGAGGCCGGCAAGTCGGTCTCGCTGCCGGTCGCGCTGGTCGTCGACGGCGCCACTGTCACCACCGACGCCGACGCGCTGGCCAAGGTCGCGGTCACCGGTGAGGTGCTCGAGCACAAGAAGGGCCCCAAGATCCGCATCCACAAGTTCAAGAACAAGACCCGCTACCACAAGCGGCAGGGTCACCGTCAGCAGCTGACCGTGCTCAAGGTCACCGGAATCAAGTAGCAGGAGCCGAACATGGCACACAAGAAGGGCGCGTCCAGCTCGCGCAACGGGCGGGACTCCAACGCGCAGCGACTCGGCGTCAAACGGTTCGGCGGCCAGGTGGTCAAGGCCGGCGAGATCCTGGTCCGCCAGCGCGGCACCCGGTTCCACCCGGGCGTCAACGTCGGTCGCGGCGGCGATGACACCCTGTTCGCCACCGCTGCCGGCGCCGTGGAGTTCGGCGTCAAACGCGGCCGCAAGACCGTCAACATCGTCCCGGCCGGCGCAGACCAGAGCTAGCAGCCGGCCGCGCACCGCGAACGTGCACCGGCTGCGAGAATCCGCGCGAAATTTCGCAGTGGTGACACGCTCGGCGCGTGAGCAGGGGTGAAAGGACGTTCGATGCCCCGGTTCGTCGACCGCGTGGTCATTCACGTGCGCGCCGGCTCCGGTGGAAACGGCTGCGCCTCGGTGCACCGCGAGAAGTTCAAACCGCTCGGCGGGCCCGACGGCGGCAACGGCGGCCGCGGCGGCAGCGTCGTGCTCGTCGTCGACCCCCAGGTCCACACCCTGCTCGATCTGCATTTCCGGCCCCACCTCATCGCGCCGTCAGGCAAGCAGGGGATGGGCGGCAACCGCGACGGCGCGTCCGGCGCCGACCTGGAGGTCAAGGTCCCCGACGGCACCGTCGTCCTCGACGACCGCGGCGCCCTGCTGGCCGACCTGGTCGGTGCGGGCAGCCGCTTCGATGCGGCCGCCGGGGGACGCGGGGGACTGGGCAACGCCGCGTTGGCCTCCCGTGCCCGCAAGGCCCCCGGCTTCGCCCTGCTCGGGGAGAAGGGACAGGAACGCGACCTGGTCCTGGAGCTGAAAACCGTCGCCGACGTCGGGCTGATCGGTTTCCCCTCGGCCGGCAAGTCCTCGCTGGTGGCCGCCATCTCGGCGGCCAAACCCAAGATCGCCGACTATCCGTTCACCACGCTGGTGCCCAACCTCGGGGTGGTGTCCGCCGGCGACCACACCTTCACCGTCGCCGACGTGCCCGGACTCATCCCGGGCGCCTCGGCCGGGCGGGGTCTGGGCCTGGATTTCCTGCGGCACATCGAACGCTGCGCGGTGCTGGTGCACGTCGTCGACTGCGCCACCCTGGAACCCGGCCGCGACCCGCTGTCCGACATCGACGCGCTGGAAGCCGAGCTGGCCGCCTACACCCCGACGTTGCGGGGCGACACCGCCCTGGGGGACCTGGCCGACCGGCCGCGGGCGGTCATCCTCAACAAGATCGACGTGCCCGAGGCGCGGGAACTGGCCGACTTCGTGCGCGCCGACGTCGCCGAACGCGGCTGGCCGGTGTTCACGGTCTCCACGGTCAGCCATGAGGGGCTGCGCCCGTTGACCTTCGCCCTCGCCGAGCTGGTCTCGGCCTACCGGGCCGCGCAGCCCGAGGCCGCGCCGCGCCGCCCGGTGATCCGCCCGATCCCGGTCGACGAATCCGGCTTCACCGTCGAACGCGACGGCCAGGGCGGTTTCGTGGTGCACGGCACCCGCCCGCACCGCTGGGTGCAGCAGACCGACTTCGACAACGACGAGGCAGTCGGCTACCTCGCCGACCGGCTGGCCCGGCTCGGCGTGGAGGACGAACTGGTCCGGCTGGGCGCTCGGCCCGGCGCGACGGTGACCATCGGGGAGATGACCTTCGACTGGGAGCCGTCGACGCCGGCCGGGGTCGACGTGCCGCTGAGCGGGCGCGGCACCGACCCGCGGATGGATCGCAGCGAGCGGCCCAGCGCCGCGGACCGCAAGGCGGCGCGGCGGGCCCGCCGGGAGCCGGGCCGGTGAGCGGCACCCGCGAGCTGATCCGGGGGGCCCGTAGCGTGGTGGTCAAGGTCGGCACCACCGCGCTGACCACCGACAGCGGCATGTTCGACGCCGGCCGCCTCGCCGGCCTGGTCGACGCGATCGAAGCCCGCATGCGGGCCGGCTCGGACGTGGTGCTGGTGTCCTCCGGCGCGATCGCCGCCGGCCTCGAGCCGCTCGGGCTCACCCGGCGGCCCAGCGACCTGGCCACCAAGCAGGCCGCCGCCAGCGTCGGGCAGGTCGCGCTGGTCAACGCCTGGAGCGCCGCCTTCGCCCGCCACGACCGCACCGTGGGGCAGGTGCTGCTCACCGCCCACGACATCGCCCGGCGGGTCTCCCACACCAACGCCCAGCGCACCCTGGACCGGCTGCGCGCGCTGCACGCCGTGGCGATCGTCAACGAGAACGACACGGTGGCCACCAACGAGATCCGGTTCGGCGACAACGACCGGCTCTCCGCGCTGGTGGCGCACCTGGTCGGCGCCGACGCGTTGGTGTTGCTCTCCGACATCGACGGGCTCTACGACGCCGACCCGCGCAAGGGTCCGGCGCGGTTCATCGGCGAAGTGACCGGCCCCGACGACCTCACCGGGGTGGTCGCCGGGCAGGGCAGCTCCCTGGGCACCGGCGGCATGGCCTCCAAACTGTCCTCGGCGCTGTTGGCCGCCGACGCCGGGGTGCCGGTGCTGCTGGCCGCGGCCGCCGACGCGGCCACCGCCCTCACCGACGCCTCGGTGGGCACCGTGTTCACCGCCCGGGGCGCGCGGATGTCGGCCCGCCGGTTCTGGGTGCGCTACGCGGCGGACTCCGCGGGCACCCTCGCCCTGGACCCCGGCGCGGTGGAGGCGGTGCTGGCCCGGCGCGGCTCGCTGCTGCCCGCCGGGATCACCGCGGTCCGCGGCCAGTTCACCGGCGGCGACGTGGTCGAACTCTGCGACCCCGACGGCCGGGTCATCGCCCGCGGCGTGGTCGCCTACGACGCCACCGAACTGGCCGGGATGACCGGTCGGTCGACCTCGGAGCTGCCCGCCGAGCTGCGACGGCCCGCGGTGCACGCCGACGACCTGGTCGCCGTCTGACGACGCGCCGGGGAGTGGCGTCGACCTACCTGCTATCCCCTAGGGTGAGTGTGGTCCACGTCACGGCGCAGGAGGTTTCATGTCCACGTCACCGGTCGCCGAGCGCGGCTACGACCCGATCGACCTGTCCTCGCGGGCGTTCTGGTCGACGACCGCCGCCGATCGGGAGCAGGCGTTCGCGACGCTGCGCGCGGAGCGCCCGGTGAGTTGGCATCCGCCGGTACAGGACACCCTGATCGCCGACCCGACCGACCCGGGCTACTGGGCGGTCACCCGCCACCGTGACATCGTCACCGTCAGCCGCACCAACGAGGTGTTCCTCTCCGGTAAGGGCGTGCTGTTCGACAATGTGCCCGAGGAACTGCTGGAGGGCAACCAGTCCTTCCTCGCGATGGACCCGCCGCGGCACACCAAGCTGCGCAAACTGGCCAGTGCGGCGTTCACGCCGCGGCAGGTTCGACGCATCGAGGACTCGATCAAAGCCAACGCCAAGGCCATCGTCGAAGAACTGGCCGCCGCGGGCAGCGGCGCGGACTTCGTCGAACACTGCGCCAAAGAACTGCCGGTGCGCACCCTTTCGGACATGGTCGGCATCCCCGACTCCGAACGGGACCGGGTCGCCGACGCCGCGGACGCGCTGGTGTCGTGGGCCGACCCGGTCTACCTCGACGGTCGCAACCCGCTGGAAGTCCTGTTCGAAAACCAGGCCTATCTGCACCAGCTCGCCGCCACCCTGGCCGCCGACCGCCGGGAGAACCCCAGCGACGACCTGTTCTCCAGCCTGGCCAACACCGAGGTCGACGGAGACCGACTGACCGCCAACGAGATCGCGGCCTACTTCGTGCTGCTGTGCGTCGCCGGCAACGACACCACCCGACAAGCCACCAGCCATGCGCTGAAGGCCCTCACCGAATTCCCCGACCAGCGGGCCTGGCTGACCGCGGATTTCGACGCGCGCATCGGCACCGCCGTCGAGGAGTTCATCCGCTGGGCCACCCCCGTGCTGACCTTCCGGCGCACCGCAGCCATCGACACCGAGCTGGCCGGCCAGCACATCCGGGCGGGGGAGAAGGTGGTGATGTTCTACCAGTCCGGCAACTGGGACGAGACCGTCTTCGACCAGCCGGATCGGCTCGACCTGAGCCGAGACCCCAATCCGCACATCGGTTTCGGCGGGGGCGGCGCGCACTACTGCCTGGGCACCCATGTCGCGCGCGCCCAGCTGCGGGCCATCATCGGCGAGTTGCTGCACCAGCTGCCCGACATCCGGGCCGGCGAGCCCGCCTTCGTGCCCAGCAACTTCGTCCACGCCATCCGCGCCATGCCCGTGACGTTCTAGCCGGCCGGCTAGGTCGGGGCGGCGGTGTCGGCGGCCGCGGTGGCGCCGAACTCCCGCCCGGTGGCGTCCCTGCCGATCGCGGCGAGCAGCACCACGATCACCAACACCGGCACGATGGTGACCGCCAGCGCGAACGGGTAGCCCCGGGCGGCGGCCAGTTGCTCCTGAATCGGCAAGTTCAACGATGCGAACAGATTCCCCAGCTGGTAGGTCACGCCGGGATACAGACCGCGGATCGCATCCGGGGACATCTCGTTGAGATGCGCCGGGATCACCCCCCAGGCGCCGACGACGAACACCTGGATCAGGAACGCACCGAGACACAGCAGCGCCGCGGACTGTGAGAACGCGAACAACGGCACGATCGGCAACGCCGAACCGGCACACCACATCACGGTGTGGCGCCGCCCGAACCGCTCGGAGAGCGCGCCGAAGACCACCCCGCCGATGATCCCGCCGATGCTGTAGATCACCACGATCCACTTGACGGCAGTGCTGGACAGCCCGGCGCCGCCGTCGTCGGTGGCCTGCAGGAACACCGGGTACACGTCCTGGGTGCCGTGGCTCATCCAGGTGAACGCGGTCATCAGCAGCACCAGATAGCCGAACCGGCGGATCACCGCGGGAGTGGCGAGGACATCACGGATCCGCGTGTGGGTCAACACCATCCGATCGTGGGTGGCCTCCCACGCCTCGGACTCCTTCACCCGGTACCGGATGATCAGGCTGATCGCGGCGGGCAGAATGCTCAACGCGAACAGCCACCGCCAGGACAGCTGCAGCCAGTCCATCATCACCAGTGCCGCCAGGCTGGCCAGCAGATAGCCGACCATGTAGCCCTGCTGCAACAACCCGGAGAAGAAGCCGCGCCGCGCGGTGGGCACCTTCTCCATCGCCAGCGCCGCACCCAAGCCCCACTCGCCGCCCATCCCGATGCCGAACAGCATCCGCAGGACCACCAGGACGGTGAAGTTCGGGGCGAAGGCGCACAGGAACCCGGCGACCGAGTAGGACACCACGTTGACCATCAGTGGCACCCGCCGGCCCACCCGGTCGGCCCACAATCCGAACAGCAGCGCACCGACCGGCCGCATCACCAGCGTGGCGGTCGTCAGGAAGGCCACCGTGGTCTTGGAATGGCCGAAGTCCGCGGCGATGTCGGCATAGACGAACACCACCAGGAAGTAGTCGAAGGCATCCATCGTCCAGCCCAAGAACGCGGCGAGGAACGCGTTGCGCTGATCGGAGGTGAGCCGCTGCTTGGTCACGGCAGCATCCTGGCATGGGGTACGGGCCGCTCCCGCCGCGGACTCAGCGCACTTCGGGGCACCGGGAGGCGATCACCGCCGCGGCGGCCTCACCGACCGAGGCTGACCGCGCTCGGATGGGTCAGCTCCCCGGCGAGCAACGCCAGCAGCGGGGAACAGCCCGCGTCGAGTTTCACCGTCGCCAACGCATCGCCACGGGTGGGACCGCGGTTGACGATCGCGACCGGGATGCCGCGCGCGGCGGCGCGCCGCACGAAGCGGTACCCGGAGAACACCGTCAGCGACGAGCCGGCCACCAGCAGCGCATCGGCCTCGTCGACCAGCGCGTAGGCCCGGGCGACCCGGTCCCGCGGGACGTTCTCCCCGAAGTAGACGATGTCGGGCTTGAGGATGCCGGCGCACACCGGACAGTCGACGAACCGGAACCCCGCGGTGTCGGTGACCACGGCGTCGGCGTCGGGGGCCACCGCGATCCCGCCCACCGGGCCGGCCGTCCGGCCGAAACCGGGGTTGAGCCGCTCCAACTCGACCGCCAGCGCAGCCCGGCCGACGGTGTGTCCGCAGCCCAGGCAGACCACCCGGTCGTAGCGGCCGTGCAGGTCGATCACCGCGCAGCTGCCCGCCTTGGAGTGCAGCAGGTCCACGTTCTGGGTGATCAGCCCGCACACCACCCCGGCGCGTTCGAGGGCGGCCAGCGCCCGGTGCCCGGCGTTGGGCGCGGTGGCCGCCATGTGCCGCCAGCCGACATGGTTGCGGGCCCAGTAGCGCTGCCGGAACAGCGGGTCGCCGGTGAACTGGGCGATCGTCATCGGGTTGCTCGGCGGCGAGTCGGGCCCGCGGTAGTCCGGGATTCCGGAGTCGGTGGAGACCCCGGCGCCGGTCAGCACCGCGACCCGCCGCCCGGCCAGCAGCGCCACCAGGTCGGGGGCCGTCGCGCCGTCGGCCTCGATCACACCCGTCACCCCGTCGAGGTTAACGGTGCTCGAGGCACTCCGCGGCGCTCTCCAGCCGCGCCCCCATGTTCTGCCGCATCATCCGCAGCGCCGCCTCGGCGAGGTCGGCGTCGATGTGGGCCACCGCGTCGGTGGCCACCGTCACCGGGATATGGCGCACGTAGGCGTCCAGCGCGCTGTAGAGGATGCACTGCTCGGTGACCTGGCCGGCCAGCACCAACCGTTTGACCTTCCGGCGCTCGAGCAGATACCCCAGCGCGGTCGCGTAGAACACACTGTGGCGCACCTTGGTGACGGTCATGCTGTCAGCGACCGGCGCGATCGGCCGGACCAGATCCGGGTGCGCGCCGTCGAGCGCCGCGTCGACCAGGTCGGAGAAATCGGCGGTGAAATCGCCGTAGTTGTCGTTGACATAGACCAGGTCGACGTCGTCGCGGCGGCGGGCCTCGCCGATCAGATCGGCCAGCGGCTCGATGATCCGGGCGGCGTCGCGGGCCAGCAGTTCGGCATCCGGGTGCCGGTAATCGTTCATCATGTCCACGACCAGCACGGCGGTATCACTCATGCCCATCTGGTACCCAACGGCAGCGAAACGACACCGCAGCGGCAACAATGGCGGGAATGGACTTCTACAGCGTTTACCGCCACGGGTTCGTCCGGGTCGCCGCGTGCACCCACCACACCGCGCTAGGCGAGCCAGAGACCAACGCCGAGTCGGTGCTGGCGCTGGCCCGGGCCTGCCACGACGACGGCGTCGCCGTGGCCGTCTTCCCGGAGCTGACCCTCTCGGGCTACTCGATCGACGACATCACCTTGCAGAACACGCTGCTGGCGTCGGTGCAGACCGCGCTGGAGACGGTGGTGGCGGCCTCGGTGGCGCTGCGTCCGGTGCTGGTGCTCGGTGCTCCGCTGCGCCACCGCAACCGGGTGTACAACACCGCGGTCATCATCCACCGCGGCGCCGTGCTCGGCGTGGTCCCCAAGTCCTACCTGCCGGCCTACCGGGAGTTCTACGAGCCGCGCTGGTTCGCCGCCGGTGCCGAGGAGCACGGTGTCATCGAGGTGGTCGGGGCGCAGGTGCCGTTCGGTCCGGACCTGCTGTTCGCCGCCGACGACGTCGCCGACCTGGTGCTGCACGCGGAGATCTGCGAGGACATGTTCGTCCCGGTGCCGCCGAGCGCGCGCGCCGCGCTGGCCGGGGCGACCGTGCTGGCCAACCTGTCGTCGAGCCCGATCACGATCGGCCGCGCCGAGGAACGCAAACTACTGGCCGCCTCGGCCTCCGCGCGCTGCCTGGCCGGCTACATCTACTCGGCGGCCGGGCCGGGGGAGTCGACCACCGACCTGGCCTGGGACGGCCAGTCGGTCATCTACGAGAACGGCGTGTTGCTGGCCGAAGGGGAACGGTTCCCCACCGGCGCCCGGCGCACCGTGGCCGACATCGATGTCGCCAAGATCCGCGCGGAGCGGTTGCGGGCGAACACCTTCGACGACAACCGCCGCGAGCATCGGCCGGCCACCGAGTCGTTCCGCACCATCGCGTTCAGCGTTGAGCCGCCCGACGGCGATATCGGCCTGCGCCGACGGGTGGAGCGGTTCCCGTTCGTGCCCGCCGACCCGGCCCGGCTGCAACGCGACTGCTACGAGGCCTACAACATCCAGGTGTCGGGCCTGGAACAGCGGCTGCGGGCGATCGGCAACCCCAAGGTGGTGATCGGGGTCTCCGGGGGGCTGGACTCCACGCACGCGCTGATCGTCGCCGCGCGGGCGATGGACCGCCAACAGCGGCCCCGCAGCGACATTCTCGCGTTCACCATGCCCGGCTTCGCCACCGGCGAGCACACCAAGAACAACGCGATCGCGTTGAGCCGCGCCCTGGGCGCCACGATCGAGGAGATCGACATCCGCGACACCGCGACGTTGATGCTCACCGAACTGGGCCATCCCGCCGGGCGCGGCGAACCGGTCTATGACGTCACGTTCGAGAACGTGCAGGCCGGGCTGCGCACCGATTACCTGTTCCGGATCGCCAACCAGCGCGGCGGCCTCGTGCTGGGCACCGGGGACCTCTCCGAATTGGCGCTGGGTTGGGCGACGTACGGGGTGGGCGACCAGATGTCGCACTACAACGTCAACGGCGGCGTGCCGAAAACCCTGATCCAGCACCTGATCCGGTGGGTGATCTCCTCCGACCAGTTCTCCACCGACGTGTCCAAGGTGCTGGCGTCGGTGCTCGACACCGAGATCAGCCCCGAGCTGGTGCCGCCCGGTCACGGCGACGACATCCAGCGCAGCGAAGACGCGGTGGGCCCCTATGCGCTGCAGGACTTCACGCTGTTCCACGTGTTGCGGCACGGGTTCGGCCCGGCGAAGATCGCGTTTCTGGCCTGGCAGGCCTGGCACGACGCGGAACGGGGCGCCTGGCCGTCGGGGTACCCGGCCGGGCAGCGGCCGGAGTACTCGCTGGCCGAGATCCGCCACTGGCTGCAGGTCTTCTGCCGCCGCTTCTACGGTTTCGGCCAGTTCAAACGTTCCGCCATGCCCAACGGCCCCAAGGTCAGTGCGGGCGGGGCGCTGTCCCCGCGCGGCGACTGGCGCGCCCCGTCGGACCTGTCGGCGCGGATCTGGCTCGACGCGATCGAGCGCGAGATACCCGAGCGCTGAACCCGCCCCGCGCCGGTCAGGGCAGGTCGGGGAGCGCGGCGTCGATGGCGGCGGCGCTCTGCGCGCAGTCACCCGCCCCCCGCACCAACGTCGCCAACCCGCCCGCCACGCAGGCGCGGCGCACCGCGACGTGCGGGCCCGCCGACCAGCCGGCGGCCAGCACCCCGGCGAACACGTCGCCGGCGCCGGCGGTGTCGACCGGGGACACCGGCAGTGCAGGCACCGCGAACCGCCCCGCCGAACCGTCGTAGCGGGCGCCGTCGGCGCCGAGGGTGAGCACCCGGTGCGGCACCGGCCAGCGCCAGTGCGCGGCCTCGGCCTCGTTGACCACCACGACGTCGGTGAGCGCGGCCAGCTCCTCGAGGCCGGCGCGGACCGGGGAGGCGTTGACGATCACCGTCGCGCCGGCCGCCCGCGCGGCGGTGGCGGCGTCCACCGCGGTCGCCACCGGGATCTCCAGCTGGATCAGCACCGTGGCGCAGCCGGCGATCACCGCCCGCGTCGCGGCGTCGAGTTCGAGTCCGCCGTTGGCGCCCGGGGACACGACGATCATGTTCTGCCCGGCGTCGTCGACGACGATCAGCGCCCGCCCGCTGGGTTCCGGCCGGCACACCAAACCCTGCAGGTCGACCCGATTGGCCGCCAGGTGCTCGCGCAGGCGCCGGCCGGCCGCGTCGTCGCCGACCGCGCCGACGAACCGCACCGCCGCACCGGCCCGCGCCGCGGCCACCGCCTGGTTGCCGCCCTTGCCGCCGGGACCGCTCGCCGTGGTGGCCGCCAGCACGGTCTCCCCGACCCGCGGGAGGTCCGCCACGCCGTAGACGGTGTCGAGGTTGACACTGCCCACCACGCCGACCCGCGCGCTGTCCACCATGGCCGGCTCAGAACACGATCGTCTGGTTACCGTGCTGCACGATGCGGTCCTGGCAGTGCCACTGCACCGCCCGCGACAGCACCGCGCGCTCCACGTCGGCGCCGATGCGCACCAGATCGGCCAGCAGGTGGGTGTGGTCGACGCGGACCACGTCCTGCTCGATGATCGGGCCCTCGTCGAGGTCGTCGGTGACGTAGTGCGCGGTGGCCCCGATCAGCTTGACCCCCCGTTCCCGGGCCTGCTGGTAGGGGTTGGCGCCGACGAACGCCGGCAGGAACGAGTGGTGCACGTTGATCAGCGGGCAGCCGATCCGCTGCAGGAAATCGGGGGTGAGGATCTGCATGTAGCGGGCCAGCACCACCAAATCGACGTTGCCGTGCAGCAGCTCCAGCTGACGCTGCTCGGCCTCGGCCCGGTTGGCGGCGGTGGCCGGGATGTGCACGAACGGGATTCCGAACGGCCGCACCCGGTCGGCGAGGTCGGGGTGGTTGGAGATCACCATCACCACCGACATGTCCAGCTCACCGCGCTGGTTGCGCCACAGCAGATCCAACAGGCAGTGGTCGGTGCGCGACGCCATGATCGCCACCCGCTTGAGCGTGGCGGCCTCGGTGAAATGGAAGTCGATGCCCAGCTCGGCGGCGACGGTGGCGCCGAACTCCGCCTCCAGGCGGTCGCGGGCGGCGGCCAGCCCGGGCAGGACGAAGATGGTGCGCTGCAGCAGGGTGCCGCCGACCGGTTCGGTGGAGTGCTGGTCGAGGGAGACGATGTTCGCCCCGGCCCGGGCCAGAAACGTGCTCACCGCCGAGACGATGCCGGGCTGGTCGGGGCAGCGAAGGACCAGCCGGCCGATGTCCTCGACCGGAAGGGAGCGGCGCGACGCGCCGCCGGAAGTCGTCATGACGGGCAGATTAGTCGCCCGCCGCCCGGCCCGGGCGGGCCGCCGACCGGCGTCCGCCGGCGACGGCCCGATACCCTGGACGGATGAGTTCGCACCTGATCCCCGATCTGGCCTCGGACGGCAAACCCGAGCCCGACCTGCGCCGACAGGTCCACGATGCGGCCCGCCGTGCCCGGGTCGCCGCGCGGGTGCTCGCGACGCTGCCCACCGTCGCCAAGGACCACGCCCTGCACGCCGCCGCCGACGCGCTCACCGAGCACCGCGAGAAGATCCTCGCCGCCAACCGCGACGACGTCGACGCCGCGCGCGCGGCGGGCACCCCGGAGGCGATGATCGACCGGCTGGCGCTGGACGCCCAGCGCGTCGACGGCATCGCCGCCGGGCTGCGGCAGGTCGCCGGGCTGCCCGACCCGGTCGGGGAGGTGCTGCGCGGCTACACCCTGCCCAACGGGCTGATGCTGCGTCAGCTGCGGGTGCCGCTCGGGGTGGTCGGCATGGTCTATGAGGGACGGCCCAACGTCACCGTCGACGCCTTCGGCCTGGCCCTCAAATCCGGCAACGCGGCCCTGTTGCGGGGCAGCTCCTCGGCGGTGAACTCCAACCAGGCGCTGGTCGAGGTGGTCCGCGACGCCCTGCTCGGCGAGGACCTGCCCGCCGACGCGGTGCAGCTGCTCGACGCCTCCGACCGCATCACGGTCACCCACCTGATCCAGGCGCGTGGCCTGGTCGACGTGGTGATCCCGCGCGGCGGGGCCGGGCTGATCGAGGCGGTGGTGCGCGACGCGCAGGTGCCGACCATCGAAACCGGGGTGGGCAACTGCCACGTCTACATCCACGAGGCCGCCGACATGGATCTGGCCGAGCGCATCCTGTTGAACTCCAAGACCCGCCGGCCCAGCGTGTGCAACGCCGCCGAGTCGCTGCTGGTCGACGCCGCGATCGCCGAGCGGGCGCTGCCCCGGCTGCTCGACGCGCTCACCGCCGCCGGGGTGACCGTGCACGGCGGCGACGCCGCGGCGGGCGAGGACCAGCTGCGCGCCGAATTCCTCTCGATGGACATCGCGCTGAAGGTCGTCGACGACATCGACGCCGCCATCGCGCACGTCAACGAGTACGGCACCGGGCACACCGAGGCGATCGTGACCGCCAACATGGCGGCCGCGCAACGGTTCACCGAGCAGGTGGACGCCGCGGCGGTGATGGTCAACGCCTCGACGGCGTTCACCGACGGCGAGCAGTTCGGCTTCGGCGCCGAGATCGGCATCTCCACCCAGAAGCTGCATGCCCGCGGCCCGATGGGCCTGACCGAACTGACCTCGACGAAATGGATCGTGTGGGGCGACGGCCACACCCGGCCCGCCTGACCGACGAACCCTTGGAGCATCCACTGTGAGTCTGCCCGCCCGGCCCGCCGCCCTCTTCGCCGACATCGACGATGTGGCCGACCGGCTGGCCGCCACCGGCTACCTGCCCGACACCGCCACCGCCACCGCGGTCTACCTCGCCGACCAGCTGGGCAAGCCGCTGCTGGTGGAGGGCCCGGCCGGGGTGGGCAAGACCGAGCTGGCCCGCGCCGTCGCCCAGGCCACCGGCTCGGGCCTGGTGCGCCTGCAGTGCTACGAGGGAGTCGATGAGGCGCGCGCCCTCTACGAGTGGAACCACGCCAAGCAGATCCTGCGGATCCAGGCCGGGTCGGGGGACTGGGACCAGACCAAGACCGACGTGTTCTCCGAGGAGTTCCTGCTGTCGCGGCCGCTGCTGACCGCGATCCGGCGCACCGAGCCGACCGTGCTGCTCATCGACGAGACCGACAAGGCCGACATCGAGATCGAGGGGCTGCTGTTGGAGGTGCTCTCCGACTTCGCGGTCACCGTTCCCGAGCTGGGCACCATCACCGCCACCCGGGCGCCGTTCGTGGTGCTGACCTCCAACGCCACCAGGGAACTGTCCGAGGCGCTCAAGCGGCGCTGCCTGTTCCTGCATATCGACTTCCCCGACGCCGAACTCGAGCGGCGCATCCTGCTGTCCCGGGTGCCCGAGCTGCCCGAGCGGCTGGCCGACGAACTGGTCCGCATCATCGGCGTACTGCGCGGCATGCAGCTGAAGAAGCTGCCGTCGGTGGCCGAGACCATCGACTGGGGTCGCACCGTGCTGGCCTTGGGGCTGGACACCCTCGACGACGAGACCATCGCCGCCACCCTCGGGGTGGTGCTCAAACACCAGTCCGATCAGACCCGCGCCGCCGGCGAGCTGCGGCTGAACTGAACCGATGACACCGCGCCGCACCCGACCCGCCCAGCCGCTCGCGCCGCAGGGCATCCCCGGACACCTGGTCGGGTTCGTCGAGGCGCTGCGCGGCCACGGCATCGCCGTGGGCCCCTCGGAGACCGTCGATGCGGGCCGGGTCCTCACGGTCGTCGGCCTCGGCGACCGCGAGGTGCTGCGCGAGGGACTGGCCTGCGCGGTGCTGCGCCGCCCCGATCACCGCGACACCTACGACGCCCTGTTCGACCTGTGGTTCCCCGCTGCGCTGGGCGGGCGCACCGTGCTCGACGACGACACCACCGCGGTGGTGCCGCCCGACGACGTCGAGGCGATGCGGGCGATGCTGCTCGAGGCGCTCACCGACACCGACCCGGCCGCCGAGGATCGGCTGGCCGGGCTGGTGGCGCAGATCGTGCAGGCCTACGGCCGGTACAACTCCAGCCGCGGCCCGTCGTACTCGTCGTATCAGGCGCTCAAGGCGATGTCGCTGAACGAGCTGGAGGGCCGGCTTTTGGCCGGTCTGCTCGCCGGCTACGGCGACGAACCCACCCCGAGCCAGGAGCAGATCGCCAAAGCCGTTGCGGCCAAGAAGATCACCGGCCTGCGCAAGATGGTCGAAGACGAAACCAAGCGGCGCACCGCCGAGCAGCTGGGGCGGGACCACGTGCAGATGTACGGCATCCCGCAGCTGGCCGAGAACGTGGAGTTCCTGCGCGCCTCCGGCGACCAGTTGCGTCAGATGCGCCGGGTGGTGGCGCCGCTGGCGCGGACCCTGGCGACCCGGCTGGCCGCGCGGCGGCGCCGCTCCCGGGCGGGGGCGATCGACCTGCGCAAGACCCTGCGTAAATCGATGTCCACCGGCGGGGTGCCCATCGACGTGGTGCTGCGCAAACCCCGGCCGGCCCGACCCGAGCTGGTGGTGCTCTGCGACGTGTCGGGTTCGGTGGCCGGGTTCAGCCACTTCACCCTGCTGCTGGTGCACGCGCTGCGTCAACAGTTCTCCCGGGTGCGGGTGTTCGCGTTCATCGACACCACCGACGATGTGACCCACCTGTTCGGCCCGGACGCGGATCTGGCGGTGGCCATCCAGCGGGTCACCCGGGAGGCCGGGGTGTACACCATCGACGGCCACTCCGACTACGGCCACGCGCTGACCTCCTTCGCCGACAACTTCCCGCACGTGCTGTCCCCGCGCAGCTCTCTGCTGGTGCTCGGCGACGCCCGCAACAACTACCGCGACCCCGCCCTCGGGGTGCTCGCCGATCTGGTGTCGGCCAGCCGTCATGCCCATTGGCTCAACCCCGAACCGCGGCAACTGTGGGGGAGCGGTGATTCGGTGGCGCCGCGCTACCAGGATCTGATCACCATGCACGAATGCCGCTCGGCCAAGCAGCTGGCGGCGGTCATCGATCAGCTGCTGCCGGTGTAACCGGCGGGCGCTCAACCGATCCCGGGCAGGAACCGGCCCACCTGCGTGCGGTAGCTGTCGTATTCCGCGCCGTGCACCGTCGCCAGGTAGGGCTCTTCGACCACCCGGACCTGCACCTCGATGCTGACCAGCAGCAACCCGAACGCCCCCAGCGCCAACGGATTCGGCGCCAGCAGGGCGATGCCCGCGGCGAAGGCCAGCATGGCGGTGAAGATCGGGTTGCGGACCAGGCCGAACACGCCGGCACGCACCAGCTGCGTCGTCTCGGCCTGATCCACCCCGATTCGCCAGGACTCGCCCATGTCCCGCTGGGCATAAAACGTGCCCAGCATCCCGGTGACCGCCAGCACCAGCCCGGCGATCTGCAGCCACCCGGCGTCCAGCACCGGCACCGGGGACAGCACCCCGGCGATCTGCAACGCCGGCGCCAGCGCACCGGCGAGCACCGCGAGCAGGAAACCGGCGCCGGCGAGCAGCGCACCGGGGGTCGATTCGACGCGGCGGAACCCGGTCGAGCCGGTGCGCCGGTACTGCGCCCAACTGCGCCAACCGAACCCGACGGCGGCGAACACCAGATAGAGCGCCAGCGCGACGAACGCCATCACGACCCTTTCCACAAATAGATGCACACATGGCTATGTATATATCTATCTGGTGGGCACGGGGGTGTCAACGTGCGGTCGCGAGCGGGACGCTCAGCGTGCGACCACGCATCGGTCAAAACATCGGCAAAACTGCGTATATTTTTGGCAGGAGACCTGCAGGTTCTGCCGAGTGGTGGTGCGCCTGAGTAGTTGGGCCATCGCAGTTCTCAGCGAGGTCGCCGCACCCCATTCGAGCGAAGAAGGACGCCATGACCACCATCGACCCGAACGCCCCGGTGCTGGTCACCGGGGGCAGCGGCTACATCGCCAGCTGGATCGTGCGCTACCTGCTCGAGGACGGTCACCAGGTGCGCGCCACCGTGCGCGATCCGCAGAAACCCCGCGGCCTGGAGCACCTGCACGCCTTGGAGCGCGAACACCCCGGCCGGCTCACGCTGCACCGCGCCGACCTGCTGGAACCGGGCAGTTTCTCCACCGCGATGGACGGCTGCCAACTGGTCATCCACACCGCCTCACCGTTCCTGATGGGCTCGATCCGCGACCCGCACGAGCAGTTGATCCGCCCCGCACTCGAGGGCACCCGCAACGTGTTGGCCGGCGTGGACGCCACCGAGTCGGTCAAGCGGGTGGTGTTGACCAGCAGCGTGGCCGCGATCTACGGCGACAACGCCGACATGGCCGGCAAGGACTGCTTCACCGAAGCGGACTGGAACACCACCAGCAGCGAAGACCACCAGCCGTACTCGTACTCCAAGACCGTCGCCGAGCGCGAGGCGTGGGCGATTCAGCAGACCCAGCACCGCTGGGATCTGGTCACCATCCACCCGTCGCTGGTGCTGGGCCCGGCCCTGACCACCGCCAGCGTCTCCGGCAGCATGACGACCATGCGCCACTTCGTCGACCTGTCGATGGCGCTGGGCGCACCGGCGCTGCAACTCGGCGCCGTCGACGTGCGCGACGTCGCCCGAGCCCACATCGCCGCGGGGTTCACCGGCGCGGCGCACGGTCGCTACGTGGTCAACTCCGAAATCGTCAGCATGCTCGGGCTGAGCCGGATGCTGCGGCGCCACTTCGGGCCGCGACTGGGCTTCCCGACCCGCGAAATGCCGAAGTTCCTGATCAAACTCGCCGCGCCGGTCGCCGGCCTGACCCGCACCTACGTCGAGCGCAACGTGGGTTGGCCGCTGTGCTTCGACGGTTCGCGCGCGCCGGCCGAACTCGGCATCACCCTGCGGCCGGTGGAGGAGTCCATCGTCGCGCACTTCCAGCAGATGATCGACGACGGGTCGGCGCGACGGTAGGCCGCGGTCGGGCGAGGTGGTCAGTACGCCCCGAAGGCCAGCGCGACGTTGTGTCCGCCGAACCCGAAGGAATTGCTGACCGCGTACCGGTAGTCGCCGTGGCGGGCCTCGCCGGCCACGACGTCCAGGTCGATCTCCGGATCGAGATGCTCGAGGTTCAACGTCGGCGGTATGACACCGTCCCGCAGGGCCAGCACGGTGAGCACGGCCTCCACCGCTCCCACCGCGCCGACGGAGTGCCCGAGGGCGGCTTTGGGGGCGTAGACCGCGGCCCGATGGTCGCCCAGCGCGTTGTGGATCGCTTGGGCTTCGGCCAGATCGCCGATGCGGGTGCCGGTGGCGTGCGCGTTGACGTGGTCGATGTCGGTCGGGCGCAAGCCGGCCAACTCGATGGCGCGGGTCATGGCGTAACCGGCGCGTCCGCCCTGCGGGTCGGGGGCGACGATGTGATAGCCGTCCGAGGTGACGCCGGCGCCCATGATCCGGCCGAGAACGCCGGCGTTGCGCGCCTTTGCGTGTTGCTCGGTCTCGATGACCATGAGCCCGGCGGCCTCACCGAACGCGAAGCCGTTGCGGTCCCGGTCGAATGGGCGGCAGGCGCGGGCGGGGTTGTCGTTGGTGGTGGACAACACCATCCGCATGGCCGCGAAGCCGGCGATCGGCACGGCCTCGATCTTGGTTTCGACGCCGCCGCAGATGGCGATGTCGGCCTCCCCGTAGACGATGTTGCGCCAGGCGTTCGCGATCGCCTCGGCGCCGGACGCGCACGCCGACACCGGGGTGAAGACCCCGGCCTGCGCACCGCGTTCCAGCCCGACGGCAGCGGCCGCCGCGTTGGGCATGTACTTCTGCACGCCCAGCGGTGACACTCCGCGCATGCCGCGCTCGACCATCCCCTGATAACCCCAGACCAGTTCTTCGGGCGAACCCAGGCCGGTCCCGATGGACACCAGCAGCCGTCGGGTGTCCACTTCCGGTGCGCCGGCGGCCTGCCACACGCGCCGGCCCAGCACCGTGGACATCTTCTGCAGGTACGACAACCGATGCAGTTCCTTGCGGGTCAGTTCCGCATCGAAGTCCTCGAGGAGGTGTCCGCCGATGCGCACCGGCAGGTCGAACTGCTCGACCCACGGGTCCGCGAGCTTGCGGATGCCGCACTGCCCGTCCAGCAGGTTCTTCCACGTGCTCTCGGCATCGGTGGCCAGCGCGGTCGTCAACGCCACTCCGGTGACCACCACATCGGGCAGACCGTTCCCGGTCGCGAGGAGGCTCATCGCGGCACGGCGTCGTCGGTGCGGCGGCGGTCGCCCTTGGTCAACGTGAACTGGCCGACGTCGGCGATTCCCTTGCGGAACAGGCCCGCACAACCGGTCAGGTAACGCAGGTAGCGCTCGTAGACCTCTTCGGACTGGACCTCGATGGCACGCTCGCGATGGGCCCGTAGGTTGGCGGCCCAGGTGTCGAGGGTCCGCACATAGTGGGTGGGCAGAAACTGCGTTTCGGTGAGGTCGAACCCACCCGCCTGTGAGTACGCGTAGATGTCGTCGATACCGGCCATCTCCCCGCCCGGGAAGATCTCCCGGCCCAGGAACCGGACGAATTTCAGGTCGTTGATCGTGATCGGGATGCCGTGCTCACGCCAGTAGGTCCGCGGGTGGGTGAAGATGCTGTGCAGCAGCATCCGACCGTCGTCGGGCAGGATGTCGTAGGCACGGTCGAAGAACGCGGTGTAGCGCGCCTTTTTGAACGAGTCGAACGCCTCGACGGTGATGATCCGATCGACCGGTTCGTCGAATTCCTCCCAACCCTGCAGCCGTGCCTCGGCGCGCCGGCGCGTCGGAAGCGCCGCCAAGGTGGCGGCGCTGTAGGCGTAGTGGTTTCGGCTCAAGGTGATGCCGACGACGTCGACGTCATACTTCTCCACCGCCCGCACCAGCCCGGCGCCCCATCCGCAGCCGATGTCCAGCAGCGTCATGCCGGGTTCGAGGTCGAGTTTGTCCAACGCCAGGTCGAATTTCGCTCGCTGCGCTTCCTCCAGCGTCATGTCATCGCGCGCGAAGTAAGCGCACGTGTAGGTCATCGACGGATCGAGAAACAGCGCGAAGAACTCGTCGGAGATGTCGTAGGCCAGTTGCGATTCTTCGTAGTACGGCTTCAAATCCACCACGGCCGCGGCCCTCCTAACCGTGCCGCGCCACGCGGCTGTTCGGTTTGGCCAGGGTGAACTGACACACGTCGGTATAGCCGTCCCGGAACAGCTCGCTGCAACCGGTCAGGTACTTCATGTAGCGCTCGTAGACCTCTTCGCCCTGAAGCGCGATCGCCTGGTCACGGTTGGCCTCCAGCGCCGCCGCCCAGGTGCTCAGCGTGCGCACGTAGTTGGAGCCGATGTGGTGGTGCCGGGTGATGGCGAACCCGGCCTCGGTCGCGTATCGATCGACGATGGAGACCATCGGCAGCCGGCCGCCGGGGAAGATCTCGGTCAGGATGAACCGGATGAACCGCAGCAGGGACATGGTGGCCTGCAGGCCGAGGCGCTCGGCGTCTTCGGCCGGGGGCACCACGATGGAGTGCAGCAGCATGACCCCGTCATCGGGCAGCACCTCGTAGCACATCTTGAAGAAATCGGCGTAGCGCTCGTAGGTGCCGATGCCGTCCGCGAAGTGCTCGAACGCGCCCAGCGAGACGATCCGGTCGACCGGTTCGTGGAAGAACTCCCAGCCCTGCAACCGCACCTCTTTGGAACGCGGGCTGGACATCTCGGCGAACTTCTGCCGGTCGTGCGCCAGTTGGTTTTTGCTGAGCGTCAGGCCGATCACGTTGACGTCGTAGCGTTCGACGGCCCGGCGCATCGTCGAACCCCAGCCACAGCCGATGTCGAGCAGCGTCAGCCCGGGCTGCAGGTCCAGTTTGCCCAGCGCGAGATCGATTTTCGCCCGTTGCGCCTGCTCCAAGGTCATGTCGTCGCGTTCGAAATAGGCGCAGCTGTAGGTCATCGACGGGTCCAGCCAGAGCCGGAAGAAGTCATTGGACCGGTCGTAGTGGGACTGGACGTGCTCGACATTGGGTCGCAGCCCGGTGGGCGTCGCGTGCTGAGTCATCAGAGGCCTGCCCCGCCGGCGTGGAACGCCTGGTCGGGAGCCGACGTCTCGGATGGCATTGCAGTCGTCGCCGCGATCGCGCCGCCGGCAGGTATGGATCGGAATTGCATAGCGTGTACCGCCTCCCCGTTTTCCTCCCCGCCCGGTTCCGAGTGTAGGGCTGATGTGATCGCTGTCACGAATTTTTTTCCGCCGGATAGGGTCGAGAATTCACACGAAAAACAGCAGGCACTTGCCCACCAGATTCTGGGAAATGGCTGGGCAAATACTGGATTCCGACGAATCGTCCGCGCGCAGCCGGGCGAGGTGGTTGCCAGACGTGGTCGACGGGACGCCCACTGAGCGCCATCCCGTGGGGTCGACCCCCCGGCAGGCGGCCCGCGCAACGACCGTTGACCGGCGGTCGGGGGACCGGCTGCGCGATCGTTTGCGTGCCCCGCACTCCAGTAAGCTGGCCAATTGTGCAACGACGGCGATTGGGGGTCATGGGCGGGACGTTCGACCCCATCCATCACGGCCACCTGGTCGCCGCCAGTGAGGTGGCCGCACGGTTCGACCTCGATGAGGTCGTCTTCGTGCCCACCGGTCAGCCCTGGCAGAAGGAGCGTCACGTCACCGCCGCGGAGGACCGCTACCTGATGACGGTCATCGCCACCGCCTCCAACCCGCGGTTCTCGGTCAGCCGCGTCGACATCGACCGCGCCGGCCCGACCTACACCAAAGACACCCTGCACGACCTGCGCGAACTCAACCCCGATGCGGAGCTGTACTTCATCACCGGCGCCGACGCCCTCGCCACCATCCTGTCCTGGCAGGACTGGGCGGACCTGTTCGCCGTGGCCCGGTTCGTCGGGGTGAGCCGCCCCGGCTACGACCTCAACGACGACCACCTCGGCCACGTCCTCGACGACCTGCCCGACGACGCGCTCACCCTCATCGAGGTCCCCGCGCTGGCGATCTCCTCGACCGACTGCCGCCGCCGCGCCGCCGAATCCCGCCCGATCTGGTACCTGGTCCCCGACGGTGTGGTGCAGTACGTCACCAAACGGAACCTCTACGCAGACCAGCGAGGGCAGCGATGACATCAGCCACCGAGGCACTGGCCATGGCCCGCATCGCCGCCGAGGCGGCGGGCGACAAACTCGCCGACGACGTCGTCATCATCGACGTCTCCAGCCAACTGGTGATCACCGACTACTTCGTGCTCGCCTCGGCCGCCAACGAGCGGCAGGTCGGCGCCATCGTCGACGAGGTGGAGGAGAAGATGCGCCGCGGCGGGTACAAACCCGCGCGCCGGGAAGGCACCCGGGAGGGCCGCTGGGTGCTGCTGGACTACGTCGACGTGGTCGTGCACATCCAGCACCACGACGAACGCGAGTTCTACGCCCTCGACCGGCTGTGGCGGGACTGCCCGAGCGTGCCGATCGAGCCCGGCGGGGACGACTCGTGAGCGTGCGCCGCCTGGTGATGCTGCGGCACGGGCAGACCGAGTTCAACGCCGCCAGCCGGATGCAGGGCCAGTTGGACACCGAACTCAGCGAGCTGGGGCGGGCGCAGGCGATCGCCGCGGCGGAGGTGCTCGCCAAACGGCAGCCGCTGCTCATCGTCTCCTCGGATCTGCGCCGCGCCTACGACACCGCCGCCACCCTGGGTGAGCACACCGGCCTGCCGGTGCGGGTGGACCCCCGGCTGCGCGAAACCCACCTGGGGGACTGGCAGGGGCTGACCCACGCCGAGGTCGACGCCGCCGCCCCCGGCGCCCGGCTGGCCTGGCGCGAGGACGCCACCTGGGCGCCGCACGGCGGGGAGAACCGCATCGACGTCGCCGACCGCAGCCTGCCGCTGGTCGCCGAACTGGTGGCCGGCGAACCGGATTGGGGCGCCGACCCCGAGCAGCGCCCGGTGGTGCTGGTCGCCCACGGCGGACTGATCGCGGCGCTCACCGCGGCCCTGCTGCGGCTGCCGGTCGCGAACTGGCCGGCACTCGGCGGCCTGGCCAACGCCAGCTGGGTGCAGCTCAGCGGTCACCCGGGCGCCGACCCGGACGCGATCAGTTGGCGGTTGGACGTGTGGAACGCCTCGGCGCAGGTGGCCAACGATGTCCTCTGAGCACCACCGCCCCGGGGCTAAGCCGACGCTGCTGGTGTTCGCCGACTCGCTGTCCTACTACGGCCCGACCGGCGGCCTGCCCGCCGACGACCCCAGGATCTGGCCGAATCTGGTTGCCGCGGAACTCGACTGGGACGTCGAACTGATCGGACGGATCGGATGGACCAGCCGCGACGTGTGGTGGGCGGCCACCCAGGACCCGCGGGCATGGGCGGCGTTGCCGCGCGCCGGGGCGGTCGTCTTCGCCACCAGCGGAATGGACTCGCTGCCGTCGGTGCTGCCCACCGCGCTGCGCGAGCTGATCCGCTACGTGCGGCCGCCGCGGCTGCGACGCTGGGTCCGCGACGGCTACGGCTGGCTGCAGCCGCGCCTGTCACCGGTCGCCCGCTCCGCCCTGCCGCCGCAGCTGACGGTGGATTACCTCGAACAGACCCGCGCCGCCATCGATTTCAACCGGCCGAACATCCCGGTCGTGGCGTGCCTGCCGTCGGTGCACATCGCCGACACCTACGGCCGGGCGCACCACGGCCGCCGGCCGACGGTGGCCGCGCTGACCGACTGGGCGGCACAACACGACGTTCCGCTGGTCGATCTGAAAGCCGCCGTGGGCGAGCACGTGATGGCCGGTCGCGGCAACCCCGACGGCATCCACTGGAACTTCGAGGCCCACCAGGCGGTCGCCGAACTGATGCTCAAGGCGCTGGCCGAGGCCGGCGTCGGCGGGAGCGCTTCGTGACGGTGGTGGTGGTCACCGATTCGGCGGCCCGAATCCCGGCGCCCCTGCGCGCCCGGTGGGGCATCGAGCAGGTCCCACTGCACATCCTGGCCGACGGCGAGGACCTGCGTGACGGCGTCGACGACATCCCCGCCGACCTGCTGGAGCGCAGCCAGATCAGCACCGCGGCCGCCACCCCCGAAGAGCTTCGCATCGCCTACCGGCGCGCCTATGCCGCCAGCGGGGGCGACGGGGTGGTGGCCGTACACCTCTCGGCGGAACTGTCCGGAACGGTCGGAGCGGCGTGGGCCGCCGCCGGGGAGATCGGCGATGCCGTGCGGGTCGTCGACTCCCGCTCGGCGGGCATGGGAGCGGGCTTCGCGGCCCTCGCGGCGGCCCGCGCCGCCGCCGACGGCGCCGACCTGGCGACCGTCGTCACGGCCGCAGCGGCCGCCGCCGAACGCGGCCGGGCCTACCTGGTGGTGCAACGGCTGGACAGTCTGCGCCGCAGCGGCCGCATCGGCGGCGCCAGCGCCTGGCTGGGCACCGCGCTGTCCCTGAAACCGCTGCTGCGCATCGACAACGGCAAACTCGTTCTGGCCCAGCGGATCCGCACAGCGGGCAAAGCGCTTGCGGCGATGGTCGACCGGGTCTGCGAGGCGGTCGGTGACGAACCCGCGGGTCTCGCGGTGCACCACGTCACCGACCCCGACGGCGCCGCCGAGCTCGCCGCCACCGTGGGGGAGCGGCTGCCGCAGTGCCCGCCGCCGATCGTCACCGACCTGGGCCCGGTGCTGGGATTGCACGTCGGGCCCGGTGCGTTGGCGGTCTGCGTCGACCCGGCCGCACCGCAGGGCTGACCGCGGCCGGGCGGCTACCGGGCGGCGCGCCCGGTGACCGGCGGCAGATCGGCCAGCGTGACGATGCCCGGCGGGGCGGCCACCACGGCGGGCACCGCGTTGGTGACCGGCATCGCGGTGTAGATCGAGCCCAGGCCCTCGAAGCTCGGCTCGGTCCAGTCGGCCGGCGGCAGACAATGCAGCACGGTGCGCATGTTGGGCACTCCGAAGACCTGGATGACATGGCCGTGCGCGAGCGGCTTGGGCGGGGTGACCTGATCGCCCATGGTCCAGTTGAACCCGACGCTGACCAGGTTGTGCTCGCCCACCCAGCCCCGGTGGTAGCCGTACACGCCGGCGACCGTCCCGGCGGGGATGCGCATGAACCCCAGGTCACTGTCCCCGGTGGCGGCGGTGAACTGCACATCGAAGGTGACCCGGTCCAACCGGGCGCCGAGCGCCTGCGCCATCATCGCGGCCGACTCGGCGAACACCTCGCTTTCGCGGCGCACGCTCTCGGCGAGACCGGGGGTCTCCGGGGCGCGGCCGAACCCCATCGCGGCCATGGTGTCCGCCGACTCGTAGGTTGAGCAGTCCACCGACTCGGTGATCCGGATCTCGTCGACCCGCGCGCAGGCGCCCGACAGCACCATCCCGACCATGTTGGTGATGCCGGGGTGCGCGCCGCTGCCGAAGATCGAGGCGTTACCGCGTTCGCAGGCCGCCCGGATGCGCGCCAGGTCGTCGGGCGACTGCTTGCCGCCGGTGATCCAGGCGGCGCTGGTGCAGACGTTGACCCCCGCCTCCAGCAGCCGCACCAGGTCATCGATGTCGGGCCACAGCGGGTTGTAGCAGCACGCGTCGGGCTGCAGCGCCAGCAGGGCCGCGATGTCGTCGGTGGCGAGCACCCCGGTCGGCTCCGGCCAGCCCGCCAACTGCGCGGCGTCGACCCCGACCTTCGCCGCGCCGTGGGCATACACCCCGACCAGCTGCATGTCGGGTCGGCCCAGGATGGCGTGCAGCGAGCGGCGCCCGATGTTTCCGGTGGTCCACTGGATCACCCGCAACGGTGTGGTCAATCGAAGCCTCCTGGGTCGGCGGGGCCGGGTTTCCACACCCTATGGGCCGATCCGAAGACCGCTACCCGGCGGCCCGCCCGGTGCGGCTACCGCGGTAGGCGCTGGCCCGCAGACCGGCCAGCCAGTGCGGGCTGAGCTCCACCCCCGGGGCGGTGTTGCGGACCGGGTCGAACGCCACATCGTCGTCACGCACCGGCACCAGCCGCTTGCGCAGGGTGAGTTCGGCCAGCGGCCGGAAGTCGCCGCCGCCGGCGGCCTGATCCAGCTCGACGCGGATCTCTGCCCGATCGAGCTGGTCGCCCACGGCGGTCAGCGACAGGCCCGGCCCGGTCAGGCCGGTGTGCATCCGCGCCCGCAACCACCACGGGCGGCCGTGATAGCGCAGCGGCATCAACGTGGACAGGGTCAGTCCCGACCAGGACAGCACCGGATGCACCCCGATCACCCGGCTGAGCGGCCCGGAACCGGCGGTGACCATCAGCACGTCCCACGGTCCCGGCTGCTGCCGCGCCATCGTCACCCGGAAGGCCAGCCCCACCGCGTCGGGCAACGCCCCGGGAGTGCCCAGGCCTTTGGAGATGCGGGCCACGATCGCCGAGGACGGCACCGGCAGGCCCTGCTCGGGCGGTGCGATGCGGTCCAGGTCTCCGGTGGCCAGCACGCCGGTGGGATGGAACAGCCGCCGGTTCCGCAGCGCCGCACCCCACCGGAAGGGTGCCGCCACCAACTCCGAAGAATCCATGCCGGTGGGTTGCCCGCTGCCGCGCCGGGGCAAACGCCGCCAGGCGGTACCGACCCGGTGCTGAGATCGACGTCAATCGGGCCGATATCGACCCGAAAACGGCCTGTGGCAGCGCTGGGCTGTCGATTTCCGCAGCGCCGCGCTACAGCGCGGCCACCTCGTAGTCGCCGAGATTACCGGTGAGCACCCGCAGCTGACCGGCCGAGGACCCCAGCGTCTGCTCGATCGCGGTGATCCGGGCGGCGTAGTGGCCGACCGGATACTCCGCGGTCATCCCGATGCCGCCGTGCAACTGGATCGCCTCCTCGGCGATGTGCCGGCCGGAGCGGACGATCTGCAGGCCGGCCCGCGCGGCGATGACCGGATCGACGGTGCCGTCGGCGATCGACATGGCCGCGTAGAGGTTCATGCTGCGGGCCAACTCCAGGGAGACATACATGTCGGCGGCGCGCTGGGTGAGGGTCTGGAACTTGTTGAGCGTGACCCCGAACTGCTTACGGGTGGTCAGGTACTCGGTGGTCAGCCGCAGCGCTTCCTCCATCGCCCCGACCGCCTCGGCGCACAACGCGGAGTGCATCCGGATGCCGGCCGCGGTGATGGCCGCGGTGGCGTCCGCGGCGCTGCCCAGCGGTTCGGCGGGCGTGTCGTCCAGCTCGATCTGGGCACCGCGCAGGCCGTCGAAGGTGCGGTACGGGTGCCGCGTGACCGACGCCGCATCGACCAGGAACAAGCCGGTGCCGCCGTCGGGCAGTGCGGCGCTGACGATCAACCGGTCGGCGCAGTGCCCCGCCAGCACCGGGTTCTTCCGGCCGCTGAGGTGCCACGAATCACCTTGCTGCGCAGCGGTGGTGCTCGTACCCGCCGGCTCGTGGTGGGCGAACGCCAGCAGCGTGCGGCCCGCACCCACCGCGTCGAGCAGCCCGCGCTGTTCCGCGCTGCCCAGCTCGGCGATCAGCGCACCGGGCCCCAGCGCGGCGGTCAGCACCGGTTCGGGCGCCAGCCGGCGTCCGATCTCGGCGCACACCACCGCCACCTCGATCTGGCCGCCGGTGTCCTCCTCCAAACCGAGCCCGAGGATGCCGGTGTCGGCCAGCTGCTTCCACACGTCGCGGCTGAACCCGTCGTCGGTGGCGACCACCGTGTTGCGGGTCTCGGTGTCGTAACTGCGGGCCAGCAGGTCGCGGGTGGTGTCGCGCAGCAGCGACTGTTCGTCGGTGAGCTGAAAGTCCATGGCTGCCTCACAATCCCAGAATCGTCGACGCGATGATGCTGCGCTGCACCTCGTTGCTGCCGCCGTAGATCGAGGTCTTGCGATAGTTCAGATAGTGCGGCGCGCTGAGTTGAGCCCACTGCGGCGAGGCGATGTCGGCGGCCTCGCCGGTCCAGGCATCCACCGGCAGCGCGTCGAGCCCGGCCACCTCGAGCATCAGCTCGGTGGCGGTCTGCTGCAGTTGACTGCCGCGCAGCTTCAGCACCGACGACGCCGGATTCGGTTTGCCGTCGGCGGAGTCGGCGGTCACCCGCAACTGGGTGAGCTCCAGTGCCAGCACCTGGTTTTCGGCTTCGGCCAGCCGCGCGGCGAACAGCGGGTCGTCGAGCAGGCCCCGCTCCCGGGCCCGCCGCTTGACCTCGGCGAGCCGGACCTTGGTCCGGCCGATCTGCGCGATGCCGGTCCGCTCGTTGCCCAACAGGAACTTCGCGTAGGACCAGCCCTGGTTCTCCTCGCCGACGAGCTGGTCGGCGGGGACCCGCACGTCCTCGAAGAAGACCTCGTTGACCTCGTAACCGCCGTCGATCAGTTTGATCGGACGCAGTGTGACGCCCGGGGTGTCCATCTCGAACAGCAGGAACGAGATCCCGGCCTGCCGTTTGGGGGCCTGCGGGTCGGTGCGCACCAGGCAGAAGATCCAGTCCGCGTACTGGCCCAGCGTCGTCCAGGTCTTCTGCCCGTTGACGACGTAGCTGTCACCGTCGCGGACCGCGGTGGTGCGCAACGACGCCAGGTCGGACCCGGCCTCGGGTTCGGAAAACCCCTGACACCACCAGATGTCCAGGCTCGCGGTGGGAGGCAGGAAACGCTGCTTGAGCTCTTCGGAGCCGAACTCGGCGATCACCGGCCCGACCATCCGCGCGTTGAACGTCAACGGCTCCGGCACGCTGGCCAACTGCATCTCGTCGAGCCAGATCTCGTGCTGGGTCGGCGTCCAGTCCTTGCCGCCCCACTCCACCGGCCAGTTGGGCACCGCCAGGCCGTGCTCGTGGAGGATCTTGTGGCTGGTCGCGATGTCGTCGCGGGTCGGCCCCAGACCCAGCCGGGTCCGCTCCCGGATCTCGGCGGGGATCTTGGTGGTGTAGAAGGTGCGCAAGTCGTCGCGGAAAGCGGATTCGTCCTCGCTGAGCGCCAGATGCACGGGCCGTCTCCTGTGTCGGGGGAACGCTGCTGAGCACCTTAGCGTGACGCGGGGGACCCGCATCGGGCATCGCCGCGATCCCGGTGAGCGTCGGATCGATCCCCAGTTCCGCGCCGATCCCCAACCGCGCGCCGCCACCCGGAAACGGGGCGGCACCCGACGGCGGCGCGTCCTACCGTCGGCGGCATGCGAACCCCATCACCCGTCGAACGGCTCCAGCAGCGGTTGGCCGGCACCGCAGCCGCGACGGACGCCGAACCGGACCCGGCCGACGAGGACGACCCGGCCAGCCTGCTGCCGCGCTGGCAGCCGGAGCCGCCGGAGGGCATCGTGGCGCGCGTGCGCGCCGACCCGGGGCGAGCCGGCGCGCTGCTGCTGGCCGTGATCGCGGTGATCGCGGTGCTGGTCACCGTCTTCACCGTGCTGCGCAGCCCCACCGAGCCGGTGGCGTCGGCCCAGCTTCCGCCGGTGGAGATGGTGTCCTCGGCGGCGCCCTCGACCCAACCGCAGGGGCCGGTGGTGGTCAGCGTCGTCGGGCTGGTGCACGCGCCCGGCCTGGTCACCCTGGCACCGGGCGCGCGGATCGCCGATGCGCTGCAGGCCGCCGGGGACCCGCTCGACGGCGCCGACACGCTCGGACTCAACCTGGCCCGCCAGGTCGCCGACGGCGAACAGATCGTGGTGGGCATCGCGCCGCGCCCGGGTCTGCCGCCGGCACTGGGCAGTTCGGTCGGCGCCGACACCCCTGCGGCGCCGGCAAGCCCCGCCCCGGCTACCCCCGCCGTCCCGCCGGCGGGACCGGTGACCACCGCCGCCCGGCCCGGCGCCCTGGTCGACCTCAACACCGCGACCGTGGACCAGCTCGACGCGCTGCCGGGGGTCGGCCCGGTCACCGCCGCCGCGATCGTGGCGTGGCGGGAGAGCCACGGCCGGTTCAGCAGCGTCGACCAGCTCGGTGAGGTCGACGGCATCGGCCCGGCGCGGCTGGCGAAACTGCGGACCCAGGTGCGGGTCTGACCCGATGACCGCCGCCGGACCGTCGCCGGCCCCGCCGGACACCGGCAGCGCGACCCGGCCGGACCTGCGGTTGGTCCCGGCGGCGCTGGCCGCCTGGCTGATCACCGCGGCCGGCATCGAGTGGCCCGCCACCGCGGGGCCGGCGGCGGTCGCCGGCGTGCTGCTGGTGATCGTCGGGCTGGCCTGCCGGTGGCGGGTGCCGGTGCTGACCGCCGGGCTGGTCGCGCTCGGGGTGGTGATAGCCGGGTTCGCGGTGGCGATCGGTGTCCGCGCCGCCGCGGTCGAGCGGCACCCGCTCACCGCCGTGTTCGGTGCGGAGCGCACCGTGACGGTCACCGCGACCGAGAGCGCGGTCCCGGTGGGCAGCTCCCGGCTGATGTTCCGCGCGGTGGTGCGCCGGGTCGAGGCGGCGCCGGCGGGCGGACGGGTGGTGGTCTTCGCGTCCACCCGCAGCTTCGGTGCGGTGATGGTCGGTCAGCCGGTCACGTTCCGGGCGCACATCACCGGCCCGGCCCGCCGCGACCTGAGCGTCGCCGTACTCAACGCGGTCGGGCCGCCGCGGCGGGGGCGCGCCGGGCCGGTTGACCGCGCCGCGCACGAGGTGCGCTGCCGGTTCGCCGCGGCCACCCGCGCCGCGCTGCCCGGCGAGCAGGCCGCCCTGCTGCCCGCGCTGGTGCTCGGCGACACCTCGGCGCTCAGCGGCACCGCCAACCGGGAGTTCAAAGCCGCGGGCCTGACCCATCTGATGGCGGTGTCGGGAGCCAACGTCACCATCGTCTGCGGCGCGGTGCTGCTCTCGGCGTGGCTGATCGGTCCGCGGGCCGCCGTCGCGCTGGCCGGGGTGACGCTGTCGGGGTTCGTCGTCGTCGTGCAGCCCACCGCCAGCGTGCTGCGCGCCGCGGTGATGGGTGCGATCGCGTTGCTCGGGGTGCTCTCGTCCCGGCGCCGCCAGGCCATCCCCAGCCTGGCGGCCTCGGTGCTGGTGCTGGTGGCCGTCGCACCGCAGCTCGCGGTCGACGTCGGCTTCGCGCTGTCGGTGGTGGCCACCGCCGCGCTGGTGGTGGTGGCTCCGGTGTGGTCGCGGTACCTGGTGGCCCGCCGCTGGCCCAAACCGGTGGCCGACGCGGTGGCGATCGCCGGTGCGGCACAACTGGTGACCGCGCCGCTGATCGCGGGGATCTCCGGTCGGGTCAGCGTGGTTTCGGCCGCCGCGAACCTGGCGGTGGCCGCGCTGGTCGCACCGATCACGGTGCTGGGCAGCGCCGCCGCCGCGCTCGGCGGGCTGTCCCCGCCGGTAGCGGAGCTGTTGATCCGGTTCACCGGCCCGGAGGTCTGGTGGGTGCGCGCGGTGGCGCACTGGGCCGGCAGCCTGCCGGGCGCCACCGTGCCGGTCCCGGCCGGGGCCGGCGGCGCCGTGCTGGTGGGTGCCGCCACCGTCGCCGTGGTCGCGGGCTGGCGGTGGCGCTGGTGTCGCGCGGCGGTCGCCGCGGGTGGGCTGGCGCTGCTGTCCTGGTCGCTGTCGGGACTGCTGGGCGGCGGCTGACGCGTGCCTCGCGGCCGGGCGTGACGGCGGGCCGTGACACGATGCCCTCGTGGCCGATTCGGATTCGTCGTTGCACCTGGTCCTCGGTGACGAGGAACTGCTGGTCGAGCGCGCGGTCGCCGGAGTGCTGCGCTCGGTGCGGCAGCGCGCCGGTGTCGACGCCATCCCGGTCAACCGGATGCGGGCCGGCGACGTCAGCGCCAGCGAACTCGCCGAACTGCTCAGCCCCTCGCTGTTCGCCGACGAGCGGGTGGTGGTGCTGGAAGCGGCCGGCGAGGCCGGCAAGGACGCAGCAGCGCTGGTCGGGTCGGCCGCCGCGGACATCCCGGACGGCACGGTGCTGGTGGTGGTGCACTCCGGCGGCGGCCGGGCCAAGGCGCTCGCCGATCAGCTGCGCAAACTCGGTGCCCGGGTCCATCCGTGCGCCCGCATCACCAAGCCCGCCGAGCGCGCCCAGTTCGTCCGCGACGAGTTCGCCGGCCAGCGGGTGAAGGTCGACGAGGAGACGGTGACCGCGCTGTTGGACGCGGTCGGATCGGACGTGCGGGAACTGGCCGCGACGTGCTCGCAGCTGGTCGCCGACACCGGCGGGCAGGTCGACGTGGCCGCGGTGCACCGCTATCACAGCGGCAAGGCCGAGGTGAAGGGCTACGAGATCGCCGACCAGGCGGTCACCGGGGATGTCGCCGGCGCCGCGGAGTCGCTGCGCTGGGCGATGCTGCGCGGCGAACCGCACGTGGTGCTGGCGGATGCGCTGGCCGAGGCGGTGCACACGATCGCGCGGGTCGGACCCCTCTCGGGGGATCCCTACCGGCTGGCCGGGGAGCTCAAGATGCCGCCGTGGCGGGTGCAGAAGGCGCAGCGTCAAGCCCGTCGCTGGTCACGCGATTCGGTGGCGGAGGCGATCCGGGTGGTGGCCGCGCTCAACGCCGACGTGAAAGGGGCCGCCGCCGACGCCGACTACGCGTTGGAGGCGGCCGTGCGCACCGTCGCGGAGCTGGCCGCCGACGGGCGGTGAGGGCTCAGAGCTTGTTGAGGGCCCGCGCCAGCGCCGACTTCTTGTTGGCGGCCTGGTTCTTGTGGATGACGCCCTTGCTGGCGGCCTTGTCCAGTTTGCGGCCGGTCTGGGCCAGCAGTTCGGTGGCCTGGTCCTTGTCGCCGGCCGCCGCGGCCTCGCGGAACGACCGGATCGCGGTGCGCAGCGAGGACTTCACCGACTGGTTGCGCAGCCGGCGGCGCTCGTTGGTGCGGTTGCGCTTCACCTGCGACTTGATGTTGGCCACGCGTGCGGTTCCTTCGTGAATTCAATCGGTTGGCTTTGGGGCTGCGGCGCCGGGCGCCGGGCAGCGGCTGTTCAGGTTACCAGCCGGTGGGCTCATCTCCCAAAGCGGAGCCGACTGGCCTGCGCAAACGGTGTCTACCGGCCGGGGCAGGCCCGACCGCGGACGAAGCCGCGGCACCCGGATCATAACCGCGCTAGCCTGGTGTGAGGTCGGTCACTTCCGCCCTGACGGAGTCGTCCTGAAGGAATGGCCTTGGAGGAATCGATGCGCATCGCAGACGTGCTACGGAACAAGGGGTCGGCCGTGGCCACGGTGGCACCGCAGTCGACGGTCACCGATTTGCTGGCCGGGCTGGCCGCACACAACATCGGCGCCATGGTGGTGGTGGACTCCGACGGGGTCGTGGGCATCGCCTCCGAACGCGACGTCGTGCGCAAACTGCACCAGTTCGGCGCGGGGCTGCTGGACCGCCCGGTGTCCGACATCATGACCGCGCTGGTCGCCACCTGCGGCCCGGGCGATCAGGTCGACGATCTCAGCGAGCTGATGACCGAGAAACGCGTCCGGCACATCCCGGTCCTCGAGAACGGCCGGCTCACCGGCATCGTCAGCATCGGCGACGTGGTCAAGACCCGGATGGAAGAGCTACACGCCGAGCGCGAGCAACTGCACGACTACATCACCCAGGGCTGAGCCCGCCACAGCACCGGGGCCGGGACGGCGCTCCGGTCGCGGCGTTCAGTGCCACGAATACGCTCAGTGCCACGAATAGTCGGCCCGCAGCCGGGCGGCGACCCGGTCGAAGACCGCGCGGTCGAGGATGGCGCCCTCCCGGCGGATGCCCTCCTCGGGCACGTCGAGCACCCGGTCCAGCCGCACCCAACTGGCCCGACCCTCGTAATCCCAGGCGCCCGACCCGATCCCGATCCAGTGCGCGGTGTCGTGGCCGTGGTCCCGGCTGGACAGCATCAAACCCAGCAGCGTGCTGCGGTCCCGGCCGACCACCAGCACCGGGCGGTCCTTGCCCTGGCTGGGATCGTCCTCGTAGACCACCCAGGCCCACACCACCTCGCCGGGGTCGGCGCGCCCGTTGAGGTCGGGGGCGTAGACCAGTTTGCGGGCACGTTGCGCGGTGGGGACGCTGGCGCTGCTCACCGGCCGCCCGGCGGTCACCTCGGCGGGCGGCTCGGTGGTGGCGCCGGCGATCATCTCCACACCGATCCGCAGACCCTGCTGGATACCGCGCCGCAGGGTCGGGGAGTGCCGCAGCGAACGGAGAACCTTCGGAGCCTCGTTGAACACCACGTTCTCCGCGAAGCGCTGCCAGTTCTGCCAAGGCGTCTTCCGCGGGGAAGCCATAGCCGCCAGCGTAGGCCAAGCCGGGCGGCGTGATTGTGCCGCCGCGGCCGCCCCCGGATACGCTGGAGGACGTTCCACCCCGCCCATCCCGCCGCCGACCAGGAGATTCCCATCAGCAGTTTCGCCGACCAGACCTTCACCGCGCCGGCGCAGATTCGGAACTTCTGCATCATCGCCCACATCGACCACGGCAAGTCGACGCTGGCCGATCGGATGCTGCAGCTCACCGGCGTGGTCGACGATCGGTCGATGCGCGCCCAGTACCTGGACCGCATGGAGATCGAGCGGGAACGCGGCATCACGATCAAGGCGCAGAACGTGCGGCTGCCCTGGCGGTCCGGTGACCAGGAGTACGTCCTGCACCTGATCGACACCCCCGGCCACGTCGACTTCAGCTACGAGGTGTCCCGCGCGCTGGAGGCCTGCGAGGGCGCGGTCCTGCTCGTCGACGCCGCCCAGGGCATCGAGGCGCAGACGCTGGCCAACCTCTACCTGGCGCTCGACCGGGACCTGGCCATCATCCCGGTGCTCAACAAGATCGATCTGCCCGCCGCCGACCCGGAGCACTACGCGGCCGAGTTGGCCCACATCATCGACTGCGACCCGGCCGACGTGCTGCGGGTCTCGGGCAAGACCGGGGAGGGGGTGCCGGAGTTGCTCGACGCGGTGGTCGCCACCGTGCCCGCCCCCACCGGCGATCCCGACGCCCCGGCGCGGGCGATGATCTTCGACTCGGTCTACGACATCTACCGCGGCGTGGTCACCTACGTCCGGGTCGTCGACGGGGCGATCACCCCGCGGGAGAAGATCGAGATGATGTCCACCGGCGCCACCCACGAGCTGCTCGAGGTCGGCATCGTCTCCCCGGAGCCGAAACCCACCGACGGGCTCGGTGTGGGGGAGGTTGGCTACCTGATCACCGGGGTGAAGGATGTCCGGCAATCCAAGGTCGGGGACACCGTCACCACCGCGCGCCACGGCGCCACCGAGGCGCTGACCGGCTACCGCGAACCGCAACCGATGGTCTACTCCGGGCTGTACCCGGTCGACGGCTCCGATTACCCCAACCTGCGCGACGCCCTGGACAAGCTGCAGCTCAACGACGCCGCCCTGACCTACGAACCGGAGACGTCGGTGGCGCTGGGCTTCGGGTTCCGGTGCGGGTTCCTGGGCCTGCTGCACATGGAGATCACCCGGGAGCGCCTGGAACGCGAATTCGATCTCGGCCTGATCTCCACCTCGCCGAACGTGGTCTACCGGGTGCTGCGCGACGGCAAATCCGGTGAGCTGGAGGAGATTCAGGTCACCAACCCCTCCGACTGGCCGGAGGGCAAGGTCCGCACCGTGTTCGAGCCGATCGTGAAGACCACGATCCTGGCGCCCAGCGAGTTCGTCGGCACCATCATGGAACTGTGCCAGTCGCGGCGCGGGGAACTCGGCGGCATGGATTACCTGTCGCCGGACCGGGTCGAACTGCGCTACACGTTGCCGCTGGGCGAGATCATCTTCGACTTCTTCGACTCGCTGAAGTCCCGCACCCGCGGCTACGCCAGCCTGGACTACGAGGAGGCCGGCGAGCAGGAAGCCGACCTGGTCAAGGTGGACATCCTGCTGCAGGGCGAGGCGGTCGACGCCTTCAGCGCCATCGTGCACAAGGATTCGGCGGCGGCCTACGGCAACAAGATGACCACCAAGCTCAAAGAGCTGATCCCGCGCCAGCAGTTCGAGGTGCCGGTGCAGGCCGCGATCGGCTCGAAAATCATTGCCCGGGAGAACATCCGGGCGATCCGCAAGGACGTGCTGTCCAAGTGCTACGGCGGTGACATCTCCCGCAAACGCAAACTTCTGGAGAAGCAGAAGGAAGGCAAGAAGCGGATGAAGACCATCGGCCGGGTCGACGTCCCGCAGGAAGCCTTCGTCGCCGCGCTGTCCACCGACGCCGCCGGCGACAAGGCCAAGAAGTAACCCGCCCCGGCCGGACCGGCCGCTACGTCGCGCCCTACGCCGGCCGCTACATCGGGGCGTTCGCCGGCTGGAAATCCCCGGAGCTGTCGGCTTCCTCCTCCGCGCGGATGATGTGCACCACCGCGTTGATCAACGCCAGGTGGGTGAAGGCCTGCGGGAAGTTGCCCAGGTGCCGCCCGGTGCGCGGCTCGATCTCCTCGGCGTAGAGGTGCAGCGGGCTGGCGAAGGACAGCAGCCGCTCACACAGGTGCTTGGCGCGGTGGATCTCACCGATCTCCACCAGCGCCGAGACCAGCCAGAACGAGCAGATGGTGAACGCGCCCTCCTCGCCGGTGAGGCCGTCGTCGGTCTCCTCCACCCGGTAGCGCAGCACCAGCCCGTCCTCGGTGAGTTCGTCGGCGATCGCCAGCACCGTGCTGCGGATCCGCGGGTCGTCCGGCGGCAGGAAGCGGGTCAGCACGGCCAGCAGCAGCGAGGCGTCCAACGCATCCGAGCCGTAGCGCTGGGTGAGCACGCCGCGCTCGTCGACGCCGTGTTCGAGGACGTCGGCCTTGATCTCGTCGGCGATGGCGCTCCACTGCTGGGCGTAGCTCTTCTCGCCCTGCACTTCGGCCAGTTTGGCGCCGCGGTCCAGCGCCACCCAGCACATGATCTTCGAGGAGGTGAAGTGCTGCGGCTCGCCGCGCACCTCCCAGATGCCGCGGTCGGGCTCGCGCCAGTGCTTGATCGCCTCCTCGACCTGCTGCTTGAGCACCGGCCACAGCGCCTCGGGGATCTGCTCGCGCGACTTGGCGTGCAGGTACACCGAATCGAGCATGGTGCCCCAGATGTCGTGTTGCCGTTGGTTGTAGGCGCCGTTGCCGATCCGCACCGGCCGGGCGTTGTCATAGCCCGACAGGTGGTTGAGCTCCTCCTCCTCGAGCTTGCGTTCGCCGCCGACCCCGTACATCACCTGCAGCGGGTGCCGCTCGCCGTTGTTGGCGCCGGACACGTCGGCGATGAACGCGAAGAAGTCGTCGGCCTCCCGGTCGAGCCCGAGGGTGTAGAGGCCCCACAGCGCGAACGTCGAGTCGCGGATCCAGGCGTAGCGGTAATCCCAGTTGCGTTCGCCCTGCGGCGTCTCCGGCAGCGACGTGGTGCTCGCGGCCAGCAGCGCACCGGTCGGGGAGTAGGTCAGCCCCTTGAGCGTCAGCGCGCTGCGCTGCAGGTAGGAGCGCCACGGGTGGTCGGGGAAGTCACCGATGTTGATCCACTGCCGCCAGCACTCGGTGGTGTTCCACAGCTTCTCGGCGGCCTCCTCGTAGGTCTGCGGCGCCGGGTGCTTCGACCAGCTCAACGCCACGAAGACGTTGTCGCCCTCCTTCAACCGGGTCCGCGCCCGCGCCTCCCGGCCCTCCAGGCCGATCCGCAGGTTGGTGGTCAGCCGCAGCATCGGGTGGGCGTCCGGGTTGGTCTTGGCGCGGGCCACCGCTTCGCCGTAGGCGGCGGCGGAGTACTCCCAGGTGGCGCCGATGCGGTGGTAGTCGAACGCCGGTTCGCAGCTCATCATCAGCTCGACGGTGCCGCTCACACAGCGGACACTGCGCAGCAGAATGTGTTCGGCGTCCCAGTCCATCGGGGTGCGCCGGTGGGTGCGTGAGCGGGTCTCGATGTCATGCCAGGGCCCCATCACCAGGGCGTCGCGCACGATGAGCCACCCGGTGTGGGTCTGCCAGGTGGTCTCCAGGATCAGGCTGCCCGGCAGGTAGCGACGCGCCGAGGGCACCGACACCCCGTAGGGGCCGATCCGGAAATGACCGGCGCTGCGGTCGAGCATCGCGCCGAACACACTCGGCGAATCCGGGCGTGGCACGCACAGCCACTCCACCGAGCCGGCCGCCGAGATCAGGCAGGTGGTCTCGCAGTCGGAGAGGAAGGCGTAGTCGGCGATCGGCGGGAACGGGTTGCGCAGCCCGCTGACGGCCTCGGGCACCGGTTCGGTGACCGCGTGCGGCGGTGGTGGGGCGTCACTGGCCGGCTGGACATGCATAACCATGCCGACATCATCTTCGGTAAACGCCGCGGAGTCCACCGCCCGCGCGGCGCGACCGTCAGCAGCCCGGTCGACGGGCGAACGCGGGGGCGGGTTCGGGCAGCGGCCCGATCGCCACCGCGTACCCGGCCCACCGTTGCAGCCGCGGTGAGCGGCCGGCCAGCCGCACCAGCCGCGGCGGCGTCGGATCCGCCGCCGTGACGGCCACCGCGATCACCTTCGCGTGCAGCACCCGCTGCACCATCTGCACCAGGACCGTGGGCAGCCAACGCCGCGCCTGGACCCGGGCCAGGTGCCGGCGCGCCACCCGGCCGCGGCGCAGCGGCGCGGCCAGCAGCCGCGCGGCGGCGACCGCGTCGGCGACCGCGAGGTTGATCCCGACCCCGCCGACCGGCGACATCGCGTGCGCGGCGTCGCCCAACAGCAACACCCCCGGCCGCGACCAGCGGCGCAGCCGGTTGAGCTGCACGTCGAGCAGCTTCACCTCGTCGAACGAGCCCAGCGCGTCGACCCGGTCGACCAACCACGGCACCTGCTCGACCAGCGCCCGACGCAGCGCCCCGAGCCCCGCGGCGCGCAGTTCCGCGTCGCGGCCCTTCGGGATCAGGTAGGCGATCTGGTAGTAGTCGCGACGGTCGATCATGATGATCGCCCGGCCGGCGTCGAGCACTCCGGCCAGCCCGGCCGGGTCGCTGTCGCGGCGCGGCAACCGGAACCACCACACGTCCATCGGCACGCCGAACCGGCGCGGCGCTGCGCCCAGCACCCGACGCACCGTCGAGGACCGGCCGTCGCAGGCCACGGTCAGCGGCGCCTGCAGCCGCCGCAGCCGACCGTTCGCCTCGCGGTAGGTGACCCCGGTGACCCGGCTGCCGCGGCGCAGCACGTCGACCACTTCGGCGTTGCGCAGCAGCCGGAAGCCGGGCTCGGCGGCCGCCGCCTCGGCCAGCAACTCCAGGAAATCCCACTGCGGCACCAGCGCGATGTGCTGATGCGGGCCGGGGATCGCGCTGACGTCCACGGTGACCGCCACCCCCTGCACGCGCAGCACGATCGAGTCGATCAGCCGCTGCGGCAACCGGGCGAACCGCTCGCCGAGCCCGAGTTCGTCGAGCAGCCGCAAGGTGCTGGCATGCACGGTGTCGCCCCGGAAGTCGCGCAGGAAATCGGCGTGCTTCTCCAGCACCGCCACGGCCAGCCCGGCGCGCGCCAGCAGCAACCCCAGCACCATCCCGGCCGGCCCGCCCCCGACGATCACCACGCCGGTCGACTCCGCGGGGGCGGCCTCGGCGGTCATCTGCCGATCGTTTCACGTTGGTGCCGAGCGCCGCGACCCCTAGGGTGGAGATCGTGGACGGCTTCCTGAGTTGGTGGGACGGTGTGGAGCTGTGGCTCTCCGGCCTCGGGTTCGCCCTGCAGACCATCGTGGTGATCCCGATCGTGCTGCTGTTGTCCTACGGTGTGGCGGTGGTGCTCGACGGGCTGTTGGGTAACGGCATCTGGCTGATGCACCGCGCCCGGGGCCTCGACGAGACGAAGCGGCCGTCGTGAAGCCGATGCCGCGGTCCCGGGTGACCCTGATTCTGGTGGCGCTGATCGTGCTGGTGATCGTCACCTGGCTGCTGACCCGCTGAGCGTCGCCGGCGGTCCGGATTCTGTTAGGCTTCCCGCCATGTGCGCAGCCCCCGGTCGAGTGACGTGCCGTGTCCCGGCGCGCCCGTCCGCGCCGGTCTGCGCCGTCACCGATGTGGACTGTTGCCGCTGACCGGCACCCCCGCTTGCGGACCGGTGCTCCGGGTCTGAACACCCCGTTCCGGCTCGGCACCCCGACCGCAGCCGTGCGCCCGCTGTCGCCGAAGCCCACCCGGAAAGGTCCCCGATGCTCGCTCCCCGGTTCGCCGCACTCGCGGCGGTGGTCACCCTGCTCGCCGCCTGCGGCGGTGGCCCCAGCGATGTGGTGGGCTCCAGCGGACTCAAAGACGCCCACACCCGGATCACGCTGGTCACCTACGCGGTGCCCGAACCGGGCTGGAGCAAGATCATCCCGGCGTTCAACGACTCCGAGGAGGGCGACGGAATCGAGGTGACCGCCTCGTACGGCGCCTCGGCGGACCAGTCGCGGGGCGTGGCCGACGGTAAACCCGCCGACGTGGTCAACTTCTCCGTCGAGCCGGATATCACCCGGCTGGTCGACGCCGGCAAGGTCTCCCCGTCGTGGAACGAGGACGCCACCAAGGGTATCCCGTTCGGCTCGGTGGTGGCGCTGGTGGTGCGTGCCGGCAACCCGAAGAACATCCGGGGCTGGGACGACCTGCTCCGCCCCGGCATCGAGGTCGTCACCCCGAGCCCACTGAGCTCCGGGTCGGCGAAGTGGAACCTGCTGGCGCCGTACGCGGTCAAGAGCGACGCAGGCAAAAACCCTCAGGCCGGTTTGGATTTCGTCACCCGGCTGGTCAACGACCACGTCACGTTGCGGCCGGCGTCGGGGCGGGAGGCCACCGACGTGTTCGTGCAGGGCAGCGGCGACGTCCTGATCAGCTATGAGAACGAGGCGATCGAGGCGCAACGGCAGGGCAAGCCGATCGAGCACGTGGTGCCGGAACAGACCTTCAAGATCGACAACCCGGTGGCGGTGCTGACCACCAGCAGGCATCTGAGTGCGGCGACCGCGTTCAAGAACTTCCTGTACACGCCGACGGCGCAGCGGATCTGGGCGCAGGCCGGGTTCCGGCCGGTGGACCCGGCGGCGATCGCGGAGTTCCGGGACCGGTTCCCGGCGCCGAAGCGGTTGTTCACCATCGCCGACCTCGGCGGCTGGGACGTGGTCGACCCGCAGCTGTTCGCCAAGAACACCGGCGCGATCACCGCCATCTACCTCGAGGCGACCGGATGAGTCTGACCGCGACGCTCGAGCGCCCACCGGCGCCGCTGCGCCGCGGTGGCACCGGACTTCGGGTCGGGATGGCCACCGGGTGGCTGTCGGTGATCGTGCTGCTGCCGCTGGCGGCGATCGTGTGGCAGGCCGCCGACGCCGGGCCGGAGGCCTTCGTCTCCGCGGTCACCTCGAAGGCGGCGGTGGAGTCGTTTCGCGTCACCGTCACGATCGCCACCGGCGTCACCGCGCTGAACCTGGTCTTCGGGCTGTTGATCGCCTGGGTGCTGGTCCGGGACGATTTCCCCGGAAAACGGTTGGTGGAGGCCATCATCGACCTGCCGTTCGCGCTGCCCACCATCGTCGCCAGCCTGGTCATGCTGGCGCTGTACGGACCCAACAGCCCGGTCGACGTGCACCTGCAGCACACCGCCTGGGGGGTCGGGGTGGCGCTGGCCTTCGTCACCTGCCCGTTCGTCGTACGCACCGTGCAACCGGTGCTGCTCGAGATCGACCGGGAGGCCGAGGAGGCCGCGGCGTCGCTGGGCGCCGGACCCGGCACCGTTTTCCGCACCGTGGTGCTGCCCGCCCTGGCGCCGGCCCTGCTCACCGGCGCGGGCCTGGCGTTCTCCCGCGCCATCGGCGAATTCGGGTCGGTGGTGCTGATCGGCGGCGCGATCCCGGGCAAGACCGAGGTGTCCTCGCAGTGGATCCGGACGCTGATCGAGAACGACGACCGGGCCGGCGCCGCCGCGATCTCGGTGGTGCTGCTGACGATCTCGTTCAGCGTGCTGCTGCTGTTGCGCCTGGTGGGCACCCGGGTCGCGCGGCACGAGGAGCAGCTCGCATGACGCTGTCCACCCCGGTCCGGCTGGTGCTGCGGTTCGTGGCGCTCGCCTACGTCCTGGCGCTGCTGGTGGTGCCGGTCTCGCTGATCCTGTGGCGCACCTTCCAGCCCGGGCTCAGCCAGTTCTTCGCCTACATCAGCACCCCGGCGGCGATCGCCGCACTCGACCTGTCGCTGCTGGTGGTGGCGATCGTGGTGCCGCTCAACGTCATTTTCGGCGTGCCGACCGCGCTGGTGCTGGCGCGCAACAGGTTCCGCGGCAAAGGCCTGCTGCAGGCGGTGATCGACCTGCCGTTCGCGGTGTCCCCGGTGGTGGTCGGCGTCGCGCTGATCGTGCTGTGGGGATCGGCCGGCGCCCTGGGGTTCGTGGAGAACAACCTCGGGTTCAAGATCATCTTCGGCCTGCCGGGCATCGTGCTGGCCAGTGTCTTCGTCACCTGCCCGTTCGTGGTCCGGGAGGTTGAGCCGGTGCTGCGTGAGCTGGGCACCGACCAGGAGGAGGCCGCGGCCACGCTCGGCGCCAACAGCTGGCAGACCTTCTGGCACATCACCGTGCCGGCCATCCGGTGGGGCCTGACCTACGGGATCGTGCTCAGCGTCGCCCGCACGCTCGGCGAATACGGTGCGGTGCTGATGGTGTCGTCCAACCTGCCCGGAACCTCCCAGACGCTGACCCTGCTGGTCTCCGACCGCTACAGCCGCGGCGAGGAGTACGGCGCCTACGCGTTGTCCACGCTGCTGATGGGGGTGGCGGTGCTGGTCCTGGTCGCCCAGGTGATCCTGGACGCCCGGCGGAAGAGAGCGGCCGCGTGAACACCGAAGGAGAGCCGATGGCGGACGACGCGATCACGGTGTCCGGCGCCAACAAGCGCTACGGCGACTTCGTGGCACTGGACAACGTTGACTTCTCGGTGCCGCAGGGGTCGCTCACGGCGCTGCTGGGGCCCAGCGGGTCGGGCAAATCGACGCTGCTGCGCGCCATCGCCGGCCTCGACCACCCCGACAGCGGGACGATCACCATCCACGGCCGCGACGTCACCGGGGTGCCGCCGCAACAGCGCGGGATCGGGTTCGTCTTCCAGCACTACGCGGCCTTCAAACACATGACGGTGCGCGACAACGTCGCCTTCGGCCTGAAGATCCGGCACCGGCCCAAAGCCGAGATCGCCAAGAAGGTCGACAACCTGCTCGAGGTGGTCGGCCTGGCCGGGTTCCAGGACCGCTATCCCAGCCAGCTCTCCGGCGGGCAGCGCCAGCGGATGGCGTTGGCCCGCGCGCTGGCCGTCGACCCGCAGGTGCTGCTGCTCGACGAACCGTTCGGGGCGTTGGACGCCAAGGTCCGCGACGACCTGCGGGTCTGGCTGCGCCGGCTGCACGACGAGGTGCACGTCACCACCGTGCTGGTCACCCACGATCAGGCCGAGGCCCTCGACGTGGCCGGCCGGATCGCGGTGCTCAACCAGGGCCGCATCGAACAGGTCGGCACCCCCGACGAGGTCTACGACGAGCCGGCGAACGCCTTCGTCATGTCGTTTCTGGGGCCGGTGTCCTCCCTCAACGGCAGCCTGGTGCGCCCGCACGACATCCGGGTGGGGCGCACCCCGGAGATGGCCGTCGCGGCAGGCGGTCCCGGCGCGCAGGCGGCGGTGCTGCGCGCCACCGTCAACCGGGTGGTGATGCTCGGGTTCGAGGTGCGGGTGGAGCTGACCAGCGCCGCCACCGGCCGCCCGTTCACCGCCCAGATCACCCGCGGGGATGCCGAGGCGCTGCAACTGAACGCCGGTGACACCGTCTACGTGCGGGCCACCCAGACCTCGTCGCTCAGCGCGCCCTAGCTGTGATGTCCGGGGAGGTTGGTCAGTCGGGTGACCGGTGGCCGGCCTCCGAGGGCGGAGTGGGCTCGGTGGTGATT
>NZ_LZLJ01000087.1 GCF_001668625.1 Mycobacterium sp. 1274756.6
TGTTGACGCCGGTTGAAAACTAGGCCAGTCGCGCCGGTCGAAAAGTAGGCCACCCGACCAGATTGGATGGGTGATCTCCTTGGAAGATTGGGCGTTGATTCGGTACCTGAACCGCAGCGAGGGGTTGTCGCAGCGGGCGATAGCAAGGCGACTGGGTGTTGCACGTGACACCGTCGCGGGTGCGCTGGCCAGTGATGAGGAGCCGAAGTATCGGCGGGCGCCGGTGGCGTCGGCGATCGGTGCGGCCGAGCCGCAGATTCGGGCGGTGTTGGCGGCCTATCCGCAGATGCCGGCGACGGTGATCGCCGAGCGGGTCGGTTGGGCGGGTTCGATCTCGTGGTTTCGAGAGCGGGTGGCAGTCATCCGCCCGGAGTATCTGCCGGCGGATCCGGTTGACCGACTTGAGCACCGGCCGGGTCGGGTGGCCCAGTGCGATCTGTGGTTCCCGCCGACGCAGGTTGCGGTTGGCTACGGACAGCAGGCGTCATTGCCGGTATTGGTGATGGTCGCGGCGTTCTCCCGGGTCATCGCCGCGATGATGCTGCCGTCGCGGCAGACGATGGACCTGGTGGCCGGGATGTGGCGGTTGCTGGCGGGCAGCTTGGGCGCGGTGCCGCACGAGTTGTGGTGGGACAATGAGGCCGGTATCGGCCGTCGGGGCCGGCTGACCGATCCGGTGACCGCCCTGATGGGCACGCTGGGGGCGCGAGTGGTGCAGCTCAAGCCCTACGACCCGGAATCCAAGGGCATCGTTGAGCGGGCCAACCGGTATCTGGAGACCTCGTTTCTGCCAGGGCGGCACTTCGACTCTCCGCAGGATTTCAATGCCCAGCTGGCCGAGTGGCTACCGGTCGCCAACACTCGCCGGGTGCGGGTCCTTGATGGCCGCCCGGTCGACTTTCTTGATGCCGATCGCGCACAGATGCTGGCATTGCCGCCGGTGGCACCGGTGATCGACACCGTCACCTCGGTGCGGCTGGGACGTGACTACTACGTGCGGGCCGCGGGCAACGACTACTCGGTAGACCCGGCCGCGATCGGCCAGATCATCGAGGTCCGCACCGGCTTGACCCAGGTAACAGTGCAGCGGGCTGGATGCATGCTGGCCAGCCATGACCGCTGCTGGGCTCGCCGGCAGACGCTGACCGATCCGGCCCATGTCGAGGCCGCCGCGATGCTTCGCCGGCGGTTCCAGCAGGACGACCCGCCGGTGGGCGATCAGCATCCGGTGCGCGATCTGGCCGACTACGACCGGGCCTTCGACGTCGACTTTTCCACCGACGGCTCCGATGGCGAGGTGGCGTGATGATGACCGAAGACCCGATCAAGGCGATCGGTCACTACACCCACGTGCTTAAAGCCCCGCGGATTCGTGACGCGGCGGCCCGACTGGCCGAACAGGCCCGTGACGACGGCTGGAGCCACGAGGAATACCTCGCGGCGGTGCTCTCACGCGAGGTATCCGCACGAGAAGCATCCGGAGCGCAAGCTCGTATCCGGTCGGCGGGCTTTCCGACGAGAAAGTCATTGGAGGACTTCAACTTCGATCACCAACCCGCCCTCAACCGCGACATGATCGCCCACCTGGGCACCGGTGTGTTTCTGGCCAAAGCACGCAACGTCGTGCTCCTCGGGCCACCAGGAACCGGAAAGACTCATTTGGCCATCGGCTTGTCGATCAAAGCCGCCCAAGCCGGCTACCGCGTCGCCTTCGCCACCGCCGTGGACTGGGTAGCCCGCCTCAAAGCCGCCCACAACACCGGGCGACTACCGACCGAGTTGGCCAAACTGCGCCGCATCAGCCTGCTCGTCGTCGACGAGGTCGGCTACATCCCCTTCGAACAAGACGCCGCCAACCTGTTCTTCCAACTGGTCTCCAGCCGCTACGAGCACGCCTCACTCATTCTGACGTCCAACCTGCCGTTCTCCCGATGGGGAGACGTCTTCGGCGACCAAGTCGTCGCCGCCGCGATGATCGACCGCATCGTCCACCACGCCGAAGTCCTGACCCTCAAAGGCAAGAGCTACCGGCTCAAAGACACCGGAATCGATACCTTGCCCTCCGCCCGAGCCAGCCACACGGCACAATAGCCATGACCACGTGGCCTACTTTTCAACCGTCGCCACCGGCCTGGAATTGGACCGGCGTCAACAGA
>NZ_LZLJ01000088.1 GCF_001668625.1 Mycobacterium sp. 1274756.6
CGACCAGCCCGGCGGCCGAGGAGATGTTGACGATCGAGCCGCCGCCGGCCGCGCGCATCGGGGCGATGACGGCCTGGATGCCGTTGAAGACCCCGACCAGGTTGATCTCCAGCACGCTGCGGAAGTGGTCCACCGGCTCGTGTTCGAGCAGCTGCCCGGTGGACACTCCGGCGTTGTTGACCAGGCCGGTCAGCGCGCCGAACGCATCCCGGGTGGCGGTGACCGCCGCCGCCCACTGGCCCGGCTCGGTGACGTCGAGGTGCACGAAGCGCGCGGGTGCACCCAGCTCCGCGGCGAGTTCGGCGCCCTCGGTGTCGAGCAGGTCGCCGATCACCACCCGGCCGCCGCGGGCCACGATGTCGCGGGCGAAGGCGGCCCCGAGACCGCGGGCGCCGCCGGTGACCAGCACGACCTTCTCCGCCAGGGATTTCGCTGTCATGCCGGCCACACCACCACAGCGCCGCGACCACGGTCACAGCCTGTCTCGGTGGGCGAGACAGGCCGGGTCGCGGCCGAGCCGCCCGCCGTAGCGTCGCCGTCATGAGCGGTTCGGTCGACGTGGTCGTGGTGGGCGCGGGCTTCGCCGGGTTGTACGCCCTGCACCGGTTGCGTGCCGACGGGTTGCGGGTCCGGGTGTTCGAGGCCGCCGACGGGGTGGGCGGCGTCTGGTACTGGAACCGCTATCCGGGGGCGCGGTGTGACGTGGAGAGCGTCGACTACTCCTACTCCTTCGACGCCGACCTGCAGCAGGACTGGGACTGGACCGAGAAGTACGCCACCGGCCCGGAGATCCGCCGTTACCTCGACCACGTCGCCGACCGGTTCGACCTGCGCCGCGACATCACCTTCGGCACCCGGGTCACCGACATCGTTCTCGACGAGGCCACCCTGCGCTGGACGGTCCGCACCGAGGCCGGCGACGAGGTGTCGGCGCGGTACTGCGTGCTGGCGGTCGGCCCGCTGTCCAACGCGAACATCCCGGCCATTCCCGGCCTGGACACCTTCGCCGGCCCGATCTACCACACCGCGCACTGGCCGCACGAGGGCGTGGACTTCACCGGTCTGCGGGTCGGGGTGATCGGCACCGGCTCCTCGGGCATCCAGGCCATCCCCCGCATCGCCGAGCAGGCCGGCGAACTGTTCGTCTTCCAGCGCACCGCCAACTACAGCGTGCCGGCGGGCAACGTCCCCCTCGACGACGCGACCCGCCGCGCCCAGAAGGCGAGCTATCCGCAGCGGCGGGCGGCGTCGATGACCAGCGGCGGGGGGTCACCGCACCGGCCGCACCCCCGGTCGGCGCTGGCGGTCTCCGACGCGGAGCGCCGGGCGGCCTACGCCGAACGCTGGCGACTCGGCGGCGTGCTGTTCGCGAAGACCTTCCCCGACCAGTTGACGTCGCTGCCGGCCAACGACACCGCCCGACTGTTCTGGGAGGAGCAGGTCCGCGCGGTCATCGACGACCCGGCGGTGGCCGACCTGCTGATCCCGCGCGGTCACCCGATCGGCGCCAAACGGATCTGCACCGACGACCACTACTACCAGACCTTCAACGCCGACCACGTGCACCTGGTGGACGTCCGCGCCACCCCCATCGAGCGTTTCGACGCCGCCGGGTTGCACACCGCCGCCGCCCACTACGGCCTGGACGCGCTGGTGCTGGCCACCGGGTTCGACGCGATGACCGGGTCGGTGGCCAAGATCAACATCGTCGGGCGCGGCGGCGCCACCCTCAACGACGTGTGGGCCGGCGGCCCGGTGACCTATCTGGGCCTGTCGGTGCCGGGATTCCCCAACCTGTTCAACCTGACCGGGCCGGGCAGCCCGTCGGTGCTGGCCAACATGGTGTTGCACTCCGAGTTGCACGTCGACTGGGTGGCCGACGCGATCGGCTACCTGGCCGACCACGGCGCCACCGGCCTGGAGGCCTGCCCCGACGCCGCGGAGGGCTGGGGCGCGGAGTGCACCCGGCGGGCGGCGGAAACCTTGATGCCGCAGGCGGACTCGTGGTATCTGGGCGCGAACATCGCCGGTAAGCCGCGGGTGTTCATGCCGTTCGTCGGCGGCTTCGGGGTGTACGGCCAGATCATCGCCGACGTGGCGGCGGCCGGCTACAAGGGTTTCGACCTGCTGACGTCTTAGCGCGTCGCGCGGAACCGCCGGAACCGGTCGAGGTAGCGCGGCACGCCGCGCCGCGGCACACTGCGCGGCCAGTCGTCGGCGCGGAAGTAGGCGTCCGAGCCGCCGTCGACGAAGATCACGCTGCCGCACAGGAATTCCGCCGCGTCGGAGAGCATGAACAGCATCCAGTCGGCCAGCTGCTCGGCGTCGCCGAAATGGCCCACCGGCACCGGGAATGCCTTGATCGCCTTGGCCTCCCGCGGGGTGGCCAGCTGCTTCTCCAGCAGCGGGGTCATGATCGCCCCCGGCGCGAGCACGTTGAGCCGGATCCCGGCGCCGGCCCACTCGGCGGTCACCGCGTGGCGGCGCACCCAGCGGCTGATCGCGATCTTGGAGGCCGCATAGGCGAACGTCGGCGCCCCGGAACCGAACAGCCGCACCGCGCGCTCGGCCTTGCCCTGGTCCCCGGCGAGCAGGGCCCGGATGGCGCGGCGCGGCACCGGCGGGGTGGTGGTCGACGAGTTCGAGCCGATCACCACCACCTTGGCCGACCCGGCGGCGGCGAACCCCGGCCGCCACGCTTCCAGCAGCTCCACCACCCCGAAGTGGTTGACCGCGAAGATCAGCCGCGCCCGGTCCCGGCCCGGGGTGGGCCCCAGTCCGGCGGCCAGCACCGCCCCGTCCAGGCGCCCGTCGGCGGCGGTGAGCACCGCCGCGGCGGCCTCGGCGCGCCCGCCCGGGGTGGACAGGTCGGCGATCACCTCGGCGTCGCGCAGATCCACGCCGATCACGGTGTGCCCGGCCGCGCGCAGCTTGTCCGCCGCCTGCCGGCCCATCCCCGACGCGGCCCCGGTGACCGCGTAGACGCCCATCTACACCACCCCGCGCAGTCCGTCGGCGCCGAAGGCCGGCTCGAGCATCGAGGTGAAGTCCGGACCGCGGCGCAGCGATTGGCCGCCGTCGACGTTGATGACCTGCCCGGTGATCCATTCGGCGGCGTCGGAGAGCAGGAACAGCGCCAGGTTGGCGACGTCGGTGACCTCCCCGGGGCGCGGCAGCGGGGTGTTGATCGCGTAGTCCTCGCTCAGCGCCGGCGAGTCCAGGATCGCGGTGACCAGCTCGGTGCGGATCAGCCCCGGCCGGATCCCGTTGACCCGCACCCGGGAGGCGCCCAGCTCGTCGGCGGCCAGCTTCATCAGGTGGTCGACCGCGGACTTGGTGGGCCCGTAGGCGCCGAACCAGCGGTGGGTGTTCGACGCCGCGATCGAGGAGATACCTACGAACGAGCCGCCGCCGCCGCGTACCAGCGCCGCGGCGCTGTGTTTGAGCACGTGCATGGTGCCGGTGACGTTCAGCTCGACGGTGCGCGCCCACGCCGCCGAATCGATCTGGGTGACCGGGCCGATGGTCTGCGAGCCGCCCGCGCAGTGCACCACCCCGTGCAGCCGGCCGTGCCGCTCGACGATCCTGGCGACCGCGCCGGCCACCTGCTCCTCGTCGGTCACGTCCACCGAGCGGTAATCGACCCGCCCGGCGGGGTCCTCGGCGGCCAGCCGCCCGCCGATCTCCTGCGCGGCCGCGGCCAGCCGGTCGGTGTCGCGGCCGACGATCAGCACCGCCGCGCCCGCGGCGGCCAGCGCGGCCGCCACCCCCTTGCCGATGCCGCTACCGCCGCCGGTCACCAGATAACTGCGGTCGGCGAAGTCGAGCTGCATGCTGGAACTCCTGGGTCAGGGCCGGTCGCGGCGGGCCAGTTGGGTCGGACCGGCGCTGCGCCAGTCCTCGACGTCGGGCGGCAGGGCCACCGGGAAGCGGTTGTCGTTGGTCGCCGCCCAGTGGGCGTGGCCGAGCTGGTGGATGTGGAAGCCGTGCCGCAGCGCCTCGTCGAAGCCCATCGCGTCGGCGGCGGCGTTGACCGAGTCCTTGATCAGCAGGGCCGCCATCGTCGGGCGCTGCGCGATGCGCCGGGCGAAGGCCAGGGTGTCCTCCTCGAGGCGGTCGAGCGGGAACACCTTGGACACCATGCCGAGCCGGTGGGCCTCCTCGGCGTCGATCGAGTCCCCGGTCAGCAGCAGCTCCTTGGCCTTGCGCGGCCCGAACTCCCAGGGGTGCGCATAGTATTCGACGCCGGGCATGCCCAGGCGCACCCCGACCACGTCGGAGAACCGGGCGTTGTCGGCGGCCACGATCAGGTCGCAGGCCCACATCAGCATCAGCCCGGCCGAGATCACGTTGCCCTGCACCGCGGCGATGGTGATCTTGCGCAGGTTGCGCCAGCGGCGGGTGTTCTCGAAGTAGAAGTGCCACTCCTGCAGGTAGGTCTTCTCCACCACGCCGTCGCGGGTGCCGCCGTGGCTGGTGAACGTGGGGTGCTGGGCCGGGCCGGGCCGGCGTTCGGCCAGCGCCTCCTCCGAGCCCAGGTCGTGCCCGGCGGAGAAGTTCTTGCCGCGGGCGGCCAGGATCACCACCCGCACCTCGTCGTCGGCCTCGGCGCGGGCGAACGCCTCGTCCAGGGCGACCAGCAGGGTGCGGTGCTGGGCGTTGTGGCTTTCCGGCCGGTTCAGCCAGATCCGGGCGATCCGGCCGCCCTCGAGGGTTTCGTAGGTCACCGTCTCGGCAGTCACCTGCAGCACCCTACCCGGCGGCCCGCCCCCGCCGGCCGCCGCGATCTGCGCATTTCGCCTACAGTTGGACCCATGTCCGCAAAATCTGATCCCGCCGCGATCGGCGAGGTGGAGCCGCTGGCCGACAGCACCGAACGGCAGGCGCGGCGGGTGGTGGCCGCCTACGCCACCGACGCCGACGAGTGCCGGGTATTCCTGTCGATGCTCGGTATCGGACCGGCGAAGACCGACGCCTAGATGGGGACGGGACCGCACGGCGAATCCGATTTCGTCGTGGTGGCCAACCGGTTGCCCATCGACATGGAGCGCCACCCGGACGGCACCGCCACCTGGAAGCGTGCCCCGGGCGGGCTGGTCACCGCGCTGGAGCCGCTGCTGCGCCGCCGCCGCGGCGCCTGGGTGGGCTGGCCCGGGGTGGCCGACCTGCCCGCCGACACCGAGGCGCCGATCGCCGACGACGACCTGCTGCTGCACCCGGTGCCGCTGAGCGCCGACGACATCGCCGAGTACTACGAGGGCTTCTCCAACGCCACCCTGTGGCCGCTGTATCACGACGTGATCGTCAAGCCGATCTACCACCGCGCCTGGTGGGACCGCTACGTCGACGTCAATCGCCGGTTCGCCGAGGCCACCTCGCGGGCCGCCGCGCCCGGCGCGACGGTGTGGGTGCAGGACTACCAGCTGCAGCTGGTGCCGGCGATGCTGCGCGAACTGCGCCCCGACCTGACCATCGGCTTCTTCCTGCACATCCCGTTCCCGCCGGTGGAGCTGTTCATGCAGATGCCGTGGCGCACCGAGATCACCGAGGGGCTGCTCGGCGCCGACCTGGTCGGGTTCCACCTGACCGGCGGCGCGCAGAACTTCCTGATCCTGGCGCGCCGGCTGGTGGGCGCCCCCACCAGCCGCGCCTCGGTGGGGGTGCGCTCGAGGTTCGGGGAGGTGGCCTACGGCTCGCGCACGGTGCGGGTCGGCGCGTTCCCGATCTCCATCGACTCGGCCAGCCTGGACCGGCAGGCCCGGCAGCGGGCGGTGCGCCGCCGCGCCCGGGAGATCCGCGCCGAGCTGGGCAACCCGCGCACGATCCTGCTGGGCGTGGACCGGCTGGACTACACCAAGGGCATCGACGTGCGGCTCAAGGCGTTCGCCGAGCTGCTGGCCGAGGACCGGGTCCACGGCGCGGACACCGTGTTCGTCCAGCTGGCCACCCCGAGCCGGGAGCGGGTGGACAGCTACCGGGAGTTGCGCGACGACATCGAACGCGAGGTCGGCCACATCAACGGTGAGTACGGCGAGGTTGGCCACCCGGTGGTGCACTACCTGCACCGCCCGGTGCCCCGCGACGAGCTGATCGCGTTCTTCGTGGCCGCCGACGTCATGCTGGTCACCCCGCTGCGCGACGGGATGAACCTGGTGGCCAAGGAGTACATCGCCTGCCGCAGCGATCTGGGCGGCGCGCTGGTGCTCAGCGAGTTCACCGGCGCCGCCGACGAACTGCGGCACGCCTACCTGGTGAACCCGCACGACCTCGACGGGGTGAAGAACACCATCGAGGCGGCGATCGGCCAGTCCGCCGACGAGGGCCGCCGCCGGATGCGGGCGCTGCGCAGGCAGGTGCTGACCCACGACGTGGACCGCTGGGCCCGGTCGTTTCTCGATGCGCTGGGGGCGGCGGGCACCGAACCGGCCACACCGCCGTCGGGCTCTGTTTAAATTGGGCACCATGACGCGTTCTCGAGGATGGGCCGGTGCCGCCGCGGTGTTCGCCGGTGCGGTCGGGCTGACCCTCGCCGGTGCCGCGCCGGCGCAGGCCGCCGACCCGATCCAGGGCATCTACACCTACACCGAGGAAGGCGCCCCGGATGCGATGTGGCGGGTCTACCCCACCTGCACCCCGATGGGATGTTCGCTCAACGCGTCGATGGTGGTGCCCAACACCGCCGACGAGAAGGCCGGGCAGTTCCGGCTGACCAACAACCTGTGGACGACCAGTTTCCCGTCACCGCGCGGCTTGACCTGCCCGGACGGGTCGACGGCGGAGGTTCAGCACACCTACAGCTTCGACAGCGCGACGCTGGCCGGCACCCACACCCGCTCCAACGCGGAGGTCTGCGGCGGCAAGGTGGCCCCGGCGCTGACCAAGACCCCGTTCACGTTGACCTTCCAGCGGCCGCTGGACATCCCGGTCAACGAGCACCCGTTGCACTGCAACGACCCGTGGCACTGCTCGGCGTGAGTCAGATCGGTTTGATCATGTCGATCAGCCAGCGGCCGTCGACCTTTTCGTAGCTGACCTGCACCCGGGCGCCGTCGACCAGCGGTTCCTTGCTCTTGTCGGTGACGGTGCGGTTCAGATACACCAGCACCATGCCGCTGTTGCGGGCCGCGGACATCACGCCGTGACCGACCACGTTGACCTGGCTGACGATCTGGCGTTGCCGCGCCTGCGGGATGACGGTCTGGGTGGCCTGCTGCTCGAACTCCTGCCGGTAGCGCGGGGTGAGCAGCGGGTACACGTCGGTCATCGTGGTCTCGACGGTCTGGTAGTCGTAGCCGAGGATCTTCGGGATGGTCTCGGCGGCCAGCGGCGCCAGTTCCGCGCGGGTGTCCTGCGCGGCGTGGGCCTCCGCCCGGTTCCAGTACAGGAAGCCGCCGACGGCCGACAGCCCGACGAACGCCGCGGCCAGCACCGCGGCGAGGATCCCCAGCAGCCGCTGCGGCCACGGGGACGTCCCGGGCATCAGGCGCCCCCGTTGGGCCAGAGCAGGTCGTAGGCGGTCATGGCGCCGGCGGAGTCCTCCTGCACGATCACCCGCAGCCGGTACGGCTGGGACGGCTGGTTGACGCCGTCGTTGACGTCGGTGGCGGTGACCCGCGCGGCCACCAGTACCGAGGCCCGGTTGGTCTCCTCGTCGATGCTCTCCAGCGCGGCGGCGTTGATGACCGCCTCGGAGTCGGATTTGGTGTCGACGAACAGACCCTTGAGCATGTCGACGGTGCCGGGCTGGCTGAACTGGTCGCGCAGCGGACCGCTGAGGTTGTGGATCCAGCGGTCGATGCTGTCGTCGATGTGGTCCTGGTCGTAGCTGAACATGTTGACCACCGTCTGGCTGGCGGTGTCGACGAACCGCTGCTGGCGGGCCGCCTCGGCGTCGGCGCTGCGCTCGGACCGCGCCGCCACGGCGACCAGCCCGGCCAGCACCGCGGTAAGCACGAACGCGGTCGCCGCCGCCACCACGGCGACCAGCAGCCGGTGGGATTGCGGGCGCGGCGGGGTGGCCGACCGCAGCACCGGGCTGGCGGGCCGCCCGGTCGAGGCCACCCGCGCGGTGGCCGCCTCCCCGGCCGGGCCGGCCGCCCGGGAGGCGCGGCGGCGCACGCGGGTGCCGGTGTCCGCGGTCGGTGCCGTCTGCTCGGTTACCACGTGGGCCATTATGCGGATCTGGGGTCGAGCATCAAATCCACCCAGTTCTCCGCCGAGGTCGCGCCGGTGGCCCCGGCGGCGAACACCCCGGTGGTGCCGTCCTGGTCGACGAACTCACCGCTCTCCGAGTCGTAGACGCCGTAGGCGGGTCCGGCGGCCTGCGGCGCCGGGCCGGGTGGCGGTCCCGGCGGCTGACGCCCGTAGGGCGGCAGGCCGTCGTTGCCGCCCGGGGCGGTCGGCAGGTTCTGGTCCGGCGGCGCGTAGTAGGGCCACGGCGCCGGCTGCGGGCCCGGCTCGTTGGGCGGCATCGGCAGCGGATACGGCGGGTTGGGCGCCGGTCCGGGGCCCGGCGGCACGCCCGGCGGCAGCTGCACCACCGGCGGGCCGGGGTCGTAGTCGGCTTCCGGCGGGATGTAGGGGAACTTGTTCATCGGCAGCGTCATCCGCGGGTCGGTGACCGGCACGCTGCCGTACGGGATGGGCGGGCCGCGCCACGGGTTGGACCCGATCGGCTGGTAGCCCTCCGGGTCGCGGCAGAGCTGCACGGTCGGGGCGCGTTTGCCCGGCACCTCCATGCACGGATAGTTGCGCGCGCCGCGCACCACCGACGGGTCGTTCTGCGCGGTCTTGCAGTACAGGTCGTCGGGCAGTTCGCGCAGCGTCTCGTCGGCCGGGGACCGGATCTCGGTGAACGGCACGAACCCGACCAGGCACGGCGGCGGGTCACCCAGGCTGATCTTGAAGTCCAGCTTGCCGCCCTCGTCGGCGGGCACCCCGCCGGCGACGGTGATCAGCGCGGCGATCAGCGCCGGGAAGATCACCAGGGCCTGCTCGATGGACTTGTGGTAGATCACCCCGATCCGGCCCAGGTTGGCCAGGTTCGCGGCCAGCGCCGGGAACGACGGCCGGATCCCGCTGAAGGCGGTGTTGGCGGCGTCGACCGCACCGGGGGTGGTGGCCAGCGTCTGGCGGAACTCCGAGTCGGCGCCGCGCAGCTCGGTGGTGAACCGGGCCAGCCCGTCGGCCATCGCCTTGATGTCGTCGCCGGCGCGGATCTGCGCGTCGAGGAACGGGCCGGCCTGCTCGATCAGCGCGAAGGTGTCCCCGGCGTTGGCGTTGGCCTCGTCGACCAGCAGCCGGGACGCCTCGATCAGCCGGGCCAGCTCCGGCCCGGTGCCGTGAAACGCCTTGAACGCCTCGGTCAGCAGGTCCTGCACCCGGGCGTCGGAGAGGCTGCTGACCAGGTTCTGCGCCTCGGCCAGCATGCCGGCGATGTCCTGGCCGATCGCGGTGCGGTCCTGCCCGATGCGGGCGCCGTCGCGCAGTTTCTCCGTCGACGCCGGGTCCGGCGGCACCAGGTCGATGTACTGCTCACCGATCGCCGAGACGCTCTTGACGGTCGCGGTGACGTTGTCGGGGATCGGCATGCCGGAGTTGAGCCGCATGTGCGCGTCGACGCCGTCGTCGTTGAGGCTCACCGACTGCACCCGGCCCACGGTCACGCCGCGGTAGGTGACGTTGGCGTTCTCGTAGATGCCGCCGGCGGCCACGAAATCGGCGGTGACGTTGTAGGTGCCGATCCCCAGCGCGGACGGCACCTGCAGGTAGAAGATCGAGATCGCCCCGACGGACAGCACCGTGACCAGCGCGAAGATCGCCAGTTGCACGCGGGTGAGCCGGTCCAGCATCAGCCCTCACCCCCGTTCTTGGGCGGGATCTCGAACGGGTTCGCGGCCTGACCGGACAGGTTGGCCATCGCGCCGAGCAGGTAGTCCGGCGGGTTGACCACCTCGGACAGGTGCTGCATGTTCGGGTCGAGCGCGGAGGTGGTGAACACCGTCTCGCCCAGCCGGCGCAGGGTCAGGTCGAAGGTCACGAACACGTTCAGGTAGTCGCCGCGCACCGCGTTCTTGATGTAGTAGCTGGTGAACGGGAAGGTCAGGATGATCGGCAGCGCGCCCACCAGGTTGTCGGCGTTGTCGGCGAAGGACTTGATCACCGGGTACATGTCGATCATGTCGGCGACGAAGTCGTCCTTGGTCTCCGAGAGCACCCGTGCGGCCACCTCGCCCACCCGGCCGAGGGCGGCGAACGCGTCGACCATGACCGTGCTGTTGTCGTTGAGCACGCCCAGCGCCGCCGGCAGCGACTCCAGCGCCTTGCCCAGGTGCTCCTTGTTGGCGGCCAGTTTGCCGGAGAAGCGGTTCAGCCCGTCCAGCGCGGCGATGATGTCGCCGGTCTGCTGCTCGAGGGACCCGGTCAGCTCCGCCAGCCGCGGGATCAGCGTGTTGAGTCCCCCGGTGCGGCCCACCACCGCGGCGTACATCTCCTCGGTGACGTCCTGCAGCGCGCCCAGGTTGCCGTTGTTGACCACCATGCCCAGCGAGGCCAGCACTTCCTCGGTGGTCGGGTAGCGGTCGGAGTGGGTCAGCAGAATCTCCGAGCCCTCGCTGAGCTTGCCCATCGGCGGGACGTCGTCGGGTTCGGCCAGCGCGACGTGCTGCGAGCCCAGCAACGACGTCTGCGCCACCCGGGCGACCGCGTTGGCGGGCAGGTCCACGTCGCCTTCCAGCGACAGCTGCAGCAGCGCGTAGAAGGTGCCGTCCGGCCGCTGGACCGCCTGCACCCCCGAGACGCTGCCGACGGTGACGTCGTCGATCATCACCGGCGAGTTCTGCGGCAGGGTGGCCACGTCGGGCACCTGCACCCAGATGTTGTAGGAGCCCTTGCCGTGCCCCTTGGTGCCGGGCATGTTCAGCGAGTTCAGCCCGCCGAACTGGCAGCCGGCCAGCAGCACCCCGGCCGCCGCGACCACCCCGGCGCGTTTCAGCCGCGCCGTCCACCGCGTCACGCTCATTCGCCTTCCCCCTGCTCGGGGTCGGCGGGCAACAGCAGCTTGCTGATCTCGGCCGGGTCCGGCGGGGTGACCCCGGGCAGCGGCTGCCACTGCAGGTAGGGGATCGGGGTCTTCGCCTTCGCCTCGGTCTCCGGGGTGTCGTAGATGACCTGACCCTTGTAGGCGGTGATGCCGTTGACCGGGTGCAGCAGCAGCGGCGGGAAGTTCATCGTCGCCCGGCGCAGCACCGGCCCCATCCGCTGCCGGCAGATCTCGGCGCGTTTGAAGTTGTCCGGGTTGGAGCCGACGTCGAAGGTGCCCGCGCAGATGAACTGCACCGGGTTGGCGAGGTTGGGCAGCGACAACAGCCCGGTGACCGCGCCCTGGGCGGGGTCGTAGATGTTGTAGAAGTTCGCCAACCCGTTGGGGGTGATGTGCAGGACCTGCTCGATGGCGTCGCTCTGATCGGTGGTGATCTGGGTGAGCTGGGACAGTTTGTCCACCGAGTCGATGAGCACCGAGTTGTTCTCGTTGAGGAAACCGCGCACGTCCGACAGCGCCTGGTTGAGGGTGCCCAGGGTGTTGTCGAGCCCGACCGAGCTGTCGGCCAGCACCTGGGAGACCGAGGCGACGTGGTCGGAGAACTGCACGATTTGCTCGTTGCTGGAGGACAGCGCGTCGACGAGGATGTGCAGGTTCTTGATCGTGCCGAACAGGTCGCCGCGCGAGTCGCCGAGCCGCCCGGCGGTCTGGGACAGTTCCCGCAGCGCCTGCCGGAACGAGTCGCCGTTGCCGTCGAAGGTGTCGGCGGCCTGGTTGACGAACCGGCTCAGCGGGCCCTGCAACTCGCCGACCTGCGGGCCCAGCTGGCCGCTGAGCTTGGTGAGTTCGGCTTTCACGTCGTCCCACTCCACCGGGACCGCGGTGCGCTTGAGGTCCAGGGCGGCGCCGTCGGGCAGAGTGGGTCCGCCGGTGTAGGCCGGGCGCAGCTGGATGAACCGGGCCGAGACGATGTTCGGCGCGATCACGATGGCATCGGCGTCGGCGGGGATCTTGACCCCCGGGTTGACCGTCATCGTGACCTTGACGTCGTCGGCGCGCGGCTCGATGGAGTCGATGCGGCCGACCGGCACCCCCGCGACGCGGACGTCGTCGGAGGGATAAAGCCCCACCGCCGACGGGAAATACGCGACGATCTTGTGCCCGCGGGTGGCGGGCCAGACCAGGTAGATCCCGGCGACCAGCATCGCCACCAGCACGCCGACCAGGGAGCGGCGCAGGGCCCTGTCGCGGAAACCGGTCGAGGTGATCGTCATGCCGACCTCGGCCGGATGATGAGGCGTTCGGTGATCATGCCGCGCAGGTAGTCGGCGAGGCTGTCGGGCAGCTTGCCGGGCTGGAAGTAGGCGTCGAGCAGCACCTCGGAGATGGTGGCCGGCGGCAGACCGTAGAGGTTGATCTGGAAGCCGGGGCCGGATCCGACGACCTCGCCGAGCGCGGTGGCGAAGCCGGGCAGCCGGCGCAGCCCCTCGCTGAGGTGGTCCTTGCGCTCCAGCAGGTTGTCGAGCACCAGGTTGAGTTTGGTCAGCGCGGGCCCAAACTCGGCCTCGTTGTCGGCGACGAACCCGGACAGCTGGGTGGAGACGTCATCGATGCCGGCGATCAGGGTGGCCAGGGCCTGGCGGCGCCGGTCGAGGGCGGCGAAGAGCTGGTTGCCGTCGTTGACCAGCTGGGTGACCTGGTCGGCGCGTTCGCTGAGCGAGGTGGTGACCGACCGGGCGTGGCCGAGCAGCTGGCCGAACGCCTCGTCGCGGGCGTTGAGGCTGCGGGACAGCTCCGCCACCCCGTCCAGGGCGCCGCGCAGTTGCGGTGTCGCCGCCTGCAGCGAGTCGGTGAGCACGCCCAGCGCCCGCTCCAGCTGGTCCTTGTCGAGTTTGCCTGCGTTGCCGCCGAGGTCCTGCAGCGCCGTGTTCAGCGTGTAGGGGGTGGTGGTGCGCCCGACCGGGATGACGGTGACCGCGCCCGCGCCCAGCGGGGTGATCGCCAGCGCCTTCTCGCCGAGCACCGTCTCGGTGCGGATCGCGGCCAGCGACTGGTCGCCGATGGCGAGCTTGCGGTCCACGGTGAAGTCCACCCGGGCGTTGGCGCCGTCGAGGGCCACCGACTTGACCTTGCCGACCTTGATGCCGGAGATCTGCACGTCACTGCCCGGGGCGATGCCGCTGGCGTCGGTGAAGTAGGCGCTGTAGTCCTTGCCCTGCGGCCAGAACGGCAGCGAGGTGTAGCCGAACGACACCAGCACGAGGCACACCACCGTGACCACGCCGAAGATCCCGGTGCGCAGGGTGCGGTCCATCACGGACACGCCGTCAATCCTTGACAGGGGAACACCTCCCCTTCGACGGGTCGGCGGGGCCGCCGAACGGGATCAGCACGTCACTGGCGGCCGGGCCGTTGATCTTGATGCGGATCGAACAGTAGTAGATGTTGAAGAACGAGCCGTAGGCGCCGAGCGCGTTGAGCCGCATGTAGTTCTCGGCCAGCGGCTCGATGACGTCGTTGACCTCGCCCTTGCGGTCGTCGACCACGGTCGCCAGCGGGCGCACGTTCTCCAGCACCCCCTGCACCGGGCGGCGGCCCTTGACCAGCATGTCGGTGAGATCGGATTCCGCCGACGCCAGCGGCTCGATCGCCCCGGCGATCGGGTCGCGGCCCTCGGCCAGGCTGGAGATCAGCTGTTGGAGCTGGTCGACGCTGGCGTCGAACTCCTCGGCCTTGGCGTCGACGGTGCTCAGCACCGTGTTGAGGTTGGTGACGGTGTCGCCGATGAGCTGGTCGCGGGCGGCCAGCGACTGGCTGAACGCGCTGGTGCTTGCCAGCATCGCCGACAGCGCGCCGTCGTTGCCCTGCAACAGTTCGATGACCGCGCCGCTGATCTCGTTGAGCTTCTCCCCATCCAGGCCCTTGACCACCGGGCGCAGCCCACCCAGCAGCGCGTCGAGGTCCAGCGCCGGCCGGGTGTTGTCCAGCGGCAGGGTGGCGCCGGGCGCCAGCTTGACCAGGTCGCCGGGCCCGGAGGTGATCTCCAGGTAGCGGTCGCCGACGAGGTTCTCGTAGCGGATCAGCGCCTGCGAGGAGGTGTAGAGCTGGTAGCGCTTGCTGACATCGAAGGCGACGTCGACGGTGTTGTCCGGCTGCAGTTTGACCGACTTCACCGTCCCCACCGGGATGCCGGCGATCCGCACATCCTGGCCGGACTTGAGCCGGGAGGCGGTGTGGAAGGTGGCGTGGTAGGTGTTGCCCGCGGCGAACCGGAACTCGCCGAAGATCACCACCAGCGCCCCGGCGACCAGCAGCATCACCACCGTGAACACCGAGACCTTGACCAGCGTCTTGTCCGCGCGCATCAGTACTCGTCCCGTTCCGCGAAGGCGCCGTTGAACAGGAACTGCGCGGTCGACGGGGCGTCGAACTGCAGCTCGGTGTTCGGCTCGAACGGAATGTAGGCGTTGTCGGTGACCAGGAACGGCGCCCGGTACCAGGAGCCGCCCATCTGCTTGTTCGGGAAGTTGGGCAGGCCGCGGCAGTTCGGTCCGCCGGAGGCGTTCACCATCGGCAAGCTCTCCGGGTAGGTGTAGGCGGGCACCCCGGGCACGAAGTTGGAGGAGACGAACAGCCCCGGCTTGGTGCCACCGATGATCGGGCCGAAGTTCTGCTTGGCGGTCACCAGCGCCTCGAGCAGGCAGCCGAACTCCGGGGAGTAGTCGCCGAGCACCTTCGCCGGGGCCCGGGCCCGCTGGATGGCGGCGATGTAGTCGTCGGCGGCCGGCGCCAGGGTGTCGTAGGCGTTGTTGGCCAGCCCGGTGGCCGCCAGCAGCGCGGCGTTGAGGTTGTCCTGCTGGTCGACGATCGTGGCGCTGATGTCCGGGGTGTTGCTGATGACGGTCACCAGGTCGTCGCCGGCGTCGGCGTAGATGTTGCCGACGGTGGCGGTCTTGGCGAACAGCTCGTGCACGGTGGGCAGCCGCGGGTTGAGTTGGGCCAGATAGTCGTTCAGCCCGGTCAGGGTGGCGCCCAGGTCGTCGCCGTGGCCGCGCAGGCCCTCCCCGAGCGCGCTCATGGTCGCGTTGAGGTGCACCGGGTCGACCTTCTTCAGCACGTCGCTGAGGGTCTCGAACAGCGTGTTGGCCTCCACCTGGACCGCCGAGGCGGCCACCACGGTGTCGGGGCGCATCGGGGCGGCCGGCCGGGCGCCGGCTTCGGGTTTGAGGAACTCCACCGACTTGGCGCCGAAGATGGTGTTGCTGGCGATGTGCACGGTCGCGTCGGAGGGCACGTAGCGCAGCTGGCCGCGGGTGATCGACAGGGTCAGCTGCGCCTGATCGCCGATGTAGTCGATCGATTTGACCTTGCCGATCTGCACGCCGCGGTATTTGACCTTGGCGTCGGCGTCCATCACCAGCCCGGCGCGCGGCGCGGTGACCGTGACGGTGTCGGTGGGGGTGAACGCCGCGGTGTAGGCCAGGAAGGTGAACACCGCCGCAGCCGCCAACAACGCCGCCAGGATTGCCGCGGCAATCCTGACGTGTGTGCGGTTGGCATCGATGTCGGCCATAGTCCTGGGTGCTGGTCCTTCCGCTAACCCGAGAGGTTGAAGTTACCGGACCCGCCGTAGACGGCGAGCGAGATGAACAAGGTGATGACCACCACGACGACCAGCGAGGTGCGCACGGCCTGACCGACCGCGATGCCCACGCCGACGGGCCCGCCCGCGGCGTTGAAGCCGTGATAGGTGTGCACCAGCATCACCGCCACCGACATCACGATCGCCTGCGCGAACGACCACAGCAGGTCGACCGGGTTCAGGAAGGTGTCGAAGTAGTGGTCGTAGAGTCCGGGCGACTGGCCGTTGATGTAGACGGTGGTGAACCGGGCGGCGAAGAACGCGGCCAGCACGGCCAGCGAATACAGCGGGATGATCGCGATCAGCCCGGCGATCAGGCGGGTGGACACCAGGTAGGACACGGCGTGCACCGCCATCGACTCCACCGCGTCGATCTCCTCGGCCACCCGCATCGCGCCCAGTTGGGCGGTGGCGCCGGCGCCGATGGTCGCGGCCAGCGCGATGCCGGCCACCACCGGCGCGACGATGCGCACGTTGAGGAACGCCGAGAGGAACCCGGTGAGCGCCTCGATGCCGATGTCGCCCAGCGAGGAGAAGCCCTGCACGGCGATGACGCCGCCGGAGGCCAGGGTCAAGAAGGTGGCGACGCCGACGGTGCCGCCGATCAGCACCAGCGCCCCGGTGCCCATCGTCATCTCGGCGATCAGCCGGATGGTCTCGCGGCGGTAGCGGGTGAGCGCGTTGGGGATGTAGCGCATCGACTGGCCGTAGAACAGCGCCTGCTCACCGAAGCCGTCGGCGAAGCGGGGCAGCCCGGCGACGAAGCGCTGGAACTTCACGGTGGCGTCGTAGCTCATCGCGGCCTCATCGGGTCAGCACCCGCACGCCGATCGCGGTCATGATGACGTTGATCACGAACAAGCAGATGAACGCGTAGACGACGGTCTCGTTGACCGCGTTGCCGACCCCCTTGGGGCCGCCCTTGACCGTCAGCCCGCGGTAGCAGCCGACCAGGCCGGCGACCACCCCGAACAGCAGCGCCTTGACCTCGGCGAGCAGCAGCTCGGGCAGCCCGGTGAGCACGGTGAGCCCGTTGATGAACGCACCCGGGTTGACGCCCTGCAGAAACACCGAGAAAACATAGCCGCCGGAGAGGCCGATCGCGCACACCAGCCCGTTGAGCAGCAACGCGACGAACGTCGAGGCCAGCACCCGGGGCACCACCAGCCGGGCGATGGGGTCGATGCCCAGCACCCGCATCGCGTCGATCTCCTCGCGGATGGTGCGCGCGCCCAGGTCGGCGCAGATCGCGGTGGCGCCCGCCCCGGCGACCACCAGCACGGTGACCACCGGCCCCAGCTGGGTGATGGTGCCGAACGCGGTGCCGGCGCCGGAGAGGTCGGCGGCGCCGATCTCGCGCAGCAGGATGTTGAGGGTGAACGCCACCAGGACGGTGAACGGGATGGCCACCAGCAGCGTCGGCACCAGCGACACCCGGGCGATCATCCAGGTCTGGTCGAGGAACTCGCGGAGTTGGAACGGCCGGCGGAAGATGCCCCGAAAGGTGTCCAGGGACATTTCGAAGAAGCCGCCCACAGCCCGTGCCGGAACCGCGAGCTGCTCGATCAACCTCGGTTCCCTTCTCGCGCTGCGGGCTGGACAGCGTTGCGCGCACTGACTTTCGGTGGACGTCGGCCGCTGTGAGCCGCATCATATTAACTAGAACGTGTTCTCGGTGTCAAAGCAGGTATAACGCACTCGACTCCGTTAAATGCGGGTCGATGCGCCGCCGGCTCGGAGCGCCTCAGGACTCCATGACGGCGGTCGCCGCGAAGTTTACGGCGGGGTCGCGGTCGGCGAAGTAGCCGCGCAGCGTCTCGCCCAGCGCCGCCGGATCCCACGCCGGGGCCTCGGCGGTGAACTGACGCTCGATGGTGGGCGCGGCCAGCAGCGTCACGGTCGGCCCGTAGACGATGAACAGCTGGCCGTTGACGTTCTCGGCGGCCGGCGAGGACAGGAACCGGACCAGGTTGACCACGTGCTCCGGCGAGAGGGAGTCGACCTCACCCTCGGCCAACTCCGGCTCCTCGCCGAAGACCGCCGCGGTCATCGCGGTGCGCGCCCGCGGCGCGATCGCGTTGGCGCAGACCCCGTAGTTGCCCAGGGCGCGGGCCGCCGACAGGGTCAGCGCGGTGATCCCCGCCTTGGCGGCGCCGTAGTTGGCCTGACCGACCGGGCCCACCAGGCCGGCCTCCGAGGAGGTGTTGACCAGCCGGCCGTAGACCTTGCCGTCACCGGCCTTGGCCTTCGCCCGCCAATAGGCGGCGGCGTTGCGGGTGAGCAGGAAGTGTCCGCGCAGGTGGACCGCGAGCACCGCGTCCCACTCCTCGTCGGACATGTTGAACAGCATCCGGTCCCGGGTGATCCCGGCGTTGTTGACCACGATCGACAGCCCGCCGAGCTCGTCGGCGCGCCCCACCAGGGCGTCGGCGGTGGCGCGCTCGGAGATGTCCCCGGGCACCGCCGCCGCGGTGGCACCCGCGGCGGTGATCTCGTCGACCACGTCGGAGGAGTCCAGGGCGGCGGCGATGTCGTTGACCACGACGGTCGCGCCGGACCGGGCCAGGCCGATCGCCTCGGCGCGGCCCAGGCCGGCGGCGGCACCGGTCACCACCGCGACCTTTCCGGACAGATCGGTCGCGTTGCTGCTGTCAGTCAATTTATGAATACCTCTAGTCTCGGCGAATCAGGGCGGCCCGGGGACATTCGTCGATCGCCTGCTGGGCGTGGGCTTCCTTGTCCGCGGGGATCGGCGCGATCTTGACATGCGCCTGCTCGTCGTCGTTCAGCTCGAAGATGTCCGGGTCGATTCCAACGCAGATGGCGTTACCCTCGCACCGATCGAGGTCCACTTCCACTCGCATGACTACCTCCTTGCACCGTGTGCCGGACGGGCCCGGGGCTGCGGGCCGCGGCTACAGAATACGGCTTGGACCCTCAGACTAGAACGTGTTACAAGGAAAGGCGAGTGCAGGGCCGTCGCCGGCGACCTGTGGCACCATGCATCGAACCGGAGGTCGACACGCCCATGCGCATTCACTACACCCCTGAGCAGGAAGAGCTGCGCCGGGAACTGCGGTCCTACTTCACCACCCTGATGACCCCGGAGCGCCGCGAGGCGCTCAGCTCCACCCAGGGCGAGTACGGCACCGGCAACGTCTACCGCGAGACCGTCGCCCAGATGGGGACCGACGGCTGGCTGGCGCTGGGCTGGCCGACCGAGTACGGCGGGCAGGCCCGGCCCCCGATGGATCAGCTGATCTTCACCGACGAGGCGGCGATCGCCGGCGCCCCGGTGCCGTTCCTGACCATCAACAGCGTCGCGCCGACGATCATGGCGTTCGGCACCGACGAGCAGAAGAAGTTCTACCTACCCAAGATCGCCTCCGGTGACCTGCATTTCGCGATCGGCTACTCCGAGCCGGAGGCCGGCACCGACCTGGCGGCGCTGCGCACCACCGCGGTGCGCGACGGCGACGACTACGTGGTCAACGGCCAGAAGATGTGGACCTCGCTGATCGCCTACGCCGACTACGTCTGGCTGGCGGTGCGCACCAACCAGGAGGCCAAGAAGCACCGCGGGATCTCGATGCTGATCGTGCCGACCACCGCCGACGGGTTCTCCTGGACCCCGGTGCACACCATGGCCGGCCCGGACACCAGCGCCACCTACTACTCCGACGTGCGGGTGCCGGTGGCCAACCTCGTCGGCGAGGAGAACGGCGGCTGGAAGCTGGTCACCAACCAGCTCAACCACGAACGGGTGGCGCTGGTCTCGGCGCAGCCGATCTTCACCGCGCTCGACGAGGTGCGGCTGTGGGCGCAGCACACCAAGGACGTACACGGCAACCGGCTGATCGACTCGCAGTGGGTGCAGTTGAACCTCGCCCGGGTGCACGCCAAGGCCGAGGTGCTCAAGCTGTACAACTGGGAACTCGCCTCGGCCAAGGACGCCGCGCCGTCGCCGGCCGACGCGTCGGCCGCGAAGGTCTACGGCACCGAACTGGCCACCGAGGCCTACCGGCTGCTGATGGAGGTGCTGGGCACCGCGGCCACCCTGCGCCAGGACTCGCCGGGCGCGCTGCTGCGCGGCCGCGTGGAGCGGATGCACCGGGCGGCGCTGATCCTGACCTTCGGCGGCGGCACCAACGAGGTGCAGCGCGACATCATCGGCATGGTCGCCCTCGGCCTGCCCCGCAGCCGCTGACCCTCTTTCAGGCAAAGGACTCTCACCATGGACTTCACCACCACCGAAGCGGCGCAGGACCTGTCCGGCCTGGTTCGCACCATCGTCGACAGCGTGTGCACCCCGGAACACCAGCGCACCATCGACGGGCTCGACCAGCGGTTCGACCGGGAACTGTGGCGCAAGCTGATCGACTCCGACATCCTCTCGGCGGTCGCCCCGGAATCGTTGGACGGCGGCGGTTTCGGCGTGCTCGAGCAGACCGCGGTGCTCACCGCGCTCGGCCGCCAGCTCGCGGCGGTGCCCTACCTGGAGTCGGTGATCCTCGGCGTGGGGGCGCTGGCGCGGTTCGGCTCCGAAGCGCTGCAACAGGACTGGGCGGCACCGGCGGTGACCGACACCAAGGTGCTCACCGTCGCCCTCGACGCCGACATGGACGAGGCCCCGGTGCGCGCCCGCGGCGGCGATGCCGAGTACACGCTCACCGGCACCCGCACCCAGGTGGGCTACGCCCCTGTCGCCGACGCCTTCCTGGTCGCCGCCGACACCGACTCCGGCGCCCGGGTTTTCCTCATCGACGCCGACACCCCCGGGGTGAGCGTGACCGCGCTGGACACCACCGGCCGGGGCTGCGTCGGGCACCTGGAGCTCACCGAGGTGAACGTCGACGCGTCGCGGCTGGTCGGCGACGAGACCACCGTCTCCTGGCTGACTTCCCGGCGCGCCCTGGGCCGCAGTGCATTTCAACTCGGCGTCCTGGAGCGCGGGCTCGAGTTGACCGCGGAGTACGCCCGTGAGCGCGAGCAGTTCGACCGCCCGATCGGCAGCTTCCAGGCGGTGGCCCAGCGCCTGGCCGACGGCTACATCGACATCAAGGGCCTGCGGCTCACGCTGACCCAGGCGGCCTGGCGGGTGTCGGAGGATCTGCCCGCCGACAACGAGGTGGCCACCGCCGCCTTCTGGGCCGCCGAGGCCGGCCACCGGGTGGCGCACACGATCGTGCACATCCACGGCGGTGTCGGCATCGACACCGACCACCCGGTGCACCGCTACTTCCTGTCCGCCAAGCAGACCGAGTTCGCCCTCGGCAGTGCGACCGGGGCGTTACTGGCGATCGGACGCAACCTGGCCGACAGTCCGGCCTGATCCCGGCCGTGCCCGATCTGACCGTCTCCGCGCTGCTGGCCCCGCTGGCGCAGGTCGACGATCGCGGCGTGTACAGCGGCGACGATTTCATCAGCTGGCGCAACCACATCCAGGCCGGGGCCGACCTCGGGGCCACGCTGCGGGCGCGGCTGGATCCGGCCAAGCCACCGCACGTCGGTGTGCTGCTGGGCAACACGCCGGTGTTCTCCGCGCTGCTGGTAGCCGCCGCGCACTGCGGCCTGGTCCCGGTCGGGCTCAATCCCACCCGCCGCGGCGCCGCCCTCGCCCGCGACATCGAGCACGCCGACTGCCAGTTGGTGCTGACCGACAACACCGCCGGGGTGTCGGTACCCGGCGCGATCGACGTGACATCTCCCGACTGGGCGGCGGAGGTGGCGTCTCATTCCGGGGAGCCGGTCGACTTCCCGACCGCCGATCCCGACGACCTGTTCATGCTTATCTTCACCTCCGGCACCAGCGGCGACCCGAAGGCGGTGCGCTGCACGCACTGGAAGGTGGCCCATCCGGGCCGGCTGCTGGCCGGGCGCTTCGGGCTCGGCCCGGCCGACACCTGCTACCTGGCGATGCCGCTGTTCCACTCCAACGCGATCATGGCCGGCTGGGCGCCGGCGGTGTGCGCCGGCGCGTCGATCGCGTTGCGCCGCAAGTTCTCCGCCTCCGGCTTCCTGCCCGACGTGCGCCGCTACAACGTCACCTACGCCAACTACGTCGGCAAACCGCTCTCCTACATCCTGGCGACTCCCGAAGCCGCCGACGACGCCGACAACCCGCTGAGGCTGATGTACGGCAACGAGGGCGCGGCCCGAGACATCGCCCGGTTCGCCGAGCGGTTCGACGTCACCGTCGTCGACGGCTTCGGCTCCTCCGAGGGCGGGGTGAGCATCGCGCGCACCCCCGACACCCCGCCGGGCGCGCTGGGTCCGCTGGCCGACGGGGTGAGCATCGTCGACGTCGACACCGGCGCGGAATGCCCGCCGGGCGTGGTGGGTGAGCTGGTGAACACCGCGGGCGCCGGGCAGTTCGGCGGCTACTACAACGATCCCGACGCCGAGGCGGAACGGATGGCCGGCGGGATCTACCACAGCGGCGACCTCGCCTACCGCGACGAGGCCGGCTTCGCTTACTTCGCCGGTCGCCTCGGCGACTGGATGCGCGTCGACGGGGAGAATCTGGGCACCGCGCCCATCGAGCGGGTGCTGTTGCGCTACGACGGCGTCATCGAGGCCGCCGTCTACCCGATCCCGGATCCCGCGGTCGGCGACCGGGTGATGGCGGCGCTGGTCCTCGCCCCCGGCGCGGAGTTCGACCCGGGCGCCTTCCGCGACTTCCTGGCCGCCCAATCCGACCTCGGCCCCAAGCAGTGGCCGTCGGTGGTGCGGGTGGCCCGCGACCTGCCGCGCACCGAGACGTTCAAGGTGATCAAGCGGGCGCTGAGCGCCGAGGGCACCGACTGCCCCGACCCGGTCTTCGGCATCGAACGCTAGCGGCACTATTCCGGGCTGCGCACTTGCGGCGCGTGTCCGGGTTGCCCGCTACAATCGAAAGTATGTTCGAGTATTGCTGGACGGAGACGCCGGCGACCACCGCGCTGCTGGACCGCATCACCGCCGCCGCGCGGGCGGAGAACCGCGCGGCCGGCGAGCGGCTCGTCGCGATCGGCCGACTCGACACCCTGCGTGCCCGCGAGCACGCCGCCGAGGAGAAATGGTCGATCGACACCTATGAGGCGGTCTCCGCCGAGGTCGCCGCGGCCCTGGGCATCGGCCACCGGCTGGCCGGCAGCTACCTGGAGTACGCCCGCGACCTGCGCGACCGGCTGCCCAAGGTGGGCGCGCTGCTGCTGGCCGGCGACATCAGCGACTCCACCTTCCGCACCATCAGCTACCGCACCGGCCTCGTCAACGACGCCGAGGCGCTGGCCACCGTGGACGCCGCCGTGGCGGCGCGGGCCGCGCGCTGGCCCGCGCTGAGCCAGTCCCGACTGGCCGGACACATCGACCGGATCATCGCCCGCGTCGACCGCGACGCGGTCCGCAAGCGCCGCGAGGTGCTGGCCGGACGGGAGGTCACCACCTTCGACCTGCTGGGCGGGCTGACCGAGGTGCGCGGCCGGCTCATCACCGCCGACGCCCGCGCGGTGGACGCCCGCCTGGATGCGCTGGCCGACACCGTCTGCGAAGAGGACCCGCGCACCCGCCAGCAGCGGCGCGCCGACGCGCTGGGAGCCCTCGCCGCGGGCGCCGAGCGGCTCACCTGCCTGTGCCGGCGCGCCGACTGCGCCGCGGCGAACAAACCGGCGCCCCGGCCGGTGGTCATCCACGTCGTCGCCGATCAGCAGGCCCTGAACGGCGAGCAGGACTCGTCGGCATCGCTGCTGAACGCCGACGGGCTCATCCCGCCCGAACTACTCGTCGAGCTGGCCGCCTCCGCCCGGCTGCGCCCGCTGATCCATCCCGTCGATGCGCCGCCGGAGAAGGGCTACACGCCGTCGCGCGCGCTGGCGGAATTCATCCGGTGCCGCGACCTGACCTGCCGGTTCCCCGACTGCGACGAACCGGCCCTGTGCTGCGACATCGACCACACCGTCCCGTTCGGTGCCGGCGGCCGCACCCACGCCTCCAATTGCAAACTGCTGTGCCGAAAACACCACTTGCTCAAGACTTTCCTGCGCTGGCGCGACAAACAGCTACCTGACGGCACGGTGATCTGGACTGCCCCGTCCGGCCACACCTACGTCACCCTGCCGGGCAGCACGCTGCTGTTCCCCAGCCTGTGCGCGCCCACCGGCGATCTGGAACCACCCGACCCGGAGCGGGCCCGCCAATGCACCAACCGCACCGCGCTGATGCCCACTCGGAGGCGCACTCGCGCCGCCGCTCACGCCCGTTACGTCACCGCCGAGCGCCGGCGGAACCGCAACGCCCGGCTGGCCCGGCAGGCCGAGATGATCGCCGCGGACTCCTCCCCGCCCGCCGACGACGATCCACCCCCGTTCTGACACCGGGCCGCCGGTAGCCTCCGGGCTATGCGACTGATGACCACCCTGGGCACCGCGCTGGTGCTGCTGGCCGCCGGCTGCACCGCCTCCGATCGCGGCACCGACGCCGCCCCGGACCCCGGCACCACCCCCGCGGCAGGCACGCTGCTCACCGCCCGGCCGCTGGCCGGCACGGCCGCGTTGCCCAGCGCGGCAAGCACCCGGGCGATCAGCTATGTCTCCGAGGCCCCCGATGGCGCTGCCTCGGTGGTCTCCGGGACGGTGTCGGTGCCGCGCGGTGAGCCGCCCGCCGCGGGCTGGCCGGTGATCAGCTGGGCGCACGGCACCACCGGCTACGCCCCGGTCTGCGCCCCGTCGCTGGACTTCGACACCGGCCCCGCCCACGGCTACCTCGAGGTGGTGCAGCCGAGCCTGGACCACTGGGTGGCGGCCGGCTACGCGGTGGTGCAGACCGATTACCAGGGGCTGGGCGGCCCGGGGCCCGCCCCGTACATCAACGGTGCCAGCGAGGCCGCCAACGTCGTCGACATCGTGCGCGCGGCGCGCCAACTCGACGAGTCCCTCAGCACCACCTGGGCGGCGATCGGCCACAGCCAGGGCGGCCAGGCGGCCCTGTTCACCGCGGCCAGCGCCGCCGACCGGGCGCCCGAGCTGGACCTGACGGCCGCGGTCGCGATCGCGCCGGGATCGGGCTTCACCGGCGTCGTCGGGGACGCCGCCGCGTTGGATCCGGCGCTGCAGCCGTTCCTGCCGCTGGTCATGCTCGGGGCCGCGGCGGCCGATCCCGGCATCGTCCCGGAGCACCTCGTCGGCGAGCAGTTCCGGCCGTTCCTCGACGCCGCCCGCACCCAGTGCCTCGACCAGCTGCGCACCCTGCCCGCGGTCCCGGCCGACGCCGTCCTGTCCCCCGGCGCGGACACCGGCCGGCTCACCGACTACCTCGCCAGCCAGGACCCGGCCACCGTCCGCCCGCAGGTGCCGGTGCTGATCGCGCAGGGCTCCGCCGACGTCACGGTCACCCCGCAACTCACCGATGCCCTGGTCGACTCCTACTGCGCCGACGGCATCACCGTGGACTACCGCAGCTACCCCGGCGCCGACCACCGGCGCAGCATCGCCGCCTCGCTCGCCGACACCGAGAAGTTCGTCGCCGCCATGATCGAGGGGCAGACGCCGCCGCAGAGCTGCGAGTAGGTTGAAGGCACCGAAGTTTGAAGGAATGCCCAACCACCTCTGAGGAGGAGTGATCCGCCATGCCCGCTCCCTCGGCCGCCGAGTTCGACCGGCTGCGCCGCCTCGTCGCCATCGATGACGTCGACGCCCGCCAGTCCCGCACCATCAACGAGGTCTTCACCGGTAAAGAGCTGACCACGATCCCGGTCGGCACCGCCGAGGACGTGACCGCGGCCTTCGCCAAAGCCCGTGCCGCCCAAGCCAAGTGGGTGAAGCGGCCGGTCAAGGACCGCGCGGCGATCATGGAGCGCTACCGCGACCTGCTGATCGCCAACCGGGACTTCCTGATGGACGTGGCCCAGGCCGAGACCGGCAAGTCCCGGGCCGCCGCGCAGGAAGAGATCGTCGACATGATGCTCAACGCGCGGTACTACGCGCGGCACGCCCCCAAGCTGCTCAAACCCACCCGGGTGCAGGGCCTGCTGCCCGGCGTGGTCAAGACCGTCGTCCACCACCAGCCCAAGGGCGTGGTCGGAGTCATCTCGCCGTGGAACTACCCGATGACGCTGTCGATCTCCGACGCGATCCCGGCACTGCTCGCCGGCAACGCCGTGGTGGTCAAACCCGACAGCCAAACCCCCTACTGCACGCTGGCCAACGCCGAACTGCTGTACCAGGCCGGCCTGCCGCGTGAGGTGTTCGCGGTGGTGCCCGGGCCCGGCTCGGTGGTGGGCACCGCCATCGTGGAGAACTGCGACTACCTGATGTTCACCGGGTCCAGCGCCACCGGACGCACCCTGGCCGAGCAGTGCGGCCGGCGACTGATCGGCTTCTCCGCCGAACTCGGCGGGAAGAACCCGATGATCGTCACCGAGGGCGCCAACCTCTCCGAGGTCGCCAAGGCCGCGACCCGGGCCTGCTTCTCCAACGCCGGGCAGCTGTGCATCTCGGTCGAACGGATCTACGTCGAGAAGCCCATCGTCGAGGAGTTCACCGCCAAGTTCACCGAGCAGGTGCGGGCGATGAAACTGGGTCCGGGCTACGACTTCTCCACCGACATGGGCAGCCTGATCTCCGAGGATCAGCTCAAGACCGTCTCCGGGCACGTCGACGACGCCAAGGTCAAGGGCGCCACCGTCCTCGCCGGTGGCAACCCGCGTCCCGACCTGGGCCCGCTGTTCTTCGAACCGACCGTGCTCGCCGATGTCAACGACGAGATGGAGTGCGGGCGCAACGAGACGTTCGGCCCGGTGGTGGCGATCTACCCCGTCGACAGCGTCGAGGAGGCGATCGAGAAGGCCAACGACACCGAGTACGGCCTCAACGCCAGCGTCTGGGCGGCGAGCAAGGCCGACGGCGAGGCGATCGCCGCGCGGATCAACGCCGGCACGGTCAACGTCGACGAGGGGTACGCGCTGACGTTCGGCTCCACCGCCGCGCCGATGGGCGGCATGAAGGCGTCCGGGGTGGGCCGTCGCCACGGACCGGACGGGCTGCTCAAATACACCGAGCCGCAGACCATCTCCACCGCGCGGGTGCTCAACCTCGACCCGCCGCTGGGGATTTCGCCGACCTTCTGGCAGAAGGCGTTCACCCCGATGATCCGGGTCGTGCAGAAGCTGCCCGGTCGCTAGAACCCGAAGACCCGGGCGGCGTTGCCGCGCAGGTAGTCGGCCCGCGCGTCGGCGGTGAGGCCCAGCTCGTCGAGACCGGCGAGTGCCCGCTGGTGGCTGATCATCGGGTAGTTGGTGCCGAAGAGCACCTTGCGCCGCCCGGTGCCGGTCTTCATGAACCTGACCAGCTCCTCGGGCAGCCGGCGGGTGGTGTAGGCCGAGGTGTCGATGTAGACGTTGGGGTGCTTGCGGGCCACCGCGACCATCTCCTCGGTCCACGGATAGCCGACGTGCCCGCAGACGATCACCAGCTCGGGGAAGTCCAGCGCCACCTGGTCGATGTAGGGGATCGGGCGGCCGGTCTCCGAGGGCCGCAGCGGGCCGGTGTGGCCGACCTGGGTGCAGAACGGCACCCCCAGCTGCACGCACTCGGCGAACAGTGGGTAGTAGCGCCGGTCGGTGGGCGGCGCGTTCCACAGCCACGGCACCACCCGTAGCCCGACGAACCCGTCGTCGCGCACCCGGCGGCGCAGTTCGCGCACCGCGACCATCGGCCGGTCCAGGTCCACGCTGGCGATCCCGGCGAAGCGGGTCGGGTACCGGGCGACCCAGCCGGCGACCTCGTCGTTGGCGACCAGCTCGCCGCGCGGCCCCCACCACGCGCTGAGCAGGCCGCGCTCGACGTTGCCCGCGTCCATCGCCGCGACCGTGGATTCGAGCGGGACCTCGGCGTCGGGGATCGCGTCGCCGGTCCAGCGGCGCAACGACGCCAGCATGTCGTCGGCGAGGAACCGGCGGGTCGGGTGCTGCATCCACACGTCGATGGTCATCGCGTGCTCAGCCTAAACCCGCTCAGCCGTCCCGGATGTCGTCCAGGCGCCGGGTCGCGGCCTCGAAACCGGCGACCAGGTCGGCGATGATGTCGGCGGCCGGCCGGATCTCGTTCATCCGCCCGACGATCTGGCCGACCGGCATCGCGACCGCGGTGGGGTCGCTGGACTCGCTCATCCGCTGGTGGGCCTCGCCGACCAGGATGTTCTGCAGCGGCATCGGCAGCGGGTCGGGCGCCTCGGGGGCGTCCCAGGCGTCGGTCCAGCGGCTCTTGAGCAGCCGGGCCGGCTTGCCGGAGTAGATGCGCCGGCGCACCGTGTCGCTGGAGGTGGCGGCCAGCAGCGCCTGCTGGATCACCGAGGCACCGGACGAGCCGCGCGCCCCCAGGTCGTATTCGGCGGCGGTCAGAAACGCCGAGCCCATCCAGACCCCGGAGGCGCCCAGCGCCAGGGCGGCCGCGATCTGTCGTCCGGACCCGATGCCGCCCGCGGCGAGCACCGGGGCCCGGTCGCCCACCGCGTCGACGATCTCCGGCCACAGCACCACCGAGCCGATCTCGCCGGTGTGCCCGCCGGCCTCATGCCCCTGGGCGACCACGATGTCCACCCCGTTGTCGACGTGTCGGCGGGCGTGGTCGGCGTGCCCGGCCAGCGCGGCGACCGGCACCCCGGCCGCGTGCGCCTGCTCGATGACGTCGGTCGGCGGGGAGCCCAACGCGTTGGCGATCAGCGCGATCCGGTGCCGCAGCGCGACCTCGACGTGGGAGCGGGCCACCGAGTGCAGCCAGCCCAGCACCCCGGCGGAGGACCCGGCCTCCCCGGACAGCGGCGGCACCCCGAGGTCGGTCAGCGTCTTGTCGACGAACTCGCGGTGCGCGGCCGGGATGAGTTTGTCGATGTCGACCGCGCTGCCCTCGGTGGGCACCTTCGCCGGCATCACCACGTCGACCCCGTAGGGCCGCCCGTCGGTGTTCTCGTCCATCCAGGTCAGCACCGACTCGAGTTCGTCGGGCTCGTTGAACCGGACGCAGCCCAGCACCCCGAGCCCGCCGGCCCGGCTGACCGCGGCGGCCACCTTCTCCGAGGGCGTGAAGACGAAGATCGGGTAGTCGACCCCGAACTTGTCGCACAGTTCGGTGCGCATCAGCTACCGGCCGCGGCGTGTTTGGCGTGGACTTCGTCGGCGGGGCGGGCCTCGGTCTGCTCCTTGGCCCAGCGGTAGTCCGGCTTGCCGGCCGGGGAGCGCTTCACCTCGTCGACGTACCAGAGGCTGCGCGGCACCTTGTACCCGGCGATCTCGGAGCGGACGAAGGTGTCCAGGTCGGCCAGGGTGGGCCGGGCGCCGGGACGGGCCTGCACCACCGCGGCCACGTGCTGGCCGTAGCGCGGGTCGGGCACCCCGACCACGAGGGCGTCGAACACGTCGGGGTGGCCCTTGAGCGCCGCCTCGACCTCCTCGGGGTAGATCTTCTCGCCGCCGGAGTTGATCGACACCGAGCCGCGGCCCAGCATCGTCACCGTGCCGTCGGCCTCGACCTGCGCGTAGTCGCCTGGGATGGCGTAGCGCACGCCGTTGATGGTGCGGAAGGTCTCGGCGGTCTTCTTCTCGTCCTTGTAGTAGCCGACCGGGATGTGGCCGCGCTTGGCGATGATGCCGCGCACCCCCGACCCGGGCTGCACCTCGTTGCCGTCGTCGTCGAGCACCACGGTGTTCTTGTCGATGGTGACCCGCGGGCCGCCGGTGTGCTCTTGGCCCTTGGCGACGATGCTGGTGCCGCCGAAGCCGGTCTCGCTGGACCCGATGGAGTCGGTGATGATCCGGTTGGGCAGCAACTCCAGCAGCTTCTCCTTGATGCTGGGCGAGAACAGCGCGGCGGTGGAGGCCAGCAGGAACAGCGAGGACAGGTCGTAGTCCTCGCCGCGCTCCCGGGCGGCCAGCAGCGCGTCCAGCAGCGGGCGGCCCATCGCGTCGCCGGTGAAGAACAGCAGGTTGACCTTGTGGTCGTGGATGGCCCGCCACACCGCGTCGGGGTCGAACTCCGGTGCCAGCACCACGGTCTGCCCGGAGAACAGCGACATCCAGGTGGCCGACTGGGTGGCGCCGTGGATCATCGGCGGGATCGGGTAGCGGATCATCGGCGGGTTGGCGGCGGCGGCCTTGGACAGGTCGTATTCGTCGGCGACCGGCTCGCCGGTGGCGAAGTCGGTGCCGCCGAACAGCACCCGGTAGATGTCCTCGTGGCGCCACATCACGCCCTTGGGGAACCCGGTGGTGCCGCCGGTGTAGAGCAGGTAGATGTCGTCTTCGCTGCGCTCACCGAAGTCGCGCTCCGGGGAGCCCTCGGCGAGGGCGGCCTCGAACTCGACCCCGCCGTAGCGCTGGTAGTCGGCGTCGGAGCCGTCCTCGACGACCAGCACGGTTTTGACGTTCGGGGTCTCGGGCAGCACGTTGGCGACCCGGTCGGCGTACTGGCGCTCGTGCACCAGCGCGACCATGTCGGAGTTGTCGAACAGGTAGCGCAGTTCGCCTTCGACGTAGCGGAAGTTGACGTTGACCAGGATCGCGCCGGCCTTGACGATGCCGAGCATGGCGACCACGATCTCGATGCGGTTGCGGCAGTACAGCCCGACCTTGTCGTCCTTCTTGACGCCCCGGTCGATCAGGTAGTGGGCCAGCCGGTTGGCCTTCTCCTCCAGCTGCGCGTAGGTCAGCTGCTCGTCACCGCAGATCAAAGCGACCCGGTCGGGGACGGCGTCGATGGTGTGTTCGGCCAGATCGGCAATGTTGAGAGCCACGACACACAAACTAGAACGTGTTACATTTCCTTTCAAGTTTGACCCCGAACGGCACAGGAAGGCGGCACCGTGGGCGAGGCGGCACAACAGCCACATGCGCTGGTCGAGCAGCGTGGACACACCCTGATCGTCACGCTGAACCGCCCCGAAGCCCGCAACGCCCTGTCGTCCGAGATGCTCTCGATCATGGTCGAGGCCTGGGACCGGGTCGACGCCGACGACGACATCCGCAGCTGCATCCTCACCGGCGCCGGCGGCTACTTCTGCGCCGGCATGGACCTCAAGACCGCCACCAAGAAACCGCCGGGCGACTCGTTCAAGGACGGCAGCTACGACCCGTCGCGCATCGACGCGCTGCTCAAGGGCCGGCGGCTGACCAAGCCGCTGATCGCCGCCGTCGAGGGCCCGGCGATCGCCGGCGGGACCGAGATCCTGCAGGGCACCGACATCCGGGTGGCCGGCGAGAGCGCCAAGTTCGGCATCTCCGAGGCCCGCTGGAGCCTGTACCCGATGGGCGGCTCCGCGGTGCGCCTGGTCCGCCAGATCCCCTACACCCTGGCCGCCGACCTGCTGCTCACCGGCCGGCACATCACCGCGACCGAGGCCCGCGAGATGGGCCTGATCGGCTACGTCGTGCCCGACGGCGACGCGCTGACCAAGGCGCTTCAGATCGCCGAGGCGATCAACACCAACGGCCCGCTGGCGGTGCGGGCGCTGCTGCGCACGATCCGCGAGACCGAGGGCATGCCGGAGAACGAGGCGTTCCAGCTCGACACCAAGATCGGCATCGAGGTGTTCTTGAGCGAGGACGCCAAGGAGGGCCCGCGGGCCTTCGCCGAGAAGCGCGCCCCGCAGTTCAAGAACCGCTGATGCTGATCGCGGTCACCGGCGGGACCGGCTACATCGGGGCGCACACCGTGCGCGCCCTGCTGGAGGCCGGCCATGCGGTGCGGTTGCTGGTGGCGCCGGGCTGCGCCGACGAACCGGTCATCCCCCGGCTGCGCGAGCTGGGCGAGCTGACCACCCTCGACGGCGACATCCGCACCAAGGACACCGTCGCCGAACTGCTCGACGGGGCGGATGCGGTGCTGCACGGCGCCGGGATCGTCGGCACCGACAACCGGCGCGAGAAGCTGATGTGGGAGGTCAACGCCCACGCCGGGGAGATGATCCTGACCTGCGCGGCCGAGGAAGGCCTGGACCCGATCGTCTCGGTGAGCAGCTACAGCACCATGTTCCCGCCGCCGGACGGGGTGATCGGCCCGGACTCGCCCGTCGTGCCCGGCCGCAGCGCCTACGCCCGCACCAAGGCCTACGCCGAGCGGGTGGCCCGGGAGTTGCAGGGCGAGGGCGCCCCGGTCGTCATCACCTACCCGTCGAGCGTGGTCGGCCCGGCGTTTTTCACCGCGCCCGGGGTCACCGAGCAGGGTTGGGAGCCGATCGTGCGGTTCGGGGTGGCGCCGCGGATGCGCGGCGGCATGCAGATGGTCGACGTGCGCGACGTCGCCGAGGTGCACACCCGGGTGATGGCCCCGGGTCGTGGTCCGCACCGCTACGTCTGCGGCGGGGTGATGGTGAGCTTCGACGAGATGATCACGGCGGTGCAGGCGGGGCTGGGGAAGCCGATCCGCCGGTTCCCGCTCCCGCCGTCGGCCTTCCGGGCGGTCGGGCGAGCCGCCGACGCGGTGGGAGCCTTCCTCCCGCTCGGCGCCGGCCTCACCTACGAGGCGGCGTGGCTGCTCACCGAGGGGACTCCCACCGACGACACTTCCACGCTTGCCGACCTGGGGATGACGTGGCGCTCGCCCACCGCGGCGATCACCGAGTCGTTCCGCGGCTGAGCGCCCTTCCTCTCCCGTTCCGCGTCCCCGCTCCCCGCGCCGTGCCCCCATCACGCCGAACGTGCACTCCCTGCGAGCTTTTCGCGATTTTTTCGCAGCCTGTGCACGCTGGGTGACCCGGCGGGGCGAAGTCCGGGCGGAGTCCGGGCCATTGTCGGTGCGGGGCGGGCCGTTGTCGGTGCCGGACGGCAGACTCCGGCCATGGCGCAACCCTTCATCGGCAGTGAGGCCCTCGCAGCGGGGAGACTGACGCCCTATCAACTGCGGAGCCGGTTCGTCGCCGTCCATCCCGATGTGTACCTGCCGCGCGGGGTCCAGGTGAACGCAGCGCTGCGCGCCAAAGCTGCCTGGTTGTGGTCGCGACGCCGCGGCGTGGTCGCCGGGAGTTCGGCGGCGACGCTCCACGGCGCCCGGTGGGTGGACGACCACGCTCCGGCGGTGCTGCTGTACGACTACCGGCGCCCACCTCCCGGTGTCGTCACCTGGTCGGACCACCTCGGCGACGACGAGGTGCAGACCGTGGCAGGGATTCCCGTGACCACCGCGGAACGGACCGCACTGGATTTGGCCTGCCGCCTCCCCACCGAAACGGCCGTCGCGCAGATCGATGCGCTGGCCAACGCGACGAAGCTCGTCCCCGCCCACGCCGCACTCCTCGCCGAGCGCCACCCCGGGCGGCGCGGGATCCGGCGCGCTCGGGTTTCCCTCGGGCTGGTCGACGCGGGTGCCGAATCACCACGCGAGAGTTGGCTGCGCCTGCTGTTGATCCGGGCCGGTTTCCCCCGACCACAGACCCAGATTCCCGTCTACGACCGCTACGGGCAGCTCGTGGCCGTCGTCGACGTGGGGTGGGAGGAGATCCGGGTGGGGGTCGACTACGAGGGTGAGCATCACCGGCTCAGCAGCAACCGGTTCAACCGCGACATCCGCCGCCAGGAGGCCCTCACCGAGTTGGGCTGGGTCGACGTGCGGGTGACGGTCGAGGACTGTGAGGGCGGGATCGTCGCTCGGGTGGCCCGGGCGTGGGAGCGTCAGACCGGACAACCCGCACCCAACGTGCACGCACTGCGAAATTCTCGCGATTTTTTCGCAGCCCGTGCACGCTCGGCGTGAGGGGTGGACCCCGGGAGCGGGCGCCTGGGAGCGGCCGAGACCGGCTAACGCAGCACCGGAGCGGTGGGGGTGAACACCACCGGCATGGCCTCGGGGCCGACGACGAAGTTGGCCCGGCGCAGCGGTAACGGGTCGTCGGAGGCCAGCCGCAGGTCGGGCAGGCGCTGCAGCACCCGCCGGGTCATCATCGCCAGCTCCAGCCGGGCCAGCTGGTTGCCCAGGCAGAAGTGGGTGCCGAACCCGAACGCGAGATGACTGTTGGGGTCGCGGGTGATGTCGAAGCGCTCCGGGTCGTCGAAGACGGTCTCGTCGAAGTTGGCGGACTCGAACAGCAGCAGGATCTTCTCGCCCTCGTGCAGCTGGGTGCCGTGGTACTCGATGTCGCGGGTGAGGGTGCGGGCCATGTTCTTCACCGGGGTGGTCCAGCGCAGCATCTCCTCGATGGCCGACGGCAACAGCTCCAGATCATCGCGCAGCCGCTCCCACTGCTCGCGGTTGCGCAGCAGCGCCTCGACGCCGCCGGACAGGGTGTGGCGGGTGGTCTCGTCGCCGCCGATGAGGATCAGCAGGGTCTCGGAGACGATCTGCTCGTCGGTGAGCCGGTCCCCGTCGACCTCGGCGTGCACCAGCACGCTGGTCAGGTCGTCGGTGGGGTTGGCCCGCCGCTCGGCGATCGTCTTCATGGAGAACTCGGTGTAGGCGAGGTTGGCGTCGATCGAGGCCTGCCAGTCGGCCTCCTCCACCGTCGAGGACAGCGCGCACACCAGGTCGTCGGACCATTTCAGCAGCGTGCCGCGGTCCTGCGGCGCCACCCCGAGCATGTCGCCGATCACCGCCATCGGCAGCGGCGCGGCGATGTCGCGGACGAAGTCGCACTCGCCGCGTTCGCAGACGGCGTCGATGAGGGTGTCGCACAGTTCGGCGATCGGCGGCCGTTTGGCGTGCACCTGTTTGCGGGTGAACCCGGCGTTGACCAGCTTGCGGCGCATCAGGTGCTCGGGGTCGTCCATGTCGATCATGTGCGGCAGCGCCGGGATGCCCGGCCGGATCCCGCCGGCGTTGGAGAACACCTCCGGGGTGCGTTCGGCCTCGATCACCGCCTGGTAGGTCGACGCCGCCGCCAAGCCCTTGCGGTCCCGGAACACCGGCTGGTTGGCGCGCATCCAGCTGTAGGCCGCGCGCACCGATCCGTCCGCATACCCCGTGCCGTCGGTCAGGTCGATGTCGGGCACGGTGGTGGTCATCGCTTACCGGACCTTTCTGCCGCGGGTCACCTGGGCGTCACTTCATGGGCTTCACTTCATGGGCATCGCCGAACGTCATCTCGACATTGGCAGACGATTGACTGGCCAGGGCGCGTTTCGGCAAACCCAGTGCGGTCAGCTCCACGGCGTACGGGTGGTCGCCGAGTCGCAGCCGGGCCCCGCCCATCCGGAACCGCATCCCGGAATTGCGCATCTCCCAGGGGATTTCGCGGGTGATGCCGTCGGCGTGACTGTAGGTGGTCAGCACCTGCGAGCGGTTGGTCAGCCGCGACGGGATCGGCATGCCCGCCCCGAATTCGATGCCGGCGATCAGCCGGCCGTCCTCGCGGACCTCGAAGTCGAACTTCGGGCGCTCCCGGACGGTGAAGTCGGCCATGATCTTCGGGAAGCCCCAGATCTTCCGGCCCGCCTCCAGGGTGAAGCTCTGGTTGACCGGCAGGTGGTGGATGAACGCGGCGGCCGAGCGCAGCGCGAGCGGCCCGCGGCCGGTGCGCCCGGGCGGGTTGACCATCATCGCGGTGCCGAACTCGTGGTACTGGCCGAGGTCGCCGTCGTGGTAGCGGACCAGCATCAGCATCACCAGCGCCCGACCGGGCAGGTACTGGCAGACGTCCAACCCGCTGTAGTCGATGAGCCGCTGGGCGTTCGGCGCGGGCACCGAGAAGACGGCGACGTGGGTGTCGGCGCGGCGGATCCGCACCGGCATGGTCAGCAGCGTGTCGGCGATCTGGTAGGTCGACGGGGTGGCGGAGCTCATGGCTCCAAATCTAGATGAGGGTGGCCAGTTCCCGAACCTGTTCGGTGCTGCGCGCGGTCACCACCATCATGGTCACCCCGGCGGCCTCCCACACCTTGATCTGCTCCCGCACATAGTCGATGTCGCCGACGATCACCGCGTCGTCGACCAACTCGTCGGGGATGACGTCGGCGGCCTGGTCCTTGCGGTTGCTGCGGAACAGCGCGGTGACCTCGTCGACCACCTCCGCGTAGCCCATCCGGCGGTAGACGTCGGCGTGGAAGTTGGTGTCCTCGGCGCCCATCCCGCCCATGTAGAGCGCCAGGTAGGGCTTGATCCCGGCGAAGGCGGCCGCCCGGTCGTCGGTGATGACGACCTGCGCGGTCGCGCAGATCTCGAAGTCCTCGCGGGTGCGGCGCGCGCCGGGGCGGGCGAAGCCCTCGTCGAGCCACTCGTTGTACATGTCGGCCAGCCGCGGGGTGTAGAAGATCGGCAGCCAGCCGTCGGCGATCTCGGCGGCCAGCGCGATGTTCTTCGGGCCCTCAGCCCCCAGCATGATCGGGATGTCGGCGCGCAGCGGGTGGGTGATCGGTTTGAGGGTCTTGCCCAACCCGGTGGTGCCCTCCCCGGTCAGCGGCAGCGGGTAGTGCGGTCCGGGGCTGCTCACCGGCGCCTCGCGCGCCCAGACCTGCCGCAGGATGTCGATGTACTCGCGGGTGCGGGCCAACGGCTTGGGGAAGCGCTGCCCGTACCAGCCCTCCACCACCTGCGGGCCGGACACGCCCAGGCCCAGGATGTGGCGGCCGCCGGAGAGGTGATCGAGGGTCAGCGACGCCATCGCACACGCGGTCGGGGTGCGCGCCGACAGCTGCACCACCGAGGTGCCCAGCCGCATCCGGGTGGTGGCCGCCCCCCACCAGGCCAGCGGGGTGTAGGCGTCCGACCCCCACGCCTCGGCGGTGAACACGGTGTCGAAGCCGGCCTGCTCGGCGGCGGCGACGAGTTCGGCGGTGTTGTCGGGGGGTTGGGCGCCCCAGTACCCCAGTTGCAGACCCAGCTTCATCAGACCGCCTTCCGACCGTTGCTTGCCACCGTTGTTAGAACCTGTTCTACTCGATGCCGTGACTGCGAGCCATAGCCGCCCGGTGCAGATCGATCCGCATGAGCCGCCTCTTTCTGCGCCGCTGAAACTGTCATTCGACTACACCCGTTCAGTGGGGCCCGCCCTGGGGGCGTTCTTCACCGCACTGCGCGAGCGCCGCATCGTCGGGGTGCGCGGTTCCGACGGTCGGGTGTTGGTCCCCGTCGCCGAATACGACCCGGTCAGCTACGAACCGCTGACCGAGATCGTACCGGTGGCCTCGGTCGGGACCGTGGTGTCCTGGACCTGGCAGGCCCACCCGGTCGAGGGCCAGCCGCTGGACCGCCCGTTCGCCTGGGCGCTGATCCGCCTCGACGGCGCCGACACCCCGCTGCTGCACGCGGTGGACGCCGGCAGCCCGGAGCAGATCGCGACCGGCGCGCGGGTGCACGCCCACTGGGTCGACAATCCGGTCGGCGCCATCACCGACATCGCCTACTTCGCGCTCGGTGACGAGGCGGAACCGGAGGGCCCGCCGAGCGAAGCCGACCCGGTCGCCATGGTGATCACCCCGATCGCGCTGCAGATCGACCACACCGCCTCCCCCATCGAGAGCGAGTACCTGCGCGCGCTGAAGGAGGGCACGCTGCTGGGCTCACGCGACGGGGCCACCGGCAAGGTGTATTTCCCGGCGCGGGAAGCCGATCCGGCCACCGGGCGGCGCGCCACCGAGCTGGTGGAGGTCGCCGACACCGGCACCGTCACCACGTTCGCGATCATCAACATCCCGTTCGCCGGGCAGAGCATCAAGCCGCCCTATGTGGCCGCCTACGTGCTGCTCGACGGCGCCGACATTCCGTTTCTGACCCTGCTCGCCGACGTCGACGCCCACGAGGTGCGGATGGGGATGCGGGTGCAGGCGGTGTGGCTGCCGCGCGAGCAGTGGACCTACGGCATGGAGAACATCGAATACTTCCGGCCGACGGGTGAACCCGACGCCGACTACGACACCTACAAACATCACCTCTGAGGGGAAGCTGCCAATGAGTACCCGCGATGTCGCGGTGGTGGGCTTCGCCCACGCCCCGCATGTCCGCCGCACCGACGGCACCACCAACGGCGTCGAACAGCTGTTGCCGTGTTTCGCCGAGCTCTACGACGACCTGGGCATCACCAAGGCCGACATCGACTTCTGGTGCTCGGGATCGTCGGATTACCTTGCCGGGAGGGCGTTCTCGTTCATCTCGGCGATCGACTCGATCGGCGCGGTGCCGCCGATCAACGAGTCGCACGTGGAGATGGACGCGGCCTGGGCGCTGTATGAGGCCTACATCAAGATCCTGACCGGCCAGGTCGACACCGCGCTGGTCTACGGGTTCGGCAAGTCCTCGGCCGGGGTGCTGCGCCGGGTGCTGGCGCTGCAGACCGACCCCTACACGGTCGCGCCGCTATGGCCGGACTCGATCTCGCTGGCCGGGCTGCAGGCCCGCGCCGGGCTCGACGCCGGGGTGTTCACCGCCGAGCAGATGGCGCAGGTGGCCCTGGACGCGTTCGCCCGCGCCGAGCGAGTGGACTCGGTGGAGGCCGCCGACACCATCGAACAGCTGCTGGACCGGCCGTTCTACGCCGACCCGCTGCGCCGCCACGACATCGCCCCGATCACCGACGGCGCGTCGGCGATCGTGCTGGCCGCCGGGGACAGGGCCCGCGAGCTGCGCGAGCGTCCGGCCTGGATCACCGGGTTCGAGCACCGCATCGAGACCCCGGTGCTCGGCGCGCGGGACCTGACCACCTCGCCGTCCACCGCGGCGTCGGCGGCCACCGCCAGCGGCGGCGACCCCGGCTCCATCGAGGTGGCCGAGTTGCACGCCCCGTTCTCCCACCAGCAGCTGATCCTCACCGAGGCGATCGGGCTGCCCGCCTCGGCGACGATCAACCCGTCCGGGGGTGCGCTGACCGCCAACCCGATGTTCTCCGCCGGGCTGGAGCGCATCGGCTTCGCCGCCCGGCACATCTTCGCCGGGGACGCGTCGCGGGTGCTGGCCCACGCCACCAGCGGGCCCGCGCTGCAACAGAACCTCGTCGCCGTGATGGAAGGGCGCTAGAGCCATGGGCAAACAACTGGCCGCGGTGCTGGGCACCGGACAGACCAAATACACCAAGGCGCGCCACGACGTGTCGATGAACGGCCTGGTGCGCGAGGCCATCGACCGGGCGCTGGCCGACTCCGGGTCGAGCTTCGCCGACATCGACGCGGTGGTGGTCGGCAAGGCGCCGGACTTCTTCGAAGGCTCGATGATGCCGGAGCTGTTCATGGCTGATGCCGTGGGCGCGACCGGCAAGCCGCTGATCCGGGTGCACACCGCCGGGTCCGTGGGCGGGTCCACGGCGATCGTCGCGGCCAGCCTGGTCGAGTCCGGCAAGTACCGGCGGGTGCTGGCGATGGCCTGGGAGAAGCAGTCGGAATCCAACGCCATGTGGGGACTGTCGATCCCGGTGCCGTTCACCAAGCCGGTCGGGGCCGGGGCCGGCGGCTACTTCGCCCCGCACGTGCGCGCCTACATCCGCCGCTCCGGTGCTCCGGAGCACATCGGGGCGAAGGTGGTGGTCAAGGACCGGCTCAACGGGACCAAGAACCCGCTGGCGCACCTGCATCAGCCCGACATCACCGTGGAGAAGGTGATGGCCTCGCAGATGCTGTGGGACCCGATCCGCTACGACGAGACCTGCCCGTCCTCCGACGGGGCGTGCGCCGTGGTGATCGGCGACGAGTCCGCGGCCCAGGCCCGGGTGGCCGCCGGGGAGCCGGTGGCCTGGATTCACGCGACCGCGTTGCGCACCGAGCCGCTGGCCTACGCCGGCCGCGACCAGGTCAGCCCGCAGGCCGGCCGCGAGGCGGCCGCGGCGCTGTGGCGCGACGCCGGGATCACCGACCCGCTCACCGAGATCGACGCCGCCGAGATCTACGTGCCGTTCTCCTGGTTCGAGCCGATGTGGCTGGAGAACCTCGGCTTCGCCGCCGAGGGCGAGGGTTGGAAGCTCACCGACGCCGGGGAGACCGCGATCGGCGGGCGGTTGCCGGTCAACCCCTCCGGCGGGGTGCTGTCGAGCAACCCGATCGGGGCGTCGGGGATGATCCGCTTCGCCGAGGCCGCCATCCAGGTGATGGGCAAGGGCGGTGACCACCAGGTGCCTGATGCCCGAAAGGCGTTGGGGCATGCCTATGGTGGCGGTTCGCAGTATTACTCGATGTGGGTCGTGGGATCCGAGAAGCCGGGGAGCTGAGGCCGTGAAGTACACCTGCAGCATCGCGATGGGCCCGATCGATCAGCTGACCGAGCTGGCGCGCACCGCCGAGGAGGTCGGGTTCGACGCGATCGCGCTGCCGGACTCGCTGTTCTACATGGAGAAGGCGGCCGCGGACTACCCCTACACCCCCGACGGGTCGCGGATGTGGGACGAGAACACCCCGTGGGTGGACCCGCTGATCGCCACCGGCGCCATGGGGGCGGTCACCTCGACGCTGCGGTTCTACACCAACGTGCTCAAACTGGGCTCACGCAACCCGCTGCTGCTGGCCCGGCAGGTCGGCTCGGTGGCGAACCTGACCGGCAACCGGTTCGCGCTGGGCGTCGGGATCGGTTGGGCGCCGGAGGAGTTCGAGTGGTGCGGGGTGCCCTATGCCCGCCGCGGCGCCCGCGTGGACGAGATGATCGAGGTCATCAAGAAGGTGCTGGCCGGCGGCATGGTCGAACACCACGGCGAGTTCTTCGACTTCGACCGGCTGCAGATGAGCCCGGCGCCCACCGAGCCGGTGCCGTTCTACGTCGGCGGGCACACCGAGCCCGCGCTGAAGCGGGCCGCCCGGGTCGGCGACGGCTGGACTTCGGCGATGATGACGTGCGCGCAGCTGGCCGAGACCATCACCCGGATCAACGAACTACGCACCGAGTACGGCCGCGCCGACGGGCCGTTCGAGTTCCAGGCCGTCTGCGTGGACAAGTTCGACGTCGACGGGCACCGCGAGCTGGCCGCGGCCGGGGTCACCGACAACATCGTGGTGCCCTGGCTGCTCTACGGCCACGGCTTCGGCGCGGCGCTGACCGACAAGCAGGACGCCATGAAGCGGTTCGCCGAGACGTTCATCCATTCCGGCTGGCAGGACTAGGCGCTCAGCCCTGAGTGAACTCCGGCGGCCGGGCGGCGGCGGGGCGCATCAAACACGACTCGAACAGGCCCGGGTCGCGCACCAACGGCCGGACGCCACAGGCGCACTCGGCGGCGAGCAGAATTTCGTCGCGGGTGGGGAGATCATCACGCCGGGCGCTGGTTCAGCTCGGCCGAACGCTCGGCGATCTGTTGGGCGAGCGCCCCCGCCCGACCTGCACGGTCGTGGACGGTATCCAGAATCGCCTGTTTCGCGGCATGGCGCGCCCCTAAGACAGTTGGTACCAGCCAGGATTGTCTGCAGTTGAGGAAATAATGAGCACCACCGGTATTCAGGTCAACCGTTCGACCCGTTGACCGGTGAGCGCGGCGATCGTCTCGAAGTCCTTGTCGACGTGCAGAACGGTCAGACCGGCCAGTTCAGCGGTGGCCGCCACCAGCAAATCGGGGATACCCGGTCCTCGGTGCTGGCCACGGTCGGCCAGTAGGAGTTGAATCTCGACGGCGCGGTCCTCGGCCGCCGGCGTGAGGTACTCGATCGGCATCAACGACAGCGGCGGCGAGGTGGCCTCCGCGTGCGCCTGCGCCGCCGTGCGAAATGAGTAACCGATCTCCAGTCGGGTGACCGTGCTCAGCCGGAGCAGGCCACGGTCGATGCGCTCCATCCACGCATCGGCCTCAGGTGACGACGCGAGACGGGTGTAGGCCGACTTGTCGACAAGCCAGACAGTCACCGCCACGCAGCGTCCATCACGTTCGGGTCATCGAGATCGGCTGCCGCCGCCGCAGCGCGCTGCAGATCTTCGCGGGTGACCTTGTCATCCCGCCCATGCCGGCGCTCCGCTTCGAACCGGCGGCGCAGATACTCCTGCCGCGATAATCCACTGGCCGCCGCGGCCGCGTCGATCTGTGCCACCGCGGCTTCCGACAGCCCCCTGATCAAGATGTCCGCCATGGCGACCTCCTGATATCTACGATATCGCACGGGTGCGAGCACACCAGCAAAACCGGGCTACCCCTCCCCCAGCTCCGTCCGGTACCGGGCCGCCAGGTCGCGGTAGTGCTCCGGGTTGGCTTTCACCCACAGTTCGGCGCCGGTGCCGGCCAGCGGGCCCTTGACCTTCGCCGGGGCGCCGACGGCCAGCACGCTGTCGGGAATCTGGGTGCCGGCCAGCACCAGCGCGCCGGCGGCGACGAGGCTGCCCGCCCCGATCACCGCGCCGTCGAGCACGGTGGCCTGGTTCCCGATCAAGGCCTGCGCCCCGACCCGTGCTCCGTGGATCAGGCACAGATGCGCCACCGTCGCATCGGGCCCGATCTCCACCGCTGCGCCGGGTGCGCCGTGCAGCACCGCGCCGTCCTGCACGTTGGCGCCGGCGCGCACGTGGATGGGGGCGTCGTCGCCGCGCAGCACGGCGTTGAACCACACCGAGGCGCCGGCCTCGATCGTGACGTCGCCGATCAGGGTCGCGGTCGGGGCGACGAACGCGTCGGCGGCGACATTCGGGCTTTTACCCTCGAAGGAGAACAACGGCATGCAGCCAGATATATCGCAGTGTCGTGCGCACCGGGGTTGACCGGGACATATTGCACAACACCCGGACAAAACAGTAACGTGTTCTAGTAACCAGCGAGTGGAGGTAGCAGGCGAAATGAGCGAGGTCCGCGAGATCGACACCGGGACGCTGCCGGACCGGTACGCCCGAGGATGGCACTGCGTGGGGGTGGCCGACACGTTCCGGGACGGCAAGCCGCATGCCCTGCACGCCTTCGGCCGCAAACTGGTGGTCTTCGCCGACACCCAGGGCGACCTGCACATCCTCGACGGCTACTGCCGGCACATGGGCGGCGACCTGACCCAGGGCACCATCAAGGGCGACGAGGTGGCCTGCCCGTTCCACGACTGGCGCTGGGGCGGGGACGGCCGCTGCAAGCTGGTGCCGTACTCCAAGCGCACCCCCAAGGCGGCGCGCACCCGGTCCTGGCCGACCGATGAGCGCGGCGGCCTGCTGTTCGTCTGGCACGACCACGAGAACAACCCGCCGCAGCCGGAGGTGCGGATCCCGGAGATCCCGGAGGCCACCAGCGACGAGTGGACCGACTGGCGGTGGAACTCGATGGAGATCAACTCCAACTGCCGCGACATCATCGACAACGTCACCGACTTCGCGCACTTCTTCTACATCCACTACGGGATGCCCACGTACTTCAAGAACGTCTTCGAGGGCCACATCGCCTCGCAGTACCTGCACAACGTCGGCCGCGCCGACATCACCGACATGGGCACCGCCTACGGCGACACCAAGCTGGACTCCGAGGCGTCCTACTTCGGTCCGTCGTTCATGATCAACTGGCTGCACAACAGCTACGGCGAGTTCAAGGCCGAGTCGATCCTGATCAACTGCCACTACCCCATCAGCCAGGACAAGTTCGTGCTGCAGTGGGGCGTGATCGTGCAGAAGCCCAAGGGGCTGGATGAGAAGACCACCGACAAGCTGGCCGACGCCATGACCGAAGGCGTCTCCAAGGGCTTCCTGCAGGACGTCGAGATCTGGAAGCACAAGACCCGCATCGACAACCCGCTGCTGGTCGAGGAGGACGGGGCGGTCTACCAGCTGCGCCGGTGGTACTCGCAGTTCTACGTCGACGCCGCCGATGTCACCCCGGAGATGACCGACCGGTTCGAGATCGAGATCGACCCCACCGCGGCGAACCGCAACTGGCAGGCCGAGATCGACGCCAACATCGAGGCGCAGGCCGAGCAGAAGGAAAAGGCCGAGCAGGGCTCGTGAGGTTACGCGCATGAGCAGCGAGGGCCGACGGCCCAGCGTCGAGCAGGTGGCGCAGTCCATGCTGCTCCTCTACGGCGCGCACGACGACGACGACCACGAGCACGGCGACAGCGGGCCGGGCGCCGGAACCTGGGCCAAGGCACCGAGTTTCGCCAACGACCCGCAACGCGCCGCCGCGGTCGCCGAGGCCAGCCGCCGGGACCGGGAGCGCTACCTCAACGCGGGCCTGACCGAAGTCGCCTGCCGGTTCTGCCACACCACGGTCGCGGTCAAAAAGTACGACACCGGCTACACCGCGGTGCAGTGGAACACCGCGGCCAGCGAGCAGTGCGCCTATTTCGCCGAGGTGCGCGCCGACGGCGGCGACCCCAGCCGGGTGCCGGCCTGCCCCCGGCTGCATGACAGCATCAACCACGCGGTGGCCGAAGGGGTGTTGGAAACCCGCGCGGCGGACTGAGCGCACCGTCGCCGACGGCTCACAGCCCGGCGAAACGCTCCCGCACCTGCTCGGCGGTGAGCCCGTAGTCGGCCAGCGCGTAACTGTGTTTCGGGGCGCGCGGACCCCGCTTACTCGCGTCGTGATGTTCGCGCATCGCCGCCAGCGCCTCGTCGGTCAACGTCAGGTCGAAGTGCCGGTAGATGGTCTGCACCGTGCCGATCGGGTCGGCGATGAAGTCGAAGTAGTCGACGTCGTAGAACTGCTTCGGGTTCTGCCCGGCCCGTACGGTGTTGAACCGCTCCAGGCCACGCGACCAGGTCTCCAGCGCGTCGTGGCCGATCTGCTCGCCGACGAACCGGTGCGACCAGCCCGCGGTGGTGTGCTGGGCCAGCGAGCACATCGAGGCCATGATCGTCTCGGCCGGCCGGTGGCACTGGATCACCAACGCGTCGGGGTAGACCTCGAACAGCGCGTCCAGGGCGAACAGGTGGCTGGGGTTCTTCAGCACCCAGCGCTTGCCGATGTCGTTGAGCCCGATCAGTTGCAGGTTGCGCCGGTGCCGACGGTAGGACGGGGTCCAGTCCTGCTGCGCCAGCCACGACGCGTAGCCGGGCACGTGCGCCAGGGTTTCGTAGGACACCGAGTGCAGCGACTGGCGCAGCAGCTGCCAGCATTCCTCGAGCTCGTCGGCGGTCATGAAGTGCAGCCCGGTGTACCCGGGGTTCTCCTCGTGGTGGCGGGCGAACCCGTCCTGCAACTGCCGGAACACCGGGTTGGCCTCCCAGGTGTCCCGCGGCGGGCGCGGCTGCGGAAACTCCGCGAGCCACATCTGCAGACCCTGGTGGCCGGGGTCGGCGCCCAGCAGCCGGTGCAGCGCGGTGGTGCCGGTGCGGGGCAGGCCGGTGACGAAGATCGGCCGCTCGATGGCCACGTCGGCGTACTGCGGATGCTGTTTGAACGCGGCCTCGGAGAGCAGGCGGGCCACCAGCGCCCCGCGCAGGAAGAACCGGGACATCTTGCTGCCCAACTCGGTCAGGCCGGCCTCGTCGCGGTAGGACTCCAGCAGCACGCCCAGCGCGTGGCGGTAGTTGTCGTCGTCGGCGCCGAAATCGTCGAGGCCGACCAGCTTGGTGGCCGAGGCGTGCAGGTCGTCGACGGTGCCGACATCGGTGCGCGCGGTCATCAGGATTTGTACTCCCCACAGTTGACGTCGAGGGTGTGCCCGGTGATACCGCTGGCCAGGTCACTGGCCAGGAACAGGATCGCCGAGGCGACCTCGTCCTCGGTGGGCAGGCGTTTCAGGTCGGAGTTGGCGGCGGTGGCGTCGTAGATCTGCTCCACGGTCATGTTGTACTTGCCGGCCTGGTGAGCGAAGTAGCCCTGCAGGGTGGCGCCCCAGATGTAGCCCGGCGCAACGGAGTTGACCCGGATGCCGTCGGGGCCGAGTTCGGAGGCCAGCGACTGCGACATCGCGAGCAGCGCGGACTTGGCCATCTTGTAGGCGCCGTATTTGGGCTGGGAGTGCCGGATCACCATCGAGTTGACGTTGACCACCGAGCCGTTGGCCTCGGCGAGCGCCGGAGCGAAGGCCTGGGTGAGCCGCAGCGTGCCGAGCACGCTGAGCTCGATGGCATCGCGGATGTGTTCGAAGGTGGTCTGGCCCAACGGTTTCATCGACGGGACCCGGAAGGCGTTGTTGATCAACACATCCACCCGCCCGTAGGTCTGCTGCGTGGCGGAGACCAGTTCGGTGACCGCGGCGTCGTCGGTGATGTCGGTCGGCACCGCCAGGGCGCGCCTGCCGGTCTCGCGCACCAGCGCCGCGACCTCCTCGAGGCGTTCGGCGGTGCGCGCCGCCAGCACCAGATCGGCGCCGTCCTGAGCGCAGCGGCGGGCCAGCGTGGTGCCCAGCGCGGGCCCGACCCCGCTGATCACCACGACCTTGCCGTCCAGCAATCCACTCATCTGCTCACCCCAGCATCCGGTTGGCGATCTGTTGCTGGCGCAGCGCGATCCGGGCGCGCCAGTCGGTTTCGGAGATCCGGTTGTCCGCGTAGTAGGGCAGCGCGTCGGGCACGGCGTCGACGTCGACCAGCTGCACCTGCGGGCCGTCGGCCTCGGTGAGCGCCCGGGAGAGCCGCTGCCAGCGGAACTGCAGGAACCCGCGGCGCCGGCCCAGCGTCTCCACCCAGTTGGTGATCCCGGGGTTCTGCGCGGCGACCACGATGCGGATGTTGCCGTCCGGATCGACCTGCGCCTGAGTGGCGTTCAGCGATGTCTGGTGGTTGATGTAGTCCAGCGAGATGTACCACCTGCTGCCCAGCTGGAAGCCCAGGTAGGGGGCGTCGCCGACCGGCACCGTGATGACCAGCGCCTGGTCCGGCGTCAGGTCGAAGTGACCGGCCGAGGAGTACTGGGTGGCCAGCCCGCCCGGGGTGAGCCGCGGCGCCACCATCGTGTTGGGTTCGAGGTTCAGATAGAACCACTGCGGGAACGCCAGCCAGGTCTTGATCCGGTTGACCAGTTGGGCTCCGGCGACCCGGTAGCGCTTCTCGACCAGCTCGCGGGTGAGCGGGGCGGGCGCGGTGCCGGCGGTGTCGGTGCGGGCGATGGCCAGGGTGCCGCGGCGCGCCGACCAGTCGTTGTAGACCTCCCGGATCACCAGCTGGCCCGGGCCGTTGGGCACGATCCGCCACTCGAAGCTGCCGTCGGCGGCGATGTCGAGTTCGCGGTCGTCGAAGGCGGCCTGACTGACCGGGACGTGGTCGTCGGTGTACTCCCCGCCGAGCAACTGGAAGCTCAGGTCGGTGGTGGTGCCGCGCCGGCCGGTGACCACGTACTCGTGCCCGCCCTGCAGCCGGGCCCCGAAGTAGAGGGTGTCGGGGTTGTCCAGACCCATCTTGGTGAACGGCCCGGTGCCCGACAGCAGGAACGGATGCTCCCGGTCGTGGTGGAAGACGGTGTGGGTGCAGGCGGCGATGCCCTGGGCGAGGTACTGCAGGCCTTCGACCAGGTCGTCGTCGTTCTCGATGTGCGGCGCCTGCACGACCAGGCGTTCGGCCTCGGCGATCGCCTCGGTCAACGGTTGGGAGAACATCACCGCACCTCCAGCGTCGCGCCGCACTGCGGTTCATTATTGCACCGCAGCGGTAGATAATCTTCTCGGAGCCTAAAGCGGCCCGGCGGACGCGTCAACTTTTCGGTTCATTTGTGAGCCGCATTGGTACCTTATTGACATGACCTCTTCGTCGGGCCGCTCGTCGCCACCGGCGGCGCGAGTGGTGGCGATGCTCGACTTCCTGTCCCGCCACCCCGAGCAGCGGTTCGGGCTCTCGGAGCTGGCCCGTCGAACCGGGCTGAGCAAACCCACCTGCCTGGGCATCGCGACCACCCTGACCGACGCCGGCCTGCTGGTGCGCGACCCCGACGACAAGAGCTACCGGCTCGGCCCGGCCCTGATCACACTCGGGCACGCCGCCCAGGAGTCGATGCGGGTGAGCCCTGCCGCGCGGGCGGAGCTTCGCGACCTGTCCGCCGCGTTCGACACGACCGCCGCACTCGCCGCCGTCATCGACGACCGCATCACCCTGCTGGAACTGGTGTCCCCGCCGGGGGTCACCCCGCCGGTCCCGGTGGGACAGAGTTACCCGTTCGCCCCGCCGGTCGGGCTGATGTTCGTGCTCTGGGACGACGAGGCGCTGCGCGACTGGTTGGCCCGCGAGCCGACGGTGCCGCTGACCACCGACACCGACCGGCTGGACCGGGTGATCGCGCAGTGCCGCAGCGCCGGTTACCTCGTCGAGCGCCTCACCCCGGCCGGGCGGCGCCTCTACGGGCTGATGGCCGGGATGTCGGCCAGCCTGCCCGACGAGCTGGCGGCGCTGCTGCCCGAACTGGTCGCCGACATCGGCGAGCGGGTGTACCTGCGCGACGAACACCCCGGCCGGGGCCGCCACGACATCAGCGTGATCGCCGCCCCGGTCTACGACCACCACCAGCGCCAGGCGATGGTGCTGTCCCTGCAGATCGGCGCCGCGCTCACCGACACCGAGATCACCAAACGGGCGCGGCGGCTCACCGCCACCGCCGATGTCCTCACCGGCCGGCTCGGCGGGCACAAGCCGGGGTTCGACTGAAAGAGGCTCACGGATGGAAAAAGTTGTGATCCTGTTGCGCCGCAACGGTGCCGACGAAGAGTGGTGCGAGCGGCTGCGCGGCCCAGTCGCCACCGAACTGCTGGACCTGGATCCGCCCGGCCTGACGGTCAATGTGCGCGACGCGGCGGTGGCCGACACCGCCCTGCAACTGACGACGCTGAATCCGCCGGTGACCGCGGTGGTGACCCTGTGGACCCGGCAGTGCTACGGCGCGCAGGTGCAGGCGGTCCTGCAGAGTCTGGCCGGTACGGCCGATGCGGTGGCGGCGTACCTGGTGACCGAGTCGACACCGCTGCCGCCGCCGGATCCCGGCGGCGGACAACGCACTCCGGGGCTGGCCAATGTGGCACTGCTGCGCCGGCCCGCCGACCTGGACCGGCCGACCTGGCTGCACCGCTGGCAGGTCGAGCACACCCCGGTGGCGCTGGCCACCCAGGCCACCTTCGGCTACACCCAGAACACCGTGGTGCGGGCCCTGACCGCCGACGCGCCCGCCGTCGACGCGATCGTCGAGGAACTGTTCCCCGCGGCCGCCGCCACCGACCCGCTGGCCTGGTACGGCGCCCGCGACGACGCGGACCTGCAGGACCGGCTGGGCCGCATGCTGGCCAGCATCACCCGCTTCGGCGCCGACACCAACATCGACACCGTGCCGACCAGCCGCTACCTGCTGCGCAGCCCGTTCAACTGAGCGGGGCGCTCACAGCGCCTTGAGCGCGTTGACCACCTGTGGCGGCAGCGCGGTGTTGACGCACTGTAGGTCGTGCAGCGGGGTCCGCAGCGCCCGGAGTTCGGCGGCCACATCCGGGTGGGCGTCGAAGTAGCTGTGGTAGCCGTCGCTGACCTGACCGGGCGGCTCGTTGTTGATGTCGATCAGCGCCTGGTTGACGTCGGGGTGGCGGGCCAGATAGCCGTTGATCCCGTCGGCCACCGTGCGCACCACGGTCGGGTTGCACGGATCGGCCGGGGCGGCGTGGGCGACCGGCACCGCTAGCAAAAGGGGCGCGGCCACCACCGCGCCGGCGAACACGCGGCGCAGTTCAGCGCTGAGAATCATGGGGCGTCCTTCCGTCGGGTCGCGGTCGTCGGGCTGCCGCAACGGTGTGGAACGAGCCTAAGCGCGGTTTCGCTGAGCGAACCCTGAAAATTTCCGGTCTCGCGGGGCGGCGCGCCCGCGGGTCAGGCGCACTGCTGGGACAGCGTGATCAGCGCCTGCCGCACGTGCGGGTGCCGGTTGAGGTAGCCGAGCACCGGGTCGGGATCCCCGGGCGACTCCGCCCGGCCCTTGTCGGTCAACTCCTGCTTGACGTCGGGATGCCGCTGCAGATAGGCGTCGATGGACTGTCCCACCGCGGTGTCGCACTGCTGCGGGTCGGCGACGGCCACCGGCGACCCGATCACCAGCGCCGCGGCGATTCCGACCAGAACGATCGCGGCGCGCCATCGGGGTCGTAAGCCGCCGGCAGGTGCAGTCATCGGGGTGCTCCCTTCGCGTCGGTGGGCCACCGGCTCCAACGTACTCCCGGACACCGGCGCCCCGCGCGACGCGGATCAGCCCTGCTGGCCCGCCTGCTCCCGCTGGATCTCCAGCGCGATGTCGATGAGCTGGTCCTCCTGGCCGCCGATCAGCTTGCGCTGCCCGGCCCGGTGCAGCAGTTCGTGAGCGGGCACCCCGTAGCGCTCGCCCTGCCGCACCGCGTGTTTGAGGAAGCTGGAGTACACCCCGGAGTAGCCCATGATCAGCGCGTTGCGGTCCAACACGCACTCGGCGGGCATGGCCGGGCGCACCACGTCCTCGGCGGCGTCGGCGATGTCGAAGAAGTCGATGCCGGTCTTGACGCCGATCTTGTCGAACACCCCGATGAGCGCCTCGACCGGGGCGTTACCGGCCCCGGCGCCGAACCGGCGCACCGACCCGTCGATCTGCTTGGCGCCGGCGTAGACCGCCTCCACCGAGTTGGCCACCCCCAGGCCGAGGTTCTCGTGGCCGTGGAAACCGACCTGGGCGTCGTCGCCGAGCTCGGCGACCAGCGCCTCCACCCGGTCGCGGACATCCTTGAGCACCAGCGCACCGGCCGAGTCGACGACGTAGACGCACTGGCAGCCGGCGTCGGCCATGATCCGCGCCTGCGCGGCCAGCTTCTCCGGCGGCAGGGTGTGGGCCATCATCAGGAAGCCGACGGTCTCCAGCCCCATCTCGCGGGCCTTGCCGAAGTGCTGCACCGACACGTCGGCCTCGGTGCAGTGGGTGGCGATCCGGCAGATCGACCCGCCGTTGGCCTGGGCCTGTTTGATGTCCTCGACGGTGCCCACGCCCGGCAGCATCAAAAACGCGATCCGCGCGTCGCGCACGGTTTCGGCGGCCAGGGTGATCAGTTCCTGGTCGGGCACCTTGGAGAAGCCGTAGTTGAAGCTGGACCCGCCGAGCCCGTCCCCGTGGGTGACCTCGATGACCGGCACGCCGGCGGCGTCGAGCGCCGAGACGATCGCACGCACCTCGTCCTTGTCGAACTGGTGGCGCTTGTGGTGCGAGCCGTCCCGCAGCGACGTGTCGGTGATGCGGATGTCGAAGATGTGCTCGGTCATTTGCTGCCTCCTGCCACGCTCGCCATCTCCTTGGCGATCTCCTCGCCGACCTTGGTGGCCGCGGCGGTCATGATGTCCAGGTTCCCGGCGTAGGGCGGCAGGTAGTCCCCGGCGCCCTCCACCTCGACGAACGTGGTGACCAGCGCCTGCCCGCCGGAGTTGAGCGACGGTTCGTCAAACTGCGGCTCGTTGAGCAGCCGGTAGCCGGGCACGTAGGTCTGCACGTAGGACACCACGTCGTGGATCGACTGAGTGATGGCGTCGCGGTCGGCGTCCTCGGGGATGGCGCAGAAGATGGTGTCGCGCATGATCATCGGCGGGTCGGCCGGGTTCAAGATGATGATCGCCTTGCCGCGGTCGGCTCCGCCGATGGTCTCCACGCCGCGCGAGGTGGTCTTGGTGAACTCGTCGATGTTGGCCCGGGTGCCCGGACCGGCCGAGACGCTGGACACGCTGGCCACGATCTCGGCGTAGGGCACCTTCACCACCCGCGAGACCGCGTAGACGATCGGGATGGTCGCCTGCCCGCCGCAGGTGATCATGTTGATGTTGGGGGCATCGAGGTGCTCGTGCAGGTTGGCCGGCGGGATGACCGCGGGTCCGACCGCGGCCGGGGTGAGGTCGATGGCCCGGATGCCGGCCTCCTGGTAGCGGGGCGCGGCGTCGCGGTGCACGTAGGCGCTGGTTGCCTCGAACACCAGGTCGGGTTTCTCGTCCTGGGCCAGCAGCCAGTCCACCCCCTCGTGGGTGGTCTCCAGACCGAGTTTGCGGGCCCGGGCGAGCCCCTCGCTGTTCGGGTCGATACCGACCATCCAGCGCGGCTCCAGCCACTCCGACCGCAGCAGCTTGTAGAGCAGATCGGTGCTGATGTTGCCCGATCCGACGATGGCGACGGACGCCTTCTGCGGCATTGTCTTCTCCCTACTTGTCGAAACTCAGACGGACCGAGCCGAGCCCGGTGAAATCCGCCACGAATTGGTCACCCGGGTGCGCGTCGATCGCCCGGGTCGCGGTGCCGGGCAACACGATGTCGCCGGCCTTGAGGCGCACCCCGAAGCTCTCCACCTTGCGCGCCAGCCAGGCCACCGCGGTGACCGGGTTGCCCAGCACGGCGTCGCTGCGCCCCTCGGCGACCACCTCGCCGTTGCGTTTGAGCACCGCGTCGATGTTCTTGATGTCGATGTCGGTCGGGGCCACCCGCTCGGAGCCCAGCACCCAGCCGGCCGAGGAGGCGTTGTCGGCGATGGTGTCGCAGAGCTTGATCTTCCAGTCCGCGATGCGGGAGTCGATCAACTCGATCGCCGGGGCGAACGCCTCGGTGGCGGCCAGCACGTCGTCCTCGGTGCAGTCCGCGCCGGGCAGGTCGGCGGCCAGGATGAAGGCCACCTCCACCTCGATCCGCGGGTACAGGTAGCGCCCGGCGGCCACCGGGGTGTCCTCGAACACCGCCATGTCGTCGAGCAGGTGGCCGTAGTCGGGTTCGTCGACGCCCATCATCTGCTGCATGGCCTCGCTGGACAGCCCCACCTTGTGCCCGACCACCCGGGCGCCCTCGGCGACCCGCTGCCGGATGTTGATCAGCTGGATCTCGTAGGCGTCGACGACGTCGATGTCGGGGTGGGCGTCGGTGAGCGGTCCGATCGCGACACGGCTGCGTTCGGCCTTGGCCAGGTCGGCGGCGAGTTCGTCGCGGACGGCGGCGCTGAGCATTCAGGCGTCTCCTTGTGTGTTGTGGCCGGGCAAGTAGCGCCTGGCTACCGCAATTCTATAACGTGTTCTACATGACTAGTCAGGAGTACGACGTCGTTGTGGTCGGCAGCGGAGGCGCAGGCCTGGTTGCCGCCCTGACCGCAGCTCACCAGGGACTTTCCACCATCGTCATCGAGAAGGCGCCGCACTTCGGCGGTTCGACCGCGCGATCCGGTGGCGGAGTGTGGATCCCGAACAACGAAGTGCTCAAGCGAGCAGGCGTCAAGGACACCCCCGAAGCGGCCCGCACCTACCTGCACGAGATCATCGGCGACGTGGTGCCGGCCGAGAAGATCGACACCTACCTGCAGCGCGGCCCGGAGATGCTGTCGTTCGTGCTCAAGCACTCGCCGCTGAAGATGTGCTGGGTGCCCGGCTACGCCGACTACTACCCGGAGGCCCCCGGCGGCAAGCCGACCGGGCGCTCCATCGAACCCAAGCCGTTCAACGCCAAGAAGCTCGGCGCCGACGAGGCGGGCCTGGAGCCGGCCTACGGCAAGGTGCCGCTCAACGTGGTGGTGATGCAGCAGGACTACGTGCGGCTCAACCAGCTCAAGCGTCACCCGCGCGGGGTGCTGCGCAGCCTGAAGGTGGGCGCGCGCACCATGTGGGCGCAGGCGACCGGCAAGAACCTGGTCGGCATGGGCCGGGCGCTGATCGCGCCGCTGCGCATCGGGCTGCAGCAGGCCGGGGTGCCGGTGCGGCTCAACACCGCGCTGACCGACCTGCTGGTCGAGGACGGCGCGGTGCGCGGGGTGTACGTGCGCGACACCACCGCCGACGCCGGGGAGCCGGAGCTGATCCGGGCCCGTCGCGGGGTGATCCTGGCCTGCGGCGGCTTCGAGCACAACGAAGAGATGCGGGTGAAATACCAGCGCGCCCCGATCACCACCGAATGGACCGTCGGCGCCAAGGCCAACACCGGCGACGGCATCCTGGCCGGGGAGAAGCTCGGCGCCGCCCTGGACGTCATGGAGGACGCCTGGTGGGGCCCGACGGTGCCGCTGGCCGACGCCCCGTGGTTCGCGCTGAGCGAGCGCAACTCGCCGGGCTCGATCATCGTCAACATGGCCGGCAAGCGGTTCATGAACGAGTCGATGCCCTACGTGGAGGCCGTCCACCACATGTACGGCGGCGAGTACGGCCAGGGCCCCGGCCCGGGCGAGAACATCCCGGCCTGGCTGGTGTTCGACCAGCGCTACCGCGACCGCTACATCTTCGCCGGGCTCAACCCGGGCCAGCGGCTGCCGCGCAAGTGGCTGGAGTCCGGGGTGATCGTCACCGCCGACACGCTGGAGGAGCTGGCCGCCAAGACCGCCCTGCCCGCCGAGCAGCTCGCCGCGACCGTGCAGCGGTTCAACGGCTTCGCCCGCAGCGGCGTCGACGAGGACTTCCACCGCGGTGAGAGCGTCTACGACCGCTACTACGGCGACCCGACCAACAAACCCAACCCCAACCTCGGGGCGATCGACCAGGCGCCGTTCTACGCCGCCAAGATGGTCCCCGGCGACCTGGGCACCAAGGGCGGGATCCGCACCGACGTGCACGGCCGGGCGCTGCGCGACGACGACAGCGTCATCGACGGGCTGTACGCGGCCGGCAACGTCAGCGCGCCGGTGATGGGCCACACTTACCCCGGACCGGGCGGCACCATCGGCCCGGCCATGACCTTCGGCTACCTGGCCGCGTTGCACCTCGCTGGTTCGCCGGCCGGAAAGGACTGACATGCCCATCGATCTCGACGCCGCGCTCGGCGCGGAGTTCGGCGCCGTGGACTTCTCCTGGAGCGCCACCAACGTCCAGCTCTACAACCTCGCCCTGGGTGCCGGGTCGGATCCGATGGACCCGCAGGAGCTGAGCTACGTCGTCGACCGCACCCCGCAGGTGCTGCCGACGTTCGGTTGTGTGGCAGCGTCATTCGACGCCGTCGACCCGCCGAAGGTGAGCTGGCCGGGCATCGACATCGACCTGGCCAAGATCCTGCACGCCTCGGAGCGGGTCAGCGTGCCCGCGCCGCTGCCGCCGTCGGGGCAGGCCCGCTCGGTGAGCCGCATCGTCGGCGTGTGGGACAAGGGCAAGGCCGCGGTCGTGGACCTGGAGACCACCGTCACCGCCACCGACGGCACCCCGCTGTGGACCCAGCAGCGGTCGATCTTCGCCCGCGGCGAGGGCGGTTTCGGCGGTGAGCGCGGCCCGTCCGGGCCGGGCGGCCCGCCCGAGCGCGACCCGGACCTGCAGGTCGACATCCCGGTGCTGCCGCAGCAGGCGCTGATCTACCGGCTGTGCGGAGACCGCAACCCGCTGCACTCCGACCCGGCGTTCGCCGCCGGCGCGGGGTTCGACCAGCCGATCCTGCACGGGCTGTGCACCTACGGGATGACGTGTAAGGCGATCGTCGACGCCGCCCTCGACGGTGACGCCGGCGCGGTGCGCAGCTTCGGTGCGCGCTTCGCCGGGGTGGTGTTCCCCGGCGAGACCCTGCGCGCCCGGCTGTGGACCGAGGGCGACTCGGTGCTCGCCACGGTGACCGCGCCGGGCCGCGACGACGCCGTGGTGCTCTCGGGCGTGGAGTTGGTGCGGGCCTAGCCCAGGATCAGCCCGGAGGTGGGCACGCCGGTGCCGGCGGTGACCAGCACGTGCTCGACGCCGTCGACCTGGTTCACCGAGGTGCCGCGCAGCTGGCGCACCCCTTCGGCGATGCCGTTCATCCCGTGGATGTAGGCCTCACCGAGCTGGCCGCCGTGGGTGTTGATCGGCAGCCGGCCGCCGAGCTCGATCGCACCGCCGGCGATGAAGTCCTTCGCCTCACCCTTGCCGCAGAACCCCAACTCCTCCAACTGGATCAGCGTGTACGGGGTGAAGTGGTCGTAGAGCACCGCGGTCTGGATGTCGGCGGGACTGAGCCCGGATTGGGCCCACAGCTGCCGACCGACCAGGCCCATCTCGGGCAGGCCGAGTTCGTCGCGGTAGTAGGAGTACATGGTGAACTGGTCGGCGCCCGAGCCCTGGGCGGCGGCCTCGATGATCGCCGGCCGGTGCTTGAGGTCGCGGGCCCGCTCCGGGGTGGTGACCACGATGGCCACCCCGCCGTCGGTCTCCTGGCAGCAGTCCAGCAGCCGCAGCGGGTCGGCGATCATCCGCGAGCTCTGGTGGTCCTCGATCGTGATCGGTTTGCCGTAGAAGTGCGCCTTGGGGTTGGTCGCGGCGTGCTTGCGGTCGGCCACCGACACCACCCCGAAATCGGCGCTGGTAGCGCCGTATTCGTGCATGTAGCGCCGCGCCACCATCGCCACCGACGCGGCCGGGGTGGACAGCCCGTGCGGGTAGGACCAGCTGTACTCCACGCCGCGGGAGTCCGCGTTGACCGTCAGCCCGGTCATCACCTGACCGAACCGGAACTCCGAGCGTTCGTTGAAGGCCCGATAGGCCACCACCACCTCGGCCACCCCGGCGGCCACCGCCAGCGCCGCCTGCTGCACGGTCGCCGCGGCGGCCCCACCGCCGTAACCGATCTGGGAGAAGAAGCTCAACTCCCCCATCCCGGTCGACCGCGCGACCGCGGTCTCCAGGTTGGAGTCCATGGTGAAGGTGACCAGGCCGTCGACGTCGGCGGGGGTCAAGCCCGCGTCGTCGAGGGCGTCGAGCACCGCCTCGGTGGCCAACCGCAGTTCGCTGCGACCGGACTCCTTGGAGAAGTCGGTGGCGCCGATCCCGGCGATCGCCGCTTTGCCGGACAACATCACGCCTCCCCGATGGTCAGTGTGGCGGTGGCGACCACATGGTCGCCGAGGCTGTTGGCGCCGACGACTTTCACGGTGATCAGCCCGTCCTCGACCGCGGTGACCTCACCGGTGAACGTCACGGTGTCGTAGGCGTACCACGGCACGCCCAGGCGCAGCCCGATGGAGCGGATCACCGCGTTGGGTCCGGCCCAGTCGGTGACGTAGCGCTGCACCAGACCGGTGTCGGTGAGGATGTTGACGAAGATGTCCTTGGAGCCCTTGGCCTGCGCCTTGTCCCGGTCGTGGTGGACGTCCTGGTAGTCACGGGTGGCGATCGCGGTGGAGACGATGAACGTCGGGTCGCCGTAGATCTTCAGCTCGGGCAGCTTGGTGCCCACGGTTGTGGTCGGAGTGCTCATGCCCGCGGCTCCCAGGCGTACAGGGTCCAGGCCGGGCCGGTGTCGCCGGCCGGGAAGTCCAGATACGTTGCCTGCACCGGCATTCCGATGCGCACCTCGTCGGGTCCGACGCCGCGCAGTTCGCCGAGCATCCGCACCCCTTCCTCGAGTTCGACCAGCGCGATGATGAACGGCAACGAGCGGCCGGGCACCTTCGGCGCGTGGTGCACGACGTAGGAGAAGACGCTGCCTCGCCCGGAGGCCACCACGTAGTCGGTGGTCTCGGTCTTGTCGGCCCACACCGCCGGCACCGGCGGGTGCTGCAGGGAACCGTCCGGGCGGCGCTGGATCCGCAGTTCGTGGGCGGCCACCCCGTCCCAGAAGAACTTGGTGTCCCGCGAGTAGGCGGGCCGCATCATCTTGGCCGGGTCCAGGTCCTCGGGCACCGCGGCGGGCGCCTCGGCGCCCTTGTCGCGGGGAACGAATTTCAGGATCCGCCAGTCCATGTCGGCGACGGACTCCTCGCCGACCCACCAGCGGATCTTCTGGTTGATGAAGTAGCCCTCACCCAGGCCGGTCTGCTTGGGTCCGATCACGTCGGTGACCTCGGCGGTCACGCTGACCTCTTCACCGGGCCGCAGGTAGCGGTGGTAGGTCTGCTCGCAGTTGGTGGCCACCACCCCGACATAGCCTGCGGCGTCGAACAGTTCGATGATCTTGCCGAGCGGGTCGTCGTCGGGGCGGACGCCGCCGAGGCCCATCATCGTCCACACCTGGATCATCGCCGGGGGCGCGACGACGCCCGGGTGGCCGGCCGTCTTGGCGGCCGCCTCGTCGACGTAGATCGGGTTCTCGTCGCCGATGGCGTCCACCCAGTGGTGGATCATCGGCTGGTTCACCGGGTCCCGGCCGAAGCGCGGCTTGCTGCGGCCGGCGGCCAGCAGCGTGTCGATGCCAGCCTGCAGGTCGCTCATCGGGGCACCCGCGGCACTTTGAGACCGGCAGCGGCGATCATCTCGCGCATCACCTCGTTGACGCCGCCGCCGAAGGTGATCACCAGGTTGCGTTTGGTCTGCGCGTCCAGCCAGTCCAGCAACTCCGCGGTGGGCGGGTCGGCGGGATTGCCGTAGCCGCCGACGATCTCCTCGGCCAGCCGGCCGGCGTACTGGATGCGTTCGGTGCCGAACACCTTGGTGGCGGCGGCGTCGGCGACGTCGATGATCTCGCCCGCGGCGGCGACCTGCCAGTTGAGCAGTTCGTTGATCCGGAACATGGCGTGGATCTCGGCCAGACCGCGACGCACCGCGTCGTGGCTGATCGGTGCCACCCAGTCGCTGCCGGGCTGATTCGCCCAGGCGTGCACACGGTCGTAGATGGCGCCGAACCGGCCGGCCGGCCCGAGCATGACCCGCTCGTTGTTGAGCTGGGTGGTGATCAGCTTCCAGCCGCCGTTCTCCTCGCCGACGAGCATGTCGGCCGGGACGCGCACGTCGCTGTAGTAGGTGGCGTTGGTGTGGTGCGCCCCGTCGGACAGGATCATCGGCGTGAACGAGTAGCCGGGATCCTTGGTGTCGACGATGAAGATCGAAATGCCCTTGTGCTTCGCGGCATTCGGGTCCGTGCGGGCGGCCAGCCAGATGTAGTCGGCGTCGTGGGCGCCGGTGGTGAACACCTTCTGGCCGTTGATGACGTAGTCGTCGCCGTCGCGGACCGCGGTGGTGCGCAGGCTGGCCAGGTCGGTACCGGCCTCCGGCTCGGAGTAGCCGATCGCGAAGTGCACCTCCCCGGCAAGGATGGCCGGCAGGAACTTCTTCTTCTGCGCCTCGTTGCCGTAGACCTGCAGGGTCGGGCCGACGGTCTGCAGGGTGACGGCGGGCAGCGGGATGTCGGCGCGCTGCGCCTCGTTGACGAAGATCTGCTGCTCGATCGGGCCGAAGCCCAGGCCACCGAACTCCTTGGGCCAACCCACGCCGAGCTTGCCGTCGGCACCCATCCGGCGGATGACCTCACGGTAGGCGCCGCAGTGCCGGTCGACGGCCATCGCCTCGGCCTCGTCGGGCTTTATCAGCGTCGCGAAGTACTCGCGCAGTTCGGCTTGCAGCTTGCGCTGCTCGGGGGTCAGATCGATGAACATTAGGCTCCCACCTTGGTTTCCGGGCGCCGGCCGGCCGGAGTCACGATCGGCACCAGGTCGAGTCGATGGGACTTGCCGCCGAGCAGTCGGGACAGGTCCTTGATGGTCGAGTAGTAGCGGTCCATCGGGTAGTCGATGTCCATGCCCATGCCGCCGTGCAGGTGGTGGCAGATCTGCATCATCGGCGGCGCCTGGGAGGTGATCCAGTAGCCGAGCACACCGAGGTCGCTTTCGGTGAGGTCGTCCTCGCCCAGGTCGTTGGCCAACCGCCACACCACCGAGGTCGACGCCAGGGTGATCGTGCGCGAGACGATGTAGACCTCGGAGAGCTGGGCGGCCACCGTCTGGAAGGTCGACAGCGGGCGGCCGAACTGCTCACGGCTGCCGACGTAGTCGGCGGTGAGCCGCAGCGCCCCGGCGACCAGCCCAGAGGCGTAGGCGCCGATCATGGCCAGCGCCAACTGGTTCAGCCGGTGCACGCTCGCGCCGGACAACACGTCCTCCTCGGCCACCGCGACGTCGGTGAACTCCACCACGTACTCGTCGCTGTGGTTGGAGGTCGGGGTCTTGGTCAGCCGCACCCCGTCGGCCTTCGGGGACACCACGACGACACCGGCGTCGGTGGTGACCAACATCCATTCAGCACGCTCGGCGTAGGGCACGCCTATCTTGGTGCCCGACAACCGGTTACCGGAAAATGTGGTGGCCGACTGCTCCGGCAGGGCGGCGGCCGGTTCGTTGAGGGCCGCGGTGAGCACCGCGCCCTTGGCCACGCCGGCCAGGTACCGGTCCTGCTGGGCGTCGGAGGCCAGGTCGAGGAGCGGCACCAGCGCCAGCCCCAGCGTGGCCAGGGCGGGGCTGATCGTGCCGTGCCTGCCGATCTCGGTGAGCGCGGTGGCCACCTCGGGCAGGCCGACGCCGTCACCGCCGAGGCGTTCGGGCACCGGCAGGGCGGTCACACCGCCGGAAACCAATGCCTCCCAACTTTTCTCCCGGCTCAACACCGAGGTCACCACGTCGGCGACAGCCTGCTGCTCCGGTTCGGGAGTGAAATCCACCCGTTTGCTCCTTGATTCGATGTTCAGTGCGCCACCGGGCAGTTGCCGGCGTAGTCGACCTGCCAGTGCTTGATGCCGTTGAGCCAACCCGACCGTAGTCGTTCCGGCTCCGCCAGCGGCACCAGGTCCGGCACGTGGTCGGCGACCGCGTTGAAGATCAGGTTGATCGTCATCCGGGCCAGGTGGGTGCCGATGCAGTAGTGCGCCCCGGTCCCCCCGAACCCGACGTGCGGGTTGGGGTCGCGAGTGATGTCGAAGGTGTACGGGTCGTCGAAGACGTCGTCGTCGAAGTTGGCCGAGCGGTAGAACATCACCACCCGCTGGCCCTTCTTGATCGTCACCCCGGACAGCTCGTAGTCGGTCAGTGCGGTGCGCTGGAAGCAGATCACCGGGGTCGCCCAGCGCACGATCTCGTCGGCGGCGGTCTCCGGGCGCTCCTTCTTGAACAGCTCCCACTGCTCGGGATGCTCGGCGAAGGCGACCATCCCGTGGCTGATCGAGTTACGGGTGGTCTCGTTGCCGGCCACCGCGAGCATCACCACGAAGAAGCCGAACTCGTCGTCGGAGAGCTTCTCCCCGTCGATGTCGGCCTCCACCAGGGCGGTCACGATGTCCGCGCCCGGGTTCTTGCGCTTCTCCTCGGCCAACTGCATGGCGTAGGCGATCAACGCCATCGACGAGGCCTGCGGGTCGATGTCACCGTATTCGGGGTCTTCGCTGCCGGTCATCTCGTTCGACCACCGGAACAGCTTGTCCCGGTCCTCCTGCGGCACACCGAGCAGACCGGCGATGGCCTGCAGCGGCAGCTCGCAGGAGATCTGCTCGACGAAGTCACCCGAACCGGCCGCGGCGGCGTCGGCGGCGATCTTCTGGGCGCGGGTCTGCAGCTCGTCGCGCAGCCGACCGATCGCGCGCGGGGTGAACCCGCGGGAGATGATGTGCCGCAGCCGGGTGTGCTGCGGCGCATCCATGTTGAGCATCACGGCCCGCTGCAGCTCGATGTTCTCCCGCTTCATGTCGTTGGGGTAGCGCGGGATCACGCAGTTCTCGAAGCTGGAGAACACGTCGCTGTGCAGCGAGATCTCTTTGACGTCCCGGTGTTTGGTGATCGCCCAGTAGCCGCCGTCATGGAAGCCGCCGCCCTCGCCCGGGGGTTGGTCGATCCAGCAGACCGGCGCCGACTTCCGCAGCGCCGCGAACGCCTCGTCGGGAATGCCCCGAAGGACCACGTCGGGGTCGAGGAAATCGAAACCGTCGGCGACGGCCGGACGCGCCGGCCCGGTCGTGCTGTTCACCGTTACCCTCCTGCGGTGGCCTCGGAACTCAGTGCTGCGCCGGACACTTGCCGGTGTAGTCGACCTGCCAGTGCTTGATGGCGTTGAGCCAGCCCGAGCGCAGCCGCTCCGGCTTGGCCAGCGGCAGCAGGTCCGGCATGTGGTCGGCGATCGCCTCGAACTGCAGCTGGATGGTCATCCGGGCCAGGTGGGTGCCGATGCAGTAGTGCGCCCCGGTCCCGCCGAACCCGACGTGCGGGTTGGGGTCGCGCAGGATGTTGAAGGTGTACGGGTCGTCGAAGACCTCTTCGTCGAAGTTCGCCGACCGGTAGAACATCACCACCCGCTGGCCCTTCTTGATCTTCACGCCGGACAGCTCGGTGTCCTCGGTGGCGGTGCGCTGGAAGGAGGTCACCGGGGAGGCCCAGCGCACGATCTCGTCGGCGGTGGTCTCCGGGCGCTCCTTCTTGAACAGCTCCCACTGCTCGGGGTGCTCGGAGAAGGCCATCATGCCCTGGGTGATGGAGTTGCGGGTGGTCTCGTTGCCGGCCACCGCGAGCAGCACGACGAAGAACCCGAACTCGGCCTCGGTGAGCTTCTCCCCGTCGATGTCGGCCTCGACCAGCGTGGTGACGATGTCGGCGCCCGGGTTCTTCTTCTTCTCCTCCGCCAGCTTCATCGAGTAGGCGATGATCTCCATCGAGGAGGCCTTCTCGTCGTAGTGGGCGTACTCGGGGTCGTCATACGAGGTCATCTGGTTGGACCACTCGAAGAGCTTGCCGCGGTCCTCCTGCGGCACGCCGAGCAGCCCGGCGATGGCCTGCAGCGGCAGCTCCGCGGAGACCTGCTCGACGAAGTCACCCGAGCCGGTGGCCAGGGCTTCCTTGGCGATGTTCTGGGCGCGCTCCTGCAGTTCCTCCCGCAGCCGGCCGATGGCGCGCGGGGTGAATCCGCGGGAGATGATGCGACGCTGCCGGGTGTGGTCCGGGGCGTCCATGTTCAGCAGCACCACGTTCTGCAGGTCGATGTTCTCCCGCGGGATGTCGTCGGTGAACCGCGGAATGGCGGTGTTGACCGCGCTGGAGAAGACGTCGCTGCGCAGCGAGACCTCTTTGACGTCCTTGTGCTTGGTGATCGCCCAATAGCCGCCGTCGTTGAACCCTCCGGACTTGCCGTCCGGCTGCTCGATCCAGGTGATCGGCGAGTTCTTCCGCAGTTCGGCGAGCTCCTCGTGGGGGATCCGCTCGGCGTAGATGTCCGGGTCGGTCAGGTCGACAGGACACTTGGGGTTGGGCTGGGACGACACAGGTTCTCTCCTCGATGACAACGCGTTCTAGTGCCAGTAAAACATGCCTTCACCCCGGATAAAAGGCATAGACGCATCACCGCTTGTCAGGGTAATGAAACGTGTTCTAGCCTGGCCGCATGGGCACACCTGTCATTGTTGAAGCTACCCGCAGTCCGATCGGCAAGCGCAAGGGCTGGCTGTCGGGGCTGCACGCCACCGAGCTGCTCGGCGCGGTGCAGAAGGCGTTGATCGAGAAGGCGGGCATCGACGCGGCCGGCGTCGAGCAGGCCATCGGCGGCTGCGTCACCCAATTCGGCGAGCAGGGCAACAACATCACCCGGCAGTCCTGGCTGCTCGCCGGGCTGCCCGAGCACGTTGGCGCGACCACCGTGGACTGCCAGTGCGGCAGCGGCCAGCAGGCCAACCACCTGATCTCGGCGCTGATCTCCGCCGGCGCCATCGACATCGGGGTGGCCTGCGGCATCGAGGCGATGAGCCGGGTCGGGCTCGGTGAGAACGGCGGGGGCGCCCGCGCCGCGTCGTGGGACATCGACATGCCCGACCAGTTCACCGCGGCCGAGCGGATCGCCAAGCGGCGCGGGATCACCCGCGAGGACATCGACGCGTTCGGGGTGCGCTCCCAGCAGCTGGCCAAGCAGGCCTGGGCCGAGGGCCGCTTCGACCGGGAGATCTCGCCGATCGAGGCGCCGGTGATCGACGAGAACAAGGAGCCCACCGACGAGTGGACCACCGTCAGCCGTGACCAGGGGCTGCGCGAGACCACGCTGGAGGGGCTCAGCGGGCTCAAGCCGGTGATCGAGGGCGGTATCCACACCGCGGGCACCTCCTCGCAGATCTCCGACGGCGCCGCGGCGGTGCTGTGGATGGACGAGGACAAGGCCAAGGCGTTGGGGCTGACCCCGCGGGCCCGGATCGTCAGCCAGGCGCTGGTCGGCGCCGAGCCGTACTACCACCTCGACGGGCCGGTCCAGGCGACCGAGAAGGTGCTGGCCAAGGCCGGGATGAAGATCGGCGACATCGACCTGGTCGAGATCAACGAGGCCTTCGCGTCGGTGGTGCTGTCCTGGGCGGCGGTGCACAACCCGGACATGGACCGGGTCAACGTCAACGGCGGCGCGATCGCGTTGGGCCACCCGGTGGGCTGCACCGGGTCGCGGCTGATCACCACCGCGCTGCACGAGTTGGAGCGCACCGGCAAGTCGACCGCGCTGATCACCATGTGCGCCGGCGGGGCGCTCTCGACCGGCACCATCATCGAGCGGATCTGAGGCCGCGGTGACGCTGTCCGACGCCGAGCGCATCGCGGCCGCGCAGTCCTACATCGACGCACTGGTCAGCCACGACGCCACCGCGGTCGCGTTCACCGACGACTGCGTGCGCATCGAGGTCGGCTTGAAGACCGGGTTCTCCGGAAAACACCTGGCTCGCAGCCTGACCGGGGGGCCGCAGTTCAAGCTGATCAAGGCGGCCACCACACCGCGGTTCAGCATCGACGGCGACGAGGTGCGGGCCCAGTTCGACATCATCACCAAGCCGTCGCTGTTCGGCCGGCGGGTCTGTGCGCGCGTCGACGAGACGTTTCTGATTCCCGCCGATGAGCCGAGCCCGCGGATCCACCACATCCGCGCCCGTATCCGGCCGTTCATCGGGAGGTAGCCATGGCCGAAACCCCGCAGGCCCCCCGCGCGCTCAACTCCGAGCTCACCGGCGTCATCATCAAGTGGATGTCGCGGGCCAACACCTGGATGTACAAGGCCACCAACGGCCGCGTCGGCGGCAAGTGGCGGATGGGCAGCAAACGCTTCGGCGACGTGCCCCCGGTCGGGATCCTCACCACGATCGGGCGCAAGTCCGGCCAGCAGCGGGAGTCCCCGCTGCTGTATCTGCGGGAGGGCGACCGGGTGGTGCTGGTGGCCTCCCAGGGCGGACGGGCCACCAACCCGATGTGGTACCTCAACCTCAAGGCCAACCCGGCGGTGACGTTCCGGATCCGCGACGAGGTGCTGTCGTTGCGTGCCCGCGACGCCACCGAATCCGAACGCGCGGAGTACTGGCCGAAGCTCGACGCGATGTACCCCGACTTCGTCGACTACCGGTCCTACACCACGCGCGAGATCCCGATCGTCATCTGCGATCCGTAGCCGCTCGGCGGGTTAGACTCCGCGGGTGACTGCCCGGCTCCGCCCGCTGGTGGCGGCGCCGCTGGCGGCGCTGCTGCTCACCGGCAGCTCGGCGGTGGCCCGGGCGGCCGACGCGATCGTCATCGATTTCGTCCGGCACGGGGAGGCCGGCGCGCACACGGTGATCGACAACTCGGTGCCCGGCCCGGTGCTGACCCCGGCGGGCTGGGGGCAGGCCCACCAGGTCGTCGATCTGCTCGACGGCCACGGCATCGACGCGATCTTCACCTCCGGGATGACCCGCGCCCAGGAGACCGCGGAACCGCTGGCGCGGATGCTGGACCTGGTCGTGCCCGCGGGCCTGCCCGGGCTCAACGAGATCGATGCCGGCATCTTCGCCGACCTGCCGGTGAAGACCGGCGGGTTGCCGATCGGTGCGGTCGCCTACGCCGCCGTACCGTTTCTGTGGACGCTGGGGCTTTACGGGGTGCCGCAACCCGGCACCGCGCTCAACGGGATGGTCTTCCAGGACCAGTTCGGCAGCGCCGTGCAGAGCCTCTACGAGGCGAGCGTTGCCGGCGGCGACGATCATGTCGCCGTCTTCGGCCACCAGGCGTCGATCGCCATGTGGGCGCTGATGAACGCCGACAACCCGGACTATCTGTTGATGGCCCGGCTGGCGCTGACCACCGGGGAGCTGCTCCCCTACGGCGGAGTGGTCGAGATGGCCGGCAGCCCGACCGACGGCTGGACGCTGGTCGATTGGGCCGGCTATCCGGTGCCGCCGGCGTCGTTGCCGGTGGAACTGTTCGTCGACGCCCGCGACTTGATCACCGCACCGCAGTTGGCCGTCCAGCACCTCTGGGACGCGCTGGGCAGCGCCGACCCCGCGGTCGTCACCGCCGCGCTGGGAGCCGGCGCCGATCAGGTCGGCACCGCACTGTGGCAGTTCCCGTTCGCCGTCGGCGGCGACCTGATCGACGCCGCGCTGAACCCTGCCGAGACGCTGACCGGCCTCGGTGGGCTCTCCGGCGAGGCGGTCGCCGTGCTCGCGGCGGTGCTGTCGCTGCTGTGAGGGCCGGCGGCGCCGGAAAAACAGTGTCCGCCGGGCCGCCGGGCCGGTGCCTATACTGACCTTCTGGCCGCTCCCAGCCCGCCGACCGAACCGACGGCCCCGTGCGCAGAGCCGCCCGCAGAATCATCGCGGCGCTGCTGCTCGCGGGGTAGCTCTCCAACACGATGCTCGACCACGTCTTCGGCACGACGCTCCGGCGGCTGACGGCTCGCCGCCCCGCCCCGGTCCCGCTGTCACACAGCACCGGCACCGCGGATCTGCGCGAGTACTCCGACGCGGACCCCGGACTATCTGCACTTCTGCTCACCGACCGGATCCATCGTCTGCATCTGGCGGAAGCCCTCGCTGTTCTGCGACGTCCCGGCGGGGACGTACCCGAGAACGACGAAGCCATTTGGCCGCGGGGATGATTGGGGCCCCACAGCGTGCCGGATGGAGCGCGACCGCCTGACCTGCGCGCCCGCGGCACCAGCCAGTCGGGATGCATCTGAACCGCGACGATCTGACCCCACCGCGATCACGGCGACCCGCCGCCGGGGGGAGCGGGCGCAACGCGAGGGGCGAACGACTCCACGAGTTTCGCCCGGCCGGAGGTGCGGTGGATAACGTTTTGTCACGACGCTGTCTGGAGCATGCCACTCCGCCTCTGCCCCTTGCGTCCTCGTGCCTTCGCACAACATAAGGACCCGAACAGAGGGCGCCCGCACGGCGACGATAAGGGCTGTGATCGCCCAGACTTGTGGTTACGTTCGTCTGAGGAGGGCCGACCGGTGAAAACAACCGCAGCAGTGTTACTCGGATCCGGGAAGCCATTCGAGATTATGGAGCTTGATCTCACCGGGCCCGGGCCCGGTGAAGTCCTTATTCGTTTTGTTGCCGCAGGGTTGTGCCATTCGGATCTCCATCTCTCCGATGGCGACCTCACGCCTCGCTATCCGATCGTTGGCGGCCATGAGGGCGCAGGGATCATCGAGGACATCGGTTCGGGTGTGACCAAAGTGAAGCCAGGCGACCACGTCGTCTGCAGTTTCATCCCAAGCTGCGGCCGCTGTCGTTATTGCGCCAACGGCCGACAGAGCCTCTGCGATATGGGAGCGAACATTCTGGAGGGTTGCCTTCCTGATGGGAGTTTCCGTTTCCGCAGCGGCGCGACGGATTTCGGCGGGATGTGCATGTTGGGCACGTTTTCCGAGCGCTCCACCGTATCCGAACACTCCGTGGTCAAGATCGATGAGTGGCATCCGTTGGAGACCGCCGTTCTGGTCGGCTGTGGCGTTCCGACCGGGTGGGGCAGTGCCACCTACGCGGGTGGCGTTCGTGCCGGAGATATCACGGTCGTCTATGGCGTTGGCGGTATCGGTATCAATGCGGTTCAAGGCGCGAAACAATCTGGTGCCAAATACATCGTTGTCATCGACCCGGTTGCACTCAAACGCGACACGGCCTTGAAATTCGGTGCGAGCCATGCATTCGCGACTGCGGCCGAAGCCGCCAACGCAGTGAATGAGCTCTCCTGGGGGCAAGGCGCCGACCAGGCGATAGTGGCCGTCGGAGTCGTTGACGAGAAGGTGATCTCGGCTGCGTTCGATATCGTCGGCAAGGGCGGCACCGTGGTGGTGACCGGTCTGGCCAATCCCGAGAAGCTCACGGTGCACGTCTCGGGCATGATGCTCACGCTGATGGAAAAGACCATCAAAGGCACTCTGTTCGGCTCCGCAAACCCTCAATACGACATCGTGCGGTTGCTGCGGCTCCACGAGACCGGCCACCTGAAACTCGACGAGCTGGTTACCCAACGCTACCGACTCGAGGACATCAATCGCGGCTACGAAGACTTGCGCAATGGTGAGCTTCTCCGCGGCATCATCACGTATCAATGATCAGTCATCGAAGGAGGCTGTGATGGCTGGGTGGACCGGGAACCCGACGTTTGATGTGTTCCGACTGCCCGAGGAGCACGATGAGCTGCGGGCGGCGATCCGGGCGCTGGCGGAGAAGGAGATCGCCCCGTATGCCGCCGAGGTCGACGAGCAGTCCCG
>NZ_LZLJ01000089.1 GCF_001668625.1 Mycobacterium sp. 1274756.6
GCCGGGCGCGCTGATGCCCAGCTATGCGGGTAGCGGGAATGTCGCCGCCATGATGGCGTTGGCGAAGGCTGCGAGCGGCAACGTGAAGTACGCGCCCGCCTCCGATCTTGTCAACGGTCTGGCGGACTGCTCGGGGTCGATCTCCGACCTCGTTGAGGTGCTACAGACCGGGAGGACCACGCCCGGACGGCTGTTCACCACCACCAACTTCGCCTCCGACGCGGAGGCCGCCAAGCTCGGGTTCCGGCCCGGCTACATGCCCGGCGCCCTCAACATCGGCGTCAACCCCTACCCAGGGCAGGCCGGCCACATGGCTGCGACGTTGCCGGATGGTGTGGCGTTTGAGGGTGGCGGGGGTACCGGTGGCGGCGCCCAGTATGGGGGTTCTGCTGTGGGGGCGCTTGATCCGCAGTTTGAGAAGCATTACTACTTGCCGGTCGGGCCGTATGCGGGGGTGTCGGCGGGGTATCCGGTGGCTCCGTCGTACGGGTACAGCCAAGGGTACGGCCCGCAGCCGGCTGTTACCGCTACGGGTCCGGCTCCTGGGCCGCCGCAGCCGCGGGTGCCGTTGCCGACGCATGGGCCGAGTGGTGAGAGTTTCGTTGGGGTGCCCAAGGGTGGTGTTCCGTATCCGGCTGGGGCTGGGGGTGAGGGTTTCCAAGGCGCTGACGGGCTACCGATGCAAGCCGCGATGACCGCTGCGCAGGGCTTGGATCTCCTGATGCCAGGCGCCGGGCAGGGCGCCCAGATGGCGATGCAGTTGACGAACCGGGCCATCGGCTACGCCGGACAGGTCGCCGGGATCGGTGTCGGCGGGCTGCTGGAGACGTTCCTGCCTGCCGGGTCACCGCTCGCCAGTATCGGCAACTCGTGGGTCGGCCGGCTCGCCTCCGGGTTTGCCGGCGCCCGACCCGCGCTCCCGAACCTGGCGGGGCAGCAAGCCCCGCCGAACCCCTACACCGGCGACCAGGGCGCACCCGGGCAACAGCAGCCCGGCACCGTCATCAACGCGGAATACCACAACCACCAGGCCACCGAGGACCGCGGCGGCGCCGACTACATGCGACACCTGAACGCCCAATACGCAGGCCCAGGCCGCTAGAACGGAGTCCACCATGACAACCTGTAAACCCTGCACACTGCGCGAGGCAGGCGATACCGTCGCCGCGGAATCGCTGGTGGCTATACGTGCCCAGCGACTCGCCCTGGCGATGCTCAACGGCGCCACCGACGCCACATCGGAGATCGCCACCGAACTAGGCGGCTGCCTCGACTGCATCGCCCGACTCGCCGCGACCTACCTCGGCGGCTACGCCGCCGCGCTCTCTGCTTACGCGGGCAGCCCCGAGAACGCGGCAGCAGCCATCCAGCAAGGCCTGATGCGCGACCTCGACAACGGGAACAGGTGCGGCACCTAACCGCCACTGCGCCCGACTAGCCCCCTGTTCCTGCGAACTGGAGCCTCGAGGTCGGGCATACTACAAACAACGGTCGCTGCCTGCCCACGAACGACCGATCGCAGACTTCCAACGGGGGTGGTGAAGATGGTCGATCTGTTCACCGACCCATTATTTACGCCCCGGGAAGTCGCGACCTTTCTCAACATCCCGCGCTCGACGCTACATACCTGGCTGAACCCGAAAGCTCCCGGCGTGGTCCCGTTGGTACACCACCTGCCACCGGAACGGCGCGGCGCCGCCTCTGTGCCATTTGCTGCCCTGGTGGAAGCTTTCGTGCTGCGCGCACTCAGAAACGAACTCCGCTTCACCAAGCGTCAGATCACCGACACAGTTGTGGACGTACGCACCAACTTCGGATCGGACTTCGCGCTGGCCAGCAAAAGGATCGCCACCGACGGGATCGACATCTTCATCGAACATAACGAAGGTGAATACGCTCGAGTGGGAGACCACCAGGTGCTACTCCGCGACGTCGTTGGCGACTATTTGCGGTACATCACCTGGTCGAAGCACAACGAATATGCCGAGCGCCTGCGGTTACGCAGCTTCGGTGACGCTGCCCATGTAGTGATCGACCCTCGGTTCGCGTGGGGCGACCCAGTGGTCGAACGCAACAAGGTTCCGGTGAGAGCGGTCCTGGACCTTTGGGCCTCGGGCGAGCCTATGTCGGTTGTGGCCGATGAGTACGGGCTGACCCCCGCGGAAGTAGAAGAGATCTGCCGGGTTGGTCTCAAGAAGGCGGCGTGACAGCAGGGACGCCGAGCCTCCCGAGTTTTTCTTTGACCGGGGGCTGGGAAAGCACGTCGCATTCAGGTTGATCGACCTCGGCTGGCGAGTCCACCGCATTACTGACTACTTTCCCAACGACGGCGACAACGTCGAGGATTCGGTGTGGATGGACTACGGGCTTCAGCGCGACTGGTTCCCACTCCACAAGGACAGCAAGATCCGCGGCCGGCCAGCTGAGCGCGCACCGATCGAGAAGTACGAAATGGCGATGTTCTACCTCGATAATCAGCAGCTTTCGATCGATGAGATGGTCCGGCGAATTCACAGTCAGCAGAACAAAATCTATGCATTGGCCCGCCGCCGGAGACAAGGTGCCGCGTGCTACGCAATCACAGAAAACGGGGTACACAAGCGGTGGCCATGACGCTGAGAGGACGAATCACTATGCGGTCGGGTCCCGGGTAGTGCGCCGACAGCTACTTGTCGGTGGCGTCTGGCAGGCTTGATCAGGTGACTGCGGTTGCCTCGCCAGATGAAGTGCTGGCCCCCGCTCTGGCTCGCCTCGACCACGCTGTAGCCGCCCTGATCGACCCGGTCATCGAGTATGTGCAAGACCGGGAGTTGGCGGCTTCCAGCCGGTATGAGCAACTGTGCAGTGAGAAACGACCGTCTCCGCAATCGTGCATCGGATCCGGTGGCCGACACGCGGCATCCCGGCCGGCAGGCCGCATCGATGCAATCAAGCTATGCGCCGAGATCGACGGCACCACGCAAGCCTGGTCACCGGCGCCCGGAGACACACCGCAACGGTTGCGCCGCCTGGTCGACCGTAGCTGGCGCCCCCAGGACACCGCCCGAGTCACAGCCATCGCTGGCGCTTGCGAACAGTGGGCCATCGAAATCAGTGCCCTGCTGGACCCAGTCAGCGTCAAAACCCTGTCAGCGCCCTGCCCAGTCTGTGGCGCTAACCGTGTCTACCGGCAGGACGACTGCGGCGAAACGGTACGGCAACCTGCCCTTCAGATCATCGCCGCCGTCGGCTGCACGTGCCTGGCTTGCAAAGCCGCCTGGGCGCCCGACCAGTATCTATTCCTGTGCCGCCTGCTCGGCTTCGAGCTTCCCGCCGGCGTCCTCGTATAGCTGTTTCGCCCGCCGCCCCTGCCACCAAGTCAGTTTGAGAGCGTAGTTCTGCGTGCCCAACTCTGTCACCGCACCGGCTTCGATGATGAACGCAGCGATAGCGGATGTTGCGGTATCGAGGTCAGCTTGAGTTAGCTTTCTTGTCCCTTTGGCACGGCCGAAGCAGTCCCCGAACTCGGCGATCAACCTCATGGCGTTGTACGTACGTTGCCGGATTTCGGCGTCGGCGCATGCGAGTCGGACCGTCATGATGGCGCCAGCAATGTCGCCGATCGCGGCGTGGAGTCTCTGGTAATCGACTCCGGTGGCTGGCACCTTGCCTAAAAGGTATAGCTCGCACGCTTTAACGAACTCAGCTGCCTCAGAAACCCACTGCGATGTGTCACGGTGCAGGCCGACGATGGCTTCGCGTGCAAGTACGAGCCGCTGCGCCCGGACCTGCACCCGGACGGCTCCGAACGCGGCGAACGCTGCACAAAAGGCTGCGATTGTCGACCACGGCCAACTCGACAGAAAATCGAACGTCATCCGTACACCGTGCCACCGGCGACACAGGGCCACCGCGTCCGCTGGGGAGTATGGACGGAAAGCGGCCCTCGGCAGTCCGCCGAGGGCCGCTTTGGTGCTGCCGTAAGGGCTATGTACTGAACTCATCGAGGAAGTCAGCGGCCTCGACGAGTCGGGCGGCCAGCTCGCGCGCCTCCGCTGCGGTGAGGGTGTTATCCGATGGGGTCACATCGACGTGGATCCAGCACTGGCGCAGCGAGCCATCGACGCCCTGAAACCCGGCCGACGCCAAACTCACGGTCCGCCCCGGCCAATCACGGCCGTTGACGTACCGCTCGGGGAGCGTGGTGCTGCTGATGGCATCCCACGTTGAGGCGTGGACTGCTCCGGGCGGTGCCGGCACCTCGGCGTACTGCCGGCCCCAAACTGCCGAGCGGGCCTGATCCCGCAGAATCCAGCGCGACTCCCCGGCCTGCTCAGCGGCGGCCAGACAGGCGCGTTCCTCATCGGTGAGTTGGTCAGCGAAATCACGCCACGACTCGACGGGCGCCTCGGCGGCACGGCTGTCGATGGCACTGCTGTTGGTGGTGGACACGGTGCGTTTCTCCCATTCGTTGGGAGCTAGCTCGCGATGCTGTGCTGACTCTTAGCCCATATCTGGCCCACGGTGGTCGTTTCTGGCTTGAAAAACCATTCGTGACCTGCACTAATTATGGTGCGCGATACTGGGATTGAACCAGTGACCTCTTCCGTGTCAGGGAAGCGCTCTCCCACTGAGCTAATCGCGCGGGATGTCGATTCTGGAGGTGGAGACGGGAATCGAACCCGTGTGCACGGCTTTGCAGGCCGTTGCCTCACCACTCGGCCACTCCACCGTTGGGGTTGATGCCTGTTGCACCCTCCGAGCGGATGACGGGATTCGAACCCGCGACCCTCACCTTGGCAAGGTGATGCGCTACCAGCTGCGCCACATCCGCGAGCTACGGACGAGATCGTCGCCCGTCGCGAAGCACGACATTAGTCCACCCGGGTCGCGGTGCACAAATCCCTTGGTGCCCGCGGCGGGTCGGCGCTCACCGGGGTCGTGACGGAGGCCCGCTCGCGGCCGGCGGCTTTCGGTCAGCCACCCGGTTCGTGTTAGTCTTCGACGTCGTTTGACGGGTCTCGTAGCTCAGCGGGAGAGCGTCCGCCTCACACGCGGAAGGTCACTGGTTCGATCCCAGTCGGGACCACAAAATTAATTCATCGCCGGTAGATGCTCCGTGTTCCCCACATCGACCCCCGACGGGCCGCCGGGCGGCACCAGGATGTTGGGCGCGACGCGAGGGTGAGGCGTCGCCGCGCTGCCGCGCCGCATAAGCGATGCTTACGGCCGTAGATAACATCACTTACTCTGCTAAGTGATGCTAACGTGGGATGGTGGCATCACTTAGTCCCGCGGTGGGCTTTGAGACCCTGACGTGGGAGCCCGCCGCCCAGACGGGATACAGTCTCGCCGACCAGCGCGCGGCGGTTCGCCAGTCCGGCAACTACCTGGCAGCGGTCACCGCCGACATCGGCGACCTACAAATTTCGCTTCCCACCGCGGCGTTGGCCGAGGCCGAGGACGCCAGCCGCGAAATCGCACGCTTCGATTCCGAGCTGGGCGACGAGATCGCCCCGTTCGCCGCGGTACTGCTGCGGTCGGAGTCGGCGGCCAGCTCCAACATCGAGAACCTCACCGCCTCGGCGCGCGCCATCGCCGAAGCCGAATCTCTCGGCGGCCCCACGCGCCACAACGCCGCGATCATCGTCGCCAACACCGCCGCCATGCAGGCCGCCGTCGCACTGGCCGACCACATCGACGCCGCCGCGATACTCGACATGCACCACGCCCTCATGCACACCAGCACACCCGCGGCCGCGGGCAGATGGCGCGACGAACAGGTGTGGATCGGAGGTGGGCCGTTCGGCCCCCGCGGCGCGGACTACATCGCCCCACACCATCGGCGCGTTCCCGCGGCGATCAACGACCTGATCGCCTTCACCCATCGCGCCGACGTCCCTGCGCTGGTGCAGATCGCTATCGCCCACGCGCAGTTCGAGTCGATTCACCCGTTCACCGACGGCAACGGGCGCACCGGCCGCGCCCTGATGCAGGCGATGCTGCGCAACAAGGGCCTCACCCGCCATGTCACCGTGCCGGTCTCAGCCGGGCTGCTCGCCGACACCGACGCCTACTTCGCCGCGCTGACCGCCTACCGAGACGGTGACGCCGCCCCGATCGTGGAGCAGCTGTCCCAGGCGGCGCTACTCGCGGTTGCCAATGGCCGCCGGCTGGTCGCCGACTTGCGCGACATCCGCACCGGGTGGGGCTCACGCATCACCGCCCGGCGTGATTCCGCGGTCTGGAAGGTGTCCGACCTACTGCTCAGACGCCCGGTGTTCAACGCGGCGCTGCTGCACCGCGAGCTGGGCATCACCACGGGCAATGCACGCCGCTACATCGACCCGCTCGTTGACGCAGGGATCGTCGTGGAATTCACCGACCGCGCCCGCAACCGCGCGTGGCGAGCGCCTGAAGTTCTCGCCGCGTTGGATGCCTTCGCCGAGCGGGCCGGGCGGCGGCGGCGGAGTGGCTGAGGCGGTATCGGGTGGGCGGATAGCGAGACGTTTCACGTCCTCGGAGCGCAAGTCGCCGCGGCCAACCTCCGCCGTGATGCGCCGTCACGTCGTGTGTCCCGGCGCGCCGGCCAGGCGTGCGCGCAGCGTCCGCTGCTCGTAGTCGCGGCGGAACCGGCCCCGGCGCTGCAGGATCGGCACCACCTGCTCGACGAAATCCTCGATCCCGGCGGGCAGGGCCGGCGGCATCAGGTTGAACCCGTCGGCGGCGCCGGTGTCCACCCAGCGTTCGATCTCGTCGGCGATGCCCTCCGGGGTGCCGATGAAGGTGGCGTGCCCACCGCCGGCGGCGAGGAACCCGAGCAACTCCCGCACGGTGGGCTGGGCGCTGTCGATGATCCGCAGCACGGTCGCGTACCGGCCCTTGGGGCCGGTGAACTGCTCCAGCGGCGCCAGCGGCGGCACCGGGGCGTCCAGATCCCAGTCCGAGGTGTCCACCCCGACGAAGAAGGACAGCTGGGCCAGCGAATCGCGGGTTGGCAACAGCTCGTTGAGGGCGCGCTGCTGTTGCTTGGCTTCCCGCTCGGTGGACGCCACATAGGTGACCAGCCCCGGCATGATCGCGAGCTGCGCGGGGTCGCGGCCCAGCGTCGCAGCCCGAGCCAGCACATCGGAGCGGTACTCGCGTGCCGTTTCGGCGTCCCAGGCGACCGCGTAGATGCCGTCGGCGTAGCGGGCGGCCAGCTGCCGGCCGGGGTCTGAGGCGCCCGCCTGGAACAGGGCGGGCCGGCCCTGCGGTGACTGCGGCACGTTGAGTGGGCCGGCGACACCGAACCACGTCCCGGCGTGGTCCACCGCGCGCAGCAGCGATTCGTCGAGATAGGTCCCGGCAGGGTCCGCCACAATCGCGTCCGTCGGCCAGGAATCCCACAGCCGCAGCAGCACGTCGATGAATTCCGCGGCCCGTGCGTAGCGTTCCGCGTGGTCGGGCAGGCGGTCCATGCCGTGGTTGCGGGCTTCGTCGTCGGTCATCGACGTCACCACGTTCGCCCCCACTCGGCCGCCGGAGATGTGATCCAGGCTCGCCAGCAGCCGGGCCGCATGGAACGGGTTCCAGAAGGTGCTCGACACGGTCGTGACCAGCCCGATGTTCTCGGTGGCCCGCGCCATCGCGGTCAACGTGGTCAGCGGCTCCAGGAACCACAGCGGGCCGCTGCCGACCGCGCCGAGTCCAGCCGACTGCCCGTCGGCGAGGAAGATCGCGTCGAGTTTTCCGCGTTCGGCGGTGCGCGCCAACTGTTCCCAGTAGGTGATGTCGCCGAGCCGGCCGACGCTGGAGTCCGGCGCGCGCCACGCCCCGGCATGGTGTCCGCAGGCGAACGCGAACAAGTTGAGCCGCACCGGCTTACGGGTATCGTGCTGCGCGGTCAATTGTTCACCAGACCACCGTCGACGACCAGGTTCTGGCCGGTGACCGCCCGCGACCACGGCGAGGCGAAGAACAGCACCGCATCGGCGAACTCCTCCGGTGTGGTCACCGACCCCAGCGGCGTGCCGTCCGCGATCGCGTCGAACACCGCCGCCGGGGTCGCCGCGCTGGCATCGGTGGTCCGCAGCAGGCCGCCGCTGACCATGTTCACCCGCACGCCCAGCGGCCCGAGGTCGGCGGCGAACGTGCGGGTCAGCGACAACAGCGCCGCCTTCGCCGCGGTGTAGTCGTGATACGGCACGACGGGATGCTGAAACAGGTTCGTGCCGACGTTGACCACCCGCCCGGACCCCAGCTCGGCGAAGTGCGGCAGCGCCGCCTGGATGACGTTCAGCGCACCCTGCACACCGCCGGTGAACTGCTCGGCGAATGCGCCATAGGCGATCTCGTCGGCCTTCGCCCGGGCGTCCCCGTCGAAGGCGAAGTCGACCAGGGCGTTGTTGACCACCGTCGCCACCGGGGCGTCGAACTCCGCCCGCGCTCGGACGAACAACTGCTCGACCTGAGCGCGGTCCCGCACGTCGGCCCGCACAGCGATCGCCCGGCCGGGAAACTCGGCGGCGAGGCCCTCGGCGGCTGCGCGGCTGCGGCGGTAGTTGATGACCACCCGTGCGCCCTCGCGCAGCAGTGCCGAGGCGATCCTGCGGCCCAGCCCCCGGCCTGCGCCGGTCACCACCGCGACCTGTTCGGCGATCGCCGGCACCTGTGCGGGGCCGCCTGCGGGCGCCACCGGTCTCGTCGTCACGGGCGAATCCCCTTCCTCCAGGCGACCACGGCTGGCCGAGACGTAGCAGCGCGGAGACCGGTCGTCGACGGTGGGCGCGGACCAGGCGATCCGTTCGCCAGCGCGACCTGGAGCAGGTTCAACGGGTGTGATCTCAGCCGCTACGTACGGCACCCCGTGTCCAACGAGATCCAAGCTACACCCGCACCACCCCGCGATCCGGCCGGCCGATGACGCGCACGGGCAGCGCAGCGCGACCGGCCGGGTCCACCTCCCACGAATCAACAATCACTCGGGTCACAATGGCCACATGAGTGCTCCCGCTGATCTGTCCCGGCCACCCGAGACGACGCGTCCCGAGTCGGCCGCCGGGCCTACCGCGCCGACCGCCAAGCCCGCGTGGGGCCAGGCGGTGCGTCGGCAGGCCTCGACCGTCTCGGCGAAACTCACCCCGCTGGCCCGGCAGGCCGGCGACCGGATCGCGGCGGCATCGCCGATGACCCTGCTGGCGGCGCTGCTGGGTCTGCTGACCATCCTCAGCATCGTCGCCGCGTTGTCGTCGGACACCTCGCTCGGGGCGACGAGCACGGTGCTGTTCGTCCCGGCGTTCTCGGCCGCCCTGGGCGCCTTGGCCATGCGCGGTCTGATCGTTCGGCGCCGGGACCAGGCGCTCGCCGACGACGCCCGGCACGACGCCACCGAGTTGCGGCAGCTCGAACACACCCTGGACTACATCGACACCAAGCTCGACGCCGCCCTCACCCAGTTCGGCTCCGAGCGGCACAACGACGCGGTGGTGGCGATGTTCCAGGCCAAAGCGGCCACCGAGCTCTACCGCGGCGCGGCCGAACTCGACCGGCGCACCGAAACCCGCTATGCGCTCGCCGATTTCTTGACCCCGGCCGCACTGCAGGCGGGGGAGCGCGCCGAGCGGCCGGCGGGGCTGTCGCTGATCTGAGCAGCGGCGGCACCCGCAAGCAGCCGTTTCCGACGGCCGGCGGCGGTACGGTTCGATGATGGACGACGCGGACGAATTCGACTACGTGGTGGCCGGCGGCGGCTCGGCGGGTTGCGTGGTGGCCAGCCGACTCAGCGAGGACCCCGCGGTCTCGGTGTGCCTGCTCGAGGCCGGCGGCATGGGCCGCAACCTGCTGATCCGGATCCCGCTGGGATTCGTCGCCGGCATGCCGCGCGGCATCAACAGCTGGCACTACCAGACGGTGCCGCAGGCCGGATTCAACGGCCGGCGCGGATTCCAGCCGCGCGGCAAGGCACTCGGCGGCTCCAGCACGATCAACGCGATGATCTACGCCCACGGCCACCCCTCGGACTTCG
>NZ_LZLJ01000090.1 GCF_001668625.1 Mycobacterium sp. 1274756.6
CCACTTCACAACCGGAGGCCCTCACCTGTCAGGGCGACTCACCGCCAACGGGCGGGACAACCTCTCCGGACATCACAGCTAACGACCGGCCCCGGATCGTCCGATCGTCGGTAAACTCGGCGGAAAGGGAGCTCGCGAGGCGCCCGCACCGCCGAGGGGCGCCGACGACGGCGCGTCACCCCGCCGATCCTCCCGCCACAGCGCTTCCGGAGCGCTCACCCCTTCTCGGCGCGACAGGAGGTCGAGATGAGCGACAACACACCGGCCCGTCAGCACCCGCACGTTCCGCTGAAGGCGCGACGGGTCAAGTTCACCTTTCCCAGCGGCACCAAGCGCCAACATTTCGTCGACGACGACTTGGTGATGAGTCACTTCGTCGCGGTCTTGTCGGCGGTCTTCCCCGAGGGGGAGGACTTCTTCATTCGCTCGGTGCGTAACTACAACGACCAGATCACCGACCCCCGCCTGCAGCAGGAGGTCAAGGGCTTCATCGGCCAGGAGTCGTCGCACAAGGCCCAGCACCGCATGCTCAACGAGCGGCTACAGGCGATGGGATACCCGACCGACAAGATCGACCGCCACGTCAAGTGGCTGCTCGGCCGGGTGGACCGGATCTACTCCCCGGAGATGCGGCTGGCCGCGACCGCGGCGTTGGAGCATTACACCGCGTCCTTTGCCGAGATCCTGCTGAACGACGACGACTTGCTGGCCCTGCTGGACGGCTCCGATGTCCGGTCGATCCTGCTGTGGCACGCCTTCGAAGAGGCCGAGCACAAAGCGGTGGCGTTCGACGTCTACGAGGCGGTCGGTGGCAGTGAACGCAACCGGGTGCGGGCCATGCGGATCGCGACGACGATTTTCGTGATCGAGATGGTCCTGCAGACGGTTCGCTCATTGCTGCGAGACCGGGCGGCCTACAACCCGATTCGGTTGCTGCGCAGCCTGAACGAGTTCCGCAAGTCGCCGCTGTTCAGCCGGGAAGCGCTGCGCCGCTACGCGTCCTACACCCGCACGGGTTTCCATCCGGATGACTGGGACAGCGGGCCGACCCTGGAGTACTGGGCCAACCAGCTCCAGGACGCCAGCGGCAACCCGATGTACGCCGTCAATTAGCGGCCGGGGCGCTCGGTAACGCTCAGGACGACGCGTCGAGGATTTTGATTGCGAAGACCAGGGTGTCGCCGGGCGCGATCCCGGCGCGCGGCTCACCGTTGGGGTAGCCGTCGTCGGGCACCATCGCGACGGCGACCGACGAGCCGACCGTCTGGCCGGCGATGGCCTTCTGGAAGCCCGGAACCACCCGGTCCAGCGGGAACTCCACCGGTTCGCCGCGCTCGTAGCTGCTGTCGAACACGGTGCCGTCGCGGCCGTTGACCCCCATATAACAGACCGAGACCGTCGCCGTGTCGGCGACCACGGCGCCGTCGCCCGGCTCCAGGGTCTCGACCTGGGTTTCGGTGACGCTGAACGGGGCGTCGACGTTGACCAGCGGTGCGGCGGTGTCGGTGGAGCCGGTGACCGCGACCGAGCCGGTGGCGCCCGAGAGCGTCCACTGCGGCGCCGCATCGGAGGCCGGGGCGGCGGTCGGGCAGGAGGCCGCGGCGGCCGGTGCCTCGGTGGTCGAGGAGGAGACCGCGTCGGTGATCGACGGCGCCTGCGAGGCCGACGTGTCGGATCCGGATCCGCATGCGGCGAGGGCGAGGGCCAGTGACGTGGTTCCGGCGGCGAGCGTGATCAGCGAAGGCACACGGGAGGTTTTCACGCCCGCCACGCTACAGCCATCATCGGGGGCCGTTACCCCGCCCCGCCCGCGCCGGCCGGTTTCGCGGAGTGGTGTCCGAGCCGCCGGCGGCACCGGGCGAGACCGGCGCGGCGACCCTTATCCTTCACGGCGTGGCCGAAGCGTCCATAACCACGCTGCGCGGGCGACTCGACGGGTTGAGCATCCGCGACGCCGCCCGCTTCGGCAGGCGGCTGAAAAAGCTTCGCGACGCGTCGCCGGACGCGGTGCGGCGACTCGCTGACGAGATCGCCGCCGCCGAGACACGCATCGCCGCGCGGCGCGCGGCCGTACCCACGATCAGCTACCCCGACCTGCCGGTGAGCGAACGGCGCGACGACATCGCGGCGGCGATCCGGGAGCATCAGGTCGTGGTTATCGCCGGCGAGACCGGCTCGGGCAAGACGACCCAGCTGCCGAAAATCTGCCTGGACATCGGGCGCGGTGTGCGCGGCACCATCGGGCACACCCAGCCGCGCCGGTTGGCCGCCCGGACCGTGGCCGAGCGCATCGCCGACGAGTTGGGCAGCCCACTGGGCGACATCGTCGGCTACACCGTCCGGTTCACCGACAAGGCCGGCGACCGCACCCTCGTCAAGCTGATGACCGACGGCATCCTGCTCGCCGAGATCCAACGCGACCGTCGGCTGTTGCGCTACGACACGTTGATCCTCGACGAAGCCCACGAGCGCAGCCTGAACATCGACTTCCTGCTCGGCTACCTGCATGGACTGCTGCCGCGCCGGCCCGATCTGAAGGTGATCGTCACGTCGGCGACCATCGAACCGGGACGCTTCGCGGCGCATTTCTCCGGGGCGCCGGTGATCGAGGTCTCCGGGCGGACCTACCCGGTCGAGATCCGCTACCGCCCGCTGGAGGTGCCGGTAGCCGCCACCGCGACCACCGAGCATCCCGACCAGCCCGTCGACCCGGACCGAGAGATCACCCGGACGCGCCCTCGCGACGAGGTCGAGGCGATCGTCGACGCGGTCGAGGAACTGCAGACCGAGCCCCCAGGTGACATCTTGGTCTTCCTCTCCGGCGAACGCGAAATCCGGGACACCGCCGAAGCCTTGCGCGGCCACCACCACCTCGAGGTGCTGCCGCTGTACGCGCGTCTGCCCACCGCCGAGCAGCAGAAGGTTTTCGCACCCCCGACCGGGTCGCGGCTTGTGCGCCGGGTGGTGCTGGCCACCAACGTGGCTGAGACCTCGCTGACCGTGCCCGGGATCCGCTACGTCGTCGACCCGGGCAACGCCCGCATCTCGCGCTACAGCCGGCGGTTGAAGGTGCAGCGATTGCCGATCGAACCGATCTCGCAGGCATCAGCGGCGCAGCGGGCCGGCCGGTCCGGCCGCACCGCACCGGGGGTGTGCATCCGGCTGTACTCCGAGGCGGATTTCGCCGGCCGCCCGCGCTACACCGACCCGGAGGTGTTGCGCACCAACCTTGCCGCGGTGCTGTTACAGATGGCTGCGCTGCAACTCGGTGACATCGCGAGCTTCCCGTTCCTCGACCCCCCGGATGCGCGCAGCATCCGCGACGGGGTGCAACTGCTGCAGGAACTCGGTGCATTCGACTCGGCCGGACGGATCACCCCGGTGGGGCGCCGGCTGGCCCGGCTGCCGGTCGACCCGCGGCTGGGGCGGATGATCCTGGCCGCTGACGCGGAGGGCTGCCTGCGGGAGGTGTTGGTCGTGGTGGCCGCACTGACGATCCCCGATCCGCGGGAACGCCCGGCCGACAAGGAGGAGGCGGCACGCGCCAGCCACGCCCGGTTCGCCGACGAGGAATCCGATTTCCTCACCTACCTCAATCTGTGGCGGTATCTGACCGAGCAACGTAAAGACTTGTCCGGCAATGCCTTCCGTCGGCTCTGTCGCGATGAGTTCCTGCACTACCTGCGGATTCGGGAATGGCAGGACCTGGTCGGTCAGCTTCGCGGGATCACCGCCGATCTCGGTCTGCGTGAATCCGGTGTCGGCTGGGACAAGCCCGCTGACCGGGCGCGGGTGCACGCGGCGCTGCTGGCCGGGCTGTTATCGCATGTCGGTATGCGCCATCTCGGCGGGCGCGACTACCTGGGTGCGCGCAACGCCCGCTTTGCGCTGGTACCCGGATCGGTGCTGGCGAAGCGGCCGCCGCGATGGGTGATGGTGGCCGAATTGGTCGAAACCAGCCGGCTTTACGGCCGGATCGCGGCCCGGATCAACCCCGACGTCGTCGAGCGGGTCGCGGGGGATCTGGTCCAGCGCCGCTACAGTGAGCCGCACTGGGACGCCGAACGCGGTCAGGTATTGGCGTTCGAGCGGGCGACGCTCTACGGCCTGCCGCTGGTGGCCCGGCGTCGGGTCGGCTACGGCGACGTCGACCCGGCGGTGGCGCGCGAGCTTTTCATCCGCCATGCGTTGGTACAGGGGGAGTGGCACACCCGTCACCGGTTCGTCGCCGAGAACGCGCGCCTGCGCACCGAACTGGAAGAACTCGAGGATCGCGCGCGCCGCCGCGATCTGCTGGTCGATGACGACGAACTGTACACCCTGTATGACGCTCGAATCCCGAACGAGGTGGTTTCCGCACGGCATTTCGACTCGTGGTGGAAGAAGCAGGTCCGGAAGACCCCGACGCTGCTGAACCTGACTCGCGATGACCTGCTGCGCACCACCGAGACCGTCACCGACGGCCGCCCGGATCGCTGGCAATTCGAAGAAACCGCGCTGCCGCTGACCTATCGCTTCGAACCCGAGGCCGCCGATGACGGGGTGACGGTGCATGTGCCGATCGACGTCCTCGCCCGGGTCGGCGGCGCGGAGTTCAGCTGGCAGGTGCCGGCCCTACGCGAGGAGCTGGTCACCGCCCTGATCCGCTCGCTGCCGAAGAATCTGCGGCGCAACTTCGTTCCCGCACCGGACACCGCTCGCGCCGTGCTGGCGGCGATCGGGCCGGGCGATGGAGCGTTGCTCGAGGCGGTGCAGCGCGAATTGCACCGCCGCACCGGGATACAGGTGCCTGTCGAGGCGTTCGACCTGGACGCGTTGCCCTCGCACCTGCGGTTGACGTTCGCGGTGGAGTCCGCTGACGGCCGTGAGTTGGGGCGTGGGACCGATCTCGGTGAGTTGCAGGAACGGTTGGCCGAACCGGCGCGGGACGCGGTCGCCGGCGCGGTGGCCGGCGAGCTGGAACGCCGCGGCTTACGCGATTGGCCCGACGATCTGCTCGACGTGCCCCGGCTGGTGGAACGGGAGGTGGCTGGACGCACGGTGCGCGGCTACCCGTCATTCGTCGACGCCGGTGCCGCCGTCGACCTTCAGGTCTTTGCCACCGCGGCCGAACAGCAGATCGCCGCGGCACCGGGAATCCGGCGGCTATTGCGCTGCAGCCTGCCCTCGCCGGTCAAAGCGGTGGAGCGGCAACTGGGTTCGACCATGCGGCTGGCCTTGGCGGCTAATCCGGACGGTTCGCTGACAGCGCTGATCGAGGACTGCGCCGATGCCGCCGTCGACGACCTGGTCAGCGAGCCGGTCTGGAGCCGGGACGGATTCATCGCCCTGCAGACGAGTGTTGGGAACGACCTGGTGCCGACCACCGTGGCCATCGTGGGCCGCGTCGAGAAGGTGTTGGCCGCGGCCCGCGAGGTGCAACTGTTGTTGCCGGTCGAACCATCGCCGGCCCAGCGCGACGCGATCGATGACGTTCGCGCCCAGCTGGACCGGTTGCTGGTGCCCGGTTTCGTCACGGCCACCGGCCGCGCACACCTGGCCGATCTGATTCGCTACCTGGGAGCGGCCCGGCGTCGCCTCGAACAGCTTCCGCACAAGATCACCGCCGACCGGGAGCACATGGCCCAGGTGCACGCCGTGACGGACGCTTACCGCGAACTGCTCGACACCGTGACGCCGGCACGACGGCTCAGCGCCGAGGTGCGCGACATCGCACGCCAGATCGAGGAACTGCGCGTGAGCCTGTGGGCTCAGCAACTCGGCACGCCCCGGCCGGTCAGCCCGCAGCGCATCTACCGGGCTATCGATGCGATCCCGGCCGGACCCGGTGAACCGTCGCGGTGAGCGGTTCCGACCGGCCGCCTGTAAAACGTCACAGTGACGAAATGGAGAGGAGCGGCGGGGGGTAGGTGACGGTGCGGGGGGTGCGGTTCGGGTTCACCGCCGTGGCCGATCAGTCCCGTTCGACGCTGTGTCGCGAGTAACGCCGGGTGCGACCGAGGCGTCGCCGCGTCGCGACCGGATCCTTGGTGGCGCGTCCGGCGCCGCGGCGCTTGTGCGGTTTGCACAGCGCGCATCCGCGCCAGCTGCGTGACGGGTGATGGTTGGGCATCGAGGACTCCCGGAATGACTCCGCGGCAAGCGAAGAGCGCCACGTTACCCGTCGCTCCGGACAATGCCCAGCACATCGATTTACCGATAAGCTACATTATGTCAACTAAGATCGCCGTGGACTGGGTCCCCTCGCGACCTAAACCCGCAGAACAGTCAGGCCGGCGACTCCATCGAGTGGATGGAAACCCTCGTCTTGCGTGACCACGGGCAGGTCGCGGGAAGCGGCAATTGCCGCGATCCAGAGATCGTTGAGTCGCACTCGCTGACCCGTCTCTACCAAGTGCATGCGAAGGCGCGCCCACATGCGTGCTGCATCTTCGTCGACCGAAAACACAAATATGTCGGCAATCGCGTCGAGCGTTGCCAGCCGTTGCGCGCGCACATCTGCCGACGCAGCCGCAAGGACGCCGAGGTTGAGTTCGGCCATGGTGATCACGGTCGTCGCAACCTCGTCCGGCACTCCGGCTGCGTCGAGTCGGCGACCACTCTCCTGTGCGATGAACACGGACGTATCGAGCAGGCCAATGGAGGTCACGAAGGCGACCCGAGGTCATCGGTGGTGTCGCCCACCAGTTCGGCGAGTTCCGCACGCAACGCAGGGTCCGCCTGTGCACGCTCAAGCCGTCGTAGCAATTCCTCCCGACTCAGCAATCGGCGCCGGGCGGGCTGTAGGGCCGTCAGGCGTGCGACCGCCTTACCGCTGACGGTGACGGTGATTTCCTCCCCCGCCTGGACGCGCCGCAGGAGCCCTGCGGTGTCGTTGCGCAGCTCTCGGGAAGCGACTTCAGACATGCTACGAATGTAGCACAACTGTAGCATGTCGCTCCTTCGAGGTTCTCACGCGCGCCCTCGGCCCAACCGGGTGGGCCAAAGAATTGCCGAAAACGAATACGTAGGGCTACCAGTTCACTGTCGTTGTATTGCCCTGTGTCCCAACGACTTCACCGGCTGGCTGTCAAACGGCCGTGAACTCGCCGCGACCGGCGAACCACTCGTGGCGACGCACCTCCCGTTCCCCTCGGTCTGTCGCGTGGGCGTCAACGGGACCGCCTTTCGCGCGGTGCCGACCGTGTGGGACTACTGACGGCTGATCGGTCGGACGCCTCCGCTCGCTCCGGGTATTGCTGCCGCGCGCTCCGTTCGGCGTCGCCCTTACGATCTCGTTCCGTGTCAGACCCCGGTGGGAGGCTGGGGTCATGACCGCCGTCGCTTCAGCCGCTGCCGAGACTCCCGGCGCGCGGTTGGATGCGCTGTTCACCGAGTTGGCGGAGTTGACCGGGCAGCGCAACGCGATCGATGGGCGGATCGTGGCGATCGTGGCCGAGATCGACCGCGACGAGCTGTGGGGGTCGACCGGGGTGCGCTCGTTGCCGGCGCTGGTGGCCTGGAAGACCGGCTGTTCGCCGAGCAATGCGGAGCGCATCGCCGCGGTGGCGCGGCGCTCGGAAGAACTGCCGCGCTGCACCCAAAGCCTGCAGGAGGGGCGGTGTTCGCTGGATCAGGTGGCGGTGATCGCCGAGTGGGCCGGCGCGGGGGCGGGTTGTGATGAGCATTATGCGGAGTTGGTGCAGATCGCCACCGTCGCCCAGTTGCGCACCGCGGTGAAGCTGGAGCCGCGTCCGGAGCCGGATCGGCCCGGGCGCCACGCCGGGATCACCAAGACCTCCGATGGGCAGTTCGACTTCTGGCGCCT
>NZ_LZLJ01000091.1 GCF_001668625.1 Mycobacterium sp. 1274756.6
GCCGCGCGGCAAGGCACTCGGCGGCTCCAGCACGATCAACGCGATGATCTACGCCCACGGCCACCCCTCGGACTTCGATCACTGGGCGGCGCTGGGCAACCCGGGCTGGGGCTTCGAGGACGTGTTGCCGTACTTCACCAAGTCGGAGAACAACGCCGTCCACCGCAACTCGCGTTACCACGGCACCTCCGGCCCACTGCACGTGACCAACCTGCGCAGCCCGAGCCCGCTCAACGAGGTTTTCCTGGCCGCCTGCCAGGCGCAGGGCATCCCGTTCAACGACGACTACAACGGCGCGCAGCACTTCGGCTGCTACCACGTGCAGGTCACCCAGAAGGACGGTGAGCGGCACAGCGCGGCCGCCGCGTTCATCCACCCGAACCTCGACCGACCCAACCTGGACGTGCGTACCAAAGCGCACATCACCGGGATCGACTTCGACGGCCGCCGCGCCACCGGGGTCAGCTACCGACGCGGCCGACAGTCGCGCACCGTACGCGCCCGACGCGAGGTCATCCTGGCGGCAGGTGCGTTCGGCACGCCGCAGATCCTGCTGGCCTCCGGCGTCGGGCCCGGCGCCCACCTCCAGGAACTGGGCATCCCCCCGGTGCTCGACAGTCCCGGGGTGGGCCAGAATCTGCAGGACCACATCTCGGCGCTGCTGATCTTCCGGGCACGCACCACCGAGGGCACGGTCGGGATCTCACCGACCGGCATCGCCCGGATGGCCAAGGCCGCCTGGCAGTGGCGCCGGCATCGCACCGGCCTGCTCACCAGCTGCGCCGCCGAATCCGGGGCTTACTACCGCACCAGCGCCGACGTCGAGGTGGCCGACATGGAGATGGAGCTGATCGTCGGCATCGGTGAGGACCATGGTCGCAAACCGCCGATCGGCCACGGCTATTCGGCGCACCTGCTGCTCGCCCGCCCCAAGAGCACCGGGGAGGTGCGGCTGGCCAGCCCCGACACCGCCGTCGACCCGCTGATCGACCCGAAGTACTTCAGCCACCCTTACGACATGCCGACGCTGGTCAAGGGCACCCAGATCGCCCTGGACGTCATGAACGATCCCGTCTTCGACCCCTACCGCGGCGAGATGATCGTCCGCTACGACCGCAACGACCCCCGACAGATCGAAGAGACTCTGCGCGCGCACGCCGACACCGAGTACCACCCGTGCGGCACCGCCAAGATGGGCCCGGACACCGACCCGATGGCCGTCGTCGACCCGACGCTGCGGGTGCGGGGCATCGAGGGTCTGCGGATCGCGGATGCGTCGGTGATGCCGACCGTGCCCAGCAACAACATTCACGCCCCGGTGCTGATGATCGCCGAGAAGTGCGCCGATCTGATCAAGCAATCCGCTTAAGCCGCAACGATGACGGTGAGCTCACCGGGTCGGTGCTCGACCGTGAGCCCGGCGCGGCGCGCGATGGCCGCCGCCCCGGCCGCATCGGTCGGCTCGGCGCGGCTCACCGCCAGCACGCGGGCCAGCCTGCCCTTGTGCGCCTTGCTGGCGTGGCTCACCGCGGTCCGCCGACCGTCCGGGCTCTCCGCCACCACAACGACTTTCACGGCACCGGGTATCCGCGCCAACGCGGCATAGGGCCCGGAGCGCAGATCGACGACGAGCTGGTCGCCGGCCAATGCGGCGAACACCGGCTCCAGCACCGGGCGCCACCGCGGCGCCAACCCGGGCCGGTCGGGCAGCCGGGACCCGGCGGAGAGCCGGTAGGCCGGGATCGGGTCGTCGGCGCGCAACAGACCGAACAGGGCCGAGGCCACGACGAGGCGGTTACGGGCGCGGCCGGCCTGCGCGCCACGCAAGGCGCCCGCGTCCAGCGCGTCGTAGAGCACGCCGGTGTAGCGCTGGATCGCCGGCATCGTCGCGGCCTCCCACAACACCGCGTTGCGTGCGATCTCCGCATCCTGGCGGGCGGTCAGCCCCAGGGCCCGACGACTGCCGGCGAGGTCGCCGGCCAGGGCGACCACCTCGTCGACCAGTTCGGCGCGCAGTGGAGTGAGCGTGGGAAAGCCGAGGGCGTCCAACCGGAGCGGCGGCCCGTCACCGCCGGCGTGTTTGGTCTCCGAGGGCGGCAACACGAGGATCACAGCTGTCGACGGTAACCGCCGCGTACTGTCCGGCTGCAGGGGCCGGTAGAACGGGCCACCGCAGGAAAACCGTCTCCCGCCCCCGCGAATCCGGCTTACGCTTCCGGTCATGTCCCCTCGCCACGGCTTCGCCACCGCCCTCGCCGGTACCGCGCTGGTCGCGCCGCTGATGATCGGCTGCTCCACGACCAGCACTGCGCCGGCCGGCGAAACATCGACGCCGCCGGCGGCCGCGTCGACCACGACCACGACCGCCTCCCCGGCGGCACCCACCCCGACCGGCCCACCGGTGGGAACGGCGACCATGAAGGTCGTCGGCGGGCCTGCGCCGGTGACCATCCGCTACCAGATCAACGGCGGCGCCGAACAGGTCGAAACCGGCGTCATGCTGCCCTGGGAGAAGCAGTACGACGTCTACGACAAGATCTCCTCCTCGGTGACCGCCGAGGGCGGCACCGAGGTGCTGGCCTGCACGATCGTGATGAACGACCTGCTGGTGAGCTACGTCAACGAACCGAACCCGACCTGCACCTTCGCCTACTACGAATGATCCGCGGTGGCGTCGAACTCCACCGCCACCACATCGGCGACCTTCATCGCCCCCATCGCCGTCGAGTACTGCTTCACCTTGTGGTCGCTGTGGCGGACCTCGGTGCGGACCCGCAACCGGTGAGCCGACCCGTCGTCGGCCACGTCAAGCGCGACCTCGACGGGCCTGCTGACCCCGTGCACGGTGAGCGGCCCGTGCAGCAGATAGCCGCCGTCACGGGGCTGAATCGATTCGGCGTCGAACTCGACGGTCGGAAACCGCTTGGCGTCCAAGGTCTTCAGGGCGTTGGCGCGCACCAGGGTCTTCTCCGGGCCGCTCAGCGGGGTCAGGCCGCCCTCACCGGAGACCACCTGCAGCGAATCGACGTCGACGACCAGGCGCGCCGTCACCGGCGTATCGCCGTCGCAGTCGACGGTGATCCGCCAGGACCGCATCGCGATGGTCAACCGGTGGCCCATCCGCGCCGCCCGGCCGGTCACCCCGGTGCGCAGGGTCAGCGTGCCGGCGGCGTCGTCCAGACTCGACGTGGTGGTCATGTCGGCAGTACATCAGAACCGGGCCGCCCGGCTACGATGGGGCCGCCGTGACTGCTGACCAAGAATTCAACCTCGCCGAGGTGTTCGCGGCGGTGGCCGCCACCAATCCCGACCGCGACGCCATCGTCTTCGGCGACCGGCGGTTCAGCTTCGCCGAGACCGACGCCCGCGCCAACCGGCTGGCCCGCGCCCTGCACGACTGGGGACTGGGTGCGCACCGGGAACGCGCGGAGCTGGCCGGCCACCAGTCCGGGCAGAGCCACCTCGCGCTGTACCTGACCAACGGCAACGAATACCTCGAGGGGATGCTGGCGGCGTTCAAGGCCCGCGTCGCGCCGTTCAACGTCAACTACCGCTACGTCGCCGAGGAACTGCGCTACCTTTTCGACAACGCCGCCGCCGACGCGGTGATGTACCACGCCCGGTTCGCCCCCACACTCGCCGAAGTCCTCGACCGGCTGCCCGGCCTGCGGCTCATCCACGTCGACGATTCCTCCGGCCACCCGCCGCTGCCCGGCGCGGTGCGCTACGAACAGCTGCTGGCGGACGCCGCGGCCGAACCCCCGCCGGTCACACCGTCTCCCGACGACCTCTACCTCCTCTACACCGGCGGAACCACCGGCCTGCCCAAGGGCGTGCTGTGGCGCCAGCACGACATCTACATCGGTGCGATGGGCGGGCGGATCTACGGAACCGACCGGCGGTTCACCAGCCTCGAGCAGATCGTCGAGCGCGCCCGGCAGGGCGGTCCCGGTTCGATGACGGTGGCGCCGTTGATGCACGGCGCCGCGCAGTGGGCGGCGTTCAACACGCTGCTGCGCGGTGTCCCGTTCGTCATGTCGGCCACCACCGACCGGTTCGACCCCGCCGAGGCGCTGGCGTTGGCCGACCGCGAACGGGTGGCATCGCTGTCGATCGTCGGCGACGCGTTCGCCCGCCCGCTGCTGGCGGAGTTGGAGACCGGCCGCTTCGACCTGTCCGGGCTTCAGCACCTGGTCAGCGGGGGAGCGATCTTCAGCGCCGGGGTCAAGGCACGATTCCTGGAGTTGTTGCCGCAGTTGACGATTCTGGATGCCGGCGGCTCCTCGGAGAGCGGGTCGCAGATGGGCCAGATGTCGACCCGCGCCTCGATCGGCTCCGGGCGATTCGCTCCCAACCCGGGTGCGGTGGTGGTCAGCGAAGACCTGACCCGGGTGCTCGCGCCGGGGGACGCGGAGATCGGCTGGCTGGCGCAGCAGGACCCGGTGCCGCTGGGATACCTCGGTGATGCGGAGAAGTCCGCCCGCACCTTCCCGACCATCGACGGCGTCCGCCACTCGGTACCCGGCGACCGGGCTCGCTGGGACGCCGACGGCACCATCGACCTGCTCGGGCGGGACTCCGTGACGATCAACTCCGGCGGCGAGAAGATCTTCGCCGAGGAAGTCGAGGCGGCGCTGGCCCACCACCCGGACGTCTACGACGTCATCGTCGTGGGCCGGCCCAGCACCCGCTGGGGTTCGGAAGTGGTGGCGCTGGTCCAGGTGGCCGACGGCGCCGACGTCGACGCCGCCGGGTTGCTCGCCGAGGCCGCCCGGCACGTCGCACGCTACAAACTGCCCAAAGACATCCTGTTCCGGCCCGGCCTGCGCCGGTCCCCGTCGGGCAAGGCCGACTACCGCTGGGCGAAAGCCGAAGCGGCCGAAGAGAACTGAGTTGCGTCGCTACTTGGTGGCGACGGTGAGTCCCTCGCCGGTCCAGCGCCGCACCACCTGGTGCTCCACGGTGGCGAAGCCGGCACCGGTGGCCAGGCTGCGCATCTGCTCGGGAGTGGGGAAGTGGCCGACCGAACCGCCGCCGGAGCCCAGCCACAGCAGGAAGCGCCGCGGCGCGCTGCTCGGGTTGACCACCCCGATCATCATCAACCCGCCCGGCGCCAGGACGCGATGAAACTCCGCCACCGCGGCCGGCTGGTCGAAGAAGTGGAACGCGTTGGTGCTGATCACCGCGTCGATCGAGGCGTCGTCGAACGGAAGCTGTTCGGCCGGCGCCCTGGTCCAGCTCACCTTCGCGGAGCGGTCGCGGGCCTTGGCCAGCATGCCGTCGGACATGTCGCAGCCGTAGACCGCCGTCGGGGCCAACTCCTCGGCGATCCGCGAACTGAGGATTCCGGTGCCGCAGCCGACGTCGGCGATGCGTTGGGCATCGGCTCGGCGCAGCCGCGCCACCACCGCGTCCTGGGCGGGCCGGTAGAAGGTCTGCTGCAGCAGCGGGAAGTCGTAAACGCGCGCGAGCTGATCGAAGACTCCCGAGATCGGCCGGCTGAGCGGGTTCGCCATGACGCCCAGTGTCGCACGTCGCGACACCTGCGGCGCGACCTACTTACTGGGCGGCCGGCTTGTGCGCGACGATCGCGATCGCAGCCATCTGCTGGTTGTATTTGCGGAAGGTCTGGCGCATGTTGAGCACCCGCCGGCGCGCATCGGGCTGCAGCAGCAGGTTCTTGGCGAACCGCAGCGCGCCGAACAGGCCTTCGTCGGAGATCAGCCGCCGGGGCTGCAGCAGCGCCATCGGTGCGGTCTCGACCTCGTCGACCACCAGGCCGTGGGCGGCGAGCAGGGCGGTCCACTCGGCGACCGTCAGCGGGCGGGCGTTGACCTTGATCGACCGCGCCAACGCCTGCTGCACGTCGGTTTTGATGTCCTCGGCGAGCGAGTCCGGGGTGAGCGCCAACTCGTGGATGGCGTAGCGGCCGCCCGGCCGCAGCACCCGCGCCGCCTCGGCGACGATCGCGTTCTTCGACTTCTCGCCCTGCATGGTCAGCATCGCCTCGCCGACGACGACGTCGCGGCTGGCGTCGGGCAGGCCGGTCTCCTCGGCGTCGGCGACCCGCACCTCACCGCGGCCGGCCACGATCGTCTCCACCATCCGGGCGGCGTCGGGGTTCTGCTCGGCGCCGATGTAGGAGCGCGGGTTGGCCGCCATGATCTCGGTGGCGGTGCGGCCCAACCCCGGGGCGAACTCCAGCACGTCGGCGTCGGCCAGCTTCGCCCGGCGCAGCAGCGAGCGCGACAACTCGATGCCGCCCGGCCGCAACACCCGCTTGCCCAGCCGGGCCAGCAGCCAATGCCCCTGTACGTGCTCGGCATCGCGGTCGGCGGACGGGAGACGGTTTTCGGTATCGGTCATGACACAGCCTGCCTCACAGTAGGCATCAGGCCGCCGATCTCGCGGTGCTGATGCACGGTCAGATAGCGCAGCCCGTCCGGGCCGGCCTGAAACCCGCGACGCGAACGTCGCGGCATCCACAACAGCGCGCCGGGACGCAGGTCCACGGTGGCCTGTTCGGTGGTCACGGTGCCGCTTCCGGTCAGCACGTGAACCAACACATCGACGTCGGCGCCATCGTGGGCACCGATGGTGCCGTGCGGCGGCAATGCGATGATGTTGGAGTCCAGGCCCCGGTGCGGAAGATCCAACTTCCACAGGGTTCCCGAGGCGGCGGGGTCACCCGCGGTGAGGTCGGCGGAGTTGCCCAGAACCCGCGGCAGGTCGGCCCGGTCGCCGACGTCGGGTCCGGTGTCCGCCATGGGTAGGCTCGCCTTCCTGGTTCTCACAAAATCAATTGTGTAAACTCTAGCGCATGACTTATGTGATCGGGAAACCCTGTGTCGATGTCATGGACCGGTCCTGTGTGGACGAGTGCCCGGTCGACTGCATCTACGAGGGTGGCCGTGCTCTCTACATCCATCCGGACGAATGCGTCGACTGCGGTGCGTGTGAGCCGGTCTGCCCTGTCGAAGCAATTTACTACGAGGACGACCTGCCCGAGGACCTGGAGCCGTATCTGGACGACAATGCGGCGTTCTTCTCCGAGACGTTGCCGGGTCGCGACGAGCCGCTCGGGTCGCCGGGCGGAGCGGCCAAGATCGGAGCGCTGGGGGTCGACACCCCGCTCGTGGCGAGCTTGCCCAAACAGGGGGAGTGAGCTCAATCTCCGGGTCAGCGGGGGAACTGACGGGGCGCCGCCTCGACGTCTGGCGGGTGCTCAAATCCGCCCGGGCGCCGATGAGCATCGCCCAGATCGCCGCCGACCTGGACGTTCACCCCAACACCGTCCGGTTCCATCTGGCCACTCTGGTCCGGGATGGCCGGGTCGAGCGCGTGCAGACCCCACACCGGGGTCCGGGCCGCCCCCCGGTGATGGTCCAGGCGGTCCGGCAGATGGACCGCGGGGGTCCGCGCCGGTACCGACTGCTCGCCGAGATCCTCACCATCGGGTTCGCCACCGACGCCGACCCCGCCACCAGGGCGTTGGAAGCCGGCCGGACCTGGGCGCGCCGGCTGCGTCCGCCGGCGCAGGACCGCCCGGCGCCGGACTGCGAGCAATCCATCGAGAACCTCGTCGAGATGCTCGACGAGTTGGGCTTCGCCCCTGAACGCCGCGAAGCCGGCGGCGAGCAGCAGGTCGGCCTGCGGCACTGCCCGTTCCTCGAACTCGCCGAGACCGACCCGGAAGTGGTCTGCCCGATCCATCTCGGCCTCATGCAGGGCGCGCTGGAAACCTGGGACGCCCCGGTGGCGGTCAGGCAACTCGACAGCTTCGTCGAACCCGACATGTGCCTGGCGCACCTGGACCTCGCCGCCGCCCAGCGCGGCCGCGTCGACGGGGTGGCCGGGTGAACCCCGGCGCGGCGGTGGCCGTGGCCGTCGGGTTCAGTTGGCTGGGCATGGTCGCCGGGCTGTCGTTCATCGAGGCGCCGCTGAAGTTCCGCGCGCCGGGGGTCACCCTGCAGATCGGCCTCGGCATCGGGCGGATGGTGTTCCGCGCCCTCAACACCGTCGAAGCGGTGTTCGCGGCCTGCCTCGTCGTCGCGCTGGTATTCAGCCCGCAACCGGCGGTCGTGACGGCCGCGTTCGCGATCGCGATCGCGATGCTGGTCCTTCAGGTGGCGGCGGTCCGGCCGCGGCTGAACAAACGATCCGACCTGGTGCTGAACGGCTACGAAGGCCCGCGATCGCATCTCCACTACGTCTACGTCGGCCTGGAGATGGTTAAGTTGACGGCGTTGCTGGTGGCGGGGACCGCCCTGCTCGCCGGCTGATCGACCCGACCGAAAGGCTAAGGAGCATATGAACACCGTCTCGCTGTCCAGCCTGAGCGCAGAGAAGGTCGCCGAAGCCCAGCAATCCCGCAGCGGGCGCACCGCGGTGACCATCAACGGCGGCCACTCCCACGGGCTGCGCCAGACGCTGGTGGCGCTGCGCAGCGGCGTGGAGTTGGCCGAACACGACAGCCCCGGCGAGGCGACCCTGCAGGTGTTGCAGGGCCACGTGCGCCTGGTCCTGCCCGACGACTCCTGGGAGGGCAAGGCCGGCGACTGGGTCGCGATCCCGATGGAACGGCACTCCCTGGAGGCGGTGGAGGACTCCGCGGTGCTGCTCACCGTCGCACTGAGCGCCAAACATCCCCAGTAACGCGCGGATGACGCTGACGACGCACTGGTCGGCGGGCATGGGCCTGCGGCTGCCGATCGTCAACGCGCCGATGGGGGGAGTGGCCGGCGGCCGGCTGGCCGCGGCGGTCACCGCGGCGGGCGGTCTCGGCATGATCGGCATGGGCAGCGCCGCCACGGCGTCGGCGCTGCGCACCGAGCTGGCCGAACTCGGCGAGGTGACCGGGCCGTTCGGCATCGGCTTGGTGGACTGGGTCATCGCCGGGGAACCCGCGTTGTTCGACGCGGCGTTGGCGGCGCGGCCCAGCCTGCTCTCGGTCAGCTTCGGCACCGATTTCGGCTGGGTCGCCCGCGCGCACGCCGCCGGCGTCGCCACCGCCACCCAGGTCTATGACCGCGCCGGCGCGCTGCGCGCCGCCGACGCCGGCGTCGACGTCGTGGTCGCCCGCGGTGCGGAGGGCGGCGGGCACGGGGCCATGGGGCTGGCCACGCTGCCGCTGCTGGACGTGGTGCTCGACGCGGTGGAGGTTCCGGTGCTGGCGGCCGGCGGGATCGGCTCGCCGCGCAGTGTGGCGGCCGTGCTGGCGGCCGGCGCGGCGGGCGTCTGGCTGGGCACCCGGCTGTCGGCCTGCACGGAGGCGCTGAGCAGCCCGGGCGCCCGCGCAGCGCTGATCGACGCCGACGAGAGCTCCACCGCCACCACCCGCGTCTTCGACATCGGTCAGGACCGGCCCTGGCCGGCCCGGTTCCCGTCGCGCGTGCTGGTCAACGACTTCCTCACCCGCTGGGCGGACCGCCCGGAGGACCTCGACGGCGCGGCGCGCGACGAACTGGCCGCCGCACTCGCCGCCGACGACCGCCGGATCGCGCCGGTGGACGCCGGACAGGGCGTCGCGATGGTCACGGCGGAGGAACCCGCCGCCGCGGTGATCGACCGGCTGTGCGTCGGCGCCGCCCAGTTACTGACCGGCTGGGCCTAGCTCCGGTCGCCGGTCTCGAGCACCACGCAGCAGCGCGCACGGCCCGGGCAGAGCCGCGCACGCGGGCCGAACGGGGCCAGCGCGCCCGCGACCCCGGACACCAACGCGTGGTTCATGTGGCAGGCCAGCTCGGTCTGGGTGCGGGCCAGCGCGTCGAACGGGCAGTTGGCCAGATACACCTCCGCGGCGTCGCCGTAGCGCGGTTCGTAGCCGTGCGCCGCCAGCACCGTGACCGCCAACTCCAGGGCCGCCTCGACGTCGGTGGGCGGCTGCCGCTCAGCGGCCGCCGCGCCCAGGGTGTGGCCGTAGTCGTGGGCGGTGCGCTGCAGCACCGCCAGCACCGCCTCGCCGGTGCGGGCGGATTCGGCGATGGCGGCCGCCATCAGCTCGCCGGCCAGCCGGTACTCGCGCTGCGGCAGGCTGACCGCGATGTCGCGCTCGGCGCGGCGGTACAGCTTGGCCGGCCGGCCGGCGCCCGGGCCGGAGCGTCCCGTCAACCGGACGTAGCTGGCCTCCAACAGGCCGTCGGCCTCCAGCCGGTCCAGGTGGAACTTCGCCTGGTGGCGCGGGATCCCGACGGCCTCGGCGGCCTGGTCACGGCTGACCGGCTCGGGTTGGGCGCAGACGAATCGGTAGAGGCGGCGGCGCAGCGGATCGGCTAAGGCGCCGATCCCGGCGGCATCGCGGGCCAAGTCTGCCATCTCACCATTTCTAACAGACGAAGTTATTGACGTTACAGTTTACCCGTTCTAACGTTAAAAGTGTTCTTCTTTAGAGGTAAGGAGTCATCATGAGCACCACATCCGCCGCCGGCGTCACTCCGCCCCTCGCCGAGCGGCTCAAGGACCCGCTGTTCGAGGCCTTCTTCGCGCTACGCACGCTGTTCACGGTCGCACCGATCCTGTTCGGCCTGGACAAGTTCTTCAACATCCTGCCCACCAACCCGGACCACTGGGACAAGTACCTGGCCGGCTGGATCGACAACCTCGTACCCGGCAGCGCCACCACCGACATGTACCTGGTCGGAGTGATCGAGATCGTCGCCGGGATCCTGGTCGCGGTCGCGCCCCGCATCGGCGCCTGGGTGGTGGCGGCGTGGCTGGCCGGCATCATCGTCGACCTGCTCACCCTGTCCGGCTACTACGACGTGGCGCTGCGCGACTTCGGGCTGCTGGTCTCGGCGCTGGTGCTGGCCCGGCTGGCGCAGGCCGTCCACCTGGGTTACAGCGCGCGCAGGTAGCGCCGGGTCATCACCCGCTGGCCCAACGCGGTGACGGGTGCGCCGAGGCGGCTCCACCAGGTGGCGCTGCGGGAGAACGCCCGAACCTCGGCGTACACCGCGTCGGCGGCCGGGTCGTAACGCACCGAGAACAGCTCCTCGCCGGACTCGGGGTGACCCGGCAGGGTGCCGTAGGCGAAGCCGCGCCGGTTCGGCTCGTCGAGGACGTAGACGACCCGGCACGGCGCCTTGATCGGACCGAGGCGCACGACCACCACCGTGTCGACGGCGGCCACCTCACTGCTGGCCCGCACCGAAACACCCGAGCCGCGCTGCATCCCATAGCGCAGCACCGCCGCACCGGCCTCCTCGAAACGTCGCCGCCCGGACCCGATCCGGGCGGCGACCTCGATGTGCTTGTAGCCGTCGGGCAGCACCGGCCGCGCGGTGGCGCCCACCTCGTCGTAGGTCAGCGGCTGTGTCGCGAACTTGGCGAAATCCACCGCTCCACTGTGCCACCGGAGGCGTACGGTCGGACGGGTGACACCGGAAACGTTCACGCTCGGCGGCGACCTGACGGTCAACCGGCTCGGCTTCGGCGCGATGCGGCTCACCGGGCCGGGGGTGTGGGGCCCGCCCGCCGACCGCGGCGCCTGCATCCGGCTGCTGCGCCGGGCGGTCGAACTCGGCGTCAACTTCATCGACACCGCCGACTCCTATGGGCCCGATGTCTCCGAGGACATCATCTTCGAAGCACTGCACCCCTACGACGGCTTGGTGATCGCCACCAAGGCGGGCCTGCTGCGTACCGGTCCGGACCAGTGGACGCCGTTGGGCAACCCGACCTACCTGCGCCAGCAGTGCGAGATGAGCCTGCGGCGGTTGGGTCTGGACCGTATCGACCTGTTCCAGCTGCACCGCATCGACCGTGACTTCCCGCTCGCCGACCAGGTCGGTGAGCTGGCGGCGCTGCGCGACGAAGGCAAGATCCGCCACATCGGGCTCTCCGAGGTGGACACCGACCAGCTGGAAGCCGCACAGCAGATCACCCCGATCGTCTCGGTGCAGAACCGCTACAACCTCGCCGACTTGGGCGCCGACCCGCTGGTGGACCGCGCCACCGAGCAGGGCATCGGCTTCATCCCCTGGTTCCCGCTCGCGGCGGGACCACTGGCCGACCCGGCCGGGCCTTTGCGTCACATCGCCGAGGAGCGCGACGCCACCCCCGCCCAGCTCGCGCTGGCGTGGCTGCTGAAACGCTCACCGGCGATGCTGCCGATCCCGGGCACCGCCGACCTCGCTCACCTCGAGCAGAACGTCGCCGCAGCCGCCATCGACTTGACCGACGCGGAGTACTCCGCACTGACCGAGGCCGCGGCGGCCTGAGGGTTCGCCGCAGCGGGAACCCGGGCCATTGATTCTGCGGTGACCACGCCCCGCTCTCGCACTTTGTCGTGGTGGACGCAGAATCGAGTGCTGACCGAGGCACCCGCGCTGTCCGTGCGGCTCAAACCGGGCCAGCTTTGAGTTCACCCACCGATGCGCCGCCCACCCACGAATTTGCGCCCCGATAGCATGGTCGCGACCGTTGAAACAGGCCCGACACCCCTGGAGACCAGCCCATGAGCGCCCCCGCCACGCACGCCCCCGCCGACCCGATCCGGGTGCCGGCCGGGACCACGGTGGGCGCCGCTGTCCGCGATGCGGGCCTGCCCTCGCGCGGCGCCCCGGACGCGGTGGTCGTGGTCGCCGACGCGGACGGGACGCTGCGCGACCTGAGCTGGGCGCCCGACACCGACGTCGACGTCACCCCGGTCGCCGCCGACACCGAGGCGGGCCGCAGCGTGATCCGGCACTCGTGCGCCCACGTGCTGGCCCAGGCGGTCCAGGACCTGTTCCCCGGCACCAAGCTGGGCATCGGCCCGCCGATCACCGACGGCTTCTACTACGACTTCGCCACCGACCACGCCTTCACCCCGGAGGACCTGGCCGCTCTGGAGAAGCGGATGCGCCAGATCGTCAAAGAGGGCCAGCTGTTCTCCCGGCGGGTCTATGAATCCAAGGACCAGGCCCGCGCCGAACTGGTCGACGAGCCCTACAAACTCGAGCTGGTCGACGACAAGTCCGGCGACGCCGAGATCATGGAGGTCGGCGGCGACGAACTGACCGCCTACGACAACCTCAACCCGCGCACCAAGGAACGCGTCTGGGGCGATCTGTGCCGGGGACCGCACATCCCCACCACCAAACACATCCCGGCGTTCAAGCTCACCCGCAGCTCCGCGGCGTACTGGCGCGGCGACCAGAACAACGCCAGCCTGCAACGCATCTACGGCACCGCGTGGGAGTCGCAGGAAGCACTCGACCGGCACCTGGAGCTGATCGAGGAGGCGCTGCGCCGCGACCACCGCAAGCTGGGCGTGGAACTGGACCTGTTCAGCTTCCCCGACGAGATCGGGTCGGGCCTGCCGGTCTTCCACCCCAAGGGCGGCATCGTCCGCGGCGAGATGGAGGACTACTCCCGGCGCAAGCACATCGAGGCCGGCTACCAGTTCGTCAACACCCCGCACATCACCAAGGCGCAGCTCTACGAGACCTCCGGCCACCTGGAGTGGTACCGCGACGGCATGTACCCGCCGATGCACATCGACGCGGAGTACGACGAGGACGGCGCCGTGCGCAAGCCCGGGCAGGACTACTACCTCAAACCGATGAACTGCCCGATGCACCACCTGATCTACCGCGCGCGGGGGCGTTCCTACCGGGAGCTGCCGCTGCGGCTCTTCGAATTCGGCTCCGTCTACCGCTACGAGAAATCCGGTGTCGTGCACGGGCTGACCCGGGTGCGCGGCATGACCCAGGACGACGCCCACATCTACTGCACCCGCGAACAGATGGGTGCCGAACTGGCCTCGCTGTTGCAGTTCGTGCTCGACCTGCTGGCCGACTACGGGCTCGACGACTACTACCTGGAACTGTCCACCAAGGACCCGGAGAAGTTCGTCGGCACCGACGAGGACTGGGACGCCTCGACCGCGACCCTGCGCGAGGTGGCCGAAGCCTCCGGGCTGCAGCTGGTGCCCGACCCCGGCGGCGCGGCGTTCTACGGGCCGAAGATCTCGGTGCAGGTCACCGACGCGCTGGGCCGCAGCTGGCAGATGTCGACGATCCAGCTGGACTTCAACATGCCCGAACGGTTCGGGCTGGAGTACACCGCCGCCGACGGCACCCGGCAGCGCCCGGTGCTGATCCACCGCGCCCTGTTCGGTTCGATCGAACGGTTCTTCGGAGTACTCACCGAGCACTACGCCGGAGCCTTCCCCGCCTGGCTCGCCCCGGTCCAGGTGGCCGGCATCCCGGTCGCCGACGACCACATCCCGCACCTGAACGACGTTGCCGCGCAACTGCGCTCGCACGGCATCCGCGTCGAGGTGGACACCAGCGACGACCGGATGGCCAAGAAGATCGTCAACCACACCAACCAGCGGGTGCCGTTCATGCTGCTGGCCGGCGACCGCGACGTGGCCGCAGGCGCGGTGAGCTTCCGGTTCGGCGACCGCACCCAGATCAACGGCGTGCCCCGCGACGAGGCGGTGGCCGCGATCGTCGACTGGGTCGCCAACCGGCGCAACGAAGTTCCGACCGCCGCGGCGGTGACGGTGGGCGGTAACGGGTGACCGACGACAGCGAGGACACCGTGGTCGACCGGGGTGTCGGCGAGCCCGACCACCTGCAGCGGCTGTGGTCGCCGCACCGGATGAACTATCTGGCCCAGGCACCTCGCAACCGCGCGGATGCGACACCGTCGCAACCGTTCACCGACATCCCGCGGATGTCCGACGAAGACGGTCTGATGGTCGCCCGCGGCGAGCTCGTCTACGCGGTGCTCAACCTGTACCCCTACAACGCCGGCCACCTCATGGTGGTGCCCTACCGGCGGGTCTCGGAGCTGGAGGACCTGACCGCCGCGGAGAGCGCGGAACTGATGGCCTTCATCCAGAAGTCGATCCGGGTGATCAAGGCGGTGTCGCGTCCGCACGGGTTCAACGTCGGACTAAACCTGGGCGCCGCGGCGGGCGGTTCACTCGCCGAGCACCTGCACGTGCACGTCGTACCGCGCTGGGGCGGTGACGCCAACTTCATCACCGTCATCGGCGACTCCAAGGTGATGCCGCAGCTGCTGGCCGAGACCCGCCGGCTGCTGGCCGAGGAGTGGGTGAAGCAGCCGTGAGCAAGCTGCGGTTCCTGTCGCGGGCCACGTTCAGCGGCATCACGGCCCCGGCGGCCAAAGCCGCGCTGCGGCTGGGCTTCACCCCCGACGGGGTGACCATCGTCGGCACCGCCGCGGCGGTGCTGGCGGCGCTGACCCTGTTTCCCATGGGCCACCTGTTCGCCGGCACCCTGGTGATCTGGTTCTTCGTGCTCTTCGACATGCTCGACGGCGCGATGGCCCGCCAGACCGGCGGTGGCTCGCGATTCGGCGCGGTGCTCGACGCCGCCTGCGACCGGATCAGCGACGGCGCGATCTTCAGCGGCCTGCTGTGGTGGGCGGCGTTCGGTCTCGGCGACGCCTCGCTGGCCGTGGCGACGCTGATCTGCCTGGTGACCTCGCAGGTCATCTCCTACATCAAAGCGCGCGCGGAGGCCAGCGGGCTGCGCGGCGACGGCGGCCTGATCGAACGGCCGGAACGGCTGATCATCGTGCTCGTCGGGGCCGGGCTGGCCGACTTTCCGGTGATCCCGCAGACCTGGGCGTTGCCGGTGGCGATGTGGGTGCTCGCGGTCACCAGCGTGGTCACCTTCGTGCAGCGGCTGCACACCGTGCGCACCTCACCGGGTGCGGTGGAGCCGCTGACGCCGGGCGACGACGGGGGAGCGCCGTGATCCCGGTTCCGGGGGCCGACACCCTCACCGACTGGGGGTATGCGGCCGGCTGGATGATGGTCCGGACCATGCCGGAGTTCGCCGCCCGCAACATGTTCGACGCCGGGGCGCTCTTCGCCGCCCGCGGACGCGGCCCCGACCAGCTGCGGCGCAACCTGGCCCGGGTACTCGGGGTTACCCCGCGCGAGGTGCCCGGCTCGCTGATGCGGGCCTCGCTGACCTCCTACGCCCGGTACTGGCGGGAGGCGTTCCGGTTGCCGTCGATGAACCACGAGAAGCTCGCGGCCCGGCTCGACAGCTCGGTCGGCGGGCAGGACCACCTCGATGCCGCGCTGGCCGCCGGCCACGGTGTGGTGGTGGCGGTGCCGCACAGCGGGAACTGGGACATGGCCGGGGTGTGGCTGGCCCAGACCCACGGCTCGTTCACCACCGTGGCCGAACGCCTCAAACCCGATTCGCTCTACCAGCGTTTCGTCGACTACCGGGAGTCGCTGGGTTTCGAGATCCTGCCGCACAAAGGCGGGGAACGGCCGGCGTTCGAGGTGTGCGCGGAGCGGTTACGAGACAACCGGGTGGTCTGCCTGATGGCCGAGCGCGACCTCACCCGCCGCGGCGTGCCGGTGGACTTCTTCGGTGAGCCCACCCGGATGCCGGCCGGCCCGGCGAAGCTCGCGCTGGAGACCGGGGCGACGCTGCTGCCCGCGCACTGCTGGTTCGACGGCCCGAACCGCTGGGGCTTTCAGGTCTATCCCGCGGTGGACACCGCCACCGGTGACGTGGGCGCGATCACCCAGGCGCTGGCGGACCGGTTCGCCACCAACATCGCCGAGCACCCGGCCGACTGGCACATGCTGCAGCCGCAGTGGCTGGCCGACCTGCCCGAGCAGCGCCGCACCTCGCTGGAGCAGACCTGATGCGGATCGGCATGGTCTGCCCGTACTCCTTCGACGTGCCCGGCGGCGTCCAGGCCCACGTCCTGCAGCTGGCGGAGGTGATGCGCGCCCGCGGCCACACCGTCAGCGTCCTCGCCCCGGCTTCCCCGCACGTCACGCTGCCCGACTACGTCGTCTCCGCCGGGCGGGCGGTGCCCATTCCCTACAACGGCTCGGTCGCGCGGCTGCAGTTCAGCCCGGCGGTGCACGGCCGGGTCCGCCGCTGGCTGGCCGAGGGCGACTTCGACGTCCTGCACCTGCACGAGCCCAACGCCCCGAGCCTGTCGATGTGGGCGCTGCGGATCGCCGAGGGCCCCATCGTGGCGACCTTTCACACCTCGACCACCCGGTCGCTGACGCTCAACCTCTTCCAGGGGGTGCTGCGGCCCTGGCACGAGAAGATCGTCGGCCGCATCGCGGTCTCGGACCTGGCGCGCCGCTGGCAGATGGAGGCGCTGGGATCCGACGCCGTGGAGATCCCCAACGGTGTGGACGTGGCGTCGTTCGCCGCCGCGCCGCTGCTCGACGGATACCCCCGACCCGGTAAGACCGTGCTGTTCCTGGGCCGCTACGACGAGTCCCGCAAGGGCATGGCGGTGCTGCTGGAGGCGCTCCCGAGGCTGGTCGAGCGGTTCCCCGACCTGGAGATCCTGGTGGTCGGCCGCGGCGACGAGAGCCAACTGCGAAGCCAGGCAGGCGAACTCGCCGGGCACCTGCACTTCTTGGGGCAGGCCGACGACGCCGAGAAGGCGTCCGCGCTGCGCAGCGCCGACGTCTACTGCGCCCCCAACACCGGCGGGGAGAGCTTCGGCATCGTGCTGGTCGAAGCGATGGCCGCGGGCACCGCCGTCGTCGCGAGCAACCTCGATGCGTTCCGCCGGGTGCTCGCCGACGGGGAGGCCGGACTGCTCGTCCCGGTGGCCGACAGCGCGGCGCTGGCCGACGGCCTGATCCGCCTGCTCGACGACGACGCGCTGCGCCGGCGCTACGTCACCGCGGCGAGCGCCGCGGTGGGGCGCTACGACTGGTCGGTGGTGGCCAGCCAGATCCTGCGGGTCTACGAGACGGTGGCCCGCGCCGGCGCCAAGGTCGAGGTGGCCAGCTGATGGTGTGGGCGGTGGCCGCCGTCGCGCTGGTCGTGGCGCTGCTGGTGGCGTTGGCGGCCTGGGCCTACCAGACCGCCAACCGGCTCAACCGTCTGCACGTGCGCTGCGACCTGTCCTGGCAGGCGTTGGACGCCGCGTTGGCCCGCCGCGCGGTGGTGGCGCGGGCGGTGGCGCTGGAGGCCTACCACGGCAGCCCCGAGGGCAGGCGGCTGGCGGCGCTGGCCGACGTCGCCGAGCGGGCGCCGCGCAACACCCGCGAGAACGAGGAGAACGCGCTCTCCGCCGAGCTCGCCGCGGTGGATCCGACGACGCTGCCGACCGAACTCGTCGCCGAGCTGGCCGACGCCGAAGCCCGGGTGGTGCTGGCGCGCCGGTTCTACAACGACGCGGTCCGCGACACCCGCGCGCTCAACGAACGTCCGCTGGTGCGACTGCTGCGCCTCAGCGGAACCGCGGTGTCGCCCAGCTACTTCGAGATCGCCGAACGGGTCGGGGCGGTGGCCTACGGCGATCTGCAGCAGCCCGGTCTGCTGGCGCCGCGCACCTCGGCGCGCATGGTGCTGCTCGACGAACACGGCGCGGTGCTGCTGCTGCGCGGCTCCGACCCGGCGCTCGGCGAAGACGCGCCGCGCTGGTGGTTCACCGTCGGCGGGCGGGCCGGCGACGGGGAGGCCCTCGCCGCGACGGCCGCGCGCGAACTCGCCGAGGAGACCGGCCTGCGGGTCGACTCCGAGGCGCTGATCGGGCCGGTCTGGCGGCGCAACGCCGTGTTCGGTTTCAACGGCGCGGTGATCAACAGCCAGGAGTTCTACTTCGTCCACCGCACCACCCGATTCGACCCGTGCCCGGCGCAGCGCACCAGTTTGGAGCACAGCTACCTCAGCGGGCACCGCTGGTGTGACGCCGCGCAGATCGCCGAGCTGACCGCGGCCGGGGAGACCGTCTACCCGCTGCAACTCGGGGAGCTGCTGACCGAGGCCAACGCGCTGGCCGACGAGCCGCCCGGACCGCACCGCCCGGCCCGCTACATCCGCTGAGCGCGGCTTAAGCGCTCCGCTGTAGCTCCGCGCGCAGCTGCGCGTCGTAGTCCCAGCGCGTCGGCGGCGTCATCCCCGGCGGCATCCACGAAACGAACAGGTGGCCGTCGGGGTGGGCGGTGGCGGTGGGCGCCACACCGAGCAGCGCGCGCACCTCGTCGAGCGGTTTGTCCAGCAGCTCCTCGTAGGGCGCGGCCATCAGGTTGTCGGCGCGCTGTCCGCGCCGCACCGCCTGGCGGAAGTAGCGCAGCTTGCGGCGCGGGGAGGCCTGGATCAGCACCCCGGTCGTGGACAGAGCCAGCGCCTTCAGCGCGCCCGACGGCTCCATCTGCCCGCAGTGGAAGCCGAGGTTGCCGAACTCCCCACCCATGTCGGGTCCGTAGCCGCCCAGGGTGTGGAACATGTCGTGCAGCGCGGTGCCGCGCCGGATCATGTAGAAGAAATCGTCGTCCCAGCCGCGCCGCTCGGCGATCGGGCGGATCACCTCCTCGACGCTGAACACCCCGGCGTCGAGCCGGTTGGTGGTGAGGAAAGAGCGATACGCGTGCCCGAGGGAGCCGACCGGCAGCGACGCCAGGTAGTCGTCGTCGCCGAGCACGGCCAGCAGGTCCGGTTTCTCGGCCAACAGCCGCCGGCCGTTGGGGTGCGCGCGCAGCTGGTGGTAGCTGCGCGCCAGGATCGGGGCGGCGAGACCCACGATCAACTCGTAGACCTGCGAGGCGTTCTTGGCCGGGTTGACCAGCAACCGCCACGAGGCCAGGACGGCACCCCAGTCGCGCTGGTCGGGGACGCCGCCGGGCTCGGCGGTGGGTGCGGTCATCGGCGGGCCCCTTTCGTAGGCGGCGGTCGAGCGCTGTGACCTAGATAATAGATGTTTCTGCGTTAATGTCTATATATGGCTGGTGCTCGCGAACGCACGGTGCCGCGTCGGCGCGGCCGGCCGGTGGGCGGCGGCAACACCGCCGGGCAGGCCCGCGAACTGCTGCTCGACGCCGCCGAACGCTGCTTCGCCCGGTACGGCTACCGCGCGTCGACCATGGCGGCCATCGCCGCCGAGGCCGGGTACTCCCGGGCGGTGATCTACCGGCACTTCGCCACCCGCGACGCCCTGCTCGACGCCCTCGTGCTCCGGGTGGCCGGGCGCGCGATGGCCCGGATCGCCGACCGGCTGGCCGGCGTGACCGACCCGGGTGAACTGGCGGTGGAGTCGCTGGTGCTGGTGGCCACCGAGGTGGGCCAGGACCGGGTGCTCGGCATCCTGTCCGACCGGGCCGACGCGGGCAGCGTGGCCGACCTGATCATCGGCTCCGCCGGTCTCGACGCGTTGCTCGTCGCGCAGGTCGGGGCGGCGTTCGAGGCCGCGCCGGCCGGCTACCTGCGGCCCGGGTTGACCGCAGCCGACGCGGCCCGGTTCGTGTTGTCGGTGGCGCTGGGTCTGCTGCTGCGGCTGGTTCCCGGCGTCGATGACGCCGACCAAATGCGCCGGTACGCACGGGTGTTCGTGCTGCCCGCACTGCTGGCCGAACCGCCGCCGGCCGAGCCGGTGTTCGCGCCGCCGCGCTGAGCCGGCCGCCCGCCACCGGCGCCGCCCGAGGCGGGGGTGTGCGGGCAGCAGCCCATTCGGCGATGCCCACTAGACTGGTCGGGAGAATTCGGCTCAAGGAGAAGCAGCTAGTGGACAGCGCAGCGCACAACGGCTCGGACGCGTCCGGGCAGACCGGGACGGCGCGAGTCAAGCGCGGGATGGCCGAGATGCTCAAGGGCGGGGTCATCATGGATGTCGTCACCCCGGAGCAGGCTCGCATCGCCGAGGCGGCCGGTGCGGTGGCGGTGATGGCTTTGGAGCGGGTGCCCGCCGATATCCGCGCTCAGGGCGGGGTGTCGCGGATGAGTGATCCGGACATGATCGAGAGCATCGTGGCGGCGGTGTCGATCCCGGTGATGGCCAAGGTGCGGATCGGGCATTTCGTCGAGGCGCAGATCCTGCAGAGCCTCGGGGTGGACTTCGTCGACGAATCCGAGGTGCTCACCCCGGCCGACTACACCCACCATGTGGACAAGTGGCAGTTCACGGTGCCGTTCGTGTGCGGGGCGACCAACCTCGGTGAGGCGTTGCGGCGGATCACCGAGGGGGCGGCGATGATCCGGTCCAAGGGCGAGGCCGGCACCGGGGACGTGTCGAACGCGACCACGCACATGCGCACGATCGGCGGTGAGATCCGTCGGCTGACCTCGTTGAGCGAGGATGAGTTGTTCGTGGCGGCCAAGGAGTTGGCCGCACCGTATGAGCTGGTGGCCGAGGTGGCGCGGGCCGGCAAGTTGCCGGTGACGCTGTTCACCGCCGGTGGGATCGCCACGCCGGCGGATGCGGCGATGATGATGCAGCTGGGTGCGGAGGGGGTGTTCGTCGGGTCGGGCATCTTCAAGTCCGGTGACCCGGCGGCGCGGGCCGCGGCCATCGTCAAGGCCACGACGTTCTACAACGATCCGGAAGTGCTGGCCCGGGTCTCCCGCGGGCTCGGTGAGGCGATGGTGGGTATCAACGTGGAGGACATCGCGCAGCCGCACCGGCTGGCCGAGCGCGGCTGGTAGCGCCCCGGCATGGCGATCGAACAGATCCTCGATCTGGAAAAGCTCGAGGTCAATATTTACCGCGGCGCCGTCTTCAGCCCGCACTCCAGCGACCACCAGCGCACCTTCGGCGGCCACGTCGCCGGGCAGGCGCTGGTCTCGGCGGTGCGCACCGTCGACCCGCAGTTCCTGGTCCACTCCCTGCACGGGTATTTTCTGCGGCCCGGAGATGCCAAGGCGCCCACCGTTTTTCTCGTCGAACGCGTCCGCGACGGCGGGTCGTTCTGCACCCGCCGGGTCAACGCGGTCCAACACGGCGAGATCATCTTCAACATGTCGGCGTCGTTCCAGATCCGCCAGGACGGCATCGAACACCAGGACGGGATGCCCGCCGCACCCGAACCGGAGCACGTGCCCGCCCTGCCCGGCATGAAGGCCATCGACGAGGAGGGCTTCAAGGCCTTCGCCGAGTGGGACGTGCGCCGGGTGCCCGCCGCTGAACTGCCGCACGTGCCGGGCAAGGTCGCCGAACAGCAGGTCTGGTTCCGCCACCGCGAACCGCTGCCCGACGACCCGGTGCTGCACATCTGCGCCCTGGCCTACATGAGCGACCTGACCCTGCTGGGCACCTCCTGGTCGATCCACCCCGACGCGCGCGACAACCTGCAGGTGGCCTCCCTCGACCACGCCATGTGGTTCCTGCGGCCGTTCCGCGCCGACGACTGGCTGCTCTACGACCAGTCCTCGCCGTCGGCCGGCGCCGGGCGGGCGTTGACCGAGGGCAAGATCTACGACCGCACCGGGGCGATGGTCGCCGCGGTGACCCAGGAGGGGCTGACCCGCTACCCGCACGGGCACCGGAGTCGATGAGCCCACCGCGGGTCGGGGTGCTGGCCCTGCAGGGCGACACCCGCGAGCACCTGGCCGCGCTGGCCGACGCCGGCGCCGACCCGCTGCCGGTGCGCCGCCGCGCCGAACTCGACGCCGTCGACGCCCTGGTCCTGCCCGGCGGCGAATCGACCACGATCACCCACCTGCTAGCCGAGTTCGAACTGCTCGAGCCGCTCCGGGCGCGACTGGCCGCCGGGATGCCCGCCTACGGCGCCTGCGCGGGGATGATTCTGCTGGCCCGGGAGATCCTCGACGCCGGCGCCGGGACGCGCCGGGCACTGCCGTTGGGCGGTATCGATATGACGGTGCGGCGCAATGCTTTCGGACGCCAGGTGGACTCCTTCGAACAGGACCTGCCCTTCGCCGGGCTGGCGGATCCGGTGCACGCGGTGTTCATCCGCGCGCCCTGGGTGGAGCGGATCGGCCCCGAGGTGCAGGTGCTGGCCCGCGCCGCCGGGCGGATCGTCGCCGTGCGGGAAGGCGCGGTGCTGGCGACCTCCTTTCACCCGGAGGTGACCGGCGACCGGCGCATCCACCGGCTGTTCGTCGACATCGCCGCCGGGCGCGGCTGACCGACGCGCCGCGGGTAGTTCGACCCGCGGTGGAGCGGCGAACGCGGCGGGCAGGCATGATGTGCTGATGGCAGAGATCAGACGTGGCGGATTCCGCCGGGCGACCCGGCTCGCGAGCCTGCCGGCGGGCGTGGCCGGACGCGCCGCGCTCGGCGTCGGCAAGCGCATGACCGGCAAATCCAAGGACGAAGTCAACGCGGAGCTTCTGGAGAAGGCCGCCGACGAGATGTTCAAGGTCCTCGGTGAGCTCAAGGGCGGCGCGATGAAGGTCGGCCAGGCGCTGTCGGTGATGGAGGCCGCCATCCCACCGCAGTTCGCCGAGCCCTTCCGGGAGGCGCTGGTCAAGCTGCAGAGCGAGGCGCCGCCGCTGCCGGCGGCCAAGGTGCACCGGGTGCTCGACGGCCAACTCGGCACCCGCTGGCGGGACCGGTTCGAGTCCTTCGACGACACCCCGGTCGCCGCGGCGAGCATCGGGCAGGTGCACCGCGCGGTGTGGAAGGACGGCCGCCAGGTGGCGGTCAAGATCCAATACCCCGGCGCCGACGAGGCGCTGCGCGCCGACCTCAAGATGATCAAACGGTTCTCCTGGGTGTTCAAGCAGGTGGTGCCCGGCGCGGACGTCGACCGGTTGATCGCCGAGGTCAGCGACACCCTGGAAGCCGAGCTGGACTACCGCGACGAAGCCGACAACCAGCGGACCTTCGCCAAGGCCTACGCCGGCGACGAGAAGTTCTTCGTCCCGGCGATCGTGGCCAGCGCCCCCAAGGTCATCGTCTCGGAATGGTCGGAGGGCCGCCGGCTGTCGTCGATCATCGCCGACGGCACCGCTGACGAGCGCAACGACGCCTGCGCGCGGCTGCTGGAGTTCACCTTGAGCTCCCCGGCCCGCGCCGGGCTGGTGCACGCCGACCCGCACCCGGGCAACTTCATGGTGCTCGCCGACGGCCGGCTGGGCGTCATCGACTTCGGTGCGGTCTCCCAGCATCCCGACGGCATCCCGGCCGGCTTCGGTGAGCTGCTGTGCTACGCCCGCGACGAACGCTGGGACGAGGTCATCCGGCTGCTCAAGGAACTGCGGTTCATGCCGGCCGACTACGACTTGAGCCCCGAGCAGGTGGTGGAGTACCTCGGGCCGCTGTGGGGCTACATCGATCCGCTGCGGGCCGGGGAGTTCCACTTCACCCGGGCCTGGTTCCAGCGGTCCGCGCTGGCGACCACCGACCCGTTCGAAGAGGGCTTCAACGACCGGTTCAAGGTCGCCCGGCAGCTGACCATCCCGGCCGGCTACGTGATGCTGCTGCGCACCCTCGGCGGGCTGATCGGGGTGGCCGTCCAACTCGACGCCCACGTGAACTACGCCGAGCTGATCGAGCGGTGGGTGCCCGGATTCTTCCCGCCCGGCGGGGACCCGGACCCCGCGGCGGAGTCCTAGCGGGCCGTGCGGGCGGCGGGCCGCCGTCGGCGGGCCGCGGCGACACTGCTCGTCGTCGTTGCGGGCGTCGTCGCGGCGGCGGTGCAGTGCGCCGCGCCACCGCCACCCGAACCGGCCGCGTCGAGCCCGCCGGTGGCCGCGCCGACGACCACCATCCAGGCGCCGCGGGTCAGCGCCGTCGACGCCGCCGCGCTCGGGGCGAGCTGGCGGCCCGGCTGCCCGGTGCCACCCGAGCAGCTGCGCCGGGTCACCGTCGACCACCTCGGCTTCGACCAGGAAACCCACCGCGGTGAACTGATCGTGCACCGCGACGTCGTCGACGAGGTCATCGCGATCTTCGCCGACCTGCACCGGATGGGCTATCCGATCGAGCGGATGCGCACCGTCGAGCGCTATCCCGGCGCCGACGACGAAGCCTCGATGCGCGACAACAACACCTCGGCGTTCAACTGCCGCCGGATCCCGGGCTCGGGGAACTGGGCGCTGCACGCCTACGGCCGGGCGATCGACGTCAACCCGCTGCTCAACCCCTACCTCGACAGCGACGGGGTGCAACCGGGCAACGCCGAGGTGTATCTGGACCGCACCCGCATCGACCCGGGGTTGCTGCACGACGGCGACGCGGCGGTGCGGGCCTTCACCGACCGCGGCTGGACCTGGGGCGGGCACTGGCGCTCCCCGGTGGACTACCAGCATTTCGAGTTGCCCGCGGCGGGGACGTGACCGAGCGCGCAATCGGCGGCACGTAGACTCGTCACGCGATCAGTTCGAGGGATTTGAGGCGGGAAAACGATGGCCGGGCATTCAAAGTGGGCGACGACCAAGCACAAGAAGGCCGTCATTGATGCACGCCGCGGCAAGATGTTCGCCCGGCTGGTCAAGAACGTCGAGGTGGCCGCCCGCGTCGGCGGCGGCGACCCGGCCGGCAATCCGACGCTGTATGACGCCATCCAGAAGGCCAAGAAATCCTCGGTGCCCAACGACAACATCGAGCGGGCCCGCAAACGCGGGGCGGGCGAAGAGGCCGGCGGGGCGAACTGGGAGACCGTCACCTACGAGGGCTACGGGCCCAACGGGGTGGCGGTGCTCATCGAGTGCCTCACCGACAACCGCAACCGGGCCGCCAGCGAGGTGCGGGTGGCGGTGACCCGCAACGGCGGCAACATGGCCGACCCCGGATCGGTGGCCTACCTGTTCAGCCGCAAGGGCGTGATCACCCTGGACAAGAACGGTCTCACCGAGGACGACGTGCTCACCGCGGTCCTGGAGGCGGGCGCGGAGGACGTCAACGACCTGGGTGAGGTGTTCGAGGTCATCACCGAACCCGGCGACCTGGTGGCGGTGCGCAGCGCGTTGCAGGACGCCGGGATCGACTACAACTCCGCCGAGGCCGGGTTCCAGCCGTCGGTGACCGTGCCGGTCGATCTCGACGGCGCGCGCAAGGTGCTCAAACTCGTCGACGCGCTCGAGGACAGCGACGACGTGCAGGAGGTCTACACCAACGTCGACATCCCCGACGACGTGGCGGCCGAACTCGACGCCGAGGAGTAGCCGCCGGCGGTGCCGGCCCCGGTGTGTCTACCGGGGCAGGTCCGGGCCGAGCACTACAGTATCGAACATGCGTGCGGTACGAGTGATGGGCGTGGACCCCGGCCTGACCCGGTGCGGGCTCTCGGTGGTCGAGGGCGGACAGGGCCGCACGGTCACCGCGCTGGACGTCGATGTGGTCCGCACCGCCGCCGGTGAACCGCTGCACCGCCGCCTGCTGACGATCAGCGACGCCGTCGACCACTGGTTGGACACCCACCGCCCGGACGTGCTGGCGATCGAGCGGGTGTTCGCCAACTCCAACGCCAACACCGCGATGGGCACCGCCCAGGCCGGCGGCGTGATCGCGCTGGCCGCCGCCCGCCGCGACATCGACGTGCACTTCCACACCCCCAGCGAGGTCAAGGCCGCCGTCACCGGCAACGGCCGGGCCGACAAAGCCCAGGTCACCGCGATGGTCACCCGCATCCTGGCGTTGCAGCAGAAACCCACCCCGGCGGACGCCGCCGACGCGCTCGCGCTGGCGATCTGCCACTGCTGGCGGGCGCCGATGATCGCGCGGATGGCGGCCGCCGAAGCACTGGCCGCCGAGGCGCGCAAGAAATACCAGGCCCGGCTGAAAGCGGCGCGGGCATGATCGCCTCGGTGCGCGGCGAGGTGCTCGAGATCGCCCTGGACCACGCGGTGATCGAGGCCGCCGGGGTCGGCTACCAGGTCAACGCCACCCCGGCGACCCTGGCCACCCTGCGCCGCGGTGCCGAGGCCCGGCTCGTCACGGCGATGATCGTGCGCGAGGACTCCCAAACCCTCTACGGCTTCCCCGACACCGAGGACCGCGACCTGTTCCGCACCCTGCTCTCGGTTTCCGGGATCGGCCCCAAGATCGCCCTGGCCACCCTGGCCGTCCACGACGCGCCCGCGCTTCGGCAGGCGATCGCCGACTCCGACATCACCGCGCTGACCCGGGTGCCCGGGGTGGGCAAACGCAGCGCCGAACGGATGGTGCTCGAACTGCGCGACAAGATCGGCGCGGTTGCCGGGGCGGCCGCCGGCCCGGCCGCGCCCAACGGGCACGCGGTGCGCGCCCCGGTGGTCGAAGCCCTGGTCGGTCTCGGCTTCCCCGCCAAACAGGCCGAGAGCGCCACCGACAAGGTGCTGGCCGCCGCCGCGGACAGCGGCGAGGACGCGACCACCGCGAGCGCGCTGCGCGCCGCGCTGTCGATGCTGGGCCGCAAATGACCGCCGACGAGGACCCGCAGGAGCGGGAGGTCTCCCCGGCGCTGACCGTGGGGGAGGGCGACGTCGATGCCGGGCTGCGGCCCCGGTCCCTCGAGGAGTTCATCGGCCAGCCGCGGGTGCGCGAACAGCTGCAGCTGGTCATCGAGGGCGCCAAGAACCGCGGCGGCACACCGGATCACATCCTGCTGTCCGGCCCGCCCGGGCTGGGCAAGACGTCGCTGGCGATGATCATCGCCGCCGAGCTGGGCTCCTCGCTGCGGGTGACCTCGGGCCCGGCGCTGGAACGCGCCGGCGACCTGGCCGCGATGCTGTCCAACCTCGTCGAGCACGACGTGCTGTTCATCGACGAGATCCACCGCATCGCCCGGCCCGCCGAGGAGATGCTGTATCTGGCGATGGAGGACTTCCGGGTCGACGTGGTGGTGGGCAAGGGCCCCGGAGCCACCTCGATCCCGCTGGATGTCGCACCGTTCACCCTGGTCGGCGCCACCACCCGCTCCGGGGCGCTCACCGGGCCGCTGCGCGACCGGTTCGGGTTCACCGCACACATGGACTTCTACGAGCCCGACGAGCTGCAACGGGTGCTGGCCCGCTCCGCCGGCATCCTGGGCATCGAGCTGGGGGCGGAGGCGGGCGCCGAGATCGCCCGGCGCTCCCGCGGCACCCCGCGGATCGCCAACCGGCTGCTGCGCCGGGTCCGCGACTACGCCGAGGTCCGCGCCGACGGCGTGATCACCCGCGACATCGCCAAAGCCGCGCTGGCGGTCTACGACGTCGACGAACTCGGCCTGGACCGGCTGGACCGCGCGGTGCTCTCCGCGCTGACCCGCAGCTTCGGCGGCGGACCGGTCGGGGTGTCCACGCTGGCCGTCGCGGTCGGGGAGGAGGCCGCCACCGTGGAGGAGGTGTGCGAGCCGTTCCTGGTCCGCGCCGGGATGATCGCCCGCACCCCGCGCGGGCGGGTCGCCACCCCGGCGGCCTGGACGCATCTGGGGATGGCGCCACCGGCCGGGGCCGGCCAGCAGGGGTTGTTCGAGTAAGCGCGGCGGACACCGCGCCGATATCCCCTGAAATCGACACGCTCACGGGCACATAGTGGTAAAAAACGGCCAATTCCGCGATATCGGTGTCGATTTCAGGGAAGAGCGCCCGCCCAGAGCCGGGTTTGACCGCGGTGGCCGTGCCAACGGAGGCGAGCGCCCCCGATTCCGTGCGGAATCGGGGGCGCTGTCCGCTCGATGCTCAAACCAACCCGAGCAGCTCCAGGTCGGTGATGTATTTGACGATGACCTGCGGGGTGACATGCGGGATGTCCTGGTCCGCGCCGATCTTCGCCTCCTGCACCGCCGAGCGGAACCGGTCGGTCGGCGCGATCGACCCGCGGATCGGCGGCGCCGGCTTCTGGTAGTTGTGCAGCAGCGGCAGCAGCGACGCCTGCCGCTGCTTCTCCGGCAGTGCCCGCAGGCTGGTCTCGAACCGCTGCAGCCACTCGCTGTACTCGCTGACCCGGCGGATCGGGTAGCCGGCCTCGATCAGCCAGTCGACGAACTCGTCCATGCCCAGCCCGTCGTCGTGCGGGTTCATCACGTGGTAGGTGGCGAAACCCGCGCCGGACTTGGCGCCCAGCTCCACGATCGCCTCGGCGATGAACTCCACCGGCAGCCCGTCGTAGTGGGCGCGCTGGCGGTTGCCTTCGGCGTCGAGCTCGTAGAAGGAGCCGGGCGCGATGCCGGTGGCGGTCAGGCTCAACATCATCCGGGTGAACATGTCCGGCAGGTTGAGCTGGCCGGCGTAGCTGGTGTCGGCCAGGATCATGTCGCAGCGGAACACCGTGGCCGGCAGCCCGCACAGGTCGTTGGCCTCGCGGAGCAGCACCTCACCGGCCCACTTGCTGTTGCCGTAACCGTTGGCGTAGGCGTCGTTGATCGCGCGCACCGAGCTCATCACCCGCACGTCGGCGTCCTCGATGAACTCACCGGGCCGGATCTGATCACCCACCCCGATCGTCGACACGTAGGTGTACGGCTTGATCGTGGTGGTCATCGCCAACCGCAGCAGCTCCGCGGTGCCCAACACGTTGGGCCCGAACAGCTGGCTGTAGGGCAGCACGTGGTTGACCAGCGCGGCCGGGTCGACGATGACGTCGACGGTGTCGGCCAGCCGCTGCCAGGTGCCCGCGTCCAGGCCGAGGTTCTCCTCACCCTTGTCGCCGGCGAGCACCTCCAGGTGCTCGGCCGCCAACTCGCGGTAGCGGGCCAGCAGCGCGGCGTCGCCGCTGTCGAAGGTGGCGTCGAGCCGGGCCCGGGCCTCCTCGTCGGACTTGGCGCGCACCAGGCAGATAACGGTGCCGCCCACCGGGGCGACCCGCTCCAGCCAGTCCAGCGCCAGGTAGCGGCCCAGGAAGCCGGTGGCACCGGTGAGCAGCACGGTGCGCACCTCGGTGGGCGCCGCGGGCAGCCCGGGTGCGGCCGCCAGCAGGTCGGCGTCGAGGAACTTGTCGAGGGTCAGCTCGGCGGCGGCCACCTCGATCGCATCGCGCCCGTGCACGGCGGCGAAGGTGGGCCGCTGCGAACCGCGGCGCTGCTCCTCGATGTAGTCGGCCAGGCCGGCCAGGTCGGTGGCCGGGCTGACGATGACCCCGACCGGGACGTCGACGTCGTAGATCTCGTGCAGCAGGTTGGCGAACGTCAACGCCGACAACGAGTCTCCGCCCAGATCGGTGAAGTGCGTGTCGGGACCCAGGTCGCTGCTGGCGGCGCCGAGCAGCGCGGCGGCGGCGCGGCTGACCGTCTGCAGCGCCGGCGCGTCGGCGCCGTGGCGGCGAAGCTCGTTGAGCTCGTTGGCCTGACCTTCGGCCAACTCGGTGTAGAGCGCCTCGAGGCGCTCACCGTAGTGGGCCTTGAGCTTCGGCCACGCCAGCTTGCGGATCCCGGTGAGCAGGCCGTTCTCCAGCGTGAACGGCGTTGTCTCGATGAGGAAGTCGCGGGGCACCTCATAGGACTGCAGGTCGGCCTCCTTGGCCACGCTCTGCAGCGAATCGGCGATCAGCGGCTTGAGCTCCTCGACGCTGTGGGCGTCGAGCGCTTCCGGCGTCGGCACCACCACGGCCAGCAGGTAGGGCTGGGCGCTGTTGCCGTAGAGGTAGATCTGGCGCACCAGCGGACTGTTGCCGAAGACCGCCTCCAGCTTGGCCACCGTGACGAACTCGCCCTGGGCGAGCTTGAGCACGTTGTTGCGCCGGTCGACGTAGACCAGCTGATCGGGGCCGACCTCGGCGACCACGTCGCCGGTGCGGTAGTAGCCGTCGGCGTCGAACACCTCGGCGGTGACCTCCGGCCGCTTGTAGTAGCCGGGGAACATGTTCTCGGTCTTGAGCAGCAGCTCGCCGCGCGGATGCGGATGGTCGGTGGCGAAGTAGCCCAGGTCGGGCACGTCGACCAGCTTGTAGTCCAGCACCGGCGGGCGCTGGATCACCCCGTCGAAGGTGACCATTCCGGCCTCGGTGGAGCCGTAGCCGTTGAGCACGGGCTGCTCGACGAGCTTTTCCACCCAGGCCTTGAGCTCATCGGAGATCGGCGCCGAGCCGGTCATCACGAAGATGAACCGTCCCCCCAGCTGGTCGCGGCGCTGCTCGGCGAGCACTTCCCCCTCGACCGCGGCCCGGTCGGCGTCGTCGGTGCTGCGGCGGTCGACCTCGGCCTGGTACTCCTGGAACAGGATCTCCCAGATGCGCGGCACGAAGTTGAGTTCGGTGGGCCGCACCAGCGCCAGGTCCTCCAGCAGTGAGGAGAGGTCACTGCGGGCGGCGAAGTAGGCGGTGCCACCGTTGGCCAGCGTGCCGTAGAGGATGCCGCGGCCCATGACATGGCTCATCGGCATGAAGTTCAGCGTGATCGACGCGGCACTGGGGCCGAACCAATCCTTGTTGGTCCGCCGCCACATCTTGACGGCGTTGCCGGCCGGGTACATCGCCCCCTTGGGCGCGCCGGTGGACCCGGAGGTGTAGATCAGCAGCGCCAGCGGGTCGTCGCCGGCGGGCGGCGCCGGGGCGGCGGGCGCGGTGGCGCCGCGGTCGAGGACCTCGGCCAGCGTCTCGACGACCACGCCGGAGTCGGCCAGCCGCTCGCGGGCGGCGGCGACGGCGTCGCGGTGATCGTCGACCTGCGGGTGGTGGTCGAACACCACCAGCCGGGTCGGGCGGCCGGCCAGGGCCAGCTCGGTGGCGTCGGTGAGGTTGGCGACGCTGGCGGCCAACACCACCGGCTCGGTCTCGGCCACGATCGGCTGCAGTTGGGCGACGGCCGCGCTGGTCTGCAGCGGCACCGACACCGCGCCCAGCTTCGCCAGCGCCACGTCGATCACGGTGTAGTCGATGCTGGTGAACCCCAGCACGCAGACCCGGTCGCCGGGGGAGACCGACTCGGCCGACCAGGCCCGCGCCAGCGTGGCGACGCGCTCGGAGAGCTCCCGGTAGGTGATGGTCTCGAATCGCGGCTGCAGCGCGGCGACGGTGCGTCCGGTCGCGGCGTCGGGGACGAACTCGACGGCACGCTGGCCGAGGGCGGGCCGGTCGGCGTAGCCGTCGAGCACCGTCTGGATGACCTGCGGCAACGACAGGTCCGGGTCCTCGGCGGCCGCAGCGACGGCCGGGTCGGGCTGTGCCGCGGCGAACTGCGGGTCGGTGGCGGCCAATTCGGCGATGCGACGTTCCTGAGCCTCGTCCTGCGAGACCGCCTGGTGCGAGGCGGCCTGGTGCGAGACGGACTGGTGCGAGACGACGTCGTCGTGAGTAACAACGGACATAACGAACCCCAAAGCGGATCTAATCGGTGATCAAAGGTCTTAGCGGCGGGCTCTACATTGCGCCCACCGGAAACTACGTTAGCAAAACTAATTTAATTCCGGTATGCGCGGGGCGCGCCCGATCGCTGTGAGATGACGCACCGAAGCAGCGGCCGACCGGCCTGGCTCACAGACCGGTCGGCGCAGACATTCGATCAGTTCGGCGGCAGCACCGGCGGCGCGCACTCGTTGGTCACCGGGTTCCACCACCAGCCGTTGTCGCAGAAGAGCGGCTGCGGGCCCTGGTTGAGCGGCCGGCACACATTGGCGGTGGGATCCCACCACTGGCCGGCCGGGCAGTTCAGCGGCTCCGCGGAGCTGACCGCGGGCGTGGCGACCGTCACCGCGGCCACCGCACCCAGCGGGGCCAGCAGCGCCATCGCGACCGGAGCAAGTTGACGTTGCAGCTTCATCGATGCCTCCCGGGTTGTCCGGTTGTGTCGTGTCAGGGTTCCTCGCTCGGCCTCACTTTAATCACGGCGCGCCGGCGGGGGCGGTCAAACGGTGGTCCCCGGTGTGCGGTCGCCGGGCGAATGGCACACTGGTGAGCTGTACAAACGAGCAACCGGAAAGATTGTCGTCACCATGGAGCAATTGGTCGTCTTCCTGCCGCTGTTCGTCGTCCTCGGCGCGTTCATGTTCTTCGCGTCGCGGCGACAGAAACGAGCCATGCAGGCCACCATCGACCTGCACGAAGCCCTGCGCATCGGGGACCGGGTGCACACCACCTCCGGGTTGCAGGGCACCATCACCGCCATCACCGATGACACGGTGGACCTGGAGATCGCGCCGGGGGTGGTCACCACCTGGATGAAGCTGGCGATCCGGGACCGGGAGGCCGCCGAGGAGACCGGCGAGGCCGAGGAACTCACCGCCAACGAAACGGAGCCGCTGACCGCGGACTGAGGTCGGCCCGCAACCCGGCTCAGCGCCACGTACTCTTTGCGGGTGCTGTCGAACTGATCGTCAAGCGAGGAGACACAAGAACGTGGCATCGCCTTCGGCGCCGGTGCAACCTGCCCGCTACATTTCCGTGTTTCTGGCGCTGCTGATCGGCACCTTCCTGCTGGTCTTCCTGACCGGGGACAAAAAGCCCGAACCCAAACTCGGCATCGACCTGCAGGGCGGCACCCGGGTGACGCTGACCGCGCGGACCCCGGACGGATCCCGGCCCACCCGCGACGCGCTGGCCAAGGCGCAGGAGATCATCGGGGCCCGCGTCAACGGCCTCGGTGTCTCCGGCTCCGAGGTGGTCATCGACGGCGACAACCTGGTGATCACGGTGCCGGGCAACGACGGCGACGAAGCCCGCAACCTGGGCCAGACCGCCCGGCTGTACATCCGCCCGGTGCTGGAGGCCATTCCGGCGCGCACCGCCGAGGAACAACAGCAGGAGCAGCAGGAGCAGCCGCAGTTGCCGCCGCTGCCCGCCGAGGGGCTGCCCGACGAGGGCCCGCCCGCCGAGGCCCCACCGCCCGACGCCACCGAGGGCACCCCCGAACAGACCGCCCCGGCGACCGCGCCGGCTCCGCAGCCGCGGCCCTTCCCGCTGGAGCCCGAGCCCAGTCCCGAACCCAGCCCCAGCCCGGCGCCGACACCCGGCGGGGACCAGCCGGACGCCGCCGAGGGGCCCGCCGCCCCCGGTGACAAGCGCCAGGCGCTGGCCGAGCGCATCGAGATGGAGAAGCAGCTCCGGCAGAGCGAGCACCAGTTCACCCAGATCCGGGCGCTGCTGGCCCAGTCCATGCGCTGCGGGGAGGGCGAAGAGGACGTGCTGGCCGGCAACGACGACCCGACGCTGCCGCTGGTCACCTGCTCCACCGACGGCAAGACCGCCTACCTGCTGGCGCCGTCGATCATCAGCGGTGACCAGATCAAGGACGCCACCTCCGGGATGGACCAGCAGGGCGGCGGCAACATCGTCGAACTGACCTTCAAAAGCGAGGCGGCCGACACGTGGGCGGACTTCACCGCCCGCAACGTCGGCACCGCGACCGCGTTCACCCTCGACTCCCAGGTGGTCAGCGCCCCGCAGATCCAGGAGGCCATCCCCGGCGGCCGCACCCGCATCAGCGGGAACTTCACCCAGTCGGAGGCGCGCGAGCTGGCCAACGTCCTCAAGTACGGCTCGCTGCCGCTGTCGTTCGAGGCGTCCGAGGCGCAGACGGTCTCCGCGTCGCTGGGGCTGCGGTCGATGGAGGCCGGCCTCATCGCCGGTGCCATCGGTCTGCTGGCGGTGCTGATCTACGCGCTGATCTACTACCGGGTGCTGGGCATCCTGACCGCGCTCTCCCTGGTGCTGGCCGGGGTGATGGCCTACGGGATCCTGGTGCTGTTGGGCCGCTACATCAACTACACGCTGGACCTGGCCGGCATCGCCGGTCTGATCATCGGGATCGGCACGACCGCCGACTCGTTCGTGGTGTACTTCGAGCGCATCAAGGACGAGATCCGCGAGGGCCGCTCCTACCGGTCGGCGGTGCCGCGCGGCTGGGTGCGCGCCCGCAAGACGATCGTGTCCGGCAACGCGGTCACCTTCCTGGCCGCCGCGGTGCTCTATGTCCTGGCCGTCGGGCAGGTCAAGGGCTTCGCGTTCACGCTGGGGTTGATCACCGTCCTGGACCTGGTGGTGGTGTTCCTGGTGACCTGGCCGCTGGTCTATCTGACGTCGAAGTCGACCACGCTGGCCAAACCGGCATTCAACGGGCTCGGCGCGGTCCAACAGGTGGCCCGCGAACGCCGGGCGCTGGGCCGCTCCGCGGCCGGCTCCTCGACGGGAAGGGGGTAGCGCGTGGCTGCCAAATCGAGCACCGACGACGCCGGCACGGCCACCGAGCTCACCGAGTCCACCGCCATCGCCGGAGACGCCCAGCTGCCCCACCACAGCTTCCTGAACCGGCTCTACACCGGCACCGGCGCCTTCGAGGTGGTCGGGCGCCGGCGGCTGTGGTACGCGGTCAGCGGCGTCATCTTCGCGCTGTCGATCGCGGCGATCCTGATCCGCGGGTTCAGCTTCGGCATCGACTTCGAGGGCGGCACCACGGTGTCGTTCCCGCGCGGGGACGCCGAGGTCGCCCAGGTGACCGAGGTGTTCACCGACACGGTGGGCTTCGCCCCCGAGGCGGTGGTGGAGGTCGGCTCCGGCGGATCGCGCACCATCCAGATCCGGTCCCAGACCCTGGACACCGACCAGACCGCGGCGCTGAAAGCGGCGCTGTTCGACCGCTTCCAGCCGGTCGGGGAGGACGGCCAGCCCAGTGCGTCGGCGATCAGCGACTCCGCGGTCTCCGAGACCTGGGGCGGCCAGATCACCAAGAAGGCGATGCTGGCCATCGTCGTGTTCCTGGTCTTGGTCGCGATCTACATCGCCGCGCGCTACGAGCGCTACATGGCGATCTCGGCGCTGGCGTCGATGGTGTTCGACCTGGTCGTCACCGCCGGGGTGTACGCGGCGATCGGGTTCGAGGTGACACCGGCCACCGTCATCGGCTGGCTGACCATCCTGGGCTTCTCCATCTACGACACCGTCATCGTCTTCGACAAGGTGGAGGAGAACACCCACGGCTTCCAGCACACCACCCGGCGCACCTACGCCGAGCAGGCCAACCTGGCGGTCAACCAGACGTTCATGCGCTCGATCAACACCAGTGTCATCGCGGTGCTGCCGGTGATCGCGCTGATGGTGGTCGCGGTCTGGCTGCTGGGCGTCGGGATGCTCAAGGACCTGGCGCTGGTGCAGCTGGTGGGCATCATCGTGGGCACCTACTCCTCGATCTACTTCGCCACCCCGCTGCTGGTGAGCATGCGCGAGCGCACTGAACTGGTGCGCAACCACACCCGCAAGGTGCTCAAGCGCCGGCAACGGGTCGCCGGTGCGCCCGCCGCCGGCGACGACACCACCGCCGACCAGGACGCCGACGACGCCGAGCAGGACACGGTCAGCGCGTCGACCCTCGCGGCGTCCACCGACACCGAACCGGCGGCCGACAAGCCGGCGCCGGGAGCGCGGCCGGTGCGGCCCACCCGCACCAGGCAGGGACGTCCCAGCGGTAAACGGCGGTAACCGGGATGGGTGCGCACCGTCGGCGTGTTCTGCTCGCGGCGGCGATCTGCCTGCTGGCCGCGCCGCTGGGGCTCACCGGCTGCTGGGGCGGCCGGGCCGACCGGATCGAATACGTCGTCGACGGCGCACTGGTCAGCTACAACACCAACACCGTGGTCGGCGCCGCCTCGGCCGGAGCGCAGGCCTTCGCCCGCACCCTGACCGGGTTCGGCTACCACGGCCCCAACGGGCAGGTCGTCGCCGACAACGACTTCGGGACCATCGCGGTCGTCGGCCGCGCCCCGCTGGTGCTCGACTACGAGATCGCCGGCGAAGCCGTCTACTCCGACGACACCCCGGTCACCTGCGACGACATGGTGCTGACCTGGGCGGCGCAGTCGGGCCGCTTCCCGGCGTTCGACGCCGCCAACCGCGCCGGCTACGCCGACATCGTCGGCATCGACTGCCAGCCCGGTGAGAAGAAGGCGCGGGTGAACTTCGGCGCGGACCGCAACTTCGTCGACTACAACGAACTGTTCACCGCGACCGCGCTGATGCCCGCGCATGTCATCGCCGACGACCTCGGCGTCGACCGCGGCGAGATGACGATGGCGCTGACCGGGCCGGACAGCCCGCTGGTCGAGCGGGTCGCGCAGGCCTGGAACACGATCTGGGACCTGCACCCCGACCTCGACCTCACCAAGTTCCCCTCCTCGGGGCCCTACCGCATCGACGGGGTCGACGACGACGGGGCGGTGCTGCTGGTCGCCAACGACCGGTGGTGGAAAGCCCCGCCGGCCACCGGCAAGGTCCGGGTCCGCGCCCAGGGCGCCGACATCCAGGACCTGGTCGACGCCGGCGACGTCGACGTCGTCGACGTGGCCACCGGATCCTCGGGACTGCTGGTGGCCCCTGACGGCTACCAGAAGCTGGAGACCCCGGCCGACGGCATCGAGCAGCTCATCTTCGCGGCGAACGGGCCGCTGGCCGACGTCCACGCCCGCCGGGCGCTGGCCCTGTGCACCCCGCGGGACGTGATCGCGGCGAACGCGGGCGTGCCGATCGCCAACGCGCGGCTCTACACCGCCTTCGACGACGCCTTCAGCGGCATCGAAGCCGCCTCCGAGGCCGGCGAGTTCACCGCGGCCAAACCCGACGCCGCCCGCGCCGAGCTCGGCGACACCCCGCTGAACGTGCGGATCGGCTACCGCGCGCCCGACGCCCGGCTGGCCGCCGCGGTCGGCGAGATCACCCGCGCCTGCGCCCCGGCCGGAATCGACGTCGTCGCCGTCGCCGACCCGGAGGTGGGCCCGCAAGCCCTGCGCGAGAACCGGATCGACGTCCTGCTGTCCAGCCTCGGCGGCGCCACCGGCAGCGGCTCGACCGGATCGGCCGCCATGGACTCCTACAGCCTGCACGCCGGAAACGGCAACAACCTCGCCGGCTACGCCAACGGAAAGATCGACTTCATCATCGGGGCGCTGGCGGTGACCGTCAGCCCCACCGAACAGGTACGGCTGCTCTCCGATGCCGCGCCGGTGCTGTGGGCCGACATGCCCACCCTGCCGCTGTACCGCCAGCAGCGCACCGTGCTGACCCCGCAGAAGATGTACGGGGTGCTGGCCAACCCGACCCGCTGGGGCGCGGGCTGGAACATGGACCGCTGGACGTTGTCGCGGTGACCGCACTCGGCGACCTGATCATCGCCAAGACCCGCCAGGTCCCCGACTTTCCCACCCCCGGGGTGACGTTCAAGGACCTCACTCCGCTGTTCGCCGACGCGGCCGGGCTGGCCGCGGTCACCGACGGACTGGCCGAGGCCGCGCACGGCGCCGACCTGGTGGCCGGGCTGGACGCCCGCGGCTTCCTGCTCGCCGCCGCGGTGGCGACCCGCCTGGACCTGGGCGTGCTGGCGGTCCGCAAGGGCGGGAAACTGCCCCCGCCGGTCCACCGGGAGGCCTACCAGCTCGAGTACGGCACCGCCGCGCTGGAGATCCCCGCGGAGGGGATCGCGCTGCTGGGCCGCCGGGTGCTCATCGTCGACGACGTCCTGGCCACCGGGGGCACGGTGGCCGCGGCGCGCCGGCTGCTGGAACGCTGCGGCGCCACCGTGCAGGCGGCGGCGGTGGTCCTGGAGTTGGCCGCACTCGACGGCCGCCGCGCGGTCTCCCCGGTGCCGGTGCACAGCCTGTGCCTGTCCTGACCGGCCCGCTCCGGCCGGGTGAAACCGCGTCGGAGGGCCCGGGGCCTGCGGTCAGTGATTATCCTCGGGGGCGGAGGTGCACACCGTGACGGAGCAGGACCGGGGTAGCGCGCCGATGGCGGGCAGCGAGCCGACCCAGCCGATGTCGCTGGCCGACGTGTTGCCGCCCGAGCCGGCAGCCGAGCGCACCGATGTGCTCAAGGCGTCAGCCGCGGCGTCGCGGCGGGTACGCGCCCGGCTGGCCCGCCGGATGACCTCCCAGCGCGGCGCCGTCAGCCCGGTGCTCGACCCGCTGGTGGCCGTGCACCGCGAGGTCTACCCCAAGGCCGACGTGGCGGTGCTGGGCCGGGCCTACGAGGTCGCCGCCCAGCGGCACGCCAACCAGATGCGCAAATCCGGCGACCCCTACATCACCCACCCGCTGGCGGTGGCCAACATCCTCGCCGAGTTGGGCATGGACACCACCACGCTGGTCGCCGCGCTGCTGCACGACACCGTCGAGGACACCGGCTACCTGCTGACCGAGCTGTCCGCCGACTTCGGTGAGGAGGTCGCCCACCTGGTCGACGGGGTGACCAAGCTCGACCGGATGGTGCTGGGCAGCGCCGCCGAGGGCGAGACCATCCGCAAGATGATCATCGCGATGGCCCGCGACCCGCGGGTGCTGGTGATCAAGGTCGCCGACCGGCTGCACAACATGCGCACCATCCGGTTCCTGGCGCCGGAGAAGCAGGCCAGCAAGGCCCGCGAGACGCTGGAAGTGATCGCGCCGCTGGCGCACCGGCTGGGCATGGCCACCGTCAAGTGGGAGCTGGAGGATCTCGCGTTCGCGATCCTGCACCCGAAGAAGTACGAGGAGATCGTGCGGCTTGTGGCCGACCGCGCCCCCTCGCGCGACACCTATCTGGAGAAGGTGCGCTCGGAGATCACCGCGACACTGTCCGCCGCGAAGATCGACGCCGCGGTGGAGGGCCGCCCCAAGCACTACTGGTCGATCTATCAGAAGATGATCGTCAAGGGCCGCGACTTCGACGACATCCACGACCTGGTCGGCATCCGGATCCTCTGTGAGCAGATCCGGGACTGCTACGCCGCGGTCGGTGTGGTGCACTCGCTGTGGCAGCCGATGGCCGGCCGGTTCAAGGACTACATCGCCCAACCCCGGTTCGGGGTCTACCAGTCGCTGCACACCACCGTCGTCGGGCCGGAGGGCAAACCGCTGGAGGTGCAGATCCGCACCCGCGACATGCACCGCACCGCCGAGTACGGGATCGCCGCGCACTGGCGCTACAAAGAGGCCAAGGGGCGCAACGCCGTACCGCATCCGCAGGCGGCCGCCGAGATCGATGACATGGCCTGGATGCGCCAGCTGCTGGACTGGCAGCGGGAGGCCGCCGACCCCGGTGAGTTCCTCGAGTCGCTGCGCTTCGACCTGGCGGTCAAGGAGATCTTCGTCTTCACCCCGAAGGGCGACGTCATCACCCTGCCGGCCGGGTCGACCCCCGTCGACTTCGCCTACGCGGTGCACACCGAGGTGGGGCATCGCTGTATCGGCGCGCGGGTCAACGGCCGGCTGGTCGCGCTGGAACGCAAACTCGAAAACGGGGAAGTGGTGGAGGTTTTCACCTCCAAGGCGCAGAACGCCGGGCCGTCGCGGGATTGGCAGACGTTCGTGGTGTCCCCGCGCGCGAAGGCCAAGATCCGGCAGTGGTTCGCCAAGGAGCGGCGCGAGGAGGCGCTGGAAGCCGGCAAGGACGCCATCGCCCGCGAAGCCCGTCGCACCGCGTTTCCGCTGCAACGGCTGGTCAGCGGCGAGTCGATGGCGGCGCTGGCCCGCGAACTGCACTACGCGGATGTCTCGGCGCTCTACACCGCGGTGGGGGAGGGCCACACCTCCGCGCGGCACGTGGTGCAGAAACTGGTGTCGGCGCTGGAATCCGATGACGCCGAAGACGAACTCGCCGAACGCTCCACCCCGACCACCATGCTGCCGCGCCGGGACCGCAGCAGCGACGACGTCGGGGTGGAGGTGCCCGGCGCGCCGGGGGTGCTGACGAAACTGGCCAAGTGCTGCACCCCGGTGCCCGGCGACACGATCCTGGGCTTCGTCACCCGCGGCGGCGGGGTCAGCGTGCACCGCACCGACTGCACCAACGCCTCGTCGCTGCTGCAGCAGGCCGAGCGGATCATCGACGTGAAGTGGAATCCGTCGGCCTCGTCGGTGTTCCTGGTGGCGATTCAGGTCGAGGCCCTCGACCGGCACCGGCTGCTCTCCGACATCACCCACGCGCTGGCCGACGAGAAGGTCAACATCCTCTCCGCGTCGGTGACCACCTCCGGTGACCGGGTGGCCGTGAGCCGCTTCACCTTTGAGATGGGCGACCCCAAGCATCTGGGGCACCTGCTCAACGTGGTGCGCAACGTCGAAGGGGTCTACGACGTCTACCGGGTGACGTCGGCGGCCTGACCGGGGACCATCAGGACCGTTCGCGGGCCATCAGGAACACCAGCCCGCCGATCAACGCGACCATCACCACGAAACCACCGGCGATCAACCCGAATTCGGGGGACCCGAAGTTCGACGACGACGGCTGCGGCGCCACCTTCTCGGTATCGGTGACCGCGAAAGCCGACGGCAACGGTCCCTGGCTGATCGCCGCGGCGAGCTCGCGGGCGTCCTCAGGACTGAAGTTGCCGCTGATCTGGGTGCGCCCGGCGGGGATGGCCTCCTGGATGAGCGGTGCGCTCAGGACCGCGGTGTCCTGGGTGAAGGCGGCGGCGGTTCCGACGTTTTCGGCGGTGAACTTCGCCCAGGTCGACTTGCCGTCGGCGGTCAGGACGAGATCGACCAGGTTGGTGCCGGAGTGGGAGTTGACGTCGGCGGCGGCGCGCTCGATCTGGTCGTTGTCCAGGATGGCCGGCCCCAGCAGGTAGGCGGTGGTGCCGTCGGTGGAGCAGGTCACCAGCGGCAGGGCGGGATCGTCGTAGCCGGCCAGCGGGTCGTCCTGACCGCAGCGGTCGGTCTGAGCGTGCAGCGCTTGGACCTGGATGAGTTGGTTGTCGCTCTGGCGCGTCTTCTGCGCGGTCCTGACCCGTTCGGCGAGCGTTTTGTCGGTCGGGGCGGGTGCCGGTGCGCTGCGATCCTCGGCGGGTGCGACGGGAAGGGACTCGAGCACCGGACGGACGAGAAGCTGCTTGCGGGCACCGAGATCGGCGGGCAGGTCGGGATCCTCACCGGGCAGGCTCACCACCACCGTGTCGCCGTCGACAGCCGTCTCCGCATTCCGGATCCCGGCGGCTTTGAGCCGGGCGCCGAGGACCTTCTCCGCGCGGGTCGTCTCCTCCGCCGGGAGCGGCGCGCCGTCGAGGGTCTGCGGGCTCAGGGTGACGCGGGTCCCGCCGAGTCGCTCGAGGTCGGAGCCCTTCTGCTGATCGCCGATCACCAGCGACACCGTCACCGCCACCAGGTAGGCGAACACGACGACCAGCAGCACGACCAGCAGGTGTCGCAGCAGCCGGCGGCGATCGGTGGGCTGGGGTGTGGACATCGGCTGCTAGTCCAGATGCACCGAGGTGATCGTCACCGCGGTGGCGGGGGTGCCGTCGGTGCTGCCGTCGGCGACACCGGCGGCGGCGATCTTGTCCAGGGTCGCCAAGCCGTCGTCTCCGATCGTGCCGAACACCGTGTAGTTCGGCGGCAGTTGTGAGTCGCCGTAGACCAGGAAGAACTGGCTGCCGTTGGTGTCGGGTCCGGCGTTGGCCATCGCCAGGGTGCCGCGCGGGTAGACGACCGGGCGCTGCAGAGTCGGATCGTCCGGCTGGTACTGGTCGGTGGGGTACTCGTTGGCGAACTCGTAGCCCGGCCCGCCGGTGCCGGCTCCGGTCGGGTCACCGCACTGCAACACGCTCAGGGTGGCGGCGGTGGTCAGCCGGTGACACGAGGTGTCGTCGAAGTAGCCCTGCTGGGCCAGGCTGACGAAACTGTTGACCGTGCACGGTGATTGGGCCTGGTTCAACTCCAGCCCGATCGGTCCCTGATCGGTGGCGATGGTCGCGGCGACGGTCGCGGGGGTGGTCGCCACCTCGCCGGCCGGGGGTGCGTCGACGTTCTTGGCGGGTGGCTGCGCGGTGGGCAGGTATTGGCAGTTCGCCCCGAGTTGCGGTGCCGGCGTGAACTGCGGCAGCTGGCCGTCGTACGGGCGCGGCGGGACCGTGCTGTTCAACGGCGAGGTGGCGGTCGAGGTCCCCCCCGACGCCGACGGCGTCGACGTCCCGGCCGCGGGCTGGTCGGAGCCGGAGCAGCCGGCCAGCAGCGCCACCAACCCGACCGCGGCGGCGCCGGCCCACATCGCCTTAGTCAAGGAGCACCGACTTGATCGTCACCGGGGTCTTGGGGGCGCCGTCGGTGGTGCCGTCGGCGACGCCGGCGTCGGCGATCTTGTCCAGGGTCGCCAGCCCGTCGTCCTGGATCGTGCCGAACACGGTGTAGTTCGGCGGCAGTTGTGAGTCGCCGTAGACCAGGAAGAACTGGCTGCCGTTGGTGTCGGGCCCGGAGTTGGCCATCGCCAGGGTGCCGCGCGGGTAGACCACCGGGCGCTGCAGCGCCGGGTCGCCCGGCTCGTACTCGTCGGTGGGGTACTCGTTGGCGAACTCGTAGCCCGGCCCGCCCTTGCCGTCCCCGCCGGGGTCACCGCACTGCAGCACCCGCAGGGTGGGCGCGGTGGTCAGCCGGTGGCAGGTCGTGTCGTTGAAGTAATCCTGGTGCGCCAGGCTGACGAAGCTGTTGACCGTGCACGGCGACTTGCCGTTGTCCAGCATCAGCCCGACCGGTCCCTGGTCGGTCATCATCGAGACGCTGATCGTCGCCGGGTCGGTGGGCACCTTGCCGTCCTGGGTCTTCGGCGGCTGCACCTCCTTGGCGGCCTTCTTGTCCGTTGCCGGGTAGCTGCACGAGACGCTGCCCGCCTTCGCGGTGAACGACGGCAGCGCGGCCGCATCGTCCAGGCCCGGGCTGGTGGTCTCACCCGAGGGCGTCGCCGTGGAATCGGAGTCCCCGTTGAGGGAGACCACCGCGAAGACCCCGGCGGCCACCAGGATGACCACCCCGCCGATCGACCCGGCGATGGTCACCATGCGGCGGCGGCGGGCCTGGTGGGCGCGTCGCTCCAGCTGCCGCTCGAGTTTGCGCTTGGCCGTCGCGCGTCGTTGTTCGTTGGTCGGCACCGCAGCTCATCCTCCGTGGTCGTGTCCTGGGCAAGAGTCTGCCAGCCCTGGTGTGTGCCGCTGACACCACCCGATGGGAAACTGGACGGCGTGTTGATCACCGGATTTCCCGCCGGGCTGCTGGCGTGCAACTGCTATGTGCTGGCCGAGCGGCGCGGCGCGGACGCGCTCATCATCGACCCGGGCCAGCGCGCGATGGGCGAGCTGCGCCGGATCCTCGACGAGAACCGGCTCACCCCGGCCGCGGTGCTGATCACCCACGGCCACATCGACCACATCTGGTCGGCGCAGAAGGTCTGTGACACCTACGGCATCCCCGCCTACATCCACCCCGAGGACCGCTTCATGCTCACCGACCCGATCCGCGGGTTCGGGCCGCGGCTGGGCCAGCTGGCACTCGGTGCGCTGTTCCGCGAGCCCAAACAGGTCGTCGAACTCGACCGCGACGGCGACAAGGTGGAGTTGGGCGGCATCACCGTCGCCGTCGACCACACCCCCGGCCACACCCGCGGTTCGGTGTGCTTCCGCATCCCCGGCGCCGCCCCCGACGGCCCGCACGACGTGGTGTTCAGCGGCGACACCCTGTTCGCCGGGTCGGTGGGCCGCACCGACCTGCCCGGCGGCAGCGGCCGTGACCTGCTCGGCTCGATCGTGGCCAAGCTGCTGGTGCTCGACGACCACACCGTGGTCTATCCCGGACACGGCCCGGCCACCACGATCGGGATCGAGCGGCGCACCAACCCGTTCCTGGAAGGGTTGAGCGGGTGAGCGAGTTCAGCGCCTTCGCCGGACCCAAGGGTGTCCCGGACTACCTGCCGCCGGATTCGGCGGCATTCGTGGCCGTGCGGGACGGCATGCTCGCCGCCGCCCGCCGCGCCGGCTACGGCGACATCGAGTTGCCGATCTTCGAGGACACCGCGCTGTTCGCCCGCGGGGTGGGGGAGTCCACCGACGTGGTCTCCAAGGAGATGTACACCTTCGCCGACCGCGGGGACCGGTCGGTGACACTGCGCCCGGAAGGCACCGCCGGCGTGGTCCGCGCGGTGATCGAGCACGGCCTGGACCGCGGCACGCTGCCGGTCAAACTCTGCTACGCCGGTCCGTTCTTCCGCTACGAACGCCCGCAGGCCGGGCGCTACCGCCAGCTGCAGCAGGTCGGCGTCGAGGCGATCGGGGTCGACGACCCGGCGCTGGACGCCGAGGTCATCGCGCTGGCCGACACCGCGTTCCGCTCGCTGGGCCTGGACGGCTTCCGGCTGGAGCTGACCTCCCTGGGTGATGACACCTGCCGGCCGGCCTACCGGGAGCTGCTCCAGGAGTTCCTGTTCCGCCTCGACCTGGACGAGGAGACCCGCAGGCGCGCCGAGATCAACCCGCTGCGGGTCCTCGACGACAAGCGCGGGCGGATGCGTGAGCTCACCGCCGACGCGCCGGTGCTGCTCGATCACCTGTCGGACTCGGCGCGCGAGCACTTCGCGACCGTGCGCGAGCACCTGGACGCCCTCGGGGTGCCGTATGTGATCAACCCGCGCATGGTGCGCGGCCTGGACTACTACACCAAGACCACCTTCGAGTTCGTCCACGACGGGCTGGGCGCGCAGTCCGGAATCGGTGGCGGCGGGCGCTATGACGGGCTGATGCACCAGCTCGGTGGGCAGGACCTCTCCGGCATCGGCTTCGGCCTCGGCGTGGACCGCACCCTGCTGGCCCTGGCCGCCGAGGGCAAGACCGTCGGCTCGACCGCGCGCTGCGAGGTGTTCGGGGTGCCGCTGGGGGAGCGGGCCAAGCTGCAACTGGCGCAGCTCGCGGCGGCGCTGCGGGACGCCGGCGTGCGGGTCGATCTGGCCTACGGCGGCCGCGGGCTCAAGGGCGCGATGCGCGCCGCCGACCGCTCCGGCGCCCGGGTGGCGCTGGTCGCCGGGGAACGCGACATCGACGCCGGGGTGATCGGCGTCAAAGACCTCGCCAGCGGGGAGCAGGTCGCCGTACCCCTCGATGAGGTGGTCGCCGACGTGCGTGCCCGCCTGGCGTCGAGCTGACCCTGCGGTTTTTCGGAGCTGGGGCCGGCACCCGGGTGCCGATCGCGGCGGATATCCCCTGAAATCGACGCGCAGGCCGGCTCATAGGCCCGAAAAACGCCCGAATCGGGCCGTTTCGATGTCGATATCAGGGACACCGGAGCGCGGCGGGCGGTTGGAACGGATTCTGTCGGCGCTGTAACGCTTCGGTAGCCTGCCTCGATATGGCGTACATGCGAATTCCAACCACGGTCGGGGCTGCGCTGATGGTGGCGGCCGCCGGTGTGGCGGTCAGTCAGGCCGCTGCCACGGCGGACCCGGAGGAGGGTGGCCACGAGGTCACCTACACGATCACCACCACCAGCGACCTGCACGGCGACATCCGGTACATCGAGACCGATCCGCCCAGCATGGACGCCTACAACGCCGAACCGGACAAGTACCTCAAGACCCTCTACCGCACCCCCATCACCGGGGGGCAGACGCTGGTCTACACCACGCGGTTGGCCGACCCGGGCCAGTGGGCGCTGATCACCGCCAGCGGCGGGTTGCGCATCAATCCGGAGTTCCGCTGCGAGATCGCGGTCGACGGCGAGGTGGTCGTCTCCCAGCAGGGTGGCAGCGGGGTGACCTGCTCCACCCGGCCCTGGTAGCCGCCCGGCGGCCCGCTCAGCGGGTTCCCGGCTCGTGGTAGGCGACGACCAGCGCCTCCGCGGGCTCGTCGCCGACGGCGCGGATCCGGTGGTCGACCGAGGCGTCGAAGTAGGCGCTGTCGCCGGGGCCGAGGGTCACGGTGTCCGCGCCGTAGGCCAACTCGATCGTCCCGGTCCGCACGAACACCAGCTCCTGGCCGCTGTGGGCCGGATGCGGGTCGTCGGCTGAGCCCTCGCCGGGGCGAACGACGAACGGCGACATCGCCTTTCCCAGCATTTCCGGCGCCAGCGCCCGGTACCGCTGGGCTCCGCCGGTGCGGTCCACCGCGATCTGCCCGCCGGTGTTCTGCGCGGAGAACAAGCGCGCCACATCGACCTGCAGCGCGTCGGCGATCTTCAGCGCGGCCGCGATCGACGGGGTGGCCTGCTCGCGTTCCACCTTGGACAGGTAGCTCTTGGTCAGCCCGGTCTGCTCGGCGAGGCCCTGCAGCGTCAGGCCCCGCTGGCGGCGGATCGTGCGCACCAGAGCGGTCACACCGCCACTATGACACAAAGTGTCCTATAGTGGAGTCAGTGTTTCCGATCTGAGGAGCCGGCATGGCAAGCTCGTTCACCGAATCCAAATCAGCGTTGATGGGCCGCGCGAAGGACCAGCTGGCCGCGAACGTCGCCGAACCGGACTGGACCACCCGCCAGAAGCTCGCCCTGACCTGCCGGGCGCTGTTCGACGGCGGCCACGACTCCGGGCTGGCCGGGCAGATCACCGCCCGCGCCGAACAGCCGGGCACCTACTACACCCAGCGGCTGGGGTTGGGCTTCGACGAGATCACCGAGGACAACCTGCTGGTCGTCGACGAAGACCTCAACGTCCTCGAGGGCGACGGCATGGCCAACCCGGCCAACCGGTTCCACAGTTGGATCTACCGGGCACGGCCGGGCGTGAACTGCATCGTGCATACCCACCCGTTCCACGTCGCCGCGCTGTCGATGCTCGAGACCCCGCTGGTGGTCTCACAGATGGACACCACGCCGCTGTACGACGACTGCGCCTTCCTCAAGGACTGGCCGGGGGTCCCGGTGGGCAACGAAGAGGGTGAGATCATCTCCACCGCCCTGGGGGACAAGCGCGCGATCCTGCTGGCCCACCACGGCCAGATCGTGGTCGGCGCCAGCGTCGAGGAGGCCTGCACCCTCGGGATGCTCATCGAACGCGCGGCCCGCTTGCAGCTGGCCGCGATGGCCGCGGGCACCATCAAACCGCTGCCGGACAAGCTGGCCCGCGAGGCCCACGACTGGACCTCGACACCGCAGCGCAGCAGAGCCAACTTCGCCTACTACGCCCGGCGCGCCCTGGCGCGCCACCCCGACGCCATCACCGCCTGAGTCCCGACCCGCCCGAGGAGCCCGCCCGTGCCCGACATCCGCGACGTCATCGCCTACCCGGTCACCCCGTTCAGCGCCGACGGGATCGACACCGACCGGCTGACCAGCCTGGTGAAACGGCTGGTCGCCGACGGCGTGCACGCCATGGCCCCGCTGGGCAGCACCGGCGAGTTGGCCTACCTCGACGAGCCCGAGTTCGACACCGTGGTGGACACCACCATCGCCGCCGTCGACGGCGCCGTGCCCGTGCTGGTCGGCGTCTCGGCGATGACGACCGCGGCGACGGTGCGCCGCGCGCGCTACGCCCAGCAATCCGGCGCCGACGCGGTGCAGGTGATCCCGGTGTCCTACTGGAAGCTGACGGACCGCGAGATCACCGAGCACTTCCGGGCGGTCTCCGACGCGATCGACATCCCGATCATGGCCTACAACAACCCGGCCACGGCCGGGGTGGACATGAGCCCGGAGCTTTTGGTGTCGATGTTCGAGTCGATCGAGCACGTCACGATGGTCAAGGAGTCCACCGGCGACCTGGGGCGCATGCAGCGGCTCGCCGAACTCAGCGATGGAGCGCTGCCGTTCTACAACGGCAGCAACCCGCTGGTGCTCGACGCGCTGCGCGCCGGCGCGGCCGGCTGGTGCACCTCAGCGCCCAACCTCGCCCCGCAGCCCTGTCTGGATCTGGTCGCCGCGGTACGGGCCGGCGACCAGGACCGCGCCGAGGCACTCTACGACCGGCTGAAGCCGATGCTGGAGTTCATCGTCGCCGGTGGGCTGGCCACCACCGTCAAGGCCGGCCTGGCGTTGCGGGGAGCGCCGGCCGGTGACCCGCGCCGGCCGCTGCTGCCGCTGGACAGCACTGGCCGGGATCGCCTGCGTGAAATCTTGACCGCGCTCGCATCACCTGCGTGAGGCGCCCGTGGCGGGCGAATGCGGTAACCCGCGGGGGATCCGCGTCCGCACACCCGGGGTTTCGTGCCGCTTTCAGCGACGACGCGGCCCGCTCCCGCCTTAGGGATTTCACAGCCGCCGGAAGCGGGTCGTGGCGAGCATCGCCGCTGGCCAGCGGCGCTGTCCACAGGTTTTGCGGGGCGGGGACGGCGGTGCGGCCGCGGTCGTCGGGCCGGTGGCTTCAGGTGAACTGAGCCGCGGGTCGGCGACCCGGGCGAGGCGACGTGCGCCGCTCGTCTGCGAAATCGTCGCCTAACTGGAGTTACGGGTGTAACGTCGCGCCCTACGGCTTAGGCCGTGGGCGGCGTCGACGGACCGGCTTCGCTAAGTTTCGTTCCTTCGGAGTGGCGTGAATCACGATCGATTTGGCATAATCGCGACTCGGCGGCGCGTAACTCGGCCAGCGGCTCGGGAAGCGCGGCGCCGGCGTTTGCGTGTGGCGTGTGTACGACCAAGGGGGTCCCGGAGATGTTCGTGAAAACTGAGCCGGCCGTGCTGATGGCAGCGGCCGCCAACCTCGAGGCGATAGGAACCTCGATGAACGCGGGTAACGCCGCCGCCGCAGCGCCGACCACCGGGGTGATTCCCGCCGCCGCGGACGAGGTTTCCGCGCTGACGGCGGCGCAGTTCTCCGCGCACGCGCAGATGTACCAGGCCATGGCCGCTCAGGCCGCCGCGATCCACGAACAGTTCGTCAACACGTTGCGGACCAACGCGGCCGCCTACACCAACGCCGAGGCTGCCAACGCAGTCAGCGCTCAGTGATGCGGGGGCTGTGATGCTGGGGTTCGGATTCCCGTTTTTCCCTCCGGAGGTCAACTCCTTTCTGATCTCCGCCGGTCCGGGCTCGGGCCCGATGCTGGATGCCGCGGTGTCCTGGGAGAACCTCGCAGCTGAGTTGGAGACAACCGCCCAGACCATCCAATCGATGACCGCAGGCTTGGCAACCGACTGGATCGGGCCGTCAGCGCTGGCGATGGAAAGCGCGGTCACCCCCTACGTGGCATGGCTGCACGAGTCGTCGATCGAGGCGGCTGACGCCGGTGCGCGAGCCGGCGCGGTAGCGGCAGCGTTCGAACAGGCCCGCACGACGTCGATTCCACTGGCGTTGGTGTTGGCCAACCGGATTCGGCTGCTGACGCTGGTGTCGACCAACCTGCTGGGCCAGAACACCGGCCTGATCGCCGCCTGCGAAGCCGAGTACCAGATGTACTGGGCAGACGACGTGATGGCGATGCTGCAGTACCAATCCGCCTCGACGGCCGCTCGGCCGGCCACCGAGCGACAGCGGCCCCCGCCGGCTGTTTCGCGGATGAGCGGCGCGGAAGAGAGTGTCGTCGCTACGCGAAGCTTCGCCCCGGAATCTCTGCAGAATTTCGCGCTGCCGAGTATCCCTGGGCTCGACGGCCTCGGTAACATCGGGACGTCGGTCCCGATTCTCGGGGATATGCTTGGCCTGGCCTTGAATCCCGGCGATATTCTCACGACGCCGGGGATGGGCACAGCATCCGAACTGTTCAATATCCCTGCCCGGATGATGACCGCGCCGGTCAGCATGCTCACCAGCCTGACCCGCGGCGGCAGCGCCGGCACCGGGCTGGGCACCGACATGATCGGTGGTGGCACCAGTTCGCTGCTGGACGCGATCAACGAGATGGTCAGCGGCAAACTGCAGGGCCTGACCTCCGGGCTGAGCAACCAGCTGTCGTCGTGGGGCTCGCAGATCGGCCAACAGGTCAGCGCGCAACTGGCCAACGCCTCCCGCATCGGCGGCCTGTCGGTGCCCGAAGGGGCGATCCAGACCATCACCCGCGCGCTGCCGGTGGCGCCGGCCACGACGATCGTCTCGCCGGCCACCGTCCAGGCCGGCATGCCCGGCGGCCCCTTCGCCCAGGCGATGATGGGCGCACTGGCCGGACGCGGCTTCGGCGGCCTGGGCTCGATGGCCAAGGCCGGCGCGAAAGCCGCCGTGTCAGCCAAGGGCGGCTGACCAGGCGGCCCCGTAACTCGCTAGGCGAGCAACAGAACTCAGACACACAACGTTCAAGGGAGACAAACCATGGCAGCTCGTTTTATGACCGATCCGCAGCTGATGCGGGATATGGCCGGCCGGTTCGAGGTGCACGCGCAGACGGTGGAGGATGAGGCGCGGCGGATGTTCGCGTCGTCGCAGAACATCTCCGGTGCCGGCTGGAGCGGTATCGCGGAGCGGACGTCGTTGGACACGATGGGGCAGATGCAGGCCGCATTCCGCAACATCGTGAACATGTTGCACGGGGTGCGCGACGGGTTGATCCGCGACGCGAACGTCTATGAGCAGCAAGAGGCTGCGGCGCAGTCGAGCCTGAGCAGCTGACTACCAGCAGGGTTTTGAGAGGACGAGAACGATGACGATCAATTACCAGTTCGGGGATGTCAACGCCCACGGGGCGATGATCAAGGCCCAGGCCGCGGCGCTGGAGGCCGAGCACCAGGCGATCATTCGGGATGTGTTGATGGCCGGGGACTTTTGGGGCGGTGCCGGTTCGGCGGCGTGCCAGGAGTTCATCGCGCAGCTGGGCCGTAACTTCCAGGTGATCTACCAGCAGGCCGCCAGCCACGGCATGAAGGTGCAGAACGCCGGCAACAACATGGCGTCCACCGACAGCGCGGTCGGCTCCAGCTGGCTGTAGAACCTGCCGCAGCACGAAGCCCCCGCGCACCAGAAGCGGGGGCTTCGTCGTATCGAGGCCGGATCGGGGCCGCTCAGCCCAGGTCGCGTGCGGCGAACGTGTCGCACTTGTCCGGCTCGCCGGTTTGGTAGCCGATGGTGAACCAGTGCTGGCGCTGCTCGGAAGACCCGTGCGTCCAGGCGTCCGGGTTGATCCGACCGGTCATCGACTCCTGGATGCGGTCGTCACCGACCGACGCCGCCGCCGACAGCGCATCGGCGATGTCCTGATCGCTCAGCGGCTGCAGGAACGGCTCGCCGGTGCTCTCATCCTTGGTGATCGCCGCGTAGTGCGCCCACACCCCGGCGTAGCAGTCGGCCTGCAACTCGGTGCGCACCCCGGCGCCGGTCGCGCCCTTGGCGCCGGTCTGCGCCCGCCCCAGCGTCCCGAGCAGGTTCTGCACATGGTGGCCGTACTCGTGGGCCACCACGTACTCCTGAGCCAACGCGCCGCTGCTGGAACCGAACTGGTCCACCAGCACCTGGAAGAAGTCGGTGTCGAAGTAGGCGGTGTGGTCCGCCGGGCAGTAGAACGGGCCGACTTCGCTGGTCGCCATCCCGCAGCCGGTGTTCACCTGGCCGGTGAACAGCCGCATGTTCGGCCGGGTGTAGCCGGGCAGCAGCTGCGCCCAGGTCGCATCCACCGAGTTGCCGGTCGCCACCACCCGGCACTGCACGTACTTGTTGGCGTCCGCGCCGGTCTTGCACTTGTCCAGGTCGAAACCCGGGGACACTTCGCTGGGCGCACCCGCCTCCGGGGACATCACCTCGCCGGGGTCCACCCCGAGAAACATCGCCACGACCACCACGAGCAGCCCGGCCAGCCCGCCGCCCATGGCCATGCCCCGACCCCGCCCCCCGCTGGACCGGGTGGTGCTGGTGTCGATGTTCACGCCCTCGTTGAAGGTCATCGCAGGCTCCGTCGTTCAAGTCGATCGCTCGGTGGCGCCGCGCCATCGGCACGGCCCGAACTCAGCTTCGCACACGTGCGCGCGGCCGCGTCGGGGTTGGCGGCGTTCGAACCGCGGCGGTCAACCCCGACGGTCAACCCCGGCGAAACGCCGGTCGGTGTAGCGGCGCAACCGGGCCAAAAACCACTTCAGCATCACCGTCATCACCGGCCGGGCCAGCGGCATCGCCAGCCGGGCCGGTCCCAGCGGTTTGATCGCCATCGTCCAGGTCAGCCGGCAGCCCTGCGCGGTCGGCTCCACGCGGTAGCTCTCGGCGAACGCCCCCAGCGCCCGGGTGGTGGACTCGTTGAACCGGAACGCCAGATACGTATACGGCTCCCAGGCGATGAACTCCTCGTAGCCCACGATCCCGCCGCGCATCGTGACGGTGCGGGTGGTGCCCACCCCGTAGGGCTGCGGGCTGGTCCAGGTGACGTCGGTGATCACCGACGCCCACCGCGGCCACGACTCGGCGTCGGCGAGCACCTCGAACAACTGCTCCGGGGTGATCGCCAACTCGACGCTGTTGGAAAAGCGGTACGGCGCGGCGTCGATGAATCCGACGTCGACGCGCTGGCAGGGATGCTTCTTGTCGTTCAGGCCCATCAGGCAACCTCCGGTCCGGTGACCCACAGCCCATCACACGCCGCCCCGGCGCGGCACACCGCCCGGCGGCCTTAGACTGGTCAATCGTTTCCCGCCCCGCCCCCGAGGAGTAGCTGTGCTGCGCAGTCACGACGCCGGTTCCCTGCGATCCGCCCACGCCGGGCAGCAGGTCACCCTGGCCGGCTGGGTGGCGCGCCGCCGCGACCACGGCGGGGTCATCTTCATCGACCTGCGAGACGCCTCGGGGGTGGCGCAGGTGGTCTTCCGCGACGCGGCGGTGCTCGACGAGGCCCACCGGCTGCGCGCCGAATTCTGCATCGCGGTGACCGGGACCGTCGAAACCCGCCCGGAGGGCAACGCCAACCCGGAGATCCCCACCGGCGACATCGAGGTCAACGCCACCGCGCTCGACGTGCTCGCCGAATCCGCGCCGCTGCCGTTCCAGCTCGACGAGGCGCCGGGGGAGGAGGCCCGGCTGCGGCACCGCTACCTGGACCTGCGCCGCGACGGCCCCGGCGCCGCCCTGCGGCTGCGGTCGCGGGTCAACGCGGCCGCCCGCGCCGTGCTGGCCGACCGCGACTTCGTCGAGATCGAGACCCCGACCCTGACCCGCTCGACCCCGGAGGGCGCGCGCGACTTCCTGGTGCCCGCCCGGCTGCGCCCCGGCACCTTCTACGCGCTGCCGCAGAGCCCGCAGCTGTTCAAACAGCTGCTGATGGTCGCCGGCATGGAGCGCTACTACCAGATCGCGCGCTGCTACCGCGACGAAGACTTCCGCGCCGACCGCCAGCCCGAGTTCACCCAGCTCGACCTGGAGATGAGCTTCGTCGACGCCGAGGACGTCATCGCCGTCGCCGAGGAGATCCTGGCCGCCCTGTGGGCGCTGATCGACTACCGGCTGCCCACCCCGCTGCCGCGGATCAGCTACGCCGAGGCCATGCGCCGGTTCGGCACCGACAAACCCGACCTGCGGTTCGAGCTGGAACTGGTCGAATGCACGCAGTACTTCGCCGACACCCCGTTCCGGGTGTTCCAGGCGCCCTACGTCGGCGCGGTGGTCATGCCCGGCGGCGCCTCCCAACCGCGGCGCACCCTCGACGGCTGGCAGGAATGGGCCAAACAGCGCGGCGCCAAAGGCCTGGCCTACGTCCTGGTCGGGCCGGACGGGGAACTCGGCGGCCCGGTCGCCAAGAACCTCTCCGAGGCCGAGCGGGCCGGGCTGGCCGGCCACGTCGGCGCGGCGCCGGGGGACTGCGTGTTCTTCGCTGCCGGCCCGGTCAAGGCGTCGCGGGCCCTGCTGGGCGCCGCCCGGGTGGAGATCGCCCACCGGCTCGACCTCATCGACGCCGACGCCTGGGCGTTCACCTGGGTGGTGGACCCGCCGCTGTTCGAGCCGGCCGACGAGGCCACCGCCGCCGGGGACGTGGCCGTCGGCTCGGGGGCCTGGACCGCGGTGCACCACGCCTTCACCGCACCCAAGGCCGGCGCGGCGGCGGCGCTGACCGCCGACCCCGGCGCCGTCATCGCCGACGCCTACGACATCGTCTGCAACGGCAACGAGATCGGCGGCGGCTCGCTGCGCATCCACCGCCGCGACATCCAGGAGCAGGTGTTCGCGGTGATGGGCATCGACGCCGAGCAGGCCCAGGAGAAGTTCGGGTTCCTGCTCGACGCGTTCACCTACGGCGCGCCGCCGCACGGCGGGATCGCGTTCGGGTGGGACCGGATCACCGCGCTGCTGGCCGGGGTGGACTCGATCCGCGAGGTCATCGCGTTCCCGAAGTCCGGGGGTGGTGTCGACCCGCTCACCGACGCGCCGGCCCCGATCACCGCCCAACAACGCAAGGAATCCGGGATCGACGCCGCCCCGCAGGTCTGACCGGCTCGCTCCGCCCGGCCCGGCCGGCGGCCAACGGGCTCAGCCCCGCCGGCTCAGATACTCCCGGGCCACCACCCGCGGGACCTGCACCAGCCAGGCGTCGGTGATGACCTCCGCGAGCTCGGCCACCCCGATCGCGGGCAGCCGGATCAGCACCACCGGGTAGCCGTCGAAATGCGGGGTGGTGAAGAAGACGGCGGGCCGCTCGGCGATCAGCGCCGCCTTGGTCGTCTCGTCGCGCACCCGGGCGGCCAGGATGTCGCCGCCCTCGGGGTCGTCGCCGCCCGCTTCCGGGTAGTGCTGGCGGTCGGAGTAGCGCGGTGGGCGCTCCCACACCACCAGCTTCTTCCCGACCCGCCAGTCGCGCCCGGCATGCCGCTCGGTCAGCGGCAGCGCGTCCACCAGCCGGGCGACATCCCGCCACGTGGCCACCCCCCGATTCTGCCCCGAAACCGCCGATCGGCCGGGCGATTACCGGTTATGCGCCGCTGATCGTGCAGGCCGAGTCGACCAGCGCCGAGGTGAACGCGGCGGCATTGGCCAGGTGCTGGTCCGCCGGGGTGTAGGTCATCATCGCCGCGACGAAGGCCCGCTGGTACTGGGCGATCAGGATCGCGAAGTCCTGCAGGGTCGCGTTGCCGCTGTTGCGGCCGAGCTGCTCGATGTTGTTGGCGTGGGTGCTCATCACCTGTGCCGCAGCCACATTGACCGCCTTCTGCTGGGGATTCCACAGGATCGCGGCGAGGTTGGGATCCATCTGCTGCCAGTCGGTGGTCTTGGCCATGTAGTCGCGCAACGCGGTGTGCCAGTCGCGGCACACCGGGTTGGCGCCGGCCAGGAACGGCACCGGGTTGGTCGGGTCGGCCGGGGTGGCGGTCAGCTCCGGCGGGCCCTGGATCGGGGCCAGCGGGCCGCGGGAGGCGGCCGAGCCGTCGTCGATGGCGCGGCAGATCGCCCCGAGCGCCGACGCGGCGCTGTTGGCGGCCTCGGCCAGGTTGTTGTCCGCCGGGGTGTACTGCGGCACCTTCTCCGCGTAGGCCCGCCCGTAGGCGATGAACTGTTCGTAGAGTTCGCGCATCACCCGGTGCGGGGTCAGCTTGGCCAGCCCGACCGCCTGCGCGGCGGCGCTGCGCAACACCGCGGCGGCGCCCATGTGCATCTGCTGCAACTCCGGGGTCCACTCCGCGGCGGGAATCGACCGGTCGCGGTCGTTCCACTTGCCCTCCCCGGCCGAACTGAGGGTGTCGTTGATCGTCGTCCACGACGTACAGGTGGGGTCGGCGATGATGACACCGACCGGGCCGGTGTCGTCGGCGCTGGCGATCTCGGCGGTGCGGCCCGGCTCGGCCTCGTCGCGCCCCGGCGTGCCGGCGCCGCCGCCCCCGAAGACCACCAGCGCCATCGCGGCGACCGCGACCACCGCCAGGAACACCACCAGTCCCAGCGCCAGTTTCAGGCTGTTGTCCCGTTTGGGTGCGTGCCGCTTGTCGTCGGCTTCGTCGTCGAAATCGTCGTCGTCGGCTTCGTCGTCGTCATCGTCTTCGTCGAAGTCGTAGTCATCGAACACAATCGTGCAGCCTAGAGCGTGTGTCGCTGCCCGGTGCGCGATTGGCTGCGCCCATAGGGTCGTGTCTCGTGACTGATCGCTACGGCCGGGACGTTCTGGCCCGCAACCCGCACACCGCCACCAAACCCCGTTCGGAACCGCGGCCGGTCGAGCTGGGCCTGGTCGTCGAGGACGCGCAGACCGGCTACGTGGGGGCGGTGGTGCGGATCGAGTACGGCCGGATGGTCCTCGAAGACCGGCACGGACGTACCAAATCGTTTCCGGTCGGGCCCGGCTACCTCATCGACGGGCAGCCGGTGATCCTCACCGCGCCGCGCCGGGGTGCGCCGACCCGGCCGGCCCGCACCGCCTCCGGGTCGGTGGCCGTGCCCGGCGCCCGGGCGAAGGTCGCGCTGGCCAGCCGGATCTACGTGGAGGGCCGCCACGACGCCGAACTCGTCGAGCAGGTCTGGGGCGACGACCTGCGGGTGGAAGGGGTCGTCGTCGAACCGCTCGGCGGGGTCGACGACCTGGTCGACATCGTCGCCGAGTTCCAGCCCGGACCGCACCGCAGACTCGGGGTGCTCGTCGACCACCTGGTCGCCGGCTCCAAAGAGCAGCGCCTGGCCGACGCGGTCCGGCGCGGCCCCGGCGGCGCGCACACCCTGGTGGTCGGCCACCCGTTCGTCGACATCTGGCAGGCGGTCAAACCCGCCCGCCTCGGCATGGCCGCCTGGCCGACCATCCCGCGCGACGTCGAATGGAAGCACGGGGTGTGCGCGGCGCTGGGCTGGCCGCACGCCACCCAGGCCGACATCGCCGCCGCCTGGCAGCGCATCCGCGGCCGGGTGCGCGACTGGACCGACCTGGAACCCGACCTGATCGGCCGGGTGGAAGAGCTGATCGACTTCGTCACGGCCGTACGCCGGTAGATTGGCCTGACCGAGGAGGAACCTGTGACCACGCCCCATCACGACCCGTTCAGCGAACAGTCCGGCGCCGCGTACCCGCCGCCGTCCGGCTATCCGCCGCCGAACTACCCACCGCAGTACAGCCCGGCCAACTACGGGGCGCCGTTCGGCGTCGACGCCCACGGCGCCGCGTACTCGGAGAAGAGCAAGATCGCCGCCGGACTGCTGCAGATCTTCCTCGGTTCCTTCGGCGTCGGCCGGTTCTACCTCGGCCACATCGGGATGGGCATCGCCCAACTGCTCGTCACCACCCTGACCTTCGGGGTCCTCGGCTGGATCTGGGGCGTGGTCGACGGGATCCTGATCCTGACCGGCAGGGTGCACGACGCCCAGGGCCGCCCGCTGCGCCCCTGACCCGTCCCCGCCGCGTGGTAAGCCTGAGACCGTGACCGACGGCCTGTTCGACGAGCCCGGCCCCGAACAGCCGAGCGGCCCGCCGACGCCGGCCGCCGGCGCGCCGCTGGCGGTGCGGATGCGCCCGGCCACCCTCGACGAGGTGGTCGGCCAGGACCATCTGCTGGGGCCGGGGTCGCCGCTGCGGCGGCTGGTCGACGGCTCCGGGGCGGCCTCGGTCATCCTCTACGGGCCGCCCGGCACCGGCAAGACCACCCTGGCGTCGCTGATCTCCGGGGCCACCGGGCGCCGCTTCGAGGCGCTGTCCGCGCTGTCGGCGGGGGTCAAGGACGTCCGCGCGGTCATCGACACCGCCCGGCGCGCGGCCATCCACGGCGAACAGACCGTGCTGTTCATCGACGAGGTGCACCGCTTCTCCAAAACCCAGCAGGACGCGCTGCTCTCGGCGGTGGAGAACCGGGTGGTGCTGCTGGTGGCCGCCACCACCGAGAACCCGTCCTTCGCGGTGGTCGCGCCGCTGCTGTCGCGCTCGCTGATCCTGCAGCTGCGCCCGCTGGGCGCCGACGACGTCCGCGCCGTGCTGCGCCGCGCCATCGACGACCCGCGCGGGCTGGACGGGCGGATCCCGGTCACCGACGACGCCCTGGAGCTGCTGGTCCGCCTCGCCGCCGGCGACGCGCGCCGCGCCCTGACCGCACTCGAGGTGGCCGCCGAGACGGGGGAGCGGGTCGACCTGACCGCCGTCGAGCAGGCCCTCGACGAGGCCGCGATCCGCTACGACCGGGACGGGGACCAGCACTACGACGTCATCAGCGCGTTCATCAAATCGGTGCGCGGCTCCGACGTCGACGCCGCCCTGCACTACCTGGCCCGGATGCTGGTCGCCGGGGAGGATCCCCGCTTCATCGCCCGGCGGCTGATGATCCTGGCCAGCGAGGACATCGGCATGGCCGACCCCACCGCGCTGCCGCTCGCGGTCGCCGCCGCCCAGACCGTGCAGCTGATCGGCATGCCCGAAGCCCAGCTCACCCTCGCCCACGCCACCGTCCACCTGGCCACCGCCGCCAAATCCAACGCCGTCACCGTCGCCCTGGGCGCCGCCATGGCCGACATCAAGGCCGGCAAAGCCGGGATGGTGCCGGCACACCTGCGGGACGGCCACTACTCGGGCGCCGCCGGGCTGGGCAACGCGCAGGGCTACCGCTACGCCCACGACGACCCCGACGGCGTGGTCGCCCAGCAATACCCGCCCGACGAACTGGTCGACACCGACTACTACCGGCCCACCGGCCGCGGCGCCGAACGCGACATCGGCGCCCGGGTGGGCCGGCTGCGGGCCATCATCCGCCGCCGGCGCGGTTAACCGACCAGCTCCGGCACCCGCAGATGCGCCACCGCGAGCTCGAACTCACCGACATCGACCTGGGTCGCGCCCAGCATCCGCAGCAGATCGGCGCGCAACGTCGACGCCTCATCACGGGTGCGGTCGAGGGCATCGCGGTCCTCGAACGACGAACACGACACCGCCAGCCCCGACCGCCGATCCACCAGCAGGCTCGCGCTGCAGAACCCGTCGAGCCCGTCCATCGCGGGCAGCGCCGCCGCCCGGTAGTTGCCCACCCAGCGGTCCAACTGGTCGGGGTCGGCTTTGGCCCAGGTGCAGCGCGCGACCGCCCCGCCGCGGGTCAACCGCCCCCGGTGCAGCACCTTGATCTCCCATTCGGCGACCCGTGCGGGACCGCCGAACACCTCGGCGGCGCTGTCCCGGATCGGCGCCACCCACTTGGCGCTGGCGTGCATCAGCTCACGGTCCAGCCAGGAACTGGTGACGATGCACCGCCCGGAGCGCCGATCGGCCAACACCGACAACCCGACGTAACCGTCGATGCCCTGCATGAGCGGCATCAGCCGGTCGCGGACATGGGCGATGCCGTCATCGATCAACGCGGGATGAGCGAAAACAGTGGTCGAGCGCGCAAACATGGCCCACTTCCTTGCCAGGTCGAGGCGACGCTCCGGCGGCGCCGCCGGTCTGCCTCCACCTTCCTCCGCCCGGACCGCGGATTCAACCGTCGATAGGCTGGAGCGATGAACACCGACGTGCTGGAAGTCGACACCGCCGACCGGCGCATCGTGGATCTCAGTGACGCCGTGCGCGCCTTCTGCGCCGGGCACACCGACGGGCTGTGCAATGTGTTCGTGCCGCACGCCACCGCCGGGGTGGCCATCATCGAGACCGGGTCCGGCTCGGACGCCGACCTCGTCGACGCCCTCGAGCGGCTGCTGCCGCGCGACGACCGCTACCGCCACGCCCACGGCTCGCCCGGCCACGGCGCCGACCATCTGCTGCCCGCGCTGGTCGCCCCGTCGGTGACCGTGCCGGTGCGCGGCGGGGAGCCGCTGCTGGGGATCTGGCAGAGCGTCGTGCTGGTCGACCTCAACCGCGACAACCCGCGCCGCTCGGTGCGATTGAGCTTCCTGGGCGGCTGACCGCCGGCCCGGCTCGTCGGTGGGGGACCGCCGCACGGGCCGGTACTGTGGTGCGGTCGAACCCACGCATACAAGGACGGCGGAAACGTGCAGACACACGAGATCAGGAAGCGGTTCCTCGATCACTTCGTGAAGGCCGGCCACACCGAGGTGCCCAGCGCCTCGGTGATCCTCGACGACCCCAACCTGCTGTTCGTCAACGCCGGCATGGTGCAGTTCGTGCCCTACTTCCTGGGCCAGCGCACCCCGCCGTACGCCACCGCCACCAGCATCCAGAAATGCATCCGCACCCCCGACATCGACGAGGTCGGGATCACCACCCGGCACAACACCTTCTTCCAGATGGCCGGGAACTTCTCGTTCGGCGACTACTTCAAACGCCGCGCCATCGAATTGGCCTGGACGCTGCTGACCGGCAGCCTCGACGACGGCGGCTACGGCCTGGACCCGCAGCGCCTGTGGGTCACCGTCTACCTCGACGACGACGAGGCGATCGCGCTGTGGCAGGAGGTCGCCGGGCTGCCCGCCGAGCGCATCCAGCGGCGCGGCATGGCCGACAACTACTGGTCGATGGGCATCCCCGGGCCGTGCGGACCGTCCTCGGAGATCTACTACGACCGCGGCCCCGACTTCGGCGCCGAGGGCGGCCCGGTGGTCGACGAGGACCGCTACATGGAGATCTGGAACCTCGTCTTCATGCAGAACGAGCGCGGCGAGGGCACCGGCAAGGAGGCCTACCCGATCCTCGGGCCGCTGCCGCGGAAGAACATCGACACCGGGATGGGGGTCGAGCGGGTCGCGCTGGTGCTGCAGGGGGTGCACAACGTCTACGAGACCGACCTGCTGCGCCCGGTGCTGGACACCGTGGCCGCGTCGGCCGCCCGGCCCTACGACGTCGGCAACCACGCCGACGACGTCCGCTACCGCATCATCGCCGACCACTGCCGCACCGCGGCGATCCTGATCGGCGACGGGGTCAGCCCCGGCAACGACGGCCGCGGCTACGTGCTGCGCCGGCTGCTGCGCCGGGTGATCCGCTCGGCGAAACTGCTGGGCATCGAGCTCCCGATCGTCGGGGACCTGATGGCCACCGTCCGCGACGCGATGGGCCCGTCCTACCCGGAACTGGTCACCGACTTCGACCGGATCGCGCGGATCGCGGTGGCCGAGGAGACCGCGTTCAACCGCACCCTGGCCGCCGGCTCGAAGCTGTTCGACGAGGCGGCGCAGGCCACCCGGGCGGCGGGCACCACCGTACTGTCCGGCGCCGACGCCTTCGCCCTGCACGACACCTACGGCTTCCCGATCGAACTCACCCTGGAGATGGCCGCCGAGGCGGGCCTGGAGGTCGACGAGACCCGGTTCCGGTCGCTGATGGCCGAACAGCGGGACCGGGCCAAAGCCGACGCCGCCGCCCGCAAACACGCCCACGCCGACCTGAGCGCCTACCGCGAGCTGATCGACGCCGGGCCCACCGAGTTCACCGGGTTCGACGAATTGAGCTCGCAGGCCCGGATTCTGGGCGTCTTCGTCGACGGTGTCCGGGTCCCGGTGGTCGCCCACGACACCACCGTCGACGCCGGGCGGGTGGAACTGGTGCTGGACCGCACCCCGCTTTACGCCGAATCCGGCGGCCAGATCGCCGACGTCGGCACCATCACCGGCAGCGGCGGCACCGCCCGCGCCGCGGTCACCGACGTGCAGAAGATCGCGCACACCCTGTTCACCCACCGCGTCACCGTGGAGTCCGGCGAATTCGTGGAGGGCGACACCGTGACCGCGGCGGTGGACCCGGGCTGGCGCAAGGGCGCCACCCAGGGACACTCCGGCACCCACCTGGTGCACGCCGCGCTGCGCGAGGTGCTGGGCCCGGGCGCCGTGCAGGCCGGCTCGCTGAACCGGCCCGGCTACCTGCGGTTCGACTTCAACTGGCAGGGCCCGCTCAGCGAGGACCAGCGGCGCCGGGTCGAGGAGGTCACCAACGAGGCGGTGCAGGCCGACTTCGCGGTGCACACCTTCGACGAGGACCTGGAGAAGGCCAAGGCGATGGGCGCGATGGCGATGTTCGGGGAGCGCTACCCCGAGCGGGTCCGGGTGGTCGAGATCGGCGGCCCGTTCTCGCTGGAGCTGTGCGGCGGCACCCACGTGCGCAACTCCGCCCAGATCGGCCCGGTCACCCTGCTGGGGGAGTCCTCGGTCGGCTCCGGGGTGCGGCGGGTGGAGGCCTACGTCGGGCTGGAGTCCTTCCGGCACCTCGCCAAGGAGCGCGCCCTGATGGCCGGGCTGGCCGCCACCCTCAAGGTGCCGTCGGAGGATGTGCCCGCCCGGGTCGCCACCCTGGTCGACCGGCTCAAGGCCGCGGAGAAGGAACTGGAGCGGGCCCGGCTCGCCGGGGCGCGCGCGGCGGCCGCCGATGCGGCCGCCAGCGCCGAGCGGATCGGTAAGGTGCGTCTCGTGGCGCACCGGCTGGCTGACCAGATGAGCGGCGCCGACCTGCGCTCGCTGGTCGGTGACATCCGCGGCAAGCTGGGCGCCGACCCGGCGGTGGTCGCCCTGATCGCCGAGGCCGGCGACGGCGCGGTGCCCTACGTGGTCGCGGTGAACGACGCCGCCCGCGATCTCGGGCTGCGCGCCGCCGAGCTGATCAAGCCGCTGTCGGCGGCGGTGGCCGGCCGCGGCGGCGGCAAAGACGACCAGGCGCAGGGCTCCGGCAAGGACCCGTCCGGCATCGCGGCCGCGCTGGCCGCGGTGCGCGACGAGATCGCCCGGAGCTGACCGATGGCCACAGCAGAACATCGCCTCCCCGACCGGCCCGGTGCTGACGATCCCGGCCGCGGGCGGCGCCTGGGCGTCGACGTCGGTACGGTGCGGATCGGGGTGGCCGTCAGCGACCCGGACGCCATCCTGGCCACCCCGGTGGAGACGGTGCGCCGCGACCGCTCCGACGGGCACCTGCGGCGCCTCGCCGCGCTGGCCGCCGACCACGGCGTGGTCGAGGTGATCGTGGGGCTGCCGCGCACCCTCGCCGACCGCACCGGACCGTCGGCGCGCGACGCCATCGCGGTGGCCGACGCGCTCGCCGACCGGGTGGCGGTGCCGGTCCGGCTGGCCGACGAACGACTGACCACGGTCGGGGCGCAACGGTCCCTGCGGCAGGCCGGGATGCGGGCCAAACGGCAGCGCGCGGTGATCGACCAGGCCGCCGCGGTGGCGATTCTGCAGAACTGGCTCGACGAACGCCGCGTCGTGCAGGGCCGGCCCGGAGGTGTCGAGGGTGCCTGACGATTGGGGCCAGCGGCGCGCCAAACCCGTCGCGGTGGGGCCCGCCCGCCACCGGCTGCCACGCTCGCAGCGGATACGGCAGGAACGCGCGCGGCAGCGCCGGCGCATCACCGGCACGCTGGTCACCGGGCTGCTGATCGTGGTGGTCGCGGCGACGGTGGTGCTCGGCGCCAAACTGTGGCACGCCGTGACCGGCGACCGCGGGGACTTCCGCGGCGACGGCGAACACGACGTGGTGATCCAGATCCACGAGGGCGACACCACCACCGCCGTCGGCCAGACCCTGTTCGACACCGGCGTGGTCGCCACCGTGCGCGCCTTCGTCGACGCCGCCCACGGCAACACCAAGATCTCCGCCATCCAGCCCGGCTTCTACCGGATGCGCACCGTGATCCCGGCCGCCGCCGCCGTCGAGCGCCTCACCGACCCGCAGAACCGGGTCGGCCGGCTGGTCATCCCCGAGGGCCGCCAGCTCGACGACACCATCGACATGAAGACCGACGAGGTCACCCCCGGCATCTTCACGCTCATCTCCCAGGCCAGCTGCGTCGAACTCGACGGCGTCGACCACTGCGTCAAGGTCGAGGACCTGCGCGCCGCCGCGGGCACCGCCACCCCGGCGATGCTGTCGGTGCCGCAATGGGCGGCGCTGCCGGTCACCCAGATGGGCCGCGACCACCGCCGCATCGAGGGCCTGATCACCCCGGGCACCTGGAACATCGACCCGTCCGGCTCGGCCACCACGATCCTGTCCCGGCTGATCGGCGCCAGCGCCACCGCCTACACCGCCGCCGGGCTGCCCCGGTCGGCCGAACCGCTGGAGATGTCGCCCTACGACGTGCTGGCGGTGGCCTCGCTGGTGCAGCGGGAGACCAAACCCGAAGACTTCCCCAAGGTGGCCCGGGTCATCTACAACCGGCTGCACCAGCACCGCAAGCTGGAATTCGACTCGACGGTGAACTACCGGCTGGACCGCCTCGAGGTGGCCACCACCGACGCCGACCGCGCCGAAGCCACCCCGTGGAACACCTACATGACCGAGGGGCTACCGGCCACCCCGATCTGCTCACCCGGCGAGGACGCGCTGCGGGCCGCCGAGCACCCCGCCGACGGGCCCTGGCTGTACTTCGTCACCGTCGACCTGCAGGGCACCACCCTGTTCTCCGCCGACTACGAGCAGCATCTGGCCAACATCGAGACCGCCAAACGCAACGGTGTCCTCGACAGTGTCCGCTGAGCACCGCGCCCGCAAAGCCGCCGTCCTCGGCTCACCCATCGACCACTCCCGCTCACCGCTGCTGCACCTGGCCGCCTACCGCGCCCTGGGGCTCACCGACTGGACCTACCAGCGCATCGAGTGCGACGCCGCCGCCCTGCCCGCGCTGGTCGCCGGGCTCGGCCCGGAGTGGGTCGGGCTGTCGGTGACCATGCCGGGCAAGTTCGCCGCCCTGGCCGTCGCCGACGAGCGCACCGACCGCGCCGCGCTGATCGGGTCGGCCAACACCCTGGTCCGCACCCCGGACGGCTGGCTGGCCGACAACACCGACGTCGACGGGGTGACCGGCGCGCTGGGCGCGGTGGCCGGACCCGCCGTGGTCGTCGGCTCGGGCGGCACCGCGCCGGCGGCGGTGGTCGCGCTGGCCACGCTCGGCGCCGACGGCATCACCGTGGTGGCCCGCGACCGGCAGAAGGCCGCCCGGCTGGTGGAGTTGGGCCGGCGCCTCGGGACCGCCACCGACTACCGCGCCCTCGACGACCCGGGACTGCCCGCCGTCGTCGCCGCGGCCGCCGCCCTGGTCAGCACCATCCCCGCCGCCGCGGCCGCCGAGCACACCGCCGCGCTGGCCGGCACCCCGGTGCTGCTCGACGCGATCTACCAGCCGTGGCCCACGCCGCTGGCCGCCGCGGTCAGCGCCGCGGGCGGTCAAGCGATCAACGGCCTGCAGATGCTGCTGCACCAGGCGTTCACACAGGTGGAGCTGTTCACCGGCCGGCCGGCCCCCCGCGAAGCGATGACTTGCGCGCTGGCCGAGCACGGCTAACCTGCACCCCGTGGCGCTACGGGCGGGGCTGGGCCTGGCCGTGCTGGCCTGGCTGATCACGCTGAGCTGGCACGATCTGCGCGACCGCCGGCTACCCGACACGTTGACCCTGCCCGGGGCCGGCGCGCTGCTGGCCGGGGCGCTGCTGGCCGGCCGCGGGCTGCCCGCACTGGCCGGGGCGGCGGGCCTGGCCGGGCTCTACCTGCTGGTGCACCTGGCCAACCCGGCCGGCCTGGGCGGCGGTGACATCAAGCTGGCGCTGGGGGTCGGGGCGTTGACCGGGACGTTCGGGCCGGCGGTGTGGGCGCTGGCCGCGCTGGGCGCGCCGCTGCTGACCGCGGGCTGGGCGCTGATCGCGCTGCGCGGCGGGGCCCGCGGCGTTCCGCACGCACCGGCGATGGCGCTGACCGGTGTCGCGGCCGTCACCCTGGCCCTGCTGTGAGCGTCCGCGGTTTTCCCCGCGCGCGGCGCGCATGGGAAGATGGGACGCGTGTTGCGATGGACTACCGCCGGTGAATCCCACGGCCGCGCCCTGATCGCCGTGGTCGAGGGCATGGTCGCCGGCGTCGCGGTCACCGCCGACGACATCGCCGCCCAGCTGGCCCGCCGCCGGCTCGGCTACGGGCGCGGCGCCCGGATGAAGTTCGAGCAGGACCAGGTCAGCGTGCTCGCCGGGGTCCGGCACGGCCACACCCTGGGCGGGCCGGTCGCGATGGAGATCGGCAACACCGAATGGCCCAAATGGCAGGCCGTGATGTCCCCGGACCCGGTCGACCCGGCCCAGCTGGAGGTCGCCCGCAACGCCCCGCTGACCCGGCCGCGGCCCGGCCACGCCGACTACGCCGGCATGCTCAAGTACGGCTTCGACGACGCCCGGCCGGTGCTCGAGCGGGCCAGCGCCCGCGAGACCGCCGCCCGCGTCGCCGCCGGCACGATCGCGCGGGCCTTCCTGCGCCAGGCGCTCGGGGTGGAGGTGCTCTCCCACGTGATCGCGATCGGCGCGTCGGAGCCCTACGCCGGCCCGCCGCCGCAGGCCGACGACCTGGCGGCCATCGACGCCAGCCCGGTCCGGGCCTTCGACAAGGCGGCCGAGGAGGCCATGATCGCCGAGATCGAGGCCGCCAAGGCCGACGGCGACACCCTCGGCGGGGTGGTCGAGGTGGTCGCCACCGGGCTGCCGGTCGGCCTCGGCTCGTTCACCAGCGGCGACAACCGGCTGGACAGCCAGCTCGCCGGCGCGGTGATGGGCATCCAGGCGATCAAGGGCGTGGAGATCGGCGACGGCTTCACCACCGCCCGCCGGCGCGGCAGCGCCGCCCACGACGAGATGCACCCCGGCCCCGACGGGGTGCTGCGCTCCACCAACCGGGCCGGTGGCCTGGAGGGCGGCATGAGCAACGGCCAGCCGGTGCGGGTGCGCGCCGCGATGAAACCGATCTCCACCGTGCCGCGGGCCCTGGCCACCGTCGACATGGCCACCGGCGACGAGGCCGTCGCCATCCACCAGCGCTCCGACGTGTGCGCGGTGCCGGCCGCCGGGGTGGTCGCCGAGACGATGGTGGCGCTGGTCCTGGCGCGGGCGGCGCTGGAGAAGTTCGGCGGGGACTCGCTGACCGAGACCCGCCGCAACATCGACGCCTACCGGCGTGCCGTCGCCGAGCAGGAGCCGTCCGCGCACCGGGCGTCGGGGTAGCCGGCCATGGCACCGCGGGCCGTACTGGTGGGCCTGCCCGGGTCGGGCAAGTCCACGATCGGGCGGCGGCTGGCCAAGGCCCTCGACGTCGCCATGCTCGACACCGATGTCGCGATCGAGCAGCAGACCGGCCGCAGCATCGCCGACATCTTCGCCACCGACGGTGAACAGGAGTTCCGCCGCATCGAAGAACAGGTCGTGCGCGGCGCGCTCGCCGACCACGACGGGGTGCTGTCGCTGGGCGGTGGTGCGATCACCACCGCCGGGGTGCGCGACGCCCTGGCCGGTCACACCGTGGTCTACCTGGACATCTCCCTGGCCGAAGGGGTCCGGCGCACCGGCGGCAACACCGTGCGCCCGCTGCTGGCCGGCCCGAACCGCACCGAGAAGTACCGCGCCCTGATGGCCGAACGCGCCCCGCTCTACCGCAAGGTCGCGACCATGCGGATCAACACCAACCGGCGCAACCCCGGCGCGGTGGTGCGCCAGATCGTGGCGCGGCTGCAGAACCCGAAGCCCGCCCCCGATGCCAAGCCCACGCCGGCCACCGCCGCGGCGCTGGCCGCCCGACGAAGCGAGGTCCGCAAATGAGTCTCCCCGACCCGGTCACCGTGCAGGTCCGGACCGACCCGCCCTACCCGGTGGTGATCGGAACCGGTCTGCTCGGGGACCTCGCCGACCTGCTCAAAGGTCGGCACCGGGTGGCGATCCTCTACCAGCCGACCCTGGCGGCCACCGCCGAAGCCATCCGAAGCCACTTGGCCGACACCGGGATCGACGCGCACCGGGTCGAGATCGCCGACGCCGAGGACGGCAAGGAACTGCCGGTCCTCGGGTTTATCTGGGATGTGCTGGGCCGAATCGGGTTGGGCCGCAAGGACGCGCTGGTGAGCCTCGGCGGGGGAGCCGCCACCGACGTGGCCGGCTTCGCGGCGGCGACCTGGCTGCGCGGCGTCTCGATCGTGCATGTGCCCACCACGTTGCTGGCGATGGTCGACGCCGCGGTCGGCGGCAAGACCGGGATCAACACCGAGGCGGGCAAGAACCTCGTCGGCGCGTTCCACCAGCCCGACGCCGTCGTGGTCGACCTGGCCACGCTGGAGACCCTGCCGCCGCGGGAGATCGTGACCGGGATGGCCGAGGTGGTCAAGGCCGGGTTCATCGCCGACCCGGTGATCCTCGACCTGATCGAAGCCGACCCGGAGGCCGCCGTCGACCCCGCCAAACCGGTGCTGGGCGAACTGATCCGGCGCGCGATCGCGGTCAAAGCCGAGGTGGTCGCCGCCGACGAGCGGGAATCGGAGCTGCGCGAGATCCTCAACTACGGCCACACGCTGGCGCACGCCATCGAGGCGCTGGAGAACTACCGCTGGCGCCACGGCGACGCCGTCGCCGTCGGTCTGGTCTTCGCCGCCGAGCTGGCCCGGCTGGCCGGCCGGCTCGACGACGCGACCGCCGACCGGCACCGCAGCGTCATCCGCGCCCTCGGCCTGCCGGACACCTACCGCGCCAACGCATTACCGCAACTGATGGAGTACATGGCCGGGGACAAGAAGAACCGGGCCGGGGTGATGCGCTTCGTGGTGCTCGACGGGCTCGCGAAACCGGGCCGGCTGGAGGGCCCGGACCCGACACTGCTGGCCGCCGCCTACGCGGAGGTGGCGCGGCCGTGGTGAGAGTGCAGATCCTCAACGGCCCCAACCTGGGTCGGCTCGGTCGCCGGGAGCCGGACGTCTACGGCGCGCTCAGCCACGACGACCTCGCCGCGATGGTGCGCCGCGAAGCCCAGACCCTCGGCCTCGAGGCGGTGGTCCGCCAGACCGACAGCGAAGCCGAACTGCTGACCTGGATCCATCACGCCGCCGACGCCGGCGAAGCGGTGATCCTCAACGCCGGCGGGCTCACCCACACCTCGGTGGCGCTGCGCGATGCCTGCGCCGAGCTGACCGCCCCGCTGATCGAGGTGCACATCTCGAACGTGTTCGCGCGCGAGGAGTTTCGCCACCACTCCTATCTGAGCCCGGTGGCCACCGGCGTCATCGTCGGCCTGGGCGTGCAGGGCTACCTGCTGGCGCTGCGCTATCTGGCCGGAGCCGAAGGCTAACTAGGACCGCTCGTCGCGGTCGATCTCGGTGGTCTGCTCCTCCGCGGCGGGGGAGGGCGCCGGGAGTTCGGTGGTCGGCTCCGCCGACCCGTCGGCGTCGAGGCGGGTCGTCTGCTCGGTGTCGACCGGCTGGGTCTCCTCCATCGTGTAGGCGGTCGGGGCCGGCACCGTCGGCTCGGCCGCGGACTTCGTGCGCCGCTGCCACCAGCGTTTCTTGGGCTCGGTCTTCTCGAAGTCCGGCAGCGTCGCGATCGCGGTGGTCGGCTCCTCGCCGAGCTCCGCGGTCTCCCCGAGGTCGGCGGTCTCCTCCCCGGCCTGCGACCAGGAGGGCTCCGGCTCGCCGCCCCCGACCGCGGCGAACACGTCGGTGTCGGCGCGATCGTCGTCCTCGCCCGGGCGCGACCGCCGCAGCTCGGGGTGCTTCTCGTACTCGCGGTCCACCTGCCAGCGCCCCAGCGAGACCGCGGCCACCGCGGGCACCCAGGTCAGCAGGGCGGTGAACGAGGCGAACGTGGTCAGCTCGTTGATCAGCGACCCGGTGTAGATGCCCTTGTCGACCAGGGCGAACAGCCAGGCCAGGGCGCCGCCGAGCACCCCGGCCACCAGCCCGGCCAACAGCCAGGTCATCGCCAGGTCGGCGCGGCGATCCGGGTCGGCGGTGGCCTTGGCGTCCTCGCGGCCGTCGAAGTAGGCCCACACGGCGACCCCGGCGACGAACACGGCCAGCAGCAGCACACTGATCAGGGTCGCGTGCATCTCGAAGGTGTTGATCAGCACGCCCTGGATCAGCCGGATCACGAGCATTCCCGCCGCGAACACCAGCCCGCGCAGCAGCCAGTTGTTGGTCATGAGGCCACAGCGTAACGAGTACGGTTCGCAGGCGTGACACATTCCCACCGTCGAGCCGCCCTGCGTGACCGGATCGGCGCCGCCGACATCGCGGCGCTGCTGGTCACCGACCTGATCAACGTGCGCTACCTGTGCGGGTTCACCGGATCCAACGCCGCGCTGCTGCTCTTCGCCGACGAGCGGCCCGCGGTGCTGGCCACCGACGGCCGCTACCGCACCCAGGCCGCGGCGCAGGCACCGGATGTCGAGCTGGCCATCGAACGCGCGGTCGGCCGGCACCTGGCCGGGCGCGCCGCCGATGCCGGGGTGGGCCGGCTGGGCTTCGAAAGCCACGTCGTCACCGTCGACGGGCTCGACGCGCTGCGCGCCGGGCTGGGGGAGGACGCGGAGCTGGTCCGGGTGCCCCGCCTGGTGGAGCCGCTGCGCGAGGTCAAGGACCCCGACGAGGTGGCGCTGCTGCGCCGGGCCTGCGCGGCGGCCGACGCGGCGCTGCGCGACCTGGTCGAGGGCGGCGGTCTGCGCGCCGGCCGCACCGAACGCCAGGTCGCCCGCGAGCTGGAGGCGCTGATGGTCGACCACGGCGCCGACGGTCCGTCGTTCGAGACGATCGTGGCCGCCGGCGCCAACTCGGCGATCCCGCACCACCGGCCCACCGGCGCGGTGCTGGCCGCCGGGGACTTCGTCAAGATCGACTTCGGGGCGCTGGTGGCCGGCTACCACTCCGACATGACCCGAACGTTCGTGCTGGCGCCGGTCGCCGACTGGCAGCGCGACCTCTACGAGCTGGTCGCCACCGCCCAACGGGCCGGCCGCGCCGCGCTGGCCGCCGGGGTCGCGCTGGCCGACGTCGACGCCGCGGCCCGCGCCGTCATCGCCGACGCGGGCCACGGGGAGCGGTTCCCGCACGGGCTGGGCCACGGGGTGGGGCTGCAGATCCACGAAGCGCCCGGGATCAACGGCAGCGCCGCCGGTACACTGCTTGCTGGCTCCGCGGTAACGGTGGAGCCCGGCGTCTATCTGCCCGACCGCGGCGGTGTCCGCATCGAGGACACGCTGATCGTGGGGGAATCCGGGCAGACCCCGGAAGTGCTGACCCGGTTCCCGAAGGAACTGGCCGTCGTTTAGGAGACAGAGAAGACCGTGGCATCGACCGCCGACTTCAAGAACGGACTGGTGTTGGTCATCGACGGCCAACTGTGGCAGATCGTCGAGTTCCAGCACGTCAAACCCGGCAAGGGGCCGGCGTTCGTGCGCACCAAGCTCAAGAACGTGGTCTCCGGCAAGACCGTGGACAAGACCTACAACGCCGGTGTGAAGGTGGAGACCGCCACCGTCGACCGCCGCGACGCCACCTACCTGTACCGCGACGGCGCCGACTTCGTGTTCATGGACAGCGCCGACTACGAGCAGCACCCGCTGCCGGCCGGCATGGTCGGCACCGCCGCGGATTTCCTGCTGGAGAGCATGCCGGTGCAGATCGCCTTCCACGACGGCGTCCCGCTGTACCTGGAACTGCCGGTCAGCGTCGAGTTGGAGATCACCCACACCGACCCGGGCCTGCAGGGCGACCGGTCCAACGCGGGCACCAAACCGGCCACCGTGGAGACCGGCGCGCAGATCAACGTGCCGCTGTTCCTCAACACCGGCGACAAGATCAAGGTCGACACCCGGGACGGCAGCTACCTGGGCCGGGTCAGCGGGTGATCCCGCCCGATGCCTGACGGCAAACCGGTGCGGGGCCGCCATCAGGCCCGTAAACGCGCCGTGGACCTGCTCTTCGAGGCCGAGGCGCGCGGGGTGAGCCCCGCCGCCGCCGCCGACGCCCGCAGCGAACTGGCCGCCGCGAACCCCGACGTGAGCCCGCCGCACCCCTACACGGTGACGGTGGCGCACGGGGTCACCGAGCACGGCGCGCACATCGACGACCTGATCAGCTCGCACCTGCAGGGCTGGCTGCTGGAACGACTGCCCGCGGTGGACCGCGCCATCCTGCGGGTGGCGGTGTGGGAACTGCTGCACGCCGACGACGTACCCGAGCCGGTGGCCGTCGACGAGGCCGTCGAGCTGGCCAAGAAACTGTCCACCGACGACTCGCCGGGCTTCGTCAACGGGGTGCTCGGCCAGGTGATGCTGGTGACCCCGCAGATCCGCGCCGCCGCCGAGGCGGTACGCCGGACCGACCCGGCAGGCGGGCCGGACACCGCCGCGCCCCCGAACCCGGCGCCCTAGCCGTGATCGCCGCCGGCCCCGCGGGCGAGGTGCCGCTGGTGCGCACCGCCCTGGGCCCGGTGCAGGTGGCGATCCACGGCGACCCGCGCGCCGAGCCGGTGCTGTTCTTCCCCGGCGGGCACAGCACCGCACTCACCCCCGCCTGCCGCGATCTGTATGTCGACCTGGGCTACCGGGTGATCAGCTTCTCCCGCCCGGGCTACGGACGCACCGCCGTCGGCGCGCTGACCGCCGCCCGGTTCGTTCCCGCGGTCACCGAAACCTGGGCGGCCCTGGGGCTGCCCGACCCGGTGGCCGCGGTGGGGCTGAGCTTCGGCGGGCTGCAGGCCGTTCACCTCGCCACCGCCGCGCCCCGGCTGGCGCCGCGGCTGATCCTGCACAGTGCCGCGCCGTCGACCCTGGGCTTCCCCGACACCGCGGCGGAGCGGCTGGCCGCGCCGGTGGCGTTCGGGCCCCGCACCCAACGGTTGACCTGGGCGGCGGTGCGCCGGCTGGTCTCCACCGACCGGGGCCTGCGGATGATGATGCGCCCACTGTCGACGCTGCCGGTCCGCCGCTGGTGGGCCGGTTGGTCGGCAGCCGACCGGGCCGCCGCGCGCGCCGTGTTCGCCCACATGGCGTCGGGTTCGGGTTTCCTGCTCGACGTGGCGCAGGGAACACCGGCCGGGGCGGCCGAGCGCGAACGGCTGCTGCGGTCGGTGGGCTGCCCGACGCTGGTGACCGCCTCGCGGTATGACGGCGGCGTCGCGCTGCGGCACGCCGAGGACTTCCGGCGCACCATCGCGCACGCCCGGCTGGTGTCCACCGACGCGGTCAGCCACTTCTTCTGGCTGGGCGATTCGCGCGGCACCGTGGCGGCCGCGGTCGCCGACTTCCTCACCGGGTAGCGGGCGCGGTCACCCGCGCGGTGCGCGAGGAACGCCCAAACCCGCCCATCCGGTGCCAGGACACGGGACAATGTCGGCCGTGACCTCCAATTTCGACCCGCGGGTGCGGGCATGATCAGCGACCGGGAACAGCCCCGACGGCTGCGGGTGTCGGCGTTGGCCGCGGTGGCCAACCCGTCCTATTCGCGGGTGGACACCTGGAACCTGCTCGACGACGCCTGCCGGCAGCTGGCCGAGGTCAACCGGGCCCGCCTGGACACCACCCACTACGCCAACCGGGTTAAACGGCTGCTGGACCGCATCGGCGCCTACGAACGGTACTGGCTCTACCCGGGGGCGGCGAACCTGGCGATGTTCCGCCGGTACCTGGCCGACAACAAGACCATCCGGCTCTCCGACGAGGTCTCCCTGGCGGTGCGGCTGCTGTCGGAATACGGTGACCGCGCCGCGCTGTTCGACACCTCGGTCCCGCTGGCCGAACAGGAACTGGTGGCCCAGACCAAACAGCAGCAGTTCTACACCGTGGTGCTCGGCGACGACTACTCCCCGGACGCACCGGAGAGCCTGGCCGGCGCCCTGCGCGCCCTGCACGACCCGGCCGACGACATCCGCTTCGAGCTGCTGGTGATGACCAGCATCGAAGACGTCATCACCGCGGTCGCGCTCAACGGCGAGATCCAGGCCGCCATCATCCGCCACGACCTGCCGCTGCGGTCCCGCGACCGGCTGCCGCTGATGACCGCGCTGCTGGGCGCCAACGACGACGCGGTGGCCGCCGACTGCACCCACGACGCGTTCGAATGCGCCGAATGGATCCGGGAACTGCGCCCGCACATCGACCGCTACCTGGTCACCGACGAATCGATCGCGGCGGACACCACCGTCGAACCCGACGTCTACGACCGCACCTTCTACCGGCTCAACGACGTCACCGACCTGCACTCCACGGTGCTCCACGGGATCCGCAAGCGGTTCGCCACGCCGTTCTTCGACGCGCTGCGCAGCTACGCCGAGGAGCCGGTCGGCCAGTTCCACGCCCTGCCGGTGGCGCGCGGCGCCTCGATCTTCAACTCCAAATCCCTGCAGGACATGGGGGAGTTCTACGGCCGCAACATCTTCATGGCCGAAACCTCCACCACCTCAGGAGGACTGGACTCGCTGCTGGATCCGCAGGGCAACATCCGGGCGGCGATGGACAAGGCGGCACTGACCTGGAACTCCCACCAGTCCTACTTCGTCACCAACGGCACCTCGACCGCCAACAAGATCGTCGTGCAAGCCCTCACCCGGCCCGGCGACATCGTGCTGATCGACCGCAACTGCCACAAGTCCCACCACTACGGCCTGGTGCTCGCCGGCGCGTACCCGCTCTACCTCGACGCCTACCCGCTGGCGCCGTACGCGATCTACGGCGGCGTGTCGCTGCACACCATCAAAAAGACCCTGCTGGATCTGGAGGCCGCCGGGCAGCTGGACCGGGTGCGGATGCTGCTGCTGACCAACTGCACCTTCGACGGCGTGGTCTACAACCCGCTGCGGGTGATGGAAGAAGTGCTGGCGATCAAACCCGACATCTGCTTCCTGTGGGACGAGGCCTGGTACGCGTTCGCCACCGCGGTTCCCTGGTCGCGGCAGCGCACCGCGATGATCGCCGCCGAACGGCTGGAGAACCGCCTCGCCGCACCGGAGTACGCGAAGGAGTACCGCGCCTGGCGCGACAAGATGAGCGGGTTCGAGCCGGGGGAGGACCGGGCGCACTGGCTGACCGAGCGGCTGCTGCCCGACCCGGAGCGGGCCCGGGCGCGGGTGTATGCCACCCACTCCACCCACAAGTCGCTGTCGGCGCTGCGCCAGGCGTCGATGATCCACGTCCGCGACCAGGATTTCGGCGGGCACCGGGATTCGTTCACCGAGGCATTTTTGACCCACACCTCCACCTCACCCAACCAGCAGCTGCTGGCGTCGCTGGACCTGGCCCGCCGCCAAGTCGACCTGGAGGGCTTCCAGCTGGTCCGCGGTGTCTACGACATGGCGCTGGTGTTCCGCTACCGCATCCGCCGGGATCCGTTGATCAGCAGGTGGTTCCGCATCCTCGACGAGTTCGACCTGGTGCCCGAGGAATTCCGCGCCTCGGCGGTGCAGTCCTACCGGCAGGTGCGGCAGGGCGCGCTCGCCGAATGGAACGAGGCGTGGCGCTCCGACGAATTCGTGCTCGACCCGACCCGGGCGACGCTGTTCGTCGGCAACACCGGGATGACCGGCTATGCGTTCCGGGAGAAGATCCTGATGGAACGCTTCGGCATCCAGATCAACAAGACCTCGATCAACAGTGTGCTGCTGATCTTCACCATCGGGGCCACCTGGTCCAGCGTGCACTACCTGCTGGATGCGTTGCGGCGGGTGGCCGGCGACTTCGAACGCGCCGCCGAACAGGCCGGCGCCGAAGACGCCGCGCTGCACCAGCGTCGGGTGGCCGCGATCACCGACGGGTTGCCGCCGCTGCCGGACTTCAGCAGCTTCGACGACGCGTTCCGGCCGGAACCGGCCGGCCCGTTCGGCGACATGCGCACCGCGTTCTACGCCGGCTACGACGACGCCGACCGGGAACACATCCCGCTGGAGAAGGCCGGGGCGGTGCTCGAAACCGGTCGCCGGCTGGTGTCCACCACGTTCGTGGTGCCCTACCCGCCGGGATTCCCGGTGCTGGTCCCGGGGCAGACGCTCTCCGCGGAGATCCTGCGGTTCCTGCTCGAACTCGACGTCAAGGAGATCCACGGCTATCACGCCGAATTGGGCCTGTCGGTGTTCACCGAGGACGCGCTCGCGCGGATGACGGCGGGCGAATGACCGAACCGCCGGCCGGCATCGACCCCGGCGGGGTCACCGACTGGTTTTTGACCCACGTCCCCGGCGTGATCGCGCCGTTGGAGTTCGAGTTGGTGCTCGGCGGTCGCTCCAACCTGACCTACCTGGTCACCGACCGCGCCGGCGGGCGGTGGGTGTTGCGCCGGCCCCCGACCGGCGCCGTCCTGCCCTCGGCGCACAACGTGCTGCGCGAACAGGCGATCCTGAGCGCGCTGGCCGGCAGCGCCGTCCCGGTCCCGGCGGTGGCCGGCCACTGCAGCGACCCGGCGGTGACCGGCGCGGACTTCTACGTGATGGACTTCGTCGACGGCATCATCCTCAACAGCGACGAGGACACCGCCGCGCTGAGCGCCGCGGGCCCGGCCGCATTCTCCGACGACGTTGTCGCCGCGCTGGTGCACATCCACCGGATCGACTGCGACCGTGCTCCGTTCGCGCAGTGGCGCCGCCCCGGCGGCTACGTCGAACGACAGCTGCGGCGCTGGGGACAGCAACTGGACCGCGTCGAGGCCACCACCGGCGCGCTGCGCAGCGTGGCGCGCCGGCTGGCGCACGCCATCCCGCCGGAGCAGCGGGTCGGGCTGGTGCACGGCGACTACCGGCCCGGCAACCTCATCCTCGGGACCGACGGCGCCGTGCGGGCCGTGCTGGACTGGGAACTGTGCACGGTCGGCGACGTGCTCGCCGATTTGGGCTGGCTGGTGGCGATGTGGGACTCCCCGCGCCCGGTCGGCTGGGCGCCCGACCCGGCCCACGGCTTCGCCCCGACCGAGCGGATCATCGCCGAGTACCGGCGCCGGACCGGCGCCGACGTCGGCGCCATCGGCTACTACCACGCGTTCGCGCTGTGGCGGCTGGGCTGCATCGCCGAGGGCGTCTACCACCGCTACCGCGACGGCGCGATGGGCGTGCAGGGCGTCTACCTCGACGAGATGGCCGCGCGCCCCGGGATGCTCGCCGAGATGGCCGCGGCCGTGCTGGACCGCGCGTAAGCGGGCGCGGCCCTCAGCCGAACAGCGGGCCGGTCAGCGTATAACCCAGCGCGTCGCCGGTGTCGAGCACGAACCCCAGCAGGATCAGCGCCCCGCCGGCCAGCGAGATGTCCTTGTTGAAGTGGATCTGCTCGGCCGCCTTGGTCTCCGCGTCGTCGGCCGCCCAGAACCGGTGCATGAGGAACGCGGTCGGCACCAGGAACGCCACCAGCATCAGCGCGCCCAGATCCGTCCACACGCCCAGCAGCACCGACAGCGCGCCCACGAGTTGCCAGACCCCGCTGCCCAGCACGAACAGCCGGCCCGGACGCAGACCCATCGACTCGGTGTAGGCGGTCATCGCGTCGGTGTTGGTGAAATGACCCAGTGCGCCACCGAGGAAAACCGCAACGAACAGGATGCGGCCGATGAGGATGAGAAGATCCATGGTGACTCCTTTGCCGGTACCGGTGCCCTCCACTGTCGCGGCTGCGGCGGTATCGCGCAATGGTCACCGCGCAATGGTCACCGCGCACTGCGCCCGTGCTGGCGATCGGAGAGGACGAGACACCCGTGACTGAATCGACCGACTGGGACAGCGCCTATCGCGGGGACCGACCGCCGCCGTGGAGCATCGGCGAACCTCAACCTGAACTCGCCGCCCTACTCGACCGGCCCGGCGCCGTGCGCCCGGAGGTGCTCGACGCCGGCTGCGGCCACGGCGAACTGGCGTTGGCGGTGGCCGCCCGCGGCCACCGCGTCGTCGGCATGGACCTGTCGGCCACCGCGCTCGCTGCGGCCACCGCCGCCGCCGAAAAACACAACCTGCCAGCGACATTCGTTTCCGCCGACGTCACCACGCTGAGCGGCTACGACGACCGGTTCCACACGATCTTCGACAGCGGGCTGCTGCACGCGCTGCCCGCCGAGCACCGCGACGCCTACCTGGCCGCGATGCACCGGGCCGCCGCCCCGGGCGCACGCTGCTACATCCTCGCCTTCGCCGCCGACGCCTTCCCCGGTGCCGACGGTCGCGGCCCGGCCCGATTCAGCCCGGAGAGCCTGCGGGCGGTCATCGGCCGGCACTGGCAGGTGGCGGAGATCCGGGCGGCGTACCTGCAGTCGGCCGCCACCCGGCTGCCCGACGGGTCCGCCCCGCCGGCCGCGGCCACCGACGACCGCGGCCGACTGCGCATCCCCGGCCTGCTGGCAACCGCCCACAAACCCGCATGACCGGTTGAACTGACCACCCCGATTGTCAGCCGGCGCTAGGGTTGGTCGCCATGGCAGCCACCGGAGCGACGGCCACCGGCCGCATGTCGGCAGGGGACTGGGTGCAGGCCGGGTTCCGCATCCTGGCCGAGGACGGCATCAAGGCGTTGACCATCCAACGGCTGTGCAACCGCCTCGGGGTCACCAAGGGCAGCTTCTACTGGCACTTCGCCGACATGAAGACCTACCGCAGCGCCCTGATCGAGGCCTGGGCCGATTTCCGCGACGAGGACCGCGAACTCTTCGACCACCTCACCGAATTCCCGCCGCGCCAGCGGTTGTCGCGGATGATGACCTCGCTGGTCAGCCCGCGGCACTGGATGCTCGAGCGGGCGATGCGGGAGTGGGCGCGCAGCGACGACGCGGTCGCTGACGCGGTCCGCAGCTCCGACGCCCGCATCGTCGCGGCGGTGCGGCAGGCCTTCGTCGACGACGGCTTCGCCGCCGAGGACGCCGACATGCGGGCCAACGCCACCTTCGCCGCCGGCATCGGGTTCCTGCACCTGGCCGGCTCGCGGCCCAGCCCGCAGGCCGCCGCCCGGCGGGAGGCGTTTCTGGAGCTGATGCTGCAACGCTGAGCTGTCCGCACCAAAAAACCGTCCGTACCAAAAGGTATGGTAATGTTCGGCTCGTGACCACGACGACACCCGCGCCCGCCACCGGCATCGACGACGCCTTCATCACCCGGCTCGCCGACCGGGCCGCCGACGCCGAACAGCTGCGCCGGCTGCCCGCCGAAACCATCAGCGAATACCGGTCCTCCGGGCTGGCCGACCTGCTGCTGCCCGCCCGCTACGGCGGCGCCCAGGCGGAATTCCCCGCGATCCTCGACCCGGTGCGCCGGCTGGCGCACGGCTGCGCCTCCAGCGCCTGGACACTCGGCTTCTACACCCTGCACAACTGGATGCTGGCGCTCTTCGACGAGCAGGCCCAGAACGAGGTGTTCGCCGACGGCTCGGTGCTCTGCCCCGCACCGCTGGCCCCCACCGGACGCGGGGTGCCGGCTGACGGCGGGTTCCGGCTCACCGGCCGCTGGTCGTGGGCCACCGGGATCATGGACGCCGACTGGGTGCTGGTCGGGGCGCTCTGCGGCGCCGACGACAACATCTTTCCCGCCCTGGTGCTGGTGCCCGCCGCCGACGTGCGCGTCGAGGACGTCTGGCACACCGCGGGCATGCGGGCCACCGGCTCCAACGACGTCATCGTCGACGACGTCTGGGTGCCGGCCCACCGGCTGGTCAACGTCGTCGACATCTACGCGGGCACCACGCCCGGCGCCGCCCTGCACGACGCCGCCGCCTACCGCTGGCCGATGGTGCCCGCGCTGGCGCTGGTCGCCGCGATGCCGGCCCTCGGCTCCGCCGAGCGGGTGACCGACCTGTTCGCCGAGCGGCTGAGCAAACGGGTGATGGCCTACAGCGGTGCGGCACAGAAGGATCAGCCCGCCGCCCAGATCCGGCTCGGCTCGGCCCGGGTCCGGCTGCGCGCGCTGCACGGCCTGCTCGACGACACGGTGACCTCGATCCAGGCCGCGGTCACCGCCGGGGAGCGGGTCGGGCGCGCCGCGCGCGCCGACGCCCGCGCCGCCGCCGCCCACATCGTCCACGAGTCCCGCGCGATCATCGCCGACCTGCTCGAAGCCGCCGGGGCCAGCGTGCACTTCCTGGACAATCCGCTGCAGCGCGCCAAACGCGACGTCGACATCATCTGCGGGCACGTCGTTTTCGACTACGACGTCAGCCGGGAACTGGCCGGCGCCCTGGAGGTCGGCGTCAAGATCTCGCCGATCTCGATGATCTGAAAGTGCGGCCACCGATGCGCACCCTGTGGGTGGAAGCCAGCCCCAAGCAAGACGATTCGCTGTCCTCGGCGCTGGCCGAGGCCTTCCTGGCCGCGGCCCCGGCCGCGGCGGTCGGCGACATCGAGCGGTTCTCGGTCTGGAGCGACGACGTGCTGCGGTTCGGGCGGGAGGCGGCGATCGCCAAGTTCGCGCCGCTGTTCGGTGAGCGCCGCAGCCCCGAGCAGAAACAGATCTGGACGCAGGTGCTCGCCGAGATCGACCGGGTGCGCGGCTTCGGCCGCCTGGTGGTGTCGTCCCCGATGTGGAACTGGCATGTGCCGCATGCGTTGAAGGCCTGGATCGATGTCATCGTGCAACCGATGGCCAGCTTCACCCTCAACGAGCGCGGCGAACACGTCGGCACGCTGGGGGAGGGCAAACCGGCGCAGCTGATCCTGACCCGCTCCAGCGCCTACGACGGCACCCACGCCGAACTGCAGGACTTCCAGCGTCCCTACCTGGAGTACGTGTTCGGCATGCTGGGCTACACCGTGCAGACCCTGGTCGTCGAACCGACCACCCGCTGGACCCCCGAGGAGCGCACCCGGATGCGCGCAGACGCCCTCGAACTGGCCCGGACGGCGGGCGCGGCGCTGTAGGGCGGCTCGCGGCCGGCTACTCCGCCAGCGCGCGGTAGGTGCGGTGGACGAATTTCGGTTGCGCGGTCTGCAGTTTGGTGACCGCGGTGTTGCCGGCCACCGCCGCGGCGGCCGTCGCGGAGAACACCGGCTGGTTCTGCACCAGATACAGCAGGATCAGCTCCGCGGCCGGATCGGCCTGCCACCACGTTCCGTAGGCGCCCGGCCAACCGAACGTGCCGAGCCCGCCCGGACCGTACAGCGGCCGGGACTTCTCGGGGTCGGTGACCACCGACAGGTTCAGCCCGAACCCGCGCCCGACCCAGAACGGCGCGCCCAGAAACGGGTGCTGCTTCTGCGCGGCGGTCAGCCGATCGGCGCGCATCGCCTGCACCGACGCCGCGGAGAGCACCCGCTGCCCGTCGATCACCCCGTCGGCCAACAACATCCGGGCGAACCGCAGATAATCATCGACCGTGGACCACAACCCGCCGCCGGCGTTGGGAAACGACGGCGCGGTGATCGGCGGTGGGCCCATCACGTCGTGACGCAGCCGCAGATCATCGCCCAGGCTGTACATGGTGGCGGCGCGGCCACGCTGCGCGGCGGGCACGAAGAACCCGGTGTCGACCATGCCCAGCGGGCCCAGGATCTGCTCGTCGAGCACCCGGTCCACCGGCTTGCCCTCGATACGGGACAGCAGCACCCCGAGCACGTCGATGCCGTGGCTGTAGGTCAGCCGCTCCCCGGGCTGGTGCGCCAGCGGCAGCGCGGCGAGCGCGGCCAGCCAGGCGTCCGGCCCGGACCCGAACGGCAGCCGCCGGTAGGCCTTGGCCAGCGGGCCGGTCACGGTGAACCCGTAGGCCAGCCCCGCCCGGTGGGTCATCAGGTCCTCGACGGTGATGGTGCGCTGCGCGGGCACCGTGCGCTCCAGCGGGCCGTCCGGGTCGGCCAGCACCTGCATCGCGGCGAACTCCGGAGCCCAGCGGGTGATCGGGTCGCTCAGCGCCAGCTTGCCCGCCTCCGCCAGCCGCAGCGCCGCCGCGACCGTCACCGGCTTGGTCATCGAGGCGATCCGGAACAGCGTGTCGCGGGTCATCGGCAGCCCGGCGTCCACGTCGCGACAACCGATCTCGTTGACCTGCAGCACCCTTCCGCGCTGCCACACCAGGGTCAGGGCGCCGGCCAGCAGCCCGGCGTCGCAGGCCTCGAGGATCGGGGCCCGGTTGGGTTCCAGCTTCACCGGTGCGACACCCGCCTGGCCCGCACATAGAAGAAGTGCATCTCGCCGCCCCAGCCCTCCCGGCGCACCGCGGCCGGCTCCAGCGACACCACCTGCCAGCCCGGCCCGTCCCACACCGCGCGCACCTCGGCCTCGCTCAGCCCGGGCAGCGGCCGCTCGGCGTCGGGCGGGTTGGCGTCGCTGAAGCAGGACAGCAGCACGGTGGCGTCGGCGCGGGTGGCCCGGTGCGCGGCGGCGGCGTAGCGGGGCCGGTCGGCAGGGGCCAGGCAGTGGAACATGCCGCTGTCGATGACGGTGTCGAACGCATCGGTGTAGCCGGCCAGCTCGGTGGCGTCGGCGACGGCGAACCGGACGTCCACGTGCGCGTCGGCGGCGCGGCGCTCGGCGGTGATCAGCGCGGTCGCCGAGATGTCCACCCCGGTCACGGTGAAGCCCTGACGCGCCAGGTAGACGGCGTTGTCGCCGAGCCCGCAGCCGACGTCGAGCACCGCACCGCGCACCAGGCCCTGCTCGTGCCAGCCGATGACGTTCTCCTTGGGCGCTTTGGTGTCCCACGGTGGTGTGGTGGTGCCCGGCACCCCCTCGGCGGGGCTCTCCCCGCGGTAGAGGGCGTCGAAATCCAGCCGCGGAAACTGCCGTTCGGTCATTGCACCCAGCGTAGTCGCGGAGTGCTAGGCTGCCGAGTTGTACGACATCCTTTAACGATCCGTCCCGTGAGGCGGAGAAGGAGGTCAGGAATCGGCATGGGCACCGCCCGCCCCGACGACACCGCCGGGACCGACCGGGAACTGATGACCGCGGCCGACGTGGGCCGCACGATCTCCCGCATCGCGCATCAGATCATCGAGAAGACCGCCCTGGACGACCCGAGTGATTCGGGCCCGCGGGTGGTGCTGCTGGGCATCCCGACCCGCGGGGCCATCCTGGCCCGGCGGCTGGCCGACAAGATCACCGAATTCTGCGGCGTGCAGGTGCCGCACGGCTCGCTGGACATCACGCTCTACCGCGACGACCTGATGATCAAACCGCCCCGCCCGCTGGAGGCCACCTCCATCCCGGCCGGCGGCCTCGACGACGCCCTGGTCATCCTGGTCGACGACGTCCTCTACGCCGGCCGGTCGGTGCGCGCCGCCCTCGACGCGCTGCGCGACCAGGGCCGCCCGGCCGCCGTCCAGCTGGCGGTGCTGGTCGACCGCGGCCACCGCGAACTGCCGATCCGCGCCGACTACGTCGGCAAGAACATCCCCACCGCGCGCACCGAGAGCGTGCGGGTGCTGCTGCGCGAACACGACGACCGCGACGCGGTCCTGATCTCCCGGGACGCCGCATGAGCCGGCACCTGCTGGCCGCCGGCGACCTCACCCGCGACGAGGCCACCGCGATCCTCGACGACGCCGACCGGTTCGCCGAGGCCCTGCTGGGCCGCGACGTCAAGAAACTGCCGACGCTGCGCGGACGCACCGTGATCACCATGTTCTACGAGAACTCCACCCGCACCCGGGTCTCCTTCGAGGTGGCCGGCAAGTGGATGAGCGCCGACGTGGTCAACGTCTCGGCCAGCGGCTCCTCGGTCAACAAGGGCGAATCGCTGCGCGACACCGCCCGCACCCTGCGCGCCGCCGGCGCCGACGCCCTGGTCATCCGCCACCCCGCCTCCGGCGCCGCCCAACTGCTCGCCGACTGGACCGCCGAGGACGGCGCCGGCCCGGCGGTGATCAACGCCGGCGACGGCACCCACGAACACCCCACCCAGGCCCTGCTGGACGCGCTCACCCTGCGGCAGCGCCTCGGCGGCATCGACGGCCGCCGGGTGGTGATCGTCGGCGACATCCTGCATTCCCGGGTGGCCCGCTCCAACGTGATGCTGCTGGCCACCCTCGGCGCGGAGGTGGTGCTGGTGGCCCCGCCCACCCTGCTGCCGGTCGGGGTGGCCGACTGGCCGGTGACGGTCAGCTACGACCTGGACGCCGAACTGCCCGCCGCCGACGCCGTGGTGATGCTGCGGGTGCAGGCCGAGCGGATGACCGGCGGATTCTTCCCGTCCCCGCGGGAGTACTCGGTGCGCTACGGGCTCTCCGACCGGCGTGCGGCGCTGCTCGGCGAGCACGCCGTGGTGCTGCACCCCGGCCCGATGCTGCGCGGCATGGAGATCACCTCCTCGGTGGCCGACTCGTCGCGCTCGGCGGTGCTGCAGCAGGTCGCCAACGGGGTGCAGGTGCGCATGGCGGTGCTGTTCCACCTGCTGGTCGGCGCGGGCAGCGCGGAGACCGCGGCGGTGGGCGCATGAGCGTGCTGATCCGCGGGGTGCGCCCCTACGGCGAGGGCGAGCCGGTCGACGTCGTGGTGGCCGACGGCCAGATCACCGAGATCGGTCCGGCCCTGACCGCGCCGGCCGGCGCCGAGGTGATCGAGGCGGCCGGCCAGGTGCTGCTGCCCGGCCTGGTCGACCTGCACACCCACCTGCGCGAACCCGGCCGCGAATACGCCGAGGACATCGAGACCGGCTCGGCCGCCGCCGCCCTGGGCGGCTACACCGCGGTGTTCGCGATGGCCAACACCACCCCGGTCGCCGACTCCCCGGTGGTCACCGACCACGTGTGGGCCCGCGGCCAGCAGGTCGGGCTGGTCGACGTGCACCCGGTGGGGGCGGTCACCGTCGGTTTGGCCGGCACCGAACTCACCGAGATGGGCATGATGGCCGCCGGCGCCGCCCGGGTGCGGATGTTCTCCGACGACGGACTGTGCGTGGCCGACCCGCTGGTGATGCGCCGCGCCCTGGAGTACGCCTCCGGGCTGGGCGTGCTCATCGCCCAGCACGCCGAGGAGCCCCGGCTGACCGTCGGCGCCGTCGCCCACGAGGGCCCCACCGCCGCCCGGCTGGGCCTGACCGGCTGGCCGCGCGCCGCCGAGGAGGCGATCGTCGCCCGCGACGCGCTGCTGGCCCGCGACGCCGGCGCCCGGGTGCACATCTGCCACGCCTCCACCGCGGGCACCGTGGAGATCCTCAAATGGGCCAAGGCGCAAGGCATCGCGATCACCGCCGAGGTCACCCCGCACCACCTGCTGCTCGACGACAGCCGGCTGACCAGCTACGACGGCATCAACCGGGTCAACCCGCCGCTGCGGGAGGCCGCCGACACCGCCGCGCTGCGCGAGGCCCTGGCCGACGGGGTGATCGACTGCGTGGCCACCGACCACGCCCCGCACGCCGACCACGAGAAATGCTGCGAGTTCGCCGCCGCCCGCCCCGGCATGCTCGGCCTGCAGACCGCGCTGTCGGTCGTCGCCGCCACCATGGTCGCCCCCGGCCTGCTGGACTGGCGCGGCGTCGCCGCGGTGATGAGCGAGAACCCCGCCCGCATCGTCGGCCTGCCGGACCAGGGCCGGCCGCTGGCGGTCGGGGAGCCGGCCAACCTCACCGTCGTCGACCCGGACGCCAGCTGGACGGTGCGCGGCGCCGCGATGGCCAGCCGCTCGGCCAACACCCCCTACGAGGAGCTGACCCTGCCCGCCACGGTCACCGCCACGCTGCTGCGCGGCCGGATCACCGCCCGGGACGGGAAGAGCCCCGCGTGAACACCGGCACACTGGTCGGGTCGCTGGTCTTCGCGCTCGCGCTGCTGGTGCTGGTGACCTGGCTGATCCAACTGATGGTCCGCGGGTGGCGCCGGCGCGCCCAGCGCCAGGCCGCGCTGATCGGGGAGCTGCCCGCCGTCCCGGACACGGTCGGACCGGTCACCGCCGGACCGCTGCGCGGCCTCTACGTCGGCTGCACGATCAGCCCGCGCTGGCACGACCGGGTCGCCGTCGGCGACCTGGGCTACCGCAGCAAGGCGGTGGCCACCCGCTACCCGGAGGGAATCATGGTGCAGCGCAGCGGCGCCCGCCCGATCTGGATCCCCGCGGACGCCGTCGTCGCCGTCCGCACCGAACGCGGCATGGTCGGCAAGGCGATGACCCACGACGGGATCCTGGCCATCCGGTGGCGGCTGCCGTCCGGAACCGAGATCGACACCGGCATCCGCGCCGACGACCGCCGCGACTACGCCCACTGGCTCGAGGAGGCCCGATGAGCTCGCTGACCGCGCACCTGGTGCTCGAGGACGGCCGGATCTTCACCGGCGTGCCGTTCGGCGCGACCGGGCAGGCCCTCGGCGAGGCGGTGTTCAACACCGGCATGTCCGGCTACCAGGAGACCCTCACCGACCCCAGCTACCACCGCCAGATCGTGGTGGCCACCGCGCCGCAGATCGGCAACACCGGCTGGAACCCGCAGGACAACGAGAGCCGCGACCACCGCATCTGGGTGGCCGGCTACGCGGTGCGCGACCCCTCGCCGCGGGTGTCGAACTGGCGGGCCACCACCACCCTGGCCGACGAACTGACCGCCCAGCAGATCGTGGGCATCGCCGGGATCGACACCCGCGCGGTGGTGCGCCACCTGCGCAGCCGCGGCTCGATGAAGGCCGGGGTGTTCTCCGGGCCGGCGCTGGCCGGCACCGACGAACTGCTCGACCGGGTGCGCAGCCAGCCCGCCATGCTCGGCGCCGACCTGGTCGGGGAGGTCAGCACCGCCCAGCCCTACACCATCGAGCCGGCCGGCCCGCCCCGGTTCACCGTCGCCCAGCTGGACCTCGGGGTGAAGACCAGCACCCAGACCAACTTCGTGCGCCGCGGCATCCGCAGCCACGTGCTGCCGGCGTCGACCACCTTCGACGAGATCGCCGCCCTGCGCCCGGACGGGGTGTTCCTGTCCAACGGCCCCGGCGACCCGGCCGTCGCCGACCGGGTGGTGGCGGTCACCCGCGAGGTGCTCGGCGCCGGGATCCCGCTGTTCGGCATCTGCTTCGGCAACCAGATCCTGGGCCGCGCACTGGGCCTGTCGACTTACAAGATGGTCTTCGGCCACCACGGCATCAACATCCCGGTCATCGACCACGCCACTGGCCGGGTCGCGGTGACCGCCCACAACCACGGGTTCGCCCTGGAAGGCGAGGCCGGCCAGCGCTTCGACACCGATTTCGGCCCGGCGGAGGTCAGCCACACCTGCGCCAACGACGGCGTGGTCGAGGGGGTGCGCCTGGCCGACGGCCGCGCCTTCTCGGTGCAGTACCACCCCGAGGCGGGTGCGGGACCGCACGACGCCGAGTTCCTGTTCGACCAGTTCTGCGAGCTGATGGAGGGCCGCTGATGGCGCGTCGCACCGATATCAACCATGTGCTGGTGATCGGCTCCGGGCCGATCGTCATCGGTCAGGCCTGCGAGTTCGACTACTCGGGCACCCAGGCCTGCCGGGTGCTGCGCGCCGAGGGCCTGCAGGTCAGCCTGGTCAACTCCAACCCGGCCACGATCATGACCGACCCGGAGTACGCCGACCACACCTACGTCGAACCGATCACCCCGGAGTTCGTCGAGCGGGTCATCGCCCAGCAGGCCGAGCGCGGCAACAAGATCGACGCGCTCCTGGCCACCCTGGGCGGGCAGACCGCGCTGAACACCGCGGTCGCCCTGCACGACAACGGGGTGCTGGCCCGCTACGGCGTCGAACTGATCGGCGCGGACTTCGAGGCGATCCAGCGCGGCGAGGACCGGCAGAAGTTCAAAGACATCGTCGCCACCGTCGGCGGGGAGTCGGCCCGCTCGGCGGTCTGCTACACCATGGCCGAGGTCGACGCGGCCATCGCCGAACTCGGGCTGCCGGTGGTGGTCCGGCCGTCGTTCACCATGGGCGGGCTGGGCTCGGGGCTGGCGCACACCCGCGAGGAGCTGGCCCGGATGGCCGGCGCCGGGCTGGCCGCCTCACCGAGCGCCAACGTGCTCATCGAGGAATCCATCTACGGCTGGAAGGAATACGAGCTCGAGCTGATGCGCGACGCCAACGACAACGTCGTGGTGGTCTGCTCGATCGAGAACGTCGACCCGATGGGCGTGCACACCGGCGACTCGGTGACCGTCGCCCCGGCGATGACGCTGACCGACCGGGAATACCAGGCGATGCGCAACCTGGGCATCGCGATCCTGCGCGAGGTCGGGGTGGCCACCGGCGGCTGCAACATCCAGTTCGCGATCGACCCGGCCGACGGCCGGATGATCGTCATCGAGATGAACCCGCGGGTGTCGCGATCCAGCGCGCTGGCGTCGAAGGCCACCGGCTTCCCGATCGCCAAGATCGCCGCCAAGCTGGCGATCGGCTACACCCTCGACGAGATCGTCAACGACATCACCAAGGAGACCCCGGCCTGCTTCGAGCCCACCCTGGACTACGTGGTGGTCAAGGCGCCGCGGTTCGCCTTCGAGAAGTTCCCCGGCGCGGACCCCACGCTGACCACCACGATGAAATCCGTCGGCGAGGCGATGTCGTTGGGCCGCAACTTCATCGAGGCGCTCGGCAAGGTGATGCGCTCCCTGGAGACCAGCCGCGCCGGGTTCTGGACCGGTCCCGACCCCGACGGCGGGCTCGACGCCGTGCTGGACCGCCTGAAGGTGCCGACCGAAGGCCGGCTCTACGACGTGGAACTGGCGCTGCGGCTAGGCGGCACCGTCGAGCAGGTGGCGGCCGCCTCCGGGGTGGACCCCTGGTTCGTCGCCCAGATCGCCGAGCTGGTGGCGCTGCGCGCCGAGCTGCTGGCGACCCCGGTGCTCGACGAGCCGCTGCTGCGGCGCGCCAAATATTACGGGCTGTCCGACCACCAGATCGCCGCGCTGCGACCGGAACTGGCCGGTGAGGGCGGCGTGCGCACGCTGCGCCAGCGGCTCGGGGTGCACCCGGTGTTCAAGACCGTCGACACCTGCGCGGCGGAGTTCGAGGCGAAGACCCCGTACCACTACAGCACCTTCGAACTGGACCCGGCCGCCGAGACCGAGGTGGCCGCGCAGACCGGGAAACCCAAGGTGCTGATCCTGGGTTCGGGTCCCAACCGCATCGGCCAGGGCATCGAGTTCGACTACAGCTGCGTGCACGCCGCCACCACGCTGAGCGCGGCCGGGTTCGAGACGGTGATGATCAACTGCAACCCCGAGACCGTCTCCACCGACTACGACACCGCCGACCGGCTGTACTTCGAGCCGCTCACCTTCGAAGACGTGCTGGAGGTCTACTACGCCGAACAGCAGTCCGGGCAGGGCGGACCCGGCGTGGTCGGGGTCATCGTGCAGCTGGGCGGCCAGACCCCGCTGGGGCTGGCCGAACGGCTCGAGGCCGCCGGGGTGCCCATCGTCGGCACCCCGCCGGCGGCCATCGACCTGGCCGAGGACCGCGGCGCGTTCGGCGAGGTGCTGGCCACCGCCGGGCTGCCCGCCCCGCGCTTCGGCACCGCCACCACCTTCGAGCAGGCCCGCCGCATCGCCGCCGAGATCGGCTACCCGGTGCTGGTCCGGCCGTCCTACGTGCTCGGCGGGCGCGGCATGGAGATCGTCTACGACGAGGAGACCCTGCGCGGCTACATCACCCGCGCGGCGCTGCTCTCCCCGGAGCACCCGGTGCTGGTCGACCGGTTCCTCGAGGACGCCATCGAGATCGACGTCGACGCGCTCTGCGACGGCACCGAGGTCTACCTCGGCGGGGTGATGGAGCACATCGAGGAGGCCGGGGTGCACTCCGGGGACTCCGCCTGCGCGCTGCCGCCGGTCACCCTCGGCCGCACCGACGTGGACAAGGTCCGCCGCGCCACCGAGGCCATCGCCCACGGCATCGGCGTGGTCGGGCTGCTCAACGTCCAGTACGCGCTCAAAGACGACGTGCTCTACGTGCTGGAGGCCAACCCGCGGGCCAGCCGCACGGTGCCGTTCGTGTCCAAGGCCACCGCGGTCCCGCTGGCCAAGGCCTGCGCCCGGGTGATGCTGGGCGCGTCGATCGCCACGCTGCGCGCCGAGGGCCTGCTCGCCGCCACCGGCGACGGCGCCACCGTCGCGCCCTACGCGCCGATCGCGGTCAAGGAGGCGGTGCTGCCGTTCTACCGGTTCCGCGCCGCCGACGGCTCCGGGGTGGACTCCCTGCTGGGCCCGGAGATGAAGTCCACCGGCGAGGTGATGGGCATCGACCGCGACTTCGGCAGCGCGTTCGCCAAGAGCCAGACCGCCGCCTACGGGTCGCTGCCCACCAGCGGCACCATCTTCGTGTCGGTGGCCAACCGGGACAAACGCTCGCTGGTGTTCCCGGTCAAACGCCTGGCCGACCTGGGGTTCCGGGTGCTGGCCACCGAGGGCACCGCGGAGATGCTGCGCCGCAACGGCATCCCCTGCGACGAGGTCCGCAAGCATTTCGAGGACCCGCAGCCGGGCCGGCCGTCGATGTCGGCGGTGGACGCGATCCTCGCCGGCGAGGTCGACCTGGTGCTCAACACCCCGTACGGCAACTCCGGGCCGCGTCGCGACGGCTACGAGATCCGGTCGGCGGCGGTGGCGATGAACATCCCGTGCGTGACCACCGTGCAGGGCGCCTCGGCCGCCGTGCAGGGCATCGAGGCGGGCATCCGCGGCGACATCGGGGTGCAGTCGCTGCAGGAACTGCACCGGCGGCTGGGCTCGGGGTAGCCGTGGACGGTTTCGGTGTGCGGCTGACCGCGGCGATGCGCGCCCGCGGCCCGCTCTGCCTGGGCATCGACCCGCACCCCGAGCTGCTCACCGCCTGGGGGCTGCCGGTCGACGCCGACGGGCTGGCCCGGTTCAGCGCGATCTGTGTGGCCGCCTACGCCGGGTTCGCGGTGGTCAAACCGCAGGTCGCGTTCTTCGAGGCCTACGGCGCCGCCGGCTACGCGGTGCTCGAGGACACCATCGCCGGGCTGCGGGCCGCCGGGGTGCTGGTGCTCGCCGACGCCAAACGCGGTGACATCGGCTCGACGATGGCCGCCTACGCCACCGCCTGGGCCGGGGCGTCGCCGCTGGCCGCCGACGCCGTGACCGCCAGCCCGTACCTGGGATTCGGGTCGCTGCAGCCGCTGCTGGACGTCGCCGCCGCCCACGGCCGCGGGGTCTTCGTGCTCGCCGCCACCTCCAACCCACAGGGCCCCGACGTGCAGGGCGCGACCGTCGGCGGGGTGACGGTGGCGCAGCGGATCGTGGCGGACGCCGCGGCCGCCAACCGGGCCGCCGGCACCGGCGACGTCGGCGTGGTCGTCGGCGCCACCGTCGCGGACCCGCCCGACGTCAGCGCCCTGGGCGGTCCGGTGCTGGTGCCGGGGGTGGGGGCGCAGGGCGGCCGCCTCGACGCGCTGCGCGGGCTGGGCGGGGCGCTGCCCGGCCAGCTGCTGCCCGCGGTGTCGCGCGAGGTGCTCGGCGCCGGCCCCGACGTCGCGGCGATGCGCGCGGCGGGGGAGCGGCTCCGCGACGCCGCCGCCCACCTCCTGGACTGAACCACCCGCGGCACCTCAACAGCCCCGCAGGTCCCACCCGACACGGTGGCTGCGGTGCCTGTGACCTGCACTGATCGCCGCCGACGGGCGCGCGGCGCCGGCGACACGCGGCGGCGACACGCGCGACACGCCAAGACGCGCGGAACCGAGATTTTTTTCACCTTTTCCCGCCGCCGGCGCCGGCCCCGACCCGCCGTGAAACCCGGCACGCGGCCGCCGTGTCGCGCGAAACCGCCTGCCGCGCAACGGCGTTGCCCCGCCACGGCGGTGCAGGCCGGGCATGCCCGCGCCCGGTGCACAGGCCGGCAGCCCCGGGTGGGGGAGCCGGGTGGCGCCACCGCGGGGCGGACCGGCGCGCCCGGCCGTCCGGGGGTGGGGTTAGATTTCGTCGGTAGGCGTGGGTACGGTCGTCGTCGCTGGCGGATGTACCCCTGAACCAGCACAAACCGATCAGTGGCCGACAGCGGCTACACGTGATCATGAGACGGAGGAATCGTGGCCCTTCCCCAGTTGACCGACGAGCAGCGCGCGGCAGCGTTGGAGAAGGCTGCCGCCGCACGCCGGGCGCGAGCCGAACTCAAGGACCGGCTCAAGCGCGGCGGCACCAACCTCAAGCAGGTGCTCAAGGACGCCGAGACCGACGAGGTCCTGGGCAAGATGAAGGTCTCCGCGCTGCTCGAGGCGCTGCCGAAGGTGGGCAAGGTCAAGGCGCAGGAGATCATGACCGAGCTGGAGATCGCTCCCACCCGCCGCCTGCGCGGCCTGGGTGACCGGCAGCGCAAGGCGCTGCTGGAGAAGTTCGACTTCTCCTAGACCACTGGCAGCCAACGCCAGCGAGGGGCCGGGCGGCGCACATCACCCACGGTCCGGGCCGGACGGCCCCGGACGGGTGGTGGTGCTGTCCGGCCCGTCGGCCGTCGGGAAGACCAGCGTGGTGGCGATGCTGCGCCGTCAGGTCCCCGACCTGCACTTCAGCGTCTCGGCCACCACCCGGGCCCCGCGCCCCGGCGAGGTCGACGGCGTCGACTACCACTTCGTCACCCCGGCGGCCTTCCAACGGCTCATCGACGACGGGGCGCTGCTGGAGTGGGCCGAGATCCACGGCGGGCTGCACCGGTCGGGCACCCCGGCCGAGCCGATCCGGGCCGCCGCCGAAGCCGGGCACCCCGTCCTCATCGAGGTGGACCTGGCCGGCGCCCGGGCCGTCAAGCGGGCCCTGCCCGACGCGGTCAGCGTGTTCCTGGCGCCGCCGGACTGGGCCACGCTGGAGTCCCGGCTGACCGGCCGCGGCACCGAGACCGCGCAGGTGATCGCCCGGCGGCTGGCCACCGCCCGCGCCGAACTGGCCGCCCAGGACGAGTTCGACACGGTCGTGATCAACGACCGATTGGAGAACGCGGCCCAGAAATTGGTATCGTTGCTGGTGGGAACGGCACCGGACCCGACATGACGTCCCGCCGACACCGCCGGGGGCCACGCCGGGCCACCCGAGTCCGCCGAGCACCCCGACCCCAACAACCCGGGAGACAATCCACGTGAGCACCTCGCAAGCCGAGACCCCGCTGGCCGACGCCCACGCGAGCTACGAGTCCTACGACACCCCGCTGGGCATCACCAACCCGCCCATCGACGAACTGCTCGAACGCGCCTCCAGCAAGTACGCGCTGGTGATCTACGCCGCGAAGCGGGCCCGGCAGATCAACGACTACTACAACCAGCTCGGCGACGGCATCCTGGAGTACGTCGGCCCGCTCGTCGAGCCCGGCCTGCACGAGAAGCCGCTGTCGATCGCGCTCCGCGAGATCCACTCCGACCTGCTCGAACACACCGAAGGCGAATAGCCGAGGCCGGGCGGATGGACGGCAAGCGGATCGTCGTCGGCGTCTCCGGCGGCATCGCCGCCTACAAGGCCTGCACGGTCGTCCGTCAACTCGTCGAAGCGGGCCACCACGTCCGGGTCGCACCCACCGCGGCGGCACTGCGGTTCGTCGGCGCGGCCACCTTCGAAGCCCTCTCCGGGCAGCCGGTGCACACCGGCGTGTTCGACGACGTCCCGCAGGTGCCCCACGTCGCGATCGGCCAGGGCGCCGACCTGGTGGTCGTGGCGCCGGCCACCGCCGACCTGCTGGCCCGCGCCGTCGGCGGCCGCGCCGACGACCTGCTGACCGCCACCCTGCTCACCGCGCGATGTCCGGTGCTGTTCGCCCCCGCCATGCACACCGAGATGTGGCTGCACCCGGCCACCCAGGACAACGTCGCCACCCTGCGCCGCCGCGGCGCGGTGGTCCTCGAGCCCGCCTCCGGCCGGCTGACCGGCGCCGACAGCGGGGCCGGCCGGCTGCCCGAGGCCGAGGAGATCACCACCTTCACCCAGCTGCTGCTGGACCGCCCCGACGCGCTGCCCTACGACCTGGCCGGGGTGCGGATGCTGGTCACCGCCGGCGGCACCCGCGAGGCCATCGACCCGGTCCGGTTCATCGGCAACCGCAGCTCGGGCAAACAGGGCTACGCGGTGGCGCGGGTCGCCGCCCAGCGCGGCGCCCAGGTCACGTTGATCGCCGGGCACACCGCCGGGCTGATCGACCCGGCCGGTGTCGAAGTGGTGCGGGTCAGCTCCGCCCAGCAGCTGCACGACGCGGTCTCCAAACACGCCCCCGACACCGACGTGCTGGTGATGGCCGCCGCCGTCGCCGACTTCCGCCCGGCCCAGGTGGCCGCCGCCAAGATCAAGAAGACCGCCGACGCCGCGGCGCAGGCGCCGACGATCACGCTGGTGCGCAACGACGACGTGCTGGCCGGAGCGGTCCGCGCCCGCGCCGACGGCCAGCTGCCCAACATGCGGGCGATCGTCGGGTTCGCCGCCGAGACCGGCGACGCCCAGGGCGACGTGCTGTTCCACGCCCGGGCCAAACTGCGGCGCAAGGGCTGTGACCTGTTGGTGGTCAACGCGGTCGGGGAGGGCCGCGCCTTCGAGGTCGACCACAACGACGGCTGGCTGCTGTCGGCCGACGGCGCCGAATCCGCGCTGGAACCCGCGTCCAAAACGGTGATGGCGAGCCGTATCGTGGACGCCGTCGCCGCGTTCCTGCGCGGGTCGGCGGACTAGACCAACCGGGGCACCGACCGGGCGGCCTTCCACCGCGGCGATACCATTTGGCTAGCTAAGTTTTTTACGAGGTCCGGGAAGGATGCCATTGTGAGTGAGATGGGGCGGCTGTTCACCAGCGAGTCGGTAACCGAGGGGCATCCGGACAAAGTCTGTGACGCGATCAGCGACTCGGTGCTCGACGCGCTGCTCAGCCAGGACCCCGCCTCCCGCGTCGCGGTCGAGACGCTGGTCACCACCGGGCAGGTGCACGTCGCCGGGGAGGTCACCACCAGCGCCAAAGAGGCCTTCGCCGACATCACCGACACCGTCCGCCAGCGCATCCTCGACATCGGCTACGACGCCTCGGAGAAGGGCTTCGACGGCACCACCTGCGGGGTCAACATCGCGATCGGCCGGCAGTCCCCGGACATCGCCCAGGGCGTCGACACCGCCCACGAGGCCCGGGTGGAGGCGGCCACCGACCCGCTGGACGCCCAGGGCGCCGGCGACCAGGGCCTGATGTTCGGCTACGCGATCACCGACACCCCGGAGATGATGCCGCTGCCCATCGCGCTGGCCCACCGGCTGTCGCGCCGGCTCACCGAGGTCCGCAAGACCGGCGTCCTGGACTACCTGCGCCCCGACGGCAAAACCCAGGTCACCGTCCAATACGACGGCACCACCCCGGTCCGGCTGGACACCGTGGTGCTCTCCACCCAGCACGCCGAGGGCGTGGACCTGGACGCCACCTTGGCCCCCGACATCCGCGAGCAGGTGGTCAACGTCGTGCTCGGGGAACTGCAGCACTCCACGATGGACACCTCCGACTACCGGCTGCTGATCAACCCGACCGGCAAGTTCGTCCTCGGCGGGCCGATGGGCGACGCCGGGCTGACCGGCCGCAAGATCATCGTCGACACCTACGGCGGCTGGGCCCGCCACGGCGGCGGGGCGTTCTCCGGCAAGGACCCGTCGAAGGTGGACCGCTCGGCGGCCTACGCGATGCGCTGGGTGGCCAAGAACGTCGTCGCCGCCGGGCTGGCCGAACGCGTCGAGGTGCAGGTGGCCTACGCGATCGGCAAGGCCGCCCCGGTCGGGCTGTTCGTCGAGACCTTCGGCACCGAGACCATCGACCCGGTGAAGATCGAGAAGACCATCGGCGACGTGTTCGACCTGCGCCCCGGCGCCATCATCCGGGAACTGGACCTGCTGCGGCCCATCTACGCCCAGACCGCCGCCTACGGCCACTTCGGGCGCACCGACATCGACCTGCCCTGGGAGCAGCTGAACAAGGTCGACGACCTCAAACGCGCCATCTGAGGCGCCCGGAACCGGTGCGGGCCGGGCCGGCTCAGCGCAGCGCCGCCCGCAGCGCGGCCAGCCCGCGCTCGGTGGCCTCGGTGGCCGCGGGCACCACCCCGGCATAGCCCAGGTAGCCGTGCACCAGGGTGGCGGCGTTGTCGGTCTGCACCGGCACCCCGGCCGCCGCCAGCAACCGCGCGTAGTGCAGGCCGTCGTCGCGCAGCGGGTCGTGCCCGGCCACCGCGATGTAGGCCGGCGGCAGACCGGCCACGTTCTGCGCCCGCGCCGGGGCCATCATCGCCGGTGGGTTGCGCAGGTCGACGTCCGGGCCGGCATACCAGCGGGTGAACGCCGCCAGCGCCGCCCGGTCCATCACCGGGGCGTCGGCGTTCTCGGTGAACGACGGCAGCGCCGTGTCGTAGGTAGTACCCGGGTACCACAACAGTTGGAAGGCGATCGGCGGTCCACCGGCGTCGCGGGCCAGCTGCGCCACCACCGCCGACAGGGTGCCGCCCGCCGAGTCGCCGGCCACCGCCAGCCGGGCCGGGTCGGCCCCCAGCTCCGCCCCGTGCGCGACCGCCCACTCGGTGGCCGCCCAAACGTCCTCCACCGCCGCCGGATACGGATGCTCGGGGGCCAGCCGGTAATCCACCGACACCACCACCGCACCGGCGCCCACCGCGTGCTCGCGGGCGGTGCCGTCATGGGTGTCGAGATCCCCGATCGCGAAACCACCGCCGTGGAAGAACATCACCAGCGGCGGTGTCACCCCCGGCTCCTCGGGCGGCCAGTAGATGCGCACCGGCAGCGCCCCCGCCGGGCCGTCGATGACCCGGTCCTGCACCCGCAGATCGGGATGCACCGGCCGGCGGCGCAGCTCCCGGAACCGCTGCCGGGCCGCGGCCACCCCACCCTCGGTTGTCAACCGGAACGGCACCGCGTCCAGTACCTTCTGCAAGATGGCGTCGACATCGGGTCGCTGGGCGGGCATGGCAACACCATACGGAGCATGGCGCGCCCGCCTGTGGGGGAGTGCGACGCTCGTCGCGGCCGGCTACGGCGTCTTCCTCATCGTGACCGCGCTGCGGCTGCCCACCGGCGCCGACCTGACCGGGCAGTTCGCCGCGCAACCGGCGGTCAAGGCCGCGATGGCCCTGCTGCTGGCCGCCGCCGCGGCCACCCACCCGCGGGCGCGGGAGCGGCGCTGGCTGCTCGCCGCGCTGCTGTGCTGCGCCGCCGGCGACTGGCTGCTCGCGATCCCGTGGTGGCCACCGTCGTTCGTCGGCGGGCTCGCGGCGTTCCTGCTCGGGCACCTGTGCTACCTGGCGGTGCTGGTGCCGCTGGCCGCCCCGACCCGACCCCGGCTGGTCGGGGCGGCCGTGCTGGTGGCCGCCTCGGCGGGCCTGCTGATCCTGTTCTGGCCGCACCTGGGTGCCGACGGGCTGACCGTCCCGGTCACGGTCTACGTCGCGGTGCTCGCGGCGATGGCGGTGGCCGCCCTGCTCGCCGGGCTGCCCACCGGCTGGACCGCGGCGGGCGCGGTGCTGTTCGCGGTGTCGGACTCGATGATCGGCATCGACCGGTTCCTGCTGGGCTCCGAGGCGCTGGCGCTGCCGATCTGGTGGTGCTACGCGGCGGCGCAGCTGCTGATCACCGCCGGGCTGCTGTTCGGCCGGCCGGCGGTGTCGGCGCCGGCTGGTAGACCGGCCGGGTGAGCGCCAAGGTTCACCGGGCCGCCGAGCACGAGCCGGTCGCCCGGGTACTGCCGATGCTCTCGGTGCCGCACCTGGACCGGGAGTTCGACTACCTGGTCACCGCCGAGCAGTCCGACGACGCCCAGCCCGGGGTGCGGGTGCGGATCCGCTTCCACGGCCGGCTGGTCGACGGGTTCCTGCTCGAACGCCGCACCGACACCGACCACACCGGCCGGCTGGCCCGCCTCGAACGGGTGGTCTCACCCGAGCCGGTGCTCACCGCCGAGGTCCGCCGGCTGGTCGAGGCGGTCGCCGCCCGCTACGCCGGCACCCGCCCCGACGTGCTGCGCCTGGCCGTGCCGCCCCGGCACGCCCGGGTCGAGAAAACCCCGGCGGACGAGCCGCCCCTGCCGCTGATCGACCCGGTCGACCCGGCCGGCTGGGCCCGCTACGAACGGGGCGCGGGTTTCCTCACCGCGCTGGGGGAGGCCCGCGCCGCCCGCGCGGTCTGGCAGGCCCTGCCCGGCGAGGACTGGCCGGCCCGGTTCGCCGAGGCGGCCGCCCAGACCGTGCGCGCCGGCCGGTCGGTGCTCGCCGTGGTCCCCGACCAGCGCGACATCGACGCGCTGTGGGCGGCCGCCGGCGCCCACTTCGACGAGTCGGCGATGGTGGCGCTGTCGGCGGGGCTGGGCCCGGCCGCCCGCTATCGGCGCTGGCTGGCGGTGCTGCGCGGCGGCGCGCGACTGGTGATCGGCACCCGCAGCGCGGTGTTCGCCCCGGTGCGCGACCTGGGCCTGGTGCTGGTCTGGGACGACGGCGACGACTCCCTCGCCGAACCGCGCGCCCCCTACCCGCACGCCCGGGAGGTGGCGATGCTGCGCGCCCACCAGGTGCGCTGCGCCGCCGTGCTCGGCGGCTACGCCCGCACCGCCGAAGCGCAGGCCCTGGTGACCGGCGGCTGGGCCCACGACCTGGTCGCCACCCGCGCGGTGCTGCGCGACCACACCCCGCGGGTGGTGGCCTCCGACGACGGCGGCCACGCCGATGACCGCGACCCGGCCGCCCGCACCGCACGGCTGCCGCTGGTGGCGCTGCACGCCGCCCGCGCGGCGCTGCAGGCCGGGGCGCCGGTGCTGGTCCAGGTGCCCCGGCGCGGCTACCTGCCCGCGCTGGCCTGCGCCCGCTGCCGCACCGTCGCCCGCTGCCGGCACTGCACCGGCCCGCTGGCCCTGCCCGACCGCGGCGCCGGCGCGGTCTGCCGCTGGTGCGGCCGCGCCGACACCGCGCTGCGCTGCGCCCGCTGCGGCTCCGAGGCGGTGCGCGCGGTCGTCGTCGGGGCGCGCCGCACCGCCGAGGAGTTGGGCCGCGCCTTCCCGGAGACCACCGTGATCACCTCCGCGGGCGACACCGTCGTCGCGACCGTGCCGGCCGGGCCCGCCCTGGTCATCGCCACCCCGGGCGCCGAACCGCACGCCCCGGACGGCTACGGCGCCGCCCTGCTGCTGGACTCCTGGGCGCTGCTGGGCCGCCAGGACCTGCGCGCCGCCGAGGACGCGCTGCGCCGCTGGCTGGGGGCGGCCGCCCTGGTGCGCCCGCACGCCCGCGACGGGGTCGTGGTGGTGGTCGCCGAATCGTCGATACCGACCGTGCAGGCCCTGATCCGCTGGGACCCGGTGGGCCACGCCGAAGCCGAACTGGTGGCCCGCGCCGAGGTGGGCCTGCCGCCCAGCGCCCACATGGCCGCGGTGGACGGCAGCGCCGACGCGGTGGCCGCGCTGCTGGCCGCAACCGAGCTGCCCGCCGAGGCCGAACTGCTCGGACCGGTGGACCTGCCGCCCGGCGCCCGCCGCCCGGCGGGCACCCCCGCCGACGCCGCCGTCATCCGGATGCTGGTCCGGGTGCCCCGCGACCACGGCCTGGCCGTCGCCGCCGCGCTGCGCCGCGGCGTCGCGGTGGCCTCCGCCCACCAGGGCGGCGAACCCACCCGGGTGCAGATCGATCCGCTGCACATCGGCTAGCCGGGGCGCCCCGCCTACACTGGCGCGGTGCGTCTCGTCTTCGCCGGCACCCCCGAACCGGCCCTGCCGTCGCTGCGGCGGCTGCTGGACTCCCCGCGCCACGAGGTGGTCGCGGTGCTCACCCGCCCCGACGCGGCGGCGGGCCGGCGCGGCCGGACCGCCCCCTCGCCGGTGGCCCGGCTGGCCGCCGAGCACAACATCCCGGTGCTACGCCCGGAGCGACCCAACAGCGCCGAGTTCGTCGCCGAATTGACCGCGCTGCAACCGGATTGCTGCCCGGTGGTCGCCTACGGCGCGCTGTTGGGCGGGCCGCTGCTGGCCGTTCCCGCCCACGGCTGGATCAACCTGCACTTCTCGCTGCTGCCGGCGTGGCGGGGCGCCGCCCCGGTGCAGGCCGCGCTGGCCGCCGGCGACCCGATCACCGGGGCCAGCACGTTCCGCATCGAACCGGCGCTGGACTCCGGGCCGGTCTACGGGGTGGTGACCGAGACGATCCGGCCCACCGACACCGCCGCGGACCTACTGGAGCGGCTCGCCGAATCCGGGGCGCAGCTGCTGGAGGCCACCCTCGACGGCGTCGCCGACGGCACCCTGACCGCCGTCCCGCAGCCCGCCGACGGCGTGTCCTACGCCCCCAAGATCACCGTCGAGAGCGCCCGGGTGCGCTGGACCGATCCGGCCCGCGCCGTCGACCGGCACATCCGGGCGGTCACCCCCAGCCCGGGCGCCTGGACCATGCTCGGCGAACAGCGGATCAAGCTCGGCCCGGTGCACGTCGACCCCGACCCGCCGGCCGCGCTGGCACCCGGCCGGCTGCACATCGGGCGGCGCGACGTGTGGATCGGCACCGGCTCCGACCCGGTGCGCCTCGGCGAGATCCAGCCGCCCGGAAAGAAATTCATGAACGCCGCCGACTGGGCGCGCGGCGCCCGCCCCGACCCGCAGGTGGGCGCCTCATGACCCGGCCGCGCCGGCCCCGGCCGCGCCGCACCCCGCTGGACCCGGCCCGACGCGCCGCCTTCGACGTGCTGCGCGCGGTCAGCGCCCAGGACGCCTACGCCAACCTGGCGCTGCCCGCGCTGCTGCGCCAGCGCAACATCACCGGCCGCGACGCCGCGTTCGCCACCGAACTGACCTACGGCACCTGCCGCACCCGCGGCCTGCTGGACGCGATCATCGGCGCGGCCGCCGGCCGGGCGCCGGAGGCCATCGACCCGGTGCTGCTGGACCTGCTGCGCCTCGGCGCCTACCAACTGCTGCGCACCCGGGTGGAGAACCACGCCGCGGTCTCCACCACCGTCGAGCAGGCCGGCATCGAATTCGATTCGGCCCGAGCCGGATTCGTCAACGCCGTGCTGCGCCGCATCGACGGCCGCGACGAGGCGTCCTGGGTGGCCGAGCTGGCGCCGGACCCGGCCCGCGACCCGGTCGGGCACACCGCCTTCGTCCGCGCCCACCCGCGCTGGATCGCCCAGGCGTTCACCGACGCGCTCGGCGCCGACGCCGGCGAACTCGACGCGGCGCTGGCCGCCGACGACGAACGCCCGCGGGTGCACCTGGCCGCCCGCCCCGGCGTACTCACCGCCGAGCAGTTGGCCGCCGAGGTCGGCGGCACCGTCGGCCGGTACTCACCGCACGCGGTGTACCTGCCCGCCGGGGACCCCGGACAGCTGGCCCCGGTGCGCGACGGCCGCGCCCTGGTGCAGGACGAGGGCAGTCAACTGGTGGCCCGCGCCCTGGCCGCCGCCCCGGTCGCCGACGACACCGGCCGCTGGCTGGACCTGTGCGCCGGGCCCGGCGGCAAGACCGCCCTGCTGGCCGCGCTCGGCGCCGCCGACGGCGCCCAGGTCACCGCCGTGGAGCCGGTGCCGCGGCGCGCGGCCATGGTCGAGGAGAACACCGCCGGGCTGCCGGTGCGGGTGCACATCGTCGACGGGCGGGAGTCCGGTCTGGAGCCCGGCTTCGACCGGGTGCTCGTCGATGCGCCCTGCACCGGACTGGGGGCGCTGCGGCGCCGCCCGGAGGCCCGCTGGCGGCGCAGCCCCGCCGACATCCCGACGCTGACCGGGCTGCAACGCGAGCTGCTGGCCGCTGCGATCGGGCTCACCCGCCCCGGCGGGGTGGTGCTGTACGCGACCTGCTCGCCGCACCTGGCCGAAACCACCGGCGTGGTCGCCGACGCGCTGCGCCGCCACCCGGTGCGCGCGCTGGACACTCCGGCGCTGTTCGGCCCGGTCGACCGGCTCGGGCCCGGACCGTACGTGCAGCTGTGGCCGCACCGGCACGGCACCGACGCCATGTTCGCCGCCGCACTGCAAGTAGTCTGAACCCCATGTCCGACACCGCGGGCCGACCGCTGATCGCCCCCTCGATCCTGTCCGCCGACTTCGCCCGACTGGCCGACGAGGTGGCCGCCGTGGCCGGCTCGGACTGGCTGCACGTCGACGTGATGGACAACCATTTCGTGCCGAACCTGACCATCGGGTTGCCGGTGGTGGAAAGCCTGCTGGCGGTCACCGACATCCCGATGGACTGCCACCTGATGATCGAGGACCCGGGCCGCTGGGCGCCGCCCTACGCCGAGGCCGGCGCCCACAACGTCACCTTCCACGCCGAGGCCACCGACGACCCGGTCGCGGTCGCCCGCGACATCCGGGCCGCCGGCGCCAAGGCCGGCCTGGGCATCAAACCGGCCACCGCGCTCGAGCCCTACCTGGAGATCCTGCGCGACTTCGACACGCTGCTGGTCATGTCGGTGGAGCCCGGCTTCGGCGGGCAGGCCTTCATCCCCGAGGTGCTCGACAAGGTGCGCACCATGCGCAAACTCGTCGACTCCGGCGAGCTGACCATCCTCATCGAGATCGACGGCGGCATCAACGCCGACACCATCGAGGCCGCCGCCGAGGCCGGGGTGGACTGCTTCGTCGCCGGCTCCGCGGTCTACGGCACCGAGGACCCGGCGGCCACCGTCGAGGCGCTGCGGCGACAGGCCGCGGCCGTCTCGCCGCACCGGCATCGATGAGCGCCGCCGAGCCGCTCACCGTCGAGGCGGCGATGCGCCGGGCCATCGCGGAGGCGCTGCGGGTCAAGGGCGCCACCTACCCGAACCCGCCGGTCGGGGCGGTCGTGCTGGACCGCGACGGCCGGCTGGCCGGGGCGGGCGGCACCGAACCGGTCGGCGGCGCGCACGCCGAGGTGGTGGCGCTGCGCCGGGCCGGGGCCCGCGCCGCCGGCGGCACCGCGGTGGTCACCCTCGAGCCCTGCAACCACCACGGCCGCACCCCGCCGTGCGCCGACACCCTGCTGGACGCCGGGATCGCCGCGGTGGTCTACGCGGTCACCGACCCCAACCCGGTCGCCGCGGAGGGGGCCGAGCGCCTCGCCGCCGCCGGCGTCACCGTGACCGGCGGGGTGCTGGCCGAGGAGGTCGCCGCCGGGCCGCTGCGGGAATGGCTGCACCGGCAGCGCACCGGCCGCCCGCACGTGACGTGGAAGTTCGCCGCCAGCATCGACGGGCGCAGCGCCGCCGCCGACGGCACCAGCCAGTGGATCACCAGCGCCGAAGCCCGCGCCGACGTGCACCGCCGCCGGGCGGTGGTGGAGGCGATCGTGGTGGGCACCGGCACCGTCTTCGCCGACGACCCGGCGCTGACCGCCCGGCACCCCGACGGCACCCTGGCCGAGCGTCAGCCGCTGCGGGTGGTGGTCGGTGAGCGGGAGGTGTCCAGCGACGCCCGGGTGCTCAACGACGACTCGCGCACCATGCTGATCCGCACCCGCGACCCGGCCGAGGTGCTGCAGGCGCTGGCCGACCGCACCGACGTGCTGCTGGAGGGCGGGCCCACCCTGGCGGGGGCGTTCCTGCGCGCCGGGCTGGTCGACCGCATCCTGGCCTACGTGGCGCCGATGCTGCTCGGCGGGCCGGTCGTCGCCGTCGACGACGTCGGGGTACCCACCATCGGCCGGGCGCTGCGCTGGCGCTACGACGCGGTGCAGACGATCGGGCCGGATCTGCTGGTCAGCCTGGTGCCGTCAGACGACGTCGGGGGATGAGGCCGGTTGGTCGGCGCGGCGGCGGGAGACTTCCACGAAGCCGTATCCGCCGACTCCGAGCATCACCAACCCCACCCCGCCGCTGATCAGACTGTGCTTGATGTTGTCGCTTTTCTGCTCGTCGTAACCGAGCCGCTTGCCCTGGCCGTAGTGGACACATTCTTGGCTGGTGTCACCTGCGGTCATGCTTTGACCGCCGCAGCGGACGTCGCCGCTGGTCACCAGACCGTAGAGGCCCCACAGCAAAAGCCCGGCACCGACGATGGCCGCCAACCAGGCCCGTGCCAATGTCTTCTTCATCGTGTTCCACCTCATTGTCATTGCCGGCCGACCGAGCCGGCCACGCTGCTGTGTGTTATCGCAATGAAGCGTAAAACGCTGCGGCGTACCCCTTCCGCAGAGATTTTTCGCGTGCCGCGGGTGGTGCCGTCGATGAACCGGTCCCGCGGACGGGTGAATCACCGGTGGAGTATCGACACGGTGTCAGGGCGGTCGACGACGACTGTGGCGGGGTTGCGCCGACGGCGATTTCACGACGTGACAAGTCTGCGTTCGACTTTTTACAGTGCGTTTCGGACAAGATGCGGTGATCCGCCGGACTCCAATGTTCCGCACCGCACGTCGAAGCGGTCCCGCACGGTGTCCAGCACGCGGCGCTGCCGCTCGCGCTCGCGACGGTGCGTGAGCATGAAGCGGACCATGCCCGGCAACCGGCGCGCCAGGGGATACCAGGTATCGAAGTCGAGTCCGTTTTCCCGGAACACCCGGCTCGGGACCGCATCATAGATGAGGCTGAGGTTGTGCTGGGCGAGCGCAAAAACCGTGTAAGGGAACGCTATCGGCGATTTTCGTCGCAAATCCTGCCAATCCAGTTCGTACAGCGGGACTTCGCTGATCTTGCCCGAGAAGAGAAGGTGGGTCAGGAAATAACCCATGAACGCGGGTAAGTGCAGTACCGCGGACCGCAAGTTGATCGAAATTACTGCTCCGCTCGCGGCAACGTAGGGCTCGTACGGGTACCCGTCCAGCCCGACGTATCCGGTGCAGTTGATGACCCAGCTTCCGGGCGGGATCGTCGTCGTCGCTCCGCTGCGGAACATCAGCGTGGTCGAACCGTTGCGGTCGACGGCGTCGGTGAAGTAGTCCATCACGACGCCGTTGAGGCCCGCGGCGATCGTCTTGTTCTCCGCCTGCGAGAGCACACCGAACAGATAATTATCGGCGTCGGGGGTGACGAAGTTGCCGTAGGTGGGGCGAAACCAGCGCTGGACTTCCGCTTCGTTGGTGCCGTCGAAACGTCGGCCCAATTCCGCGACAATGCCGGCTACCGACTCCCCGCCCCACCACCGCCGGGCCCCACTCGGAAACAAGCGGTCGCGCGTCCCGAAGAAGGTTCCTCGGCCGGCCACGAGGTTCACTTCGCGACCCGGGCATTCGGTGATCAGCGTGTACGCGGTGTCCATCGCCGTCTTACCGCCGCCGATGATCCACACCGGGGTGTCGCTCTCCCGCATTTCGCCGCCGCGGATATCGCAATAGTCCGGCGACACCGACCTCAACCGGGAACTGGAGATCGTCAGTGGCTCATTCGGTGTGGCGCCCAACCCATAAGCCTTGATCAGTCGCTTGGCCGCTATGACGACAAAACGACCGGTCACCGACCGGCACCTGACCCACACCTGTCCGCCCGTCTCCTCCTCAGACTCGAACTCCCAGCCGAAGTACTCGTCGACGTGCACGCGCTGCTTGATGACCTCGACGCAATGCCGCAGGTGGTCGAGCACCTCACCCTTGGTCGCGAGATACGAGGGGTCTTTCCCGGAGGTCCATTTGATGTTCCCCGCCGTGAACATCGGGTGTGGTTGGTGAAGCCGGACATACGAGTACGTGTCGACCCACATGCCGCCCACCCGGGCACGGCGGTCGACCAGGACGATCGTCTGGTCGGCGGAGAGATACCTGCTCGCGCTGAACAGCGCATTGAGCCCGGCGATGCCGGCTCCGACGATGCAGAGATCGCAACTCACCGCATCGACGTCGCGCGGGGCGGCGGTTTTCGAGCCATCGGTGGACATGGCACAAAGAAATCACGGCGGACGACGCTCGGCGTCATCCGAACGAATGGGATCGACCAACTGCTGGCCGGTGGTGCGGCCATGGTCCCGGCCCGACTGGGTGCGGAAAACCTTAACCGGGTGATGAACCCGTCCCGCGGACGGGTGAATCACCGGTGGAGTATCGACACCGTGCCGTCGGCGTTGTTGGCGACGTAGACCGTGTCGGTGGCCGGGTCGACCGCGAGGCTCCACGGCCGCTCGCCGACAGCGATGGTGTCGGTGACGGTGTTGGTGGTGGTGTCGATGACCGAGACGGTGCCGTCCTCGCCGTTGGCCACATAGACGCTGTCGGTCTCCGGGTCGGCGGCCACCGCGCGTGGCTGGCCGCCGACAGCGATGGTGTCGGTGACGGTGTGGGTCGTGGTGTCGATGGCCGAGACGGTGCCGTCCCCGAAGTTGGCGACGTAGACGGTGTCGGTGCGGGGGTCGAAGTCGACCGGTCCCGGATTCATGCCGACCGGAACGGTCGCGGTGATCGTGCCGGTCGTGGTGTCGATGACCGACACGGACTCGTCGACGAAGTTGGTGGCGTAGGCGGTGCCGGTGGCGGCGTCGACGGCGACCGCGCCCAGGGTGGCGCCGGCGCTGTGCCACGTGGCGGTGACGGCGTTGGTGGTGGTGTCGATGACCGAGACGGTGCCGTCGTCGAGGTTGGCGACGTAGACGGTGTCAGGGCGGTCGACGATGACTGTGGCCGGGGTTGCGCCGACGGCGATGGTGGCCGTGACCGTGTTGGTGGTGGTGTCGATGACCGAGACGGTGCCGTCCTCGCTGTTGGCGACGTAGACGGTCCGCGCGGCGGGGTTGACATCCACTGCGAAGGGCCGGTTACCGACGGCGATGGTGGCCGTGACCGTGTGGGTGGTGGTGTCGATGACCGAGACGGTGCCGTCACCGCTGTTGGTGACGTAGGCGACGTGGCCGCCGGCGTCGGCGGCCACTCCGGACGGTCCGTTGCCGACCGTGATGAGGTCCGGCGCCGCCGGCGGGCGGGCCGTCGCGCCGGTGCTCGAGGTGTGCCGCTGGTAGGCGATCACCGCGAGCGTGGAAGCGAGCAGCAGCGTCGCCGTGACGATGACGATCAGGATTCGGCGTCGCTGGGGGGCCGGCGGAGCGGCCTGCGGGTGCACCAGCGGCCCGGGGACCATCCCGCTCCTTTCGCTGCGGACTGCGGCGGCGCGCCTGACGGCACCCGCCCCGAATCCGACGGGGTGTGGAAATCCTATCCCGGTGTCGGGGACCCCTCGCGCACCAGATTCTCCGGGGCGGCCGGCGGCTCCGGCTCGGCCGACGCACCCCGCCCGGCGATGAACAACCCGAGCACGGCGCCGACCACGCAGATCAGCGCGGTGATCCCGAACATCTCGCCGTACTGCAGCGCGAACGCCAACCGGTAGTTCGCCGCCTCGGCGGAGAGTTTCTGCGCCAGGGTGTCGCCTTCGGCGCTGGGCAGGCCGGCCAGGATCTGGTTGAACCGGTACATGCCCCACGCCGACAGCGCCGCCATCCCGATCAGCATCCCGGTCATCCGGGCAACCACCACCCCCGCCGAGGCGATGCCGTGCTGCGCCGACGGCACCACCCGCAGGGTGGCCGAGGTCAGCGGCCCGATCACCAGGCCCAGCCCCAGCCCGGCCAGGCTCAGGTCGGTGTCGAGGGCCGGCAGCCGCACCACCCCGAGGTCGTGCTGGTAGGACAGCAGGTCCACCGGCCACTTCGAGATCAGCCAGTAGCCGCCGGCCGCGATCAGCAGCCCGACGAAGGTGACCGCACGGTCCCCGACCCGGGTGGCGATGAACCCACCGGCCAGCGCCCCGATCGGCAGCGCGATCAAAAAGCGCAGCAGCAGCCCGGCGGCCTCGTTCTGGCTCATCGACAGCACGCCCTGGCCGAACAGTTCGACGTCGACCAGCGTCACCATCAGCGCCGCACCGGCGCACAGCGAGGCGCCCAGCGCGGCCAGGAACGGTCCGAACCGCACCCCGGCGGGGTCGATCAGCCTGGTCCGGGCGAAGTACTCCCAGGCGAAGAACGCCACCCCGGCGACCAGCGCGCCGAGCAGCACCGGCGGGCCCCAATCCGGCAGCGCCTGGGTGCCGTCGGGCTCGGGGTTGTACAACCCGATCACCGCCAGGCCGAGCGCCACCGCGAGCAGCAGCCCGCCGACCACGTCGACCCGCTCCGGCGGCCCCTGCTGCGGGTTCTTCGACGGCAGGCTGAAATGGATCATGATCATCGCCACCGCGGTCAGCGGCAGGTTGATCCAGAACACGTCGCGCCAGTCGCGCAGCAGCCACACGATGAAGATCCCGTACAGCGGACCGAGCACACTGCCCAGCTCCTGCCCGGCGCTGATCACCCCCAGCACCCCGGCGCGGTTGCGTTCGGCCCACAGGTCGGCGCCGAGCGCCAGGGTGACCGGCAGCAGCGCACCGGAGGCCACGCCCTGGATGGACCGGCCGACCACCAGGGTGGCCAGGTCGGTGGAGAGCGCGGTGATCACCGAGCCGACCGCGAACGCGGCCAAACTGCTCTGCAGCAGCCGCTTGCGGCCGAACCGGTCGGAGGCGCGACCCAACAGCGGCATCGCCGCGACATAACCGAGCAGATACCCGGTGATGATCGGGGTGACCTGCTGGATCTTGTTGATCGGGATGCCCACGCCCGCCGGGGGCGGGGCCATGATGTCGCGCATGATGGTGACCACGACATAGGTGTCGAGGGCACCGAGCAGAACAGCGAGGCTGCCAGCGCCGATCGCTATGCCGCGGTTAGTGCGCATCACACCGCCGGTTTCTCAACGGTGACCGGCGCGTCCCAGTCCGACAGGGTCATCTGCACGGTGTTGCCGCTGCTGGGCTCCAGCTGTGCCTGCACCAGCTGATGCGGGTCGTCGGCCTGGATCCAGGCGGTCGCCGGCACCGGAGCGCTCACATCCAGCGGCGGGGCCAGCTTGTTCACCGCGTCGGCGCTGACCTCACCGGAGATCCGCACCGTGTCGACCCCGTTGATCGTCTCGCGCTTCTCGGCCTTGGCGTCGGTGAAGTTGGCCAGCACGTTGGCCAGCCCGGTGTCGGGGTCCAGGATCAGCGACGGGTCGTAGATGTCGGCGGCCTTGCCCCAGTCCGACCAGCGGTTGCCGGACATCGAGGTGTAGAGGATCCCGTCGAGGACGACGAAGTCGGCGTCGACCTCCTGGCCCAAGGCGACGATCTTGGCTTTGCCCTTGGCCGCGGTCTGCGGCGTGGCGGTCAGATCCCCGCTGAGGGTTTTGATCGGCAGGGCCTCGATCTCACCGTCCACCGACAGCTCCAGGTGCACGCTGGTCAGCGCGGCGGTGGTGGTGTGGGCCTGGTCGAGCAGCGTGGCCGCATCCGGCAGGTCGGCGGTGTCGGTGGCGGCGTCCTTCGCGGAGGAACAGCCGGCGATCAGCCCGGCGGTCAGGGCGACGGTGGCCAGAAAAGCGGCGGGAAAGCTGGTGTGAAGGCGACGGCGTCTCAGCATGAGGGCAATGGTAGAGGGTGCCGGGGGACACCGGCGCCACCAACACCGCCCGCCGGCCCGGTGGCCGGCGCCCGGCACGCGGCTAGCCTGGGACGATGTTCACCGGAATTGTCGAGGAACTCGGCGAGGTGGTCGGCTGCGAGGAGCTCGCCGACTCCGCCCGACTGACCATCCACGGACCGTTGGTCACCGCCGACGCCGGCCACGGCGACTCGATCGCGGTCAACGGGGTGTGCCTGACCGTCGCCGAGGTGGGGGCGGATGGCCGCTTCAGCGCCGACGTGATGGCCGAGACCCTGCGCCGCTCCAGCCTCGGCGGGCTGCGGGCGGGCAGCCCGGTCAACCTGGAACGCGCCGTGGCGGTCGGCGGGCGCCTGGGCGGGCACATCGTGCAGGGCCACGTCGACGGGACCGGCCGGATCCTGGTCCGCACCCCGACCCCGCACTGGGAGGTGGTGCGCATCGGGTTGCCCGCCGCGCTGGCCCGCTATGTGGTGGAGAAGGGCTCGATCACCGTCGACGGCATCTCGTTGACCGTCTCGGCGGTGGGCGACTCGGCGGGGGAGGACTGGTTCGAGGTGTCGCTGATCCCGACCACCCGGGCGGTGACCACGCTGGGCGCCGCCGCGGTGGGCGCCACGGTCAACCTGGAGGTCGACGTGGTCGCCAAATATGTGGAGCGGCTACTGGGGCGTCCCGCGGGGCAGCCGCCGCAACCCGGTGGTCCATACTGAACAGACCACGACCGGCCGCTACCGGCCGGTAACCTTCGATCGGGACGGGACGACGCGACAATGACGAGGTTCGACTCCGTCGAACGGGCGGTTGCCGATATCGCCGCCGGGAAACCCGTCGTGGTCATCGACGACGAGGACCGGGAGAACGAAGGCGACCTGATCTTCGCCGCGGAGAAGGCCACCCCCGAACTGGTGGCGTTCATGGTCCGCTACACCTCCGGCTACCTGTGCGTGCCGCTCGACGGCGCCATCTGCGACCGGCTCGGCCTGCTCCCGATGTACGCGGTCAACCAGGACAAACACGGCACCGCCTACACCGTCACCGTCGACGCCAAGCACAACATCGGCACCGGCATCTCGGCGTCGGACCGGGCCACCACGATGCGGCTGCTGGGTGACCCGGCCAGCGTCGCCGACGACTTCACCCGGCCCGGCCACGTGGTGCCGCTGCGCGCCAAGGACGGCGGGGTGCTGCGCCGCCCCGGCCACACCGAGGCCGCCGTCGACCTGGCCCGGATGGCCGGCCTGCAGCCCGCCGGCGCGATCTGCGAGATCGTCAGCCAGAAGGACGAGGGCGCGATGGCCCAGACCGACGAGCTGCGCATCTTCGCCGACGAGCACCGGCTCGCCTTGATCACCATCGCCGACCTCATCGAGTGGCGCCGCAAACACGAAAAGCACGTCGAGCGGGTCGCCGAGGCGCGCATCCCCACCCGCTACGGGGAGTTCCGCGCGGTCGGCTACGCCAGCATCTACGAGGACGTCGAACACGTGGCGCTGGTGCGCGGCGAGATCGCCGGACCGCACAACGACGGCACCGACGTGCTGGTGCGGGTGCACTCGGAATGCCTGACCGGCGACGTGTTCGGCTCGCAGCGCTGCGACTGCGGCCCGCAGCTCGACGCCGCGCTGGCGATGGTGGCCCGGGAGGGCCGCGGCGTGGTGCTCTACATGCGCGGCCACGAGGGCCGCGGCATCGGCCTGATGCACAAGCTGCAGGCCTATCAGCTGCAGGACGCCGGCGACGACACCGTCGACGCCAACCTCAAACTCGGCCTGCCCGCCGACGCCCGCGACTACGGCACCGGCGCCCAGATCCTGGTCGACCTCGGGGTGCGCTCGATGCGGCTGCTGACCAACAACCCCGCCAAGCGGGTCGGCCTCGACGGCTACGGGCTGCACATCCTCGAACGGGTGCCGCTGCCGGTGCGCGCCAACGCCGAGAACATCCGCTATCTGCGCACCAAACGGGACCGGATGGGCCACGAACTCACCGGCCTCGACGACGAGCCGCGGCTGCCCGGCGAACTGGGGGACGCGCGGTGAGCGGTGGTGCCGGCGTGCCGGAGCTGCCGACGCTCGACGCGTCCGGGCTGCGGCTGGCGATCGTGGCCAGCACCTGGCACGCCCGCATCTGCGACGCGCTGCTGGCCGGGGCGCGCACGGTGGCCACCGACGCGGGCATCGCCGAGCCGACCGTCGCCCGGGTGCTCGGGGCCATCGAGATCCCGGTGGTCGCCCAGGAACTGGCCCGCTCCCACGACGCGGTCGTCGCCCTCGGGGTGGTGATCCGCGGCGAGACCCCGCACTTCGACTACGTCTGCGACGCGGTCACCCAGGGCCTGACCCGGGTGTCGCTGGACGCCGCCGTCCCGGTGGCCAACGGCGTGTTGACCACCGAGACCGAACGGCAGGCGCTGGACCGGGCCGGCCTCCCCGACTCCGCCGAGGACAAGGGCGCGCAGGCCGCCGCGGCCGCCCTGAGCACCGCGCTGACCCTGCGCTCGCTGCGCCGCGCGCCGTGACGGCCGCCGACGGCGACTGGGACGCCGAGATCCGGCCGCACCGGGTGAAGTTCTTCGTCTACACCGCGGCGATCCTCATCGCCGGGGCGCACATCGCGGTGAGCCTGCTGCTGACCATCGGCTCCACAGGGGTGCTGTTCCGCACCTACGACCAGGTGGCCGTCGCCACCATCGGGTTGATCATCGCCGGGTTCGTGCTGCTGTTCGGGCGGCCGCGGCTGCGGGTGGGCGCCGCCGGCCTGTCGGTGCGCAACATCTTCGGCGACAAACTGGTGCCGTGGAACGCGGTCGCCGACGTCACCTTCCCCGCCGACGCGCGCTGGGCCCGCATCGAACTGCCCGACGACGAATACATCCCGCTGATGGCGATCCAGGCCATCGACGGCGACCGGGCCGTGGCCGCCATGGACACCGTGCGTGACCTGCTGGCCCGCTACCGGCCCGACCCGGCCGCGCCCTGACCGCCGAACGCTAGCCTGGGAGCGTGCCCGACCCCGCGACCTACCGGCCGGCCCCCGGCTCCATCCCGGTGGATCCGGGGGTCTACCGCTTCCTCGACACCCACGGCCGGGTCATCTACGTGGGCAAGGCGAAAAACCTGCGCAGCCGGTTGACGTCCTACTTCGCCGACGTCGCCGGGCTGCACCCGCGCACCCGCCAGATGGTGACCACCGCCGCCAAGGTGGAGTGGACGGTGGTCAGCACCGAAGTCGAGGCGCTGCAACTGGAATACAACTGGATCAAGGAGTTCGACCCGCGGTTCAACGTCCGCTACCGCGACGACAAGACCTACCCGGTGCTCGCGGTCACGCTCAACGAGGAATACCCGCGGCTGATGGTCTACCGCGGGCCGCGGCGCAAGGGCGTGCGCTACTTCGGGCCGTACTCGCACGCCTGGGCGATCCGGGAGACCCTCGACCTGCTGACCCGGGTCTTCCCGGCGCGCACCTGCTCGGCCGGGGTGTTCCGGCGCCATCAGCAGATCGGCCGGCCCTGCCTGCTGGGCTACATCGACAAGTGCGCCGCGCCGTGCGTGGACCGGGTCAGCGCCGAGGAGCACCGCCGGATCGTCGACGACTTCTGTGATTTCCTGTCCGGCAAGACCGACCGGTTCGCGCGCAGCCTGGAACAGCAGATGACCGCCGCCGCCGCCGATCTCGACTTCGAACGGGCCGCCCGGCTGCGCGACGACCTCGCCGCGCTGCGCCGCGCCATGGAGAAGCAGGCGGTGGTGCTCGGTGACGGCACCGACGCCGACGTGATGGCGTTCGCCGAGGACGAGCTGGAGGCCGCCGTCCAGGTCTTCCATGTGCGCGGCGGCCGGGTCCGCGGCCAGCGCGGCTGGATCGTCGAGAAGTCCGGCGACCCCGACGATTCCGGATCCGAGCGGTTGGTCGAGCAGTTCCTCACCCAGTTCTACGGGGACCAGGCCGCCCTCGACGGGGCTGCCGACGGGGCCGCCGACGAAGCCGCCAACCCGGTGCCGCGGGAGGTGCTGGTGCCCTGCCTGCCGCCCGGCGCCGAGGAGGTCGCGCAGTGGCTGTCGGGGCTGCGCGGGTCGAAGGTGGTGCTGCGGGTGCCGCAGCGCGGTGACAAGAAGTCGCTGGCAGACACCGTGCAGCGCAACGCCGTCGAAGCGCTGCAGCAGCACAAGCTGCGCCGGGCCGGGGATTTCACCGCCCGCTCCGCGGCGCTGCAGAGCATCCAGGACGCGCTCGGCCTGGCCGAGGCGCCGCTGCGCATCGAATGCGTCGACGTCAGCCACGTGCAGGGCACCGACGTCGTCGCCTCGCTGGTGGTGTTCGAGGACGGCCTGCCGCGCCGCTCGGACTACCGGCGCTTCGCGATCCGCGGCGCCGCCGGCGACGGCCGCTCCGACGACGTGGCCTCCATCGCCGAGGTCACCCGCCGCCGCTTCGCCCGCCACCTCGAAGAGCAGGAAACCCTTGCTCCGGAAGGCAAGTCACGGCGCTTCGCCTATCCGCCGAACCTGTTCGTCGTCGACGGCGGCGCCCCGCAGGTCAACGCGGCCGCCGCGGCCCTCGACGAGCTCGGGGTCCGCGACGTGGCGGTGATCGGGCTGGCCAAACGGCTCGAGGAGGTGTGGGTGCCCGCCGAACCCGACCCGGTGATCCTGCCCCGGCGCAGCGACGGCCTCTACCTGCTGCAGCGGGTGCGCGACGAGGCGCACCGCTTCGCCATCGCCTACCACCGCAGCAAACGCTCGAAACGGATGACGGCCTCGGCGCTGGACTCGGTGCGCGGGCTGGGGGAGACTCGCCGCCGTGCCCTGGTCAGTCATTTCGGTTCGGTGGCGGCCATCCGCGCCGCCACCGTGGAGGAGATCAGCACCGTGCCGGGGATCGGCGCGGTGACCGCCGCGGCGGTGCTGGCCGCGCTCAGCGACGAACGGACACCGCAATGACCGCGGCCGACAACCCCACCGCCGCAGCCGCTTCCGGTATCGACGTGGTGCTGGTGACCGGCTTGTCCGGCGCCGGGCGCGGCACCGCGGCCAAGGTGCTGGAGGACCTCGGCTGGTACGTGGCCGACAACCTGCCGCCGGAATTGATCACCCGCATGGTCGATCTGGGCCTGGCGGCCGGCTCCCGCATCACCGAGCTCGCGGTGGTGATGGACGTCCGCTCCCGCGGGTTCACCGGCGACCTGGACTGGGTGCGCACCGATCTGGCCACCCGCGGCATCACCCCGCGGGTGCTGTTCCTCGACGCCTCCGACGACATGCTGGTGCGCCGCTACGAGCACAACCGGCGCAGCCACCCGCTGCAGGGCCAGCAGACGCTCACCGAGGGCATCGCCGCCGAGCGGCGGCTGCTGGAACCGGTGCGCGCCGCCGCCGACCTGGTCGTCGACACCTCCACCATGTCGGTGCGGGAACTGCGGGAGACCATCGAGGGCGCCTTCGGCACCGAGGCGGCGGCCCAGACCGCGGTCACCCTGGAGTCCTTCGGCTTCAAATACGGGCTGCCGATGGACGCCGACATGGTGATGGACGTGCGGTTTCTGCCCAACCCGCACTGGGTGGACGAACTGCGCCCACACACCGGACAGGACCCGGCGGTCCGCGACTACGTCCTGCGTCAACCCGGTGCGACCCGCTTCCTCGATACGTACCATCAGTTGCTGTCGCTGGTTGTCGACGGCTACCGGCGGGAGGGGAAGCGCTACATGACGGTCGCGATCGGTTGCACCGGCGGCAAACACCGCAGTGTGGCCATCGCCGAAGAGTTGGCGCGGCGCCTCGAGCCCGACACCGCGCTGTCGGTGCGGGTGCTGCACCGGGATTTGGGCCGCGAATGAGGCAGGGCAGCGACTTCAGCGTCGTCGCCCTCGGCGGCGGGCACGGTCTCTACGCGACCCTGTCGGCGGCCCGCCGGCTCACCCCGCGGGTCACCGCGGTGGTCACCGTCGCCGACGACGGCGGCTCCTCGGGCCGGCTGCGCAGCGAGATCGACATCGTGCCGCCGGGTGATCTGCGAATGGCGTTGGCGGCGCTGGCATCCGACAGTCCGCAGGGCCGGCTGTGGGCCACCATCATCCAGCACCGGTTCGGCGGCAGCGGCGCCCTGGCCGGCCACCCGATCGGCAACCTGATGCTCGCCGGGCTCAGCGAGGTCCTCAACGACCCGGTCGCCGCGCTCGACGAGCTGGGCCGGGTGCTCGGGGTCAAGGGCCGGGTGCTGCCGATGTGCCCGATCGCGCTGCAGATCGAGGCCGACGTCGCCGGCTTGGAGGCCGACCCGCGCATGTTCCGGGTGATCCGCGGGCAGGTCGCGGTCGCGACCACCCCGGGCAAGGTGCGCCGGGTGCGGCTGCAGCCGGGCAACCCGCCGGCCACCCGGCAGGCCGTCGACGCGATCATGGCCGCCGACCTGGTGGTGCTGGGGCCGGGATCCTGGTTCACCAGCGTGATCCCGCACGTCTTGGTGCCGGAGCTGGCGGCGGCGCTGCGCGAGACCGCGGCGCGCCGGGCCCTGGTGCTCAACCTGGTGGCCGAGCCGGGGGAGACCGCCGGGTTCTCCACCGAACGGCACCTGCACGTGCTGGCCCAGCACGCGCCGGGCTTCACCGTCCACGACGTGATCGTCGACGCGGCCGGGGTGGCCGGCGAGCGCGAACGCGAGCAGCTGCGGCGCGCCGCCACCCTGCTGGATGCCGCGGTCCAGTTTGCCGATGTGGCCCGACCTGGTACACCTTTACATGACCCGGGCAAGCTGGCCGCCGCGCTGGACGCGGTGCGGATGCGCGGTGCCGGCTCGGCGGCAGCCACCGCCCCGGTGCGGGTCGAGCACTCACGGCAGCGAGCCGGTGCAGAGGGTCCGGGAGGTGACGACGGGTGGCGATGACGGCCCAGGTCAAAGAGGAGCTGAGTCGGCTACCGGTGACCGCGGTCAGCGCCCGGCGCGCCGAGGTGGCCGCGCTGCTGCGCTTCGCCGGCGGCCTGCACATCGTCAACGGCCGGGTGGTGGTGGAGGCCGAACTCGACCTCGACAGCATCGCCCGGCGGCTGCGCAAGGACATCTTCGACCTGTACGGCTACACCGCCAACGTGCGGGTGCTGCCGGCCACCGGCATCCGCAAGAGCACCCGCTACGTGCTGCAGGTCGCCACCGACGGGGAGGCGCTGGCCCGCCAGACCGGGCTGCTGGACCTGCGCGGCCGGCCGGTGCGCGGACTGCCCGCCCAGGTGGTCGGCGGCAGCGTCACCGACTCCGAAGCCGCTTGGCGGGGCGCGTTTTTGGCGCACGGCTCGCTGACCGAACCGGGCCGCTCCTCCGCGCTGGAGGTCAACTGCCCCGGCCCGGAGGCCGCGCTGGCGCTGGTGGGCGCGGCGCGCCGGCTGGGGGTCAGCGCCAAGGCCCGCGAGGTGCGCGGCGCCGACCGGGTGGTGGTGCGCGACGGGGAGGCCATCGGAGCCCTGTTGACCCGGATGGGCGCGCAGGACACCCGGGTGATCTGGGAAGAACGCCGGATGCGCCGCGAGGTGCGGGCCACCGCCAACCGGCTGGCCAACTTCGACGACGCCAACCTGCGCCGCTCGGCGCGCGCGGCGGTCGCCGCCGCCGCCCGGGTGGAACGCGCCCTGGAGATCCTCGGCGACACCGTGCCCGCCCACCTGGCCGAGGCCGGCAAGCTGCGCGTCGAGCACCGGCAGGCCTCGCTGGAGGAGCTGGGCCGGCTGGCCGACCCGCCGATGACCAAAGACGCGGTGGCCGGGCGGATCCGGCGCCTGCTGTCGATGGCCGACCGCAAAGCCAAGCAGGACGGCGTCCCCGACACCGAATCCGCGGTCACCCCGGACCTGCTCGAAGACGCCTGACCGGCCACCGGCCGCGCAGCGCCGGTCGAGGTGGCAGGGCTGCACGGCGGCACCGGGCCGGCGCCCATTAGGCTGGTCGGCGGAGCACACCACAGACTTCAGCAGAAGACTTCGGCAGAAATGAGGAGAGACCAGTGACGGTCCGGGTAGGTATCAACGGCTTCGGTCGAATCGGGCGCAACTTCTTCCGGGCGTTGGACGCGCAGCAGGCGCAGGGCAACGGCCCCGACGTCGAGATCGTGGCGGTCAACGACCTCACCGACAACGCCACCCTGGCCCACCTGCTCAAGTTCGACTCGATCCTGGGCCGGCTGCCGCACGAGGTCAGCCTGGAAGGCGAGGACACCATCGTCGTCGGCTCCACCAAGATCAAGGCGCTGGAGGTCAAGGAAGGCCCGGCCGCGCTGCCCTGGGGCGACCTGGGCGTGGACGTGGTGGTGGAATCCACCGGCATCTTCACCAAGCGGGACAAGGCGCAGGGCCACCTCGACGCCGGCGCCAAGAAGGTCATCATCTCCGCCCCGGCCACCGACCCGGACATCACCGTCTGCCTCGGCGTCAACGACGGCGACTACGACGGCAGCCAGAAGATCATCTCCAACGCCTCCTGCACCACCAACTGCCTGGCCCCGCTGGCCAAGGTGCTGCACGACGAGTTCGGCATCGTCAAGGGCCTGATGACCACCATCCACGCCTACACCCAGGACCAGAACCTGCAGGACGGCCCGCACTCGGACCTGCGCCGGGCCCGCGCCGCCGCGGTCAACATCGTGCCGACCTCCACCGGCGCGGCCAAGGCGATCGGGCTGGTGATGCCGGAGCTGAAGGGCAAGCTCGACGGCTACGCGCTGCGGGTGCCGATCCCGACCGGCTCGGTCACCGACCTGACCGCGCACCTGGCCAAGTCCGCCACGGTCGAGGAGATCAACGCCGCGTTCAAGGCGGCCGCCGACGGCCCGCTCAAGGGCGTGCTGAAGTACTACGACGTGCCGATCGTCTCCGCCGACATCGTCACCGACCCGCACTCCTCGCTGTACGACGCCGGCCTGACCAAGGTCATCGACGACCAGGCCAAGGTGGTGTCCTGGTACGACAACGAGTGGGGCTACTCCAACCGGCTGGTCGACCTGGTCGCCCTGGTCGGCAAATCGCTGTGAGCATCCCGACCCTCGACGACCTTCTCGCCGAAGGGGTTTCGGGTCGCGGGGTGCTGGTCCGCAGCGACCTCAACGTCCCGCTGGACGCCGACGGCGCCATCACCGACCCGGGCCGCATCGCCGCGTCGGTGCCCACGACGTCGCCGGCCAGCTGGACGTGCCGGCCCAGGTGTTCCGCCAGCGCCGCGGCGACCGGCGCCAGGGACAGCTTCGGGCCCGGGGCGCCCTGCGGCCGGCCCAGGTGCGCGGCGACCACCACCTTGGCGCCGGCGTCCACCAGCGCCTGCAGGGTGGGCACCGACGCGGCGATGCGGCCCGGGTCGGTGATGGCGCCGTCGGCGTCCAGCGGGACGTTGAGGTCGCTGCG